>CAZWIE010000003.1:0-484111 GCA_964634245.1 uncultured Bifidobacterium sp.
TGCCATGGTCAACGTGGCCAATCGTGCCAACGTTCACGTGCGGTTTGGTCCGCTCAAACTTGCCTTTTGCCATCTTGCACTCCTAAACGATTTGATGTGAATGTTCAGGCAAACCGCCCGACTGTACCGACAAATACCAGCGAAATCTGGTGCCCTTGACGTGGATTGAACACGTGGCCTCTCCCTTACCAAGGGAGTGCTCTACCACTGAGCTACAAGGGCTTCGTCGCCCGCATCCGGTGGCCCGAATGCGTTCAACTAAAACTTTTTCTGGAGCGGGTGAAGGGAATCGAACCCTCGTCTTAAGCTTGGAAGGCTTCAGCTCTACCATTGAGCTACACCCGCTTGGGTGACCCACCTCGGCCGACAACCACTACTCGCTACTGCCAGACTTTGCAGATCTGGCGCCTGGTGGAGGGGGCTGGATTCGAACCAGCGTACTCGCAAGAGGGCAGATTTACAGTCTGCTGCCATTAACCACTCGGCCACCCCTCCGCAGGGAACCAAGGACTATAAAGGTGCACATTGCTTTTGTCAATTAATTTAACGCGACCGATTTGTCGGAAGGCAGGAAACGGCTTGTTTTCGTCTTGCCCGACTGCGCCAGAACCCGCACATCAACTGGCGAATCACAGCAATTGGGTCAATTTGGCTATCAGGAAGACAAGGGCGGACCACGCGAGCGCCGATCCGAAGGGCAGGCAAAAAATCATTTCGCGGTAGCGAAAGCGCACGTCAAGCGGCAGCCGACCGACACCCACCCGCTCCAGAAATGGCAAAAGCGGATAAAAGACGGCAAGTAGCACGAAAATAGCAACAACCCAGCGGATCATGATGTTCGCGGCCTATTTGGAATGGGTTCCGTGCCTCGCTTCAGATGTCGGATTAGTCAGATAAGCTTCCCGATCAGCAGGATCACCATCGTCAGCAGGATGGTGGACGCAAACGGCAGGAAGATTTTCATGCCAAAAATACTAAACCGCACATCGCCCGGCAAGCGACCTATGCCCAGCTTTTCCAGCCACGGCAACAGCGAGGAAAAGACCACCAGGGCGAGGAATATGGTCAGCAACCAGCGGATCATCAGTTTCTTTCTAAAAGCATAAGCTCGCTTGAGGCAGGGTCAGAGGCGATGGCTGCGGTCGCTGCGCGCCAATGAAGCCGGCATTACCAGCTGGTGCGTCAGCACCAGCACCTTGAACAACTCACCCATTTCGGCTGGCGAGGTCAGTTTCTGGATCGCATTTGCCTGCGGCAGCCAGTCCGCCGCCTGATCCGGCTTCCCGGCCTGCAGCAATTCGGGAAGGCCCGCAGCCAACAGGAACGCCGCCTGACTCTGCCAGGTACCAATCTCGAGCCCGGCTTCGAGCCCGGCGCGCGCCACTTGCGTGAAATCCACATGTGCGGTGATGTCCTGCAAGCCGGGCAGAAAGAAGGCATCACCATGCGCATGATGCCGGTAGTGACACATCAATGTGCCTTCGGCGCGCTGCGGCAGGTAGTACTCACTGGCTGGAAAACCATAGTCGATCAACAGGGCTGCGCCGCCCTCTCCTGCCCTCAACATATCGGCCAGCATGCGGATGAAGCCGGACTGCTGGGGATGCACCTCGGTCAGGTAGCCGTCCGGCAGGGTCTCGGCGTCCGGTATCTGGGACGCCAGCACCGGATCGGCATCGCGGTCGACGTAGCGAAAGCCGTCATGGTCCACGCTCACGCCCCGTTCGCGCCAGCGACCGCCTTTTCGCACCAGCAGATGGACTGGCATCGCATCCAGCACTTCATTGGCAATCACCAGCCCCGAAAACGCAGGAGGCGGCGCCGACAGCCAGCGTACTGCCAGGTCTTTGCCCAGCAGTGCCTGCTGCCTCGCACGCAATTCAGCTGACAATTCGACAATCTCGTAAGAGGCGACCTCGACCCCGGCGGCTCGCAAGGCAGCCAGTATGTCATGCGCGAGCTTGCCGGTACCTGCCCCAAATTCGAGCAGCCGCAACGGGCGGACGGGTAACAGGTCGCGTGCAAAGCGGGCCAGCGTCGCGCCGAACAGGGGCGTGATTTCGGGGGCGGTTGTAAAATCTCCGTCTTTGCCGAGCTTGGCCGCGCCACCGGCGTAATAGCCGAGGTCCTTCGCATACAGCGCCAGCTCCATGTAGCGCGCGAAGGAAATCCAGTCATCGTGGGCGCGAATATCTTCGCTGATCAGGCGGTGCAACGCGCGCGACGCAGCAAGCGCGTCCGCAGTAGGCTCGGGCAATGGCATGGCCGCCATTGTAGAGGCTCTTGAACAGTCCTTGATGCAAGCTCGCCTTGCCGACGATAACGCCAACCATAAAGCCAACAACCAATTCACAGTCCCCATGACGCAGACGAACAAGATTGCCCTCGTGACCGGCGCCGCCAGGCGGATCGGGCGCGCGATTGCGCTCGCACTCGCACAGGACGGCTGGGACATCGTCGTCCATTACCGCCATTCTGCCGCTGAGGCGGAGGCCACCGCGGGTGAGATTGCCGCGCTCGGCCGCCGCGTGGTGACGCTGGCCTGCGACCTGTCTGACGAGAACGAGGCGCGTGCCTTGCTGCCGCGCGCCGCGGCCGCACTGGGACGGGTGAATTGCGTGGTCAACAGCGCATCACTGTTTGACTATGACGATGCGGCCAGCTTCAGTGTCGCCCGCCTCGACGACCACATGCACGCCAACCTCGCAGCGCCGGTGCTGCTCGCGCAAGCGCTGCATGCGGCGACGCCCGAAGGCGAGCAGGGTGTGGTCATCAACCTGCTGGACCAGAAGCTGGACAATTTGAACCCGGACTTCCTGTCGTATACCTTGTCGAAGGCAGCGCTGCAGGCCGCGACCACGATGCTGGCGCAGGCGCTGGCACCGAAGCTGCGCGTGGTCGGACTCGCGCCCGGATTGACGATGGTGTCGGGCGACATGGACGAGCAGGCTTTCGAGCGCGCGCACCCGCTGGCGCCGCTGGGCAAGGGCAGCACGCCGGCCGATATCGCGCAGGCCGCCTGCTACCTCGCCAGGGCCAGTGCCGTCACCGGCACCACCTTGATGGTCGATGGCGGCCAGCACCTGCTGCCTTCGCCGCGTGATGTGATGTTCCTGACCAAGTGAGCGCCTGAGAGCATCCCGAACCGTTGGCCAGCGAAGTGCGCGCACTAAGCACCACCGCAGGGCCAACCAGATTTACGTTGTAAAACCGGCCTCCGGGCCCTGATGAAATGACTCAATTCATGACTTCCCTGCTGATCCACCCTGCCCTGACCGATTGCCGTCGCCTATTCCTGCGCAATTTCGAGGTGATGATCAATATCGGCGTGCACGACTTCGAAAAGCAGGGCGAGCAGCGCGTGCTGTTCAATGTCGAGCTGTTCATCCCGCTCGCCGTTTCCACGCCCACGGAAGACCAGCTGGATGAAGTCGTCGACTACGATTTCATCCGCAACACGATCGAGGCACGCGTATCGACCGGTCATATCCAGTTGCAGGAAACGCTGTGCGATGACGTCGCACGCACCCTGCTGGCGCACCCGAAAGTGCGTGCGGTGCAGGTGTCGACCCAGAAGCCGGATGTCTATCCGGACTGCGAAGCGGTCGGCGTCGAAGTACTGCACTTCAAGGAGCGCGCATGAATGACGTCGTCGACAGCGGGCTGAAGGCCGGACTCAAGGGCGGGCTGACCGCGCGCCAGGCCGAAAAGGCGGCGTTCGAAAACAACAAGCTGCACAAGCGGCTGTGCCGTCAGGTCGGCCAGGCGATCGGCGACTTCAACATGATCGAGGACGGTGACAAGGTGATGGTCTGCCTGTCCGGCGGCAAGGACAGCTATGCGCTGCTCGATATCCTGCTGACGCTGCGCGAGCGCGCGCCCATTTCGTTTGAGATCGTCGCGGTCAACCTCGACCAGAAGCAGCCGAATTTCCCCGCCCATGTGTTGCCCGAGTACCTGCGCAGCATCGATGTCCCCTTCCACATCGAGGAACAGGATACCTACAGCATCGTCAAGCGCGTGATCCCGGAAGGCAAAACTACTTGCTCGCTGTGCTCGCGCCTGCGTCGCGGCATCCTGTATCGCGTTGCCGATGAACTGGGCGCAACCAAGATCGCGCTCGGCCATCATCGCGACGACATCATGGAGACCTTCTTCCTGAACATGTTCTTCGGCAGCAAACTGAAGGGCATGCCGGCCAAACTGGTGTCCGACGACGGCAAGCATGTGGTCATCCGCCCGCTGGCCTATGTGCGCGAAGCCGATACCGAACGTTATGCGGCTTTGAAGAATTTCCCTATCATCCCCTGCGATCTGTGCGGCAGTCAGGAAAACCTGCAGCGCAAGCAGATCAAGGGCATGCTGCGCGACTGGGAAAAGAAATTCCCGGGACGCGTGGAAAACATCTTCTCGTCGCTGTCGACGGTAATCCCGTCGCACCTGATGGACCGCTCGCTGTTCGAATTTTCACAATTGAAAGCCACGGGCGTGGCCAATCCGGACGGTGACATTGCCTTCGATGAAGAGCCATGCGCAACCGGCTCGGACATGGGTAGCAGCAGCACAGGCAGCGTGATCCGCCTGCATCGCGCTGCCGATGACGACGAAGACAGCGACGAATAAATACGCCGGGTGACAGCATTGGCCAACGCGGACAAGCTGGCCGGGACAAGGTCCCCGTCGATAAGTTCCGCGCTTGATCGCTGCCAAAAGGCGCCAAATCTGCCGCTTTCCTGTCGGGAGCGGTGTGGGGTGCGTGCTAAAATTTTGCACCTCTCCAATATCTGCCTATGAACGTCGTCATCCTCGCAGCCGGCATGGGAAAACGCATGCAATCTGACCTGCCCAAGGTCTTGCATGCCCTGGCCGGCAAGCCTCTGTTGTCGCACGTGATCGATACCGCGCGCACCCTGTCCCCTTCCACCTGCTGCGTGATCTATGGCCATGGCGGCAACGCCGTGCCGACCCGCCTCGCTGCCGCTGACCTGCGCTTCGTGCTGCAGCAGCCGCAGCTGGGTACCGGTCATGCAGTGATGCAGGCGGTGCCGCAGCTCGATGACGCTGCACCGACGCTGGTGCTGTATGGCGACGTGCCGCTGACGACGGCGAGCACACTGCAGGCACTGGTCGCCAAGGCCGGCACTGACAAGCTGGCGGTGCTGACCGTCGACCTCGACGACCCGACCGGCTACGGCCGCATCGTGCGCGAGAACGGCAAGATCGTGCGCATCGTCGAACAGAAAGACGCGAACGAAGCCGAGCGCGCGATCCGCGAAGTCAATACCGGCATCATCGTCGCCCCGACAAAACCACTGAAAGCCTGGCTGTCGCGCCTGTCGAATGACAATGCGCAGGGCGAGTACTACCTGACCGACGTGATCGCGCAAGCCGTCAAGGATGGCGTGGCCGTCGAGTCCGCGCAGCCGGCCCATGTCTGGGAAACGCTGGGCGTCAACAGCAAGGTACAGTTGGCCGAACTCGAGCGCATCCACCAGCGCAATGTGGCCGACGGCCTGCTGAATGCCGGCGTCACGCTGGCCGACCCGGCGCGCATTGATGTGCGCGGCGAGCTGGTCTGCGGTCGCGATGTGGAGATCGACATCAGCTGCGTGTTCGAAGGCCGCGTCGTGCTCGACGATGGCGTCAAGGTCGGTGCCCACTGCGTGCTGCGCAATGCGCACATCCGCAGCGGCGCCGTCATCAAGCCCTTCTGCCACATCGAGGATGCCGAAGTCGGCCCCGCCTCGCAGATCGGCCCGTATGCTCGCCTGCGCCCCGGTACCGTCCTGGGCGAAGACGTCCACATCGGCAATTTCGTCGAGGTCAAGAATGGCCAGTTCGGTGCGCACAGCAAGGCCAATCACCTCGCCTACGTCGGCGATGCGACGGTCGGCTCGCGCGTGAACATCGGCGCCGGCACCATCACCTGCAACTACGACGGCGCCAACAAGCACCGCACCGTGATCGAGGACGATGCCTTCATTGGCAGCGACACCCAGCTGGTGGCCCCGGTCACCGTCGGCAAGGGCGCGACGCTGGGCGCCGGCACCACGCTGACCAAGGATGCGCCGGCAGGCAGCCTGACCGTGTCGCGTGCGAAGCAGACCACCATCAATGGCTGGCAACGGCCGGTGAAACAGAAAAAACAGGACTGACCCATGTGCGGCATCGTAGGCGCCGTCGCCAAGCGCGACATCGTTCCCATCCTGCTTGAAGGCCTGAAGCGCCTCGAGTACCGCGGCTATGACTCGTGTGGCGTCGCCGTCCACCAGCAAGGGCTGAAGCGTTCGCGCAGTGTCGCACGTGTGGCCGAGCTGGAAGCACAGGTGGCCAGCACGCAATTCACCGGCCAGACCGGCATTGCGCATACGCGCTGGGCCACGCATGGCGTTCCCGCGACCAATAACGCGCACCCGCACTTCTCTTCGCGCGACGGCAAGCCGCGCATCGCGGTGGTCCACAACGGCATCATCGAGAACTTCGAAGAGATCCGTGCCGAACTGAAGCAACGCGGTTATGTGTTCGAATCGCAGACCGATACCGAGGTGATTGCCCACCTGGTCAACGACATGTATGACGGCGACCTGCTGCGCACGGTGCAAAAGGCGGTCAAACGCCTGCATGGCGCGTTCGCGATCGCGGTGTTCTGCGACGACGAGCCGAACCGCGTGGTGGGTGCACGTCTGGGCTGCCCGCTGGTGGTTGGCCTGGGCAAGGGCGAGAATTTCGTCGCTTCCGATGCGATGGCACTGGCCGGCACCACCGACCAGATCATTTATCTGGAAGAAGGCGATGTCGTCGACGTGCGCCTCGATGGCATTGCCATCACCGATCGCGACGACAAGGCGGTCGAGCGCAACGTGCAGACCGTGCATGCGTATTCGGGCGCCATCGACCTCGGCCCGTACCGTCATTACATGCAGAAGGAAATCTTCGAGCAGCCGCGCGCAATCGGCGACACGCTCGAAGGCGTGCTCGGCTTTGCGCCTGAGCTGTTCGGCAAGAGCGCGGGTGAAGTGTTCGGCCAGATTGATGCCATCCAGATCCTCGCCTGCGGCACCAGCTATTACTCGGGCATGACGGCCAAGTACTGGCTGGAATCGATCGCGGGCCTGCCAACCAATGTCGAGATCGCCAGCGAATACCGTTACCGCGAACCGGCGGTGAACCCGAAGGCGCTGGTGGTCGTGATATCGCAGTCCGGCGAAACCGCCGACACGATGGCAGCGCTCAAGTATGCGAAAGAACTCGGCCATCGCCACTCGCTGGCGATCTGCAATGTCGCCACGTCGGCGATGGTGCGCGAGACCACACTGTCCTACCTGACGCGCGCCGGCGTGGAAATCGGCGTGGCATCAACCAAGGCCTTTACCACGCAGTTGGCGGCGCTGTTCTTGCTGACACTGACGCTGGCCAAATTGCGGGGCCGACTGTCGGCCGACGACGAAGCCGCCCACCTGAAGAACCTGCGCCACCTGCCCGCTGCGCTGCAGTCGGTACTGGCGCTGGAGCCGCAGATCATTGCGTGGGCCGATGCGTTCGCGCGCAAGGAAAATGCGCTGTTCCTGGGCCGTGGCCTGCATTACCCGATCGCGCTCGAAGGCGCACTGAAGCTGAAGGAAATCTCCTACATCCATGCCGAGGCGTATCCGGCGGGTGAACTCAAGCACGGCCCGCTGGCGCTGGTGACCGAGGAGATGCCGGTGGTGACGGTCGCACCGAACGATGCGCTGATCGAGAAACTGAAGTCGAACATGCAGGAAGTTCGCGCACGCGGCGGTCAGCTGTATGTGTTCGCCGACGCCGATTCGCGCATCGCGCCGGGCGATGGCCTGCACGTGATCCGCATGCCGGAACACTACGGCCTGCTGTCGCCGATCCTGCACGTGGTGCCGCTGCAGCTGCTCGCTTATCACACGGCGCTGGCGCGCGGCACCGATGTCGACAAGCCGCGCAACCTGGCGAAGTCGGTCACTGTCGAGTAATTACGGGCTCAGAACCTTGTCTCGCTCACGTAGGTACCCGCCAGTGTTTCAGAAACCCGGGCAGAAATACTGGCCTAACTGATTCGGCAGTACTCGCTGGGGATTCTGATCATACTCGGCGATTCGGCGATCGTACTTCACCGTTCGATGAAGCTTTTCTGACCGCACACATTTTTCATTGTGGCGGAAGCCCTTCCTTTCTCAGGTTACGTAGGCGCGTAACCCGCGGTGCAGCCGCATGTCGGCTTGTACCTGCTCCGAGAGAGAAAAGTCATCAGCTTGAGTTCATCTACGAGCAGCAGCCGCCTCACACCAAGCAGCAGTACCGGCATCAGCTCCCAACAGGACACGCGTTAGGATGACGACAACAGTGTCGAAGACATCGCTCCCGCGGGCGGCTTTGGTATCGGCCTGAACAAAACCGCGCAAGCGCTTCGGCAATGACCGATGATGCACCGCCCCACGCGCCCCACGCTTCCCGTCCGACTTGCCCACGGCCCGTCCTGTTGTTGATCCGGGGCCTCACACTCGTCCGCGGCGGCGATCTCTGCCGCACGATTTATGGCGGGATTACATTGATGACGCCGGTCGATCCAGCGCCGGGCGCGGAGCTCGGCGCGCTTATCGGCGTGATGCTTAGCAGCGTGGTCGATTCCGGCACGTGCTGCAAATCGACGAATATCACATGGCAGACGCTTATAGGATATGTAAGTGCTTGCTCTGAATTGGCGACCGTGAAGCAACCGCCCATATGTTCAGCTGGGGCGTCGAACTCGGCCGGCAAGACGATGGCCAGCGCGAATTGCAGGCGCTGGCGATGCACCGGTTGGCGCGCCCGGATACCGCCGGCTGAGCCGGCCGATCATCAATATTTCCCCACGGCATGTCTTATGGACAAGGCCAGTTTCCGGCTATACTCGCGCTTTACGTTGACGTAAGCGTCAACTTGAACGAAAAGGTGGCCACAAGCTGCCTCAAGCCTGCCCGGAGATACCAATGACCGACCTGTCCGTCGCCCAAAGCCTGACTGCGTACACCCCGAAGAACAAAGTCCGCTTCGTTACTGCCGCTTCCCTGTTCGATGGCCATGACGCCTCGATCAACATCATGCGGCGCATCCTGATGGCGCAAGGCGCGGAAGTGATCCACCTCGGTCACAACCGTTCGGTTGACGAGATCGTCACCGCAGCGTTGCAGGAAGATGCGCAAGGCATCGCGATCTCCAGCTACCAGGGTGGCCACGTCGAGTACTTCAAGTACATGATCGACCTGCTCAGGCAACGCGGCGGCGAGCACATCAAGGTGTTCGGCGGCGGCGGCGGCGTGATTGTGCCGGCCGAGATCCAGGAGCTGCATGAGTACGGCGTGACGCGTATCTTCAGCCCGGAAGACGGCCAGCGCATGGGCCTGGTCGGCATGATCCTGCACATGATCCAGACCTGCGACGTCGACCTGTCGGTCTATGCGCCGCAGTCGACCGAAGCGCTGCAGCAGGGCGACATGGTCGCGCGCCAGCGCCCGCTGGCGCAGCTGATCACGGCGCTGGAAAACGGCAAGGCCTCGCCTGAACTGAAAAAGGCGCTGCATGAAGGCGCCGGCAAGACCCATATTCCCGCACTGGGCATCACCGGTACCGGTGGCGCTGGCAAATCGTCGCTGACGGATGAACTGATCCGCCGCCTACGCATCGACCAGGACGACAAGCTCAACATCGCCGTGATCTCGATCGACCCGTCGCGCCGCAAGTCCGGTGGCGCGCTGCTGGGCGACCGTATCCGCATGAACGCCATCGGCCCGTGGGGCGGCCAGTCGCGCGTGTTCATGCGCTCGCTGGCCACGCGTGAAGCGGGTTCCGAAATCTCGCAGGCGCTGCCCGACGTCGTGGCCGCTTGCCGTGTGGCCGGCTTCGACCTCGTGATCGTCGAAACCTCGGGCATCGGCCAGGGCGATGCCGCGATCGTCCCGCACGTCGATGCCAGCCTGTATGTGATGACGCCGGAATTCGGCGCCGCATCGCAGCTGGAAAAGATCGACATGCTGGACTTCGCCGACTTCGTCGCCATCAACAAGTTCGACCGCAAGGGCGCGCAAGATGCGCTGCGCGATGTCGCCAAGCAGGTGCAGCGCAACCGCGAAGCCTGGAGCCAATCGCCCGAGCAGATGCCGGTGTTCGGCACGCAGGCGTCGCGCTTCAATGACGATGGCGTGACCGCGCTCTATCAGGGCCTGCTGCCCAAGCTGACCGAGCTGGGCCTGAAGGCCGGCGCCGGCAAGCTGGCAATCGTGAATGTGCGCTCGTCCAGCGGCCGCAATGCGATCGTGCCGCCGGCACGCAGCCGTTACCTGGCCGAGATCTCGGACACGGTTCGCCACTACCATCGCCGCGTCGACAAGCAAGCCGCGATCGCCCGCGAGCGCCAGCAACTGTCGGAAGCCAAGCGCCTGCTGTTCAACGCCGGCAAGCATGCCGATTTCGACGACCTGATCACGCAGCGTGATCAGGCACTGGCTCCGGACGCACGCCAGCTGCTCGACAGCTGGCCGGAACTGCGCGCCACTTATTCGGGCGACGAGCATGTGGTGAAGATCCGTGACAAGGAAATCCGCACCCGTCTGTACTACGAAACCCTGTCGGGCAACCGCGTGCGCAAAGTCGCACTGCCGCATTACAGCGACCAGGGTGACTTGCTGACCTGGCTGATGAAGGAAAACCTGCCCGGCAGCTTCCCGTACACCGCCGGCGTGTTCCCGTTCAAGCGCGAGAACGAAGACCCGACCCGCATGTTCGCCGGCGAAGGCGATGCCTTCCGTACCAACCGCCGCTTCAAGCTGGTGTCCGAAGGCATGCCCGCCAAGCGCCTGTCGACCGCATTCGACTCGGTGACGCTGTACGGCGCCGACCCGGCGCTGCGTCCCGACATCTACGGCAAGGTCGGCAACTCCGGCGTGTCGATCGCGACCGTCGAAGACATGAAAGTGCTGTACGACGGCTTCGACCTATGCGATCCGACCACTTCGGTGTCGATGACCATCAACGGCCCGGCGCCGACCATCCTCGCGATGTTCATGAACACCGCAATGGACCAGCAGCTCGACAAGTTCCGCGCCGACCAGGGCCGCGAGCCGAATGCCGAAGAAACCGCGAAGATCAAGGCCTGGGTGCTACAGAACGTGCGCGGCACGGTGCAGGCCGACATCCTGAAGGAAGACCAGGGCCAGAACACCTGCATTTTCTCGACCGAGTTCTCGCTGAAGGTGATGGGCGACATCCAGCAATACTTCGTCGACCACAAGGTGCGCAACTTCTATTCGGTGTCGATCTCGGGCTATCACATCGCCGAAGCCGGCGCGAACCCGATCTCGCAGCTGGCCTTCACGCTGTCGAACGGCTTCACCTTCGTCGAAGCCTATCTGGCACGCGGCATGAACATCGATGATTTCGCGCCCAACCTGTCGTTCTTCTTCTCCAACGGCATGGACCCGGAATACACGGTGCTGGGCCGCGTCGCACGCCGCATCTGGGCCGTCGCGATGCGCGACAAGTACGGCGCGAACGACCGCAGCCAGAAGCTGAAGTACCACATCCAGACTTCGGGCCGCTCGCTGCATGCGCAGGAAGTCGACTTCAATGACATCCGCACCACGCTGCAGGCGCTGATCGCGATCTACGACAACTGCAACTCGCTGCATACCAATGCGTACGATGAAGCGATCACCACGCCGACCGATGAATCGGTGCGTCGCGCACTGGCGATCCAGCTGATCATCAATCGCGAATGGGGCCTGGCGAAGAACGAGAACCCGAACCAGGGTTCGTTCATCCTCGACGAGCTGACCGACCTGGTCGAAGAAGCGGTGCTGCAGGAGTTCGAGCGCATCGCCGAGCGCGGCGGGGTGCTGGGCGCGATGGAAACCGGCTACCAGCGCAGCAAGATCCAGGAAGAGTCGCTGCTGTACGAGCACAAGAAGCATGACGGCAGCCTGCCCATCGTCGGCGTCAATACCTTCCGCAACCCGAAGGGCGACACCATCCCGCAAATGCTGGAACTGGCGCGTTCAACCGACGAAGAAAAGCAGTCGCAGCTCAAGCGCCTGGCCGACTTCCATGCCCAGCACAAGGATGAAGCGCCGAAGGCACTGGAAGCGCTGCAGCAGGCCGTCATCAACGACGAGAACGTTTTCGCCTGCCTGATGGACGCGGTGCGCGTCTGCTCGCTGGGCCAGATCACGGAAGCCCTGTTCGAAGTCGGCGGCCAGTACCGTCGCAGCATGTAAGACCCCAAAGCCGTACTGGCAGCACCAGCCAGTACGGATCCCGGCAGGCATGCCGCGCAGCTTTTACAATGCGGTATGCCTGACCACTTCGCCCCTACCGACGCCGCGCTGCAACAGCGCATCGAGGCCATCGACATCCAGGCCTACGGCAAATCCCGCAATCACCTTGATGGCCGGGTCACCCGGCTTTCTCCTTACCTGACCCACGGCTTTACCGACATCCCGACGCTGTTCGAGCGACTGCCGAAGCTGACGCTGCAGGACAAGCTCGCCTTCGAGTTCGGCTGGCGCGAATTCTTCCACCATGTCTGGGGTCATCACGGCGACGCGATCCTGACGGACATGCGGCCTGCGCTGCCCGGCGTAGCCTACAGCCCCACCCTGCCCGACGACATCCGCGAAGGCCGCACCGGCCTGAAGGTGATCGACCGCGCCGTGCACGAGCTGTACCAGACCGGCTACCTGCACAACCATGCGCGGATGTGGATCGCCAGTTACGTCGTCCATCTGCGCAAGGTGCACTGGCGCGCCGGCGCGGACTGGATGTATGCGCACCTGCTGGATGGCGATCTCGCGTCCAACCACCTGTCCTGGCAATGGGTGGCCGCGACCTTCAGCGCCAAGCCCTATCTGTTCAATGCCGAAAACGTCGCCCGGCATGCGCCGGCGGGCTGGCATGTCGATGGCACGGCGCTCGACACCAGCTACGAGGCACTGGAAGCCATCGCGCGCAGCAATGAGTGCCTGGCGACGACGCCGGCGCTGCTGGGCATCGATGAACCTGCGCCGCTGGCCGAGCCGCCGGCTTTGCTGCAACTGGCCGACGCTGCCGTGACGGCCGACGCGCTGCACAACGCGGCAAATATCCGCCTTGTCCATCCGTGGATGCTGGCCGACGAGGCCTTCGACGGCCTGCGGCTGGGCGTGATCCACCTTCCCTTCCACCGGGCTTTTCCATGGTCGGGGCTGCGCTGGCGTTTCGTGATGGATAGAATGACGGAAGTAACCGATGCCCTGTACATCGGCGACCTTGCCGACCTCAACACCATGCTGCCTGCCACCGCGACCGTGGAATCGACCGCAACGCTGCATCCCGCCTACCGGGAGCTGTTGGCGTCCCTGTGCAGCACGCTGCATGCGCCGGCACGCCGCTTCCCGAATCCGGCCCAGGCCTGCCGCTCTTTCTCCGCGTTCTGGAGCCATTGCACCGGCCCCGACGGCGCACCGCGCAGGAGCTGGCACCGGTGAAGCTGGGCGTCGTCTGGTTCAAGCGCGACCTGCGCGTGTTCGACCACGCGCCACTGGTCGAAGCGGTCAAGCATCGCGAGGTGCTGCCGCTCTACGTCTATGAACCCGAGCTGATCCGCGCACCCGACTACTCGGTACAGCATCTGCAATTCCTCAATGAATGCCTGGATGACCTCGACCAGGCGCTGTCGGCGCGCGGTAGCCCGCTGGTGGTGCAGTTTGGCGAGATCACGCATGTGTTGAAGCGCGTGCTCGAGACCTATGGTCCGTTCTCGCTGTACTCGCACGAAGAGACTGGGAATGCGATCAGCTACGAGCGCGACAAGCGCGTCGCCGCTTGGTGCGCCGCGCATGGCATCGAATGGAAGGAATTCCCGTCCAATGGCGTGGTGCGCAGGCTGGCCTCGCGCGACGACTGGGCGTCGATCTGGATGGAGCGCATGCGCCAGCGGGTGCTGGCTGCGCCCGACTTCATCGGCGCGCCGAAGCAGCCGCTGCTGCCGGCCGGCCTGCTGCGCCCCAGCAGCCTGGGCATGCAGGGTGCGGACAAGCCACTGCGCCAGAAAGGCGGGCGCAAGTTGGCGTCACAACAGGTGCGCCAATTCTTCAGCAAGCACCTGCACGAATACCGCTATGCGATGTCCAGCCCCTTGTCGGCCGAGGATGCCTGCTCGCGGCTGTCGCCGCACCTGGCCTATGGTGTGCTGTCGATACGCGAGCTGATGCACAAGGTCTGGAAGACGCGCACCGAGTTCAACGCCATGCCGGACCCGGTACGCCCGAAGGATGCGCTGGCCGGGCTGAAGTCTTTCGAGAGCCGGCTGCACTGGCACTGCCACTTCATCCAGAAGCTGGAATCACAGCCCGACATTGAAGAGCGCAATGTGCACCGCGGCTTCGACGGCTTGCGCGAGCCGCATTTCAACCGAGAGCATTTCGAGCGCTGGTGCGCCGGCGAGACTGGTTTTCCGTTGATCGATGCCTGCATGAAAATGCTGGCGCAGACTGGCTGGATCAATTTCCGCATGCGCGCTCTGCTGGTGAGCTTCTCCAGTTACCAGTTGTGGAATCACTGGCGGGAGCCGGCGCTGCATCTTGCGCGCGAATTTCTCGATTACGAACCGGGCATCCATTACCCGCAAGTGCAGATGCAATCCGGCGTCACCGGCATCAACACGCTGCGCATCTACAACCCGGTGAAGCAGGCGCAGGACCAGGATCCTCAGGGGGTGTTCGTGAAGCGCTGGCTGCCGGCGCTCGCCAACGTGCCGGTCGAGTACATCGCCGAGCCGTGGACCATGCCCGAAGGCCTGCAGCAATCGCTGGGCGTGCTGATGGGCGAGGATTATCCGATGCCCATCGTCGATCACCTGGAAGCCGCACGCCATGCGCGCGACACACTGTGGGGGATGCGGCGCGATCCGGGCGTGCGCGAAGAAGCGAAGCAGGTATTCAACAAGCACGGCAGCCGCAATCCGCTGCGCGAGGGCCGTCCGCGCAAAACCGCCCGCCCCGCGAAAGTCGCCACGACCGGCGCCGATCTCATCAGCGAAGTCGATGCAAGCGCCGAAGCGCTGTTTGCCGGCACGGGCAACCACGCCGTGAACGGAAAAGCGACGAGCAGACAGGCCGGCGCCGCCGACACCTCCGGCAAAGGCAACGCGGCTGCGGACAAGAGCGCGAGTACCGAGGCTTCCGCAACGCAGGACGCTGCGCCACCCCAGCTGTCGCTCGGCTTCGACTGAAGATGCTGCGCGGCATACTCGCGGCTGGCACCGCATTCACGATGTGGGGCGTGTTCCCGGTCTTCCTGCGCCTGATGCAGGCGGTGCCGCCGCTAGAAATCCTGGCGCACCGGGTGCTGTGGTCTGTCGTGTTCCTGCTCGGCCTGCTGGGCCTGCGGAGGCAATGGGGCTGGGTGGATGCGATACGACAGCGGCCGCGCATTGCATTGGCCTTTGCCGCCAGCGCCGCAATGCTGTTCACGAACTGGGTGGTATTCATCTGGGCCGTCAACGATGACCATATCGTCGATGCCAGCCTTGGCTACTTCATCACGCCGCTGTTCAATGTCCTGCTCGGGCTGACGCTGGGCGAGCGATTGCGCTCCCTGCAATGGACGTCGGTTGTGCTGGCTGCGTGTGGCGTCGCGTGGCTGACGATCAGCGCCGGACAATTGCCATGGATAGGACTGGTGATCGCGGTGACTTTCGCGGTCTATGGCCTGATCCGCAAGACCGCGACGCTCGGCCCGCTCGAAGGCCTGATGGTGGAGACGCTGGCGATGCTGCCGCTGTCGGCCGCCTTCCTGCTGATTCCGGGTAGCGGCAACTCGCATGCGTGGGGTGATTCGCTGTCACTGACGCTGTTGCTGATGGCGGCTGGTCCGGTGACGGCGATACCGCTGCTTCTCTTTGCCGCCGGGGCTCGCCGCATCCCACTGTCCATCATCGGACTCTTGCAGTACATTGGGCCGACCATACAGATGCTGATCGGCGTCTGGGTGTACGGGGAAGCGTTCACGAGCGATCGTGCGATCGGCTTCGGATTGATCTGGGGTGCGCTCGCGCTGTACTCGCTCGAAGGTTTGTGGCGGATGCGCGCCGACGCAAGCGCCAGCGAGATCGCGGGCCGAAGTTAAATAAAGACTCCGGCCCGGAAGCTCTCCTCAACGACGGTAAGCGTCAACGGCGCTTCAATCGTGCATCAGCCGCGCATCAACTGCGCAAGTTTTCAATACTCGCCGAAAATTCGTCCCGCATCCCCAACGCAATGGCATGGCCCATCAGCAGGTTGGCCATTGGCACGTCATTGCGAGTCATGGCCGCCAGAAACGCGCGCGCGCCAGCCCCGTCCTGCATCAGCTGTTCGGCCACGTGCCCGGCACCGAGCAGTAACTTGACCATGGTTTCTTGCTTGCCCTGGCAGGCCAAGAGCAGCGGCGTGTTCCCCTGGCCGTCACGTGCGGTCAGCATACGGAGCAGCACCTGCCCCCCCTGGTTCCTCGCCATCTCCAGCAGTGTGTCCACCATCGGCGCATAGCCCGTGTTGATCGTTATCATCAGTGCATTCTGCTGCCGCGCGTCCCTGGCCAGCAGTTGCTCGGTGGTGAGCTTCGCGTCCAGTATTGCCGTTGCCATCTTCCACTGCCCGTTACGAATCTGGCGCATGACCTGGATGTCCCCGTCATCGTCTGGTTCGATCAGGAGGCCGCCATCGACATTGCCTTGCTTGAGCAGCTGCCCAGCGGTGGCTGCGCTGTACGCCTGCCAATCGGCAATGTCCGGCTTGCGGCCACCAGTGAACGCGTGCATTTCCTCGTCAATCTGCTCCTTGAGCAGCCGCGCGGCCTTCAGTTGCTCCTTGTGGAGCTCACGCTCGCGCCGGGTCATCCTCGCAGGTGTGCCGTTGTCGGCGGACGAGAGTGAAACAATAGTCAGGCCGAAGCCAGCCGGAATCGTTGCACCTTTCACTTTCAGATAGGCGGCAAATGCGCCAGACCAACCAGGCACCAGACGTTCGCAGGCGGCGATGAAGCGCTGCAACGCCTGCTTGTGGCCGTCTCCGATCAGGGTCGCGCTGTCAAATACGCGGTCAAACAAAGGGAAGATGGTCGCGGTATCGAGCGTGATGTCGCGCTGCTCTATCTGCGCCATCAACCAGCTTAACTTGTCGGGCTGGCCGCGGCTGATCGCATGGAACAGCGCTGGCTGCGCAGCGGTACCGCCGCCTGTTTTTTGCATCAAGAGCGCAGGCTCGCGGCTCAGCAAGGCGTCGAGGCCTTGGATGCTGTCATCCTTCGATTTCGTGAAATGGAATTGCCACTGCTCCCTGGGTGTGCCCTTGGCTTGCGGGGATCTGGGCACGGTCGGCGTGGCCGTCGTGCTGAGGGTGACCTTGCCGGACGATTTCGTGCCAGCGACTTGGTTCGCGCCTTGGTTCGCGCCTTTGGTCTTGATGTTCTTGCCACCGGCGCTATCGGCGTTGTCCCGCGTGCTGCTGGTGCTGAGCTTGTCCTTGTCCTTATCGTTGGCCTTGTCGTTCGCCTTGCTCTTGGCCTTGTCATCGCTCCCGGCGCCCGCTTTGGTGTTGTTGGTGGTGTTGGCTTTGTTTGCGCTCGCCGTGACGGCGGCAGTGCCGATAGCAGACGTTATTGTGGACGTTGTCGGCGGCGGCGTCGTTGAGGTCGTGCTGATGGTCGGGGCAGTGCTGCTGGTGCTGCTCGGCAGTACGTTCGTTGTCGGGCTCGCGGCTACCGGTCTGGCGTTGATGTGGGTGACGACGTTGGACGTGAGGTTGGCGACAATGTGGCGTGTAGTGCCGGACGTTTCTTGCGTTGTCGTGGGAACACCGGACGTGGCTGTATTCCGCACCTTGGCGACAGGCTCGCTGGCCCGCATACGCTCGCGCTTGGCCTGCCGGTGTTTCTTGCGGTTGGCCAGCCGCAAATTGCCCGCCTTGCCTGCGTCGCCGCCAGGAGTCGCCGTCGCCGGCTCGGCCAGCACGCCGCCGACGGGTCGCCAGTTCAGGCTGCCCGGACGAACCGGTTCGATCACGGCGACTGGCTTGGGTGCGGGCGGTGGCGGTGGCGGCTCTTCGACGGTAACGGCAGCCACCGGCGGTTCGTCCCCGATGCTGCTGATGGCCTGCGCGATCACGCTGGTAGCGTCTGCCAGTGCCACGGTCCGTGCCGTGATTGTCGACAGCAAGGGAAGATAGTTCACCAATTGCGCCGGATAGCGCTGCGCGATCAGCTGCAGCGCCTTCAGGTAGGGCAGCGGTTCGTCGTCCGGCTTGTGGCACTTGAAGATCGCATCGAGCATTGGCGGCAGCGTCGTATGGGCGACATCGCCGAACTGATCGACGCGAGGGTCTGTCAACCAGACTACGGTCGCCTGCAGCACCTGCTTGCGCATGGACGCCTGCCAATAAGGTTTGACCAGCGTCGTGCAGTTTTTCAGCAGCGCCTCGACCAGCGGCTGCACCGCCTGCACGGGCAGCACGCCCGACTGCATGAAGTACACGCAGCCTGCCAGCAGCCCGCTGAAGGATTCGGGCTGGGACACCTTGCCGGCATGCGGCGCCATGGCCTTGACCAGGCAGCCTGCCGCACGGCGATACAGATAGCCTTCGAGCTTGTCGCGGCGCGCCATCGCCTTGACGAAACTGATCAGGTTCGAGAAGTGCTGGATGTCGCCGTCGTCGGCCGACACCGCGGGGGTGATCTGCGCGCTCACTTCGAGGACCTGGCGGCAGACGGCATCGAATTCAGCGACATCATCGACGGGCAAGGCCTGCCCGCGCAGCCCGGCTTCGGCGATGGTGCGCAGGAAGTTCGCGAAATTGCTCAAGCTTTGCGAGTCGGAGGTGGCGTCGCCGCTTTGTATGGTGGCCTTCATCCATCTCAGCAGCTTGCTGTTGATGGTTCGGAGCGCCGGGCTGGCGGACGGAATGATCGAGGTCTCGAAAAAGTCCTTGATCGTATTCGAGATGTTGGCCACGACGACTGACGACACCGGCGCGTTGGTCAGGACCGGCGCCGTCTTCGGCAACAATGGCGAATTATTCTGCCGCGTCCACAGCCTGAATTCATCCAGCGCATTGCCGCTACAGAGCTTGATCGCACACTGGCCGAGCAGCTGGCGGAAGGTCAGCCCTTCTTCGACTTCTTCATCGAGATCGATTAACTGCTGTTTGGGTGGGGTATTGAGTTGCACCATGATGACGCCGGTCTGGCGCGTATCCAGCGTGCCGACGTAAGACTCGTTGCCGCCTTTTTCGTCGGAGTTCGGCGGCCAGTCGCGGATCACCAGCAGCGATTTCCAGAACACTTTGCTGATCGACTGCGAATGTTTGCTGAGTAGCGTGTCGGACTGGCCGCTGTCCGGCGTGAAGCGCAACTTCAGGCCGCGTGACAGCAGCTTCAGGATGGCCAGCATTTCGTGGTTGGATTTTTGCTCGGCCGGCAGCCCGCAAGCCAGCGCACGCTGCATCAGCGCATCGATGGTGAGTCGTATCGGCTGCTTGAGGCGCGCCAGCTGGGCCGTCGTGAACAGGGAGTCGCTCTTGCGCATGCCGAGCGCGGCGCGCAGGCCATCGCAGACCACCGCAATAGCGCCGGTGTCGAATGCGTTCACCTGTTGCTCATCACCCAGCGCTTGCGACAACTTGGTGACGAGCCGAATCAGGCCCGCCCCCAATGCCGGCAACACCTTGTCTTCGCCGCCTGAGCTAAGCAGGCTCAGTTGCGAGGTCGCGCGTGCGGACTTCAAAGCCTTGAACATCAGCGTCAGGTCGGTGACGCTGATCTCAGCCTGACTGCAAAGCTCCCGGATCTGTGAATTGATCGCGCTGACCGCGCCAAGTGCAAGTTTCCAGGCCCGTTGTTCATCGTCGCGATCAGCGTCCTCGTCGATTACGCCATCACCGTCCCACACGTCTTGCACATCATGCACGCCCTCGGCATTGCGGGTATCCAGCCAGGCACCCTGAGCCTCTGCGGATGAGCTGCCCGGCTGGTGCGCACGGACCGTGATGGTGGAGTCACCCTGCAGCGGCGGCTGAAATGGCTGCGGAGTGCCCGGCGGCGGATAGCCGCTGCGCGATTGCTGCGAACCGGTCGAGAACGTGGGTCGGGACATGGGGGCTCTCCTGTAAAATTGGCGCCCTTGGGTGTGATGGCGCCTGCGGCGGTTCCCCGCAAACGCCCACACCGCCGGATGGGCTGCATGCAGGTGCAAAGCAATCCGGTCATCGATGATTTTTTCCAGTTTTCTCCTACACCATGGCCAATTACGTTTACACGATGAACCGCGTGGGCAAGATCGTCCCGCCCAAGCGCCAGATCCTGAAGGACATTTCGCTGTCCTTCTTCCCCGGTGCCAAGATCGGTGTGCTGGGCCTGAACGGCTCCGGCAAATCGACGCTGCTGAAAATCATGGCCGGCATCGACAAGGACATCGAGGGCGAAGCAATCCCGATGCCGAACCTGAAGATCGGTTACCTGCCGCAGGAACCCGAACTCAACCCCGAGATGACGGTGCGCCAGGAAGTCGAGAGCGGCCTCGGCGAGGCGTTTGAAGCGCGCGCAAAGCTCGATGCCGTGTATGCTGCCTATGCCGAGCCGGATGCGGACTTCGATGCGCTCGCGACTGAACAGGCGCGACTGGAGGCGATCATCGCTGCAGCCGATGGCGGCAACCTTGAACTGCAGCTGGAAGTCGCCGCCGATGCGCTGCGCCTGCCGCCATGGGATGCAAAAGTCGGCGTGCTGTCCGGTGGCGAGAAGCGCCGTGTCGCACTGTGCAAGCTGCTGCTGTCCAAGCCCGACATGCTGCTGCTCGACGAACCGACCAACCACCTCGATGCCGAATCGGTGGACTGGCTCGAGCAATTCCTGCAGCGCTTCCCGGGCACCGTGGTCGGCATCACGCACGACCGCTACTTCCTCGACAACGCCGCCGAATGGATCCTCGAACTCGACCGCGGCCATGGCATCCCGTGGAAGGGCAATTACAGCTCGTGGCTGGAACAGAAAGAAGATCGCCTGAAGCAGGAAGAAGCGACCGAGTCCGCGCGCCAGAAAGCCCTGAAGAAGGAACTGGAGTGGGTGCGCCAGAACCCGAAGGGCCGCCAGGCAAAGAGCAAGGCGCGACTCGCGCGCTTCAATGAATTGTCCGAGTTCGAATACCAGAAGCGCAACGAGACGCAGGAAATCTTCATCCCGGTCGCGGAGCGCCTCGGCAATGAAGTGATCGAGTTCAAGAATGTCAGCAAGGGCTATGGCGACCGCCTGCTGATCGACAATCTGTCGTTCCGCATTCCGCCGGGCGCGATCGTCGGCATCATCGGCCCCAACGGCGCCGGCAAGTCGACGCTGTTCCGCATGCTGTCGGGTAAAGAGACCCCGGACAGTGGCGAGATCGTTGTCGGCCCGACCGTGAAACTGGCCGTGGTCGACCAGTCGCGCGCCGAACTCGACAACAAGAAGACCGTGTTCGATGACGTCACCAATGGCGCGGACCTGCTGACAGTGGGCCGATTCGAAATGCCGTCGCGTGCGTATCTGGGCCGCTTCAACTTCAAGGGTGGCGACCAGCAGAAGATCGTCGGTAACCTGTCCGGCGGTGAACGCGGCCGCCTGCACCTGGCCAAGACCCTGCTCATGGGCGGCAACGTGCTGCTGCTGGATGAACCGTCGAACGACCTCGACGTGGAAACCCTGCGTGCGCTGGAAGATGCCTTGCTCGAATTTGCCGGCAGCGTGCTGGTGATCTCGCACGATCGCTGGTTCCTCGACCGTATCGCGACTCACATCCTGGCCTTCGAAGGCGACTCGCAAGTGGTCTTCTTCGATGGTAACTATCAGGAATATGAAGCGGACAAGAAGAAGCGTCTCGGCGAAGAAGGCGCGAAGCCGAAGCGTATCCGCTACAAGCCGCTGCGCACCTGATGTAGCAGCCTCCTCGCCGCATCACGGGGAGGAGGCTGTCTTTCCCGCTACTGCCTCACCTGCACGCCCTGGTCCCGCCTGGCTTCAAACAAGAGGGTATGGCCTGCCCTCACCGCAAGGCCCACGGCATTGAACCGCTCCTTGTCATGCATCGCGAGCTGTTCATCGCGATAACCGGCATTCAACAACGCCACCACGATCACCTTGAGCCCGCCGATCGAGGCCAGCATGAGTGGATTGCGCCTGTCCTCGTCGACAGCCAGCAGTTGCTCTTGCAGATAGCCGGCATTCAACAAATGCCGGACCGCCAACAGATTGCCGGTGGCTGAGGCAATCATCAGCGCCGTATAGCCATCCCGCTTGGCAGCCATGAATTGCTTTCCGGTCTTGTCGGCTGCAATCAGACGCGTCAGGATGCCGATGCGCGAGCCGGCGACGGCAAACATGATCGCATTCCATCCTCCATGGTTCTGCATGGCCAGTTGCGCTGCAGGATCGCCAGACTTGAGCAATACATCGACCATCGGCTTGTAACCGGCGCTGCATGCAAATTGCAGCGCGCCCATGCCCTGCTTATCGCGCGCCAGCAGTTGATCGTCTGGCGCAGGCATGCTCAGCAATTGGTCCGCCAATGAGGTATTGCCGAGACGCGCCGCATGGTGCAGCGCGATCCGTCCCGCGTCGTCCTTGCACATCGTCTGCTGCTTTGCATGCGGTAGGGACAGCAATTTTGCGAGCGTCGCACCATCATTCGTGAGGACGGCATGATGCAAGGCGATGTAGCCATCGTCATCGCGAAATGACACGATGGCCTCCGCCCCGGCCAGTCCGAGAATCTCATCGATGGCCGCGGTCTTGTGATGGTGTATCGCCTCTTTCAGGTTCATCGCCGCTTGCCGGATGATCGCTTTGTCCGAACAGTCTTCGATGTTCAGGTGGGGCTCGCTGGACATCGGGACATCGCGGTCTTCCCTATCAGAGACGTTGGTCCAGTCCATCGTCATCATCTGGTGCCCTGCCTCCGTCGCGTCTTGTTGCACCATCATCGGCGAAGACGACTGCTCAGCGTGTAATGACTGCGGCAGATCGGTGCGCTGCTCGCGGTTTTCGACCGTGGTCGCGCTGGTGCCGCTCGTGGCTGCGACTGAATTTGCATTCACTGCATTTCTCGTCGACATACTCCGGTGATTCAAGTCCGCTTCGGTTGCGTGATACGGCTTCAGGTTCCGGATGCCAGTCCTGAGCACTGCCCCACGCTACAATGCAATAAGGTTTTCACCTCGTTGGCCGATCACCGACTGTTCCCTCTTCACACTGCATGCCATGACAACGCCATCCATGCCCGCCCTCATCGCTGCGCTTGACATAGGCGGCACCAAGTTGGCCGCATGCATTGCCGATGCGAGCGGGCCGCTCGTGCGCGTGGTCGCGCCGACGCTGCTCAGTGGTGACAATGACGCTGTCGCCAGGCAGGGCTTGCGTATGCTGGAGGCTGCTGCGCAGCACGCGGGGCTGGATACCGAGCTCATGCGCACCTTGCGCCACATTGGCGTCAGCAGCGCCGGCCCGTTCGAGCAGCGCGATGGGCTGCTGGCGATACTTCCGCCGAACATGTGCGGCGGCATCGCGAATGGCGACGACTTGCCGAACGACTGGACTCGCATACCCCTGGAAGCGGTACTGCGCGAGCGCTTCGACGTGATCCGCATCGCGAATGATTGCGTGGCCGGCTTGCATGGCGAGCGTGCCTTCGGCGCGGCGCAGCAGCAGCCGAATGCGATCTACGTCACCTGGAGCACCGGCATCGGTTTCGGCCTGTGCGTCGATGGCCATGTCCTGCAAGGCAAGCACGGCAATGCCGGTCATGCAGGGCATATGCTGATGTCAGAGTTGTCGGAGGCGCTGTGCGGCTGCGGCAATCGCGGCGATCTCGAAGGCATGGTCGCGGGGCGCAACCTCGGCAACCGCGTCGGCCGCCCGCTGGCGGAAGTGTTCGCTGCCGCACGTGCCGGTGACAACGATGCGCTCGACATCGTGCACGAGGCCGCTCGCATCTTCGGTCGTGCGCTTTACAACCTGACCGCGATACTCGACACCAGCAGCATTCTGGTCGGCGGCAGCGTCTGGCGGCAAAACCAGGACTTGCTGCTGCCACTGGTGCAGGCGCAGGTCAGCAGCCGTTATCCGGCGCTGACCGCCGGCGTGACGGTACAAGGCGCAGCGCTCGACGAACTGGTGACGGACATGGGCGCGCTGGCGATGGTGATGCCGGCCGCCTGGCGCGATGACTGGCGCGCGCGCCGGCCGTGGGAAGGCCTCGCTTCAATCGCGCTCGACTGAAGCGCTGAAAGCTCCCGAAGCGCTCGAAGCGCTCGAAGCTCGGGTAGCACCCCCGCCCTCACTCCTTGCCTGCGCAATCCCTGCATGACATCACTGCCAGCCACACGGGCGTGCCCGGCACGATGAATCGTCATGCATCAGCGATGCCGGCCTGTCCCGGCTACAATCCTGCGTCAGTCCCCGAGACAAACCTGCTTTAGCGGAGTGAGCGTGCCTGCCCTTGCGTCCCTGTTTCCCGATCCCCTGGTGATTCGCGATCTTGCGAAAACCTTTGGCGCGCGCCGTGCAGTCGACGGTGTCAGCTTCTCGGTCGCTCCTGGCGAATTTGTCGCGCTGCTCGGGCCGAATGGCGCGGGCAAGTCGACGCTGTTCCAGATCCTGTCCGGCTTGTTCGTCGCCGACGCCGGGCACGCCGTCATCGTCGGCCATGACATCAGCCTTGCGCCGATACGCGCATTGAAGGAACTGTCGATCGTGTTCCAGCAGCCGGCACTGGACCTCGACCTGACCGTGACCGCCAATATGCAATTCCAGTGCGACTTGCATGGCATACCGCGCGCGGAAGCGAAGCGCCGCATCGCGCACTGGCAGCAGCGCTTCGGGCTGACCGAGCGCGCCAACGATGCCTGCCGCCAGCTGTCCGGCGGCATGCGCCGCAAGGTAGAGCTGGCGCGCGCGCTGCTGTCGGAGCCGCAGTTGCTGCTGATGGATGAAGCGACGGTGGGCATCGACCCTGCATCGCGTGCCGCGATCCTGGCGGACGTGAAGACGCTGTGCCGCGAGCGCGCGATGGGTGTGCTATGGGCCACGCACCTGGTCGATGAGGCTGAAGCGGCCGACCGTATCGTCGTGATGGTTGCGGGCAAAGTGCGGTTTGAAGGCACAGCAGTGGAGCTGACGAAGCTGAACGGCCATGCATCGCTGATTGATGCCTTCCTCGACCTGACCCGTGCGGAGGGCCGCGCATGAACCTGATGCATGCACGACTGGCGCTGGCGGCCGTCGCCGGCCGCGAGATTCACAAGTTCCTGCGCCAGCCCGGCCGGCTGGCCTCGTCGCTAGTGCGGCCGCTGCTGTGGATGGTGGTGTTCGCGGCCGGCATACGCCACATGCCCGACCTCGGGCAAGACTACCGGCTGTATCTGGTGCCGGGCCTGGCCCTGATGGTCTGCCTGTTCAACGGCATGCAGTCGTCACTGGCGATGGTGTATGACCGCGAGATGGGCGTGATGCGCCTGCTTCTGACGGCCCCGCTGCCGCGCACCTACCTGCTGGCTTGCAAACTGTTGGCCGGCGCCTTCCTGTCGGTGCTGCAGGCACTGGCTTTCCTGCTGATTGTCGTGGTGTGGGGCATTGGCCTGTCGCCGCTGCAGCTGCTGACCGGCCTGCCGGCGCTGGTGCTGGGTGCACTGATGTTGTCGGCTTTCGGGCTGGTGCTGTCGGTGTATATCCGGCAACTGGAGAATTTTGCGGGCACGATGAACTTCGTGATCTTCCCGATGTTCTTCCTGTCGCCGGCGCTGTACCCGATCTCGCGGATGCAGGAAGCGGGCGCGCTGTGGATCTACCGACTATGCCAGTTCAATCCATTCACGCACGCGGTGGAAGCCATGCGGGCCAGCCTGCATGGCGAGCTGGCGGCCGGGTCGCTGTTCGTGGTGGTCGCAGCGACGCTGCTGTTCTATCTGGTGGCCGCGGCCGGTTACGACCCGCAGCGTGGCTTGCTGAAATCGGCACGCGGTACCTGATCCACGCGCCGGCTCCCTGCAAGCGCAGCAGGGATTGGTACGTCACAAGTTGTTGTGGTCGGCCTGTGCCGATTGCCCGTCCCCCGGGCCGGCCTCGTCTTCGTCGGGACAGCGCATGAAGCGCACCAGGAAGCCTTCGCGCCAGTCTATCCCCTCTTCCCCGAGATAGTTGTTCTGCACATAGTAGGCCTGCTGTTCGCTGGCAATGCGCTTGCGGCAGCTGCCGAAATTCGCGTCGCCGAATTTCCTGAACTGCAGCACATGCACCAGCTCATGGACGATGAAGGAGTTGTCCATGGGTTCCTCGACCTTCAATGTGTCGCGCAGATAAATTCGGTAATTCTCGGTATCGAACAAGGCTGCCACGGTGGTGCAGCGTTCAGGCGCGTCCGGACAAACCTTCTGCGCCAGCACCGCGGCGCTGACAGGCTCCATGGGCGGGAGGTCGGCGATGTCGACGGCCGGCAGGCCGGAATAGCGGATGGCGGCGGCCAGAAGTCTGGCCAATAGCTCAGCACTGACATTCATTCGTTATCCTTTTTGCCAAGATTTCTGGCTCAAGCGAATCCATCATGCCACGAGGCAGCGCAGGCTGCAGGAGCCGGCCCACGGCTTACACTTCGCCGAAAACCCGCATTGCCACTAGGGTTGCGCAATTTGCGACTGTCCAAATTTGTGACAACTGACCGTTTTTGTCACATGCGCTTTCTCAATACATGCGATTTTTTGCCGGTTTCCCCTGCTATCACGTGAAGAAATTTCATGGCATGCCCTTTGCCTATGTCAAAACGTTGCTTTGCGTACGCGGAGACTTCGGCCCGCGACCGTAGCTGCAACCGTATAGCCAAATTGGCATAACCAAGGGGAGATCCAAATAATGAAGAGGAAACTTCTTGCGTCCGCGGTCGGCTTCGCGCTGATCACCGGTTCCTCGGCTTTCGCAGCCGGCGTGACCGACGCAATGATCGAAAACGATGCCAAGTCGGGCGGCGACGTCCTGACCTGGGGTATGGGCCAGAACGGCCAGCGCTTCTCGACGCTGACCCAGATCAACGCCGGCAACGTGGCCAAACTGGTCCCGGCCTGGTCGTTCTCGTTCGGTGGTGAGAAGCAGCGCGGCCAAGAGTCGCAGCCGCTGGTCCATAACGGCAAGATGTTCGTCACCGGCTCCTATTCGCGTATCTACGCACTGGACACCAAGTCCGGCAAAAAGCTGTGGAAGTACGAGCACCGTCTGCCGGACGGCATCATGCCTTGCTGCGACGTGATCAACCGTGGCGCAGCCCTGTATGACAACCTGGTCATCTTCGCTACCCTGGATGCTCAACTGGTCGCCCTGAATCAGGACACCGGCGCCGTCGTCTGGAAAGAGAAGATCGACGAATACTCGGCTGGCTACTCGGCATCGGCAGCACCGCTGATCGCTGGCGGCCTGCTGCTGACCGGCGTGTCCGGCGGCGAATTCGGCGTGATCGGCCGCGTTGAAGCGCGCGATCCGAAGACCGGCAAGATGGTCTGGGTCCGTCCGGTCGTCGAAGGCCACATGGGCTACAAGTACGAAGGCGGCAAGGCCGTCGAGAACGGTATCTCGGGCACGACCAACAAGACCTGGCCGGGCGAACTGTGGAAGTCGGGCGGCGCAACCACCTGGCTGGGCGGCACCTATGACGCCTCCACTGGCCTCGCTTACTTCGGTACCGGTAACCCGGCTCCGTGGAACAGCCACCTGCGCCCCGGCGACAACCTGTTCTCGACCGCGACTGTCGCGATCGATATCAAGACCGGCAAGATCGTCTGGCACTACCAGAACACCCCGAACGACGGCTGGGATTACGACGGTGTGAACGAGTTCATCACCTTCGACATGAACGGCAAGCGCATGGGCGCGAAAGCTGACCGTAACGGCTTCTTCTACGTCAACGACGCAAAGACCGGCAAACTGGAAAACGCTTTCCCGTTCGTCAGCAAGATCACCTGGGCAACTGGTATCGACCTGAAGACTGGCCGTCCGAACTACGATCCGGCTAACCGCCCGGGCGACCCGACCAAGGGTCCGGACGGCAAGAAGGGCAACGTCGTGTTCTCGGCTCCGTCCTTCCTGGGCGGCAAGAACCAGATGCCGATGGCTTACTCGCCGAAGACCGGTCTGTTCTACGTCCCGTCGAACGAGTGGGGCATGGAAATCTGGAACGAGCCCGTCTCGTACAAGAAGGGCGCTGCCTACCTGGGCGCTGGCTTCACCATCAAGCCGCTGCATGACGACTACATCGGCGCCCTGCGCGCTGTTGATCCGAAGTCGGGCAAGATCGTCTGGGAAAACAAGAACTCGGCTCCGCTGTGGGGTGGCGTCATGGCTACCGCTGGCGACCTGGTGTTCTACGGCGTGCCGGAAGGCTACCTGAAGGCGCTGGATGCCAAGTCGGGCAAGGAACTGTGGAAGTTCCAGACCGGTTCGGGCGTCGTTGCACCTCCGATCACCTGGGAAGAAGGCGGCGAGCAGTATGTCGCAGTCGTTTCGGGCTGGGGCGGCGCCGTTCCCCTGTGGGGCGGTGAAGTGGCCAAGAAGGTCAACTTCCTCGAGCAGGGCGGCTCCGTGTGGGTCTTCAAGCTCGCCAAGTAATCAAGTTACTCCCGCCTGCATTGGGATACTGAATTCGTAGCATCGTCCCATGCAGCTTCAGCCGACGGCCTGTGCCGTCGGCTTTTTTATTGGCGGGTTGGCGCGCATGCGCGTGCTGCGACGCAAGGGCGGGCAAGGGATTGCCCGCCCGTTCTTGCGTGCGGTGGTAGTTGGCGCTGAGGTTTCTGCGAAGCTTGCAGCCGTGCTTGCTGCACTGGGTATAGCGGTAGGTACTTGGGCAGGTATGGCGATGAGCATCACGATGAATGCAATGCCCGTGCAAAAGTGACACGCATGAAAAAAGCCGGCTGAATCCAGCCGGCTTTTTCTTTTTGCATGCTGCTGCGCGAAGCAGCGTCAGTGCAGCACGTGCGATCAGGGCATGCTGTAGCTGGTCAGCTCCATCACGATCTTGCCCGAGTTCCACAGGGCCGACACGATGTCTTCCTTGCGCTCGACCTTCACCAGGCCGACACCCTTGCAATACCACTCGATGTTCTCGACCGGCACATCCTTGAAGCCCAGCACCGCATCCGCGTACAGCGGCAGGCTGCCGTTGCCGACAACCTTGGCGCAATGCTGGAAGGTACCCGCCGGTACCGTCACGGTCTGCTCGACCGCTTCGACGTTATACGACATCAGGATCTTCGGCATCTTCAAGTCCTTGAGACCGAGGTCGCCCTTGGGCAGCACGATGAAAGCTTCGGTCGGCACCATCCACTGCGTGCCCTGCGTCAGCGGCAGCTTGATCACGGTGCGTGCGTTGCTGTCGAGCTTGGCCTGGTTCTCGGCATCGGTACGCTTGGCGATACGCGAGATGCCCAGCGCATCCTTGCGCAGCCAGAATTCGACGCCGATATTGCCCGGCACATCGACACGACGGATGAAGACCTGGTCGCCATTCGCGTAATCGATGGTGCGATCGACCGACGCGACATAGGTCTGGTGGGTCAGCGTGCCACTGATGTCGGAAGCGACGTCATATTCCCAGCGGGCGCCCACATCCAGCGGGAAGTAGGAGTCGCCCTGGGGCGCGTTTTGGGAACAGCCGGCGGCCAGCAGCGCCGCGGCCACCACGGTGAGGCGGGTCTTCATCACTTCTCCGGCAGGCGGGTGACCGGCGCGTCGGCGACGCGCAGCTTGATCTTGTTATCGGCGTTGACCTTGAACCAGGCGCTGCCACTGCCGCCGCCCGCACGCTCGATGGTACCGACCTGACGGATGCCCTGGCGGCTCTTGCGCTGTGCTTCCGACAGCTGCGAATGTGCTTCCTTCTGGTAAGGCAGCTTGTACGCGCGCGGCACGGTGGTCGGGTGGTTGCTGTCGAGCGGGGTGATCCACAGGTAGATCGCGCCGTCGATGCCGCGCTCCTTGTTCGGCTCTTCGATCACGGCCGAAACGATGGCGAACTTCTCGGGCATCATGCGCGGGGTGGGCCAGCCCAGCATGTCCTCGAAGGTGTAGTTGGCAAGGAAGTACGTGACCGTAACGGTCAGCACCATCAGGACTTTGATCCAGCGCTTCCAGGCCGTAGCCAGGCACAGCACCAGCAGCAGCAGCGAAATGGCTACGTACAACAGGGACAGCATCAGAGAAGAGTTCGTCATGTTTGCGGAACGAGGGTTTTAGGTAAGGTATTGATATCGCGGACGCTGCCATCGGCTTCGACCGTGAAGCGGACAGCCGTCTTCTCATCGCCTTTGCGATCGAGCTTGAGGGTGCCGTAGTAGACCACTTCAGCCTTCGGGTTGACCTTCACCACCGAAATCGTGGCTTCGACCGGATCACCGTTCTTGCTTTCGTAGTATTGGGCATTGACCGTGTATTCGCCGGGCGAGTAGCCGCGGATGGTCACGACCTCCTGGTTCAGCGGGTTCACCACGTCCTTGCCGTTGACGTTGATGGTGTCACCGGCCAGGCCGCGGTCATCGCGGTCCAGGTGCATCAAGCCGGCTTCGCGCTGGCGGAACCAGGCCATCGCGCCGCCCGGGTCCTGCACGTAGGTGTCGATATCGTTCGGATTCATGTCCGGCCACGAGACGGTGATGATGAATTCCGCCTTGGCCGGGATGTCGCCTTCCTTCTTGGCCTTCGGGTTCATCGCCATCAGCGCGATGATGAAGCAGAAGACAAAGGCGATCAGAATATTGAACAGCATGTCGTAGAAGGGGTCGACCTCCCCTTCGCGACGCTTGATACGCAGGCTCACTTCGCTTCCTGATGCGTCAGCTTGGCAAGGTGAGTCTCGGCGAACTCGAGCGAATCGGCCAGAATGCCGTCACTGCAGCGGTCCATGCGCACCAGTTGCGCACCGAGCAGCATGTTGGCCATCAGGCCGACAGCGGTGGTCAGCAGCGCAATACCGAGGCCGCCGGTCAGCGTCTTGAGCATGGTGGCCGACTGGGATGCGTCGAAGGTCTGCATCTGCGAGATGTCGAGCGCGAGGATGGAGAAGCCGATCACCTTGCCCAGCAGGCCCATCTTGATCTGGATGCCGTTGACCCACCAGGCCGATTCGCTCGGGCCGTGCATGCGCTCGGCCAGCACTTCAGTCAGTTGGCCATTCTCGTAGTCGTGGCGGCGCGCCTTTTCCATCAGGGCGCTGAAGTAGTCATTCACTGCACCGGTATGGCCGGTCGGCGCCTGCGCCGGACCGAACTGCGGGCGCACGGACTGCATCCATGCATCGAGCGCGCTGCGCTCGCGCATCATCACCCACGCACGGCGACCTACCCACAGCGTCGACAGGACGAAGACGCCAAGGATCATCATCGTGATGCCGGTCGGGTCGGCCTCGATCAGCACGCCCCAGACATTGGCGCGCCACAGAATGAAACTGGCGAAGATCAGCAAGCCCGAAAAGGCCAGCCACTGGAAGAAAAATCGATCCGCGATCGATGCATTTGCCAACCCGGCGCTGAGTCCGGGGAGGAAGCTGGCACGGGATTGAAAAATTCGGGAAAGCGGTATCAACCGACGCGCCACAGCGTTCATGCCTAAATTACCTTGTCTCGTTCTTGTTTAATGTCTGCCGCAAAACGCAGTGAATTGGCGTCATTACGGAAGACCAGCGGTTTTTCTTCCACCGTCCGGTTTCGTGCCTGTAGCACGATCTTTTGCACGTCGTCGTGGTGCGGCGACTTGCTGCATACCGGGTCCGCATTCTCCGCGTCGCCGGTGAGGGCGTAGGCCTGACAGCGGCAGCCGCCGAAGTCTTTTCCCTTTTCAGGACACGACCGGCACGGCTCCTTCATCCAGCCAAAACCGCGGAAGCGGTTGAAAGCCCCGGAGTTATACCAGATATCACGAAGACTTGCTTCGGTGACATTAGGGAATTGTAGTCCAGGCAAGCTTTGCGCGGCATGGCAAGGCAGGGCCGAACCGTCGGCAGCGACCGCCAGAAATACCGAGCCCCAGCCATTCATGCAGGCTTTCGGGCGCTGCTCGAAGTAATCCGGCACCACGAACAGCAGCCGGGTCGATTTGCCCAGTTTCGCGCGCCATTCGTTGACGACGGCCTCGGCGCGCACCAGCTGCTCGCGGGTCGGGATCAGCTGGTCACGGTTGACCATGCCCCAGCCGTAGTACTGGGTATTGGCCAGCTCCAGGTATTCGACCCCCATCTCGACGGCCATCGCGATGATGCGGTCGACATGATCGAGGTTATAGCGATGAAGCACGACGTTGAGCACCATCGGGTAGTCGTACTTCTTGATCAGCTTGGCGACCTTGTTCTTCAGGTCGAAGGTCTTGGTGCTGGTCAGGAAGTCGTTCATTTCCTTGGTCGAGTCCTGGAACGACAGCTGGATGTGGTCGAGCCCGAGCGCTTTCATCTTCGCGATGCGCTCCTCGGTCAGGCCAACGCCGGAGGTGATCAGGTTGGTATAGAAGCCCAGCTGGTGCGCATGGCCGATCAGCTCTTCGATGTCGTCGCGCAGCAGCGGCTCGCCACCGGAAATGCCGAGCTGCGCGGCGCCCAGCTTGCGCGCCTGCGTGAACACATCCTTCCACTGCTCGGTCGTGAGCTCGTTTTTGTTACCTGCGTAATTCAGCGGGTTGTAGCAGAACACGCAGTGCAGCGGGCAGCGGTAGGTAACCTCGGCCAGCAGCCACAGCGGCGGTGCGATTTGCGGCTTGTCGGTGGCTTGCGCAGTAACTTGAGCAGTGACTTGGGTATCCATGGTCTTCTCGTATGGATGGGTCGTTGGAGTGGCGATAGCGTGCGGACGGAAGCGCGGCTGGACCCGCAGGCTCAGGCGATCCAGCCGTTCTCGGACGCGAGCGTGAGGAAGCCGGTCACGTCCTTCTCGAGGCCGGTCGCATTGAAGGCCTGCTCGATGTCGGCAATGATGGCCTTCACGTCGCGCTGGCCATCGCAGCGCTTCAGGATTTCGGAAGCACTCTGATTCAGCTTGACCATGCCTTCCGGGTACAGCAGCACATAAGCCTGCTGCGCCTCTTCGTATTGCATGCGGAACAGGCGCGCCAGCTTCGGGCGCGCATCGAGGTCGAAGGTCGCACTCATGGATAAGCCTTTTCGATGGCGTCCGAGATCTGCCACAGGATGTCGAGCTTGAACTGCAGGATCTCGAGCGCGCGCTCCTGCTGGGCGCGGGTGGTGAAATAATCGAGCGTCACTTGGAGGCCGTGCTCGACGTCGCGCTGCGCGAGGGGGACGCGGCTGCGGAAGTAGGCCAGGCCTTCATCCTTGACCCAGGGGTAATGCGTCGGCCAGTTGGCCAGCCGGTCCTTGTGGATCTTGGGCGCGAACATCTCGGTCAGCGACGAGCAGACCGATTCCTGCCACGGACGCTGGCGCGCGAAATTCACGTACGCATCGACCGCGAACTTCACGCCCGGCACCACCTTCTTCAGCGACCACAGCTCGTCACGCGGGATGCCGACGGCATCGCCGAGGCGCGACCAGGCTTCGATGCCGCCTTCGCGATCGCCATGGCCGTCATGGTCCATGATGCGCTCTATCCATTTGCGGCGCACATCGCGGTCCGGGCAATTGGACATGATGGCGGCGTCCTTCATCGGGATCATCACCTGATAGTAGAAGCGGTTGACCACCCAGCCGCGAATCTGGTCGGGCGTGAGCTTGCCTTCGTTCATGCGCACATTGAACGGATGGTTGATGTGATAGTTGTCGCCTTTCGCGCGCAACTTCGCCTCGAATTCTTCGCGGCTCCAGGGCATCTGTTCGTTCAGTTGGGTCGGTGCGTTCACAGTTCGATCTCCATGCCGTCAAAGGCGACTTCGATGCCGTGCTGCGCCAGCGTGGCGCGTTCGGCCGAGTCTTCGTTCAAGATAGGGTTGGTGTTGTTGATATGGATGAGGACCTTGCGCCGTTCGCCGACGCCATCCAGCACCGCGATCATGCCGCCCGGGCCGGACAGCTGCAGGTGACCCATGTCGGCGGCAGTCTTTTGCGTGAGGCCGAGGGTGATCATTTCGTCGCCGGTCCAGACGGTGCCGTCGACCAGCACGCAATCGGCTTGCTGCATCGCCGCCAGCACATGCGGCTCGATCTCGCCCAGGCCCGGCGCATAGAACAGGGTCTTGCCGGTGACGGTGTTCTCGATCAGCAGACCATTGTTGTCGCCCGGCTGCGGGTTGGCGCGGTGCGGCGAATACGGCGGGGCCTTGCTCTTCAAGGGCAGCGGATGAAAGCGTATGCCGGCGATGCCTGGCACGTCGATAGGGGCGAAGCGGGTCTTGTCGGCCGACAGGCCGGTGATTTCGTGATGCTCGACGCCGCAGTAATGCGACAGCACTTTCGCCAGTGGCAGGCCGTGGTTCAGGTCGTCCCACACGGAGTCGGTGCAATAGAGGTTCAGCTTCTTCTTCCCCTCGCGCAGCATCAGCAAGCCAGTGATGTGGTCAATCTGTGCATCCATCAGCATCACCGCCGCGATGCCGGTGTCGCGAATCGCGCGCGCCGGCTGCAATGCCGGGTTGGCCTTCAGCTGCGCAAGGATGTCGGGCGAGGCATTGACCAGCACCCAGTCCGTGCCATTGGCCGACACCGCAATCGAAGATTGCGTGCGCGCCTTTGCGTTGATCGTGCCATTGCGCACACCGGCGCAATTGCTGCAATTGCAGTTCCACTGAGGGAAGCCGCCGCCAGCGGCGGAACCGAGTACACGTATTTTCATGATTTTCTGGAGGAAGGAATCCTTGGCCTGCTTACGCGGGCTTGCGCATATTGCCGAGCTTCAGTGCCATGCTCGCACCCGAGAGGGCAGCATCGAGGGGCCATGCGACGCGGTTCGCGCAGGGCAGGTGCCGGTGATGGCAGGGGTTTGCATGCATAATCGTCTCCGGCCGCATCCTTCGGAAAGCCTTGATTTCACTGTGATTCACAACGAACCTGCGGGCTTGCCAATGATGACGGCACATCGTTTTGTTATCGCGACCTTGTCGCCTTGTTGAACTCATTCTGCACTGCCGATCCGCAAAAAAACAGATGCCCCTGCAGCCGCCCTCACCCGATTCCCGCGTCGCTTTTGACGAACGCCACCTGCCGACAGGCGATGGCCACCTGCTTTATGTTGCGCAACATGGGCAGCCGCATGCACCGGCCGTCGTCGTGCTGCATGGCGGCCCGGGCAGCGGCACGCAGGCCTCGGTGCTCGACTGGTTCGACTTGTCGACACAGCGCGTGGTGCTGTTTGACCAGCGCGGCGCAGGCCGCTCGCTGCCGCAAGGCAGCCTGGTTGCCAATGACAGCGCGCGACTGGTGGCCGATATCGAATTGATTCGGGAGACGCTGGGCGTACAGCGCTGGATGGTGGTCGGTGGCTCCTGGGGGGCGACGCTGGCGCTGCTGTATGCCGGGCAGCATGCCGAACGGATCAGCGCGCTGGTCTTGCGCGGCAGCTTCCTGGCCAGTGAACGTGAACTGCAATGGTTCTTCCAGTCGTTGCGCGCGATGGTGCCCGATGGCTGGGCGCAGTTGACGGCCGGCTGGAATGAGAAAGCGAAGACGCGCGTGCTGGGCACGCTGGCTGCAGCACTGCTGGCCGAGGGCGACGCGCACACCGGTTCGGACGCCGGCGCCGACGGCAATGCGGCGACAGGCGATCAGGCCGGCGCGGCAATGGAGGCCGCCCTGCGCTGGGGACGCTATGAGGGCGCCGTGATGCAGGCGATGGCCGGCAAGCTGGGACCATCAAAAGCTGGCGTCGATACAGGCCCTGTCACGCTTACTGGCGCCAGCGACGAGGACCGGGCAGCGCAGCAGCGCGCACTGAACAAGTACCGCCTGCAGGCGCATTACCTGACCCAGGGCTGCTTCACCTGTGAAGAACAGTTGCTGGCAGCGGCCGCGCGCCTGAGTGCAACGCCGGTCGTGCTGGTACATGGCACGCACGACCTGGTGTGCCCGCCGGAGAATGCGCTGCGCTTGTTGCAGGCGATGCCGCATGCGCAACTGCGCTGGGTGGAGAAAGGCGGCCACACGCCGGCCGACCCGGGGGTTGCCTCCGCGTTGAAGCAGGCGATTGCGGAACTGGCCGGCCGCTGAGCTGACTCCTGAGCTGACTCCGGAGCCGACTGCTGCGCCGGCCGCGCTTACTTCTGCAGCTTGCGATAGATGGTGTTACGCGACACGCCGAGCGCGCGCGCAGCAGCCGACACATTGCCGCGATGCTCATCCAGCGCGCGCTGTATGGTCAGCAGCTCGATATCTTCCAGCTTCGTACCACCGGCGGCCGACAGCGCAGCCATCACCGCACTGTCCTGCGCCGGTACCGTTGCTGTGGCTGCAGCGGCGGGCATGCCGCCCACATCTTCCAGAAAGTCTTCCGGCAAATGCTCGAGCTTCACCTCGCGCTCGGTGCCGGCCATCACGATGGCCGTCCGCAGCAGGTTGGTCAGCTGGCGGAAATTGCCCGGCCAGTTGTGACGCTTGAACAGGGACATCACCTCCGGCGACACCGTCATCGGCTCGGCATCGGATTCGGCCGCCAGCAGGCGGTTGATCACGATCTCGAGGTCAGTGCGCTCGCGCAACGGAGGCAGGCGCACGACCAGGCCATTGAGTCGGTAGTACAGGTCTTCGCGGAACTCGCCCTTGGCGATCATGTCGCGCAGGTTGCGATTAGTCGCACAGATCAGCGCGACGTTGACCGGAATGGATTTGTTCGAACCCAGCGGCATCACCAGTCGCTCCTGCAGCACGCGCAGCAAGCGGGCCTGCAGACTCAGCGGCATGTCGCCGATCTCGTCGAGGAAGAGCGTGCCGCCATTGGCTTGCAGGATCTTGCCGGTGCTGCCCTTCTTGCGCGCGCCGGTGAAGGCGCCATCTTCGTAGCCGAACAGTTCGGATTCGATCAGGGTCTCGGGTATCGACGCGCAGTTGACCGCCACGAAGGGACCGCCGGAACGCGGCGAATCATTGTGCACGGCCTGCGCCAGCAGCTCCTTGCCGGTCCCGGTTTCGCCCGTGACGAGGATGGGAATGTCGCGGCCCATCACCAGGTTCACCTTGCGGATCAGCGCCGACACCTTCTCGTCGCCGGTATCGAGGTAATGCAGGCTGGACAGGCGGTGCTTGCCATTGGCGTCGGTCGTATCGGCCTTGCGCGACGCGGCGTCGGCGCGCGCGCGCGCCTCTTCTTTTTCGACGGGGCCGGTCTGGATGAACAGATTCTGCGTGCGCAGTTCGGCACGCGCCGACACGCGCACGCCGGTGTGCAGGCACAGGTCGAGCAGGGTCGGCGCAGCGGTACGGTAGTGATCGAACAAGGCCGACACCGGCATCCCGAACAGGGAGCTGAAGGTATGCGTCTGTAGCGCCGACAGCGGCAAGCCCAACTGGAACAGGCCGCTGCGGTTAGCCGACAGGAAGCGACCCGACATCGAGAACGACGCAATGCCTTCCATCAGCGTGCCGATGAATTCGGGGCGGCTGTGGAAGTGCAGCGTGATCGCATCGTCGAACGCGGCCGAGAACAACTGGTTCTCGATCATCTGCGCAGACATGCGCACCAGCGCCATCGTGTGCTTGTGGAAGCTGCGCTGGTCGCCGGTCACGTCGAGCACGCCGATCAGGCGTCCCTGATGGTCAATGATGGGCGCGGCCGAACAGGTCAGAAAATGGTTAATCGTCAGGAAGTGCTGGTCCGCATGCACCAGGGTCGGCGTCTGCTCGGCGATGGCGGTGCCGATTGCATTGGTGCCCTTGCTCTGCTCGGACCAGGCGACGCCGGCGCACAGCGCCACGCGATCGGCCTTTTCCAGAAAATCGTCGTCGCCCAGCGTATGCAGGATCGTGCCCTGCGCATCGGTGAGCACCACCATGCTGTGGGTGTTGACGATCTGTTCATACAGGGTCTCCATCACCGGCAGCGCATAGGCTGACAGGCCGCGGTTCTGGTCGATCTTGGTGACCAGGTCGCCGCGCAGGATGGGGGAATAGTCAGGCTCGGTGTTCGGCGTGAGGCCGTAGGACACCGACCGACGGTGGGATTCTTCGATCATGGCAGCCTGCTCAGACGCATGAAACATGCCGGGCGATGAAAACTGTCGCTCCGGCAATATCAAACGTGAAACTGCCTCTTTGACTGGGGCGCTATCGTTCCCCAGGGGTGTTACCTGTGCCATGTCTCATCCCCAGACTACCGAGTGTTTCTTTTTTTATCGTTATTGTCTGGAGGAATGTAGCACTTGTTCCGTTATGACGCAAAACAAGTTTTTAGGGCAGCCTTTGCCTGCAGTAAAGGCTTGGCATGGCACTTGCGATTGAAATTCCGCTTCAGCAAGTGCCCGTCGCACCCGCCGCCGCCCAGCCGGCCGGCGAAGCGGCCCGTGGCCTTGGAACAGCTTTCATCAAACCTACCGGAGACTTAGCAATGAGCACCTTCATCCGTTCCGCCGTCCGCGGCTTCACTTGCGCGGCTATCCTGGCCTTGTCCTCGTCGGCTTTCGCCCACGGCGACGTGACGCCGCAGGCGGTCGACACCAAATCCCTGCCGCCGCTGGGCGAGCAGTGGAAGGCAACCAACCCGTACGCGGGCAACAAGGAAGCGATCAAGGTCGGCACCTCGGCCTATGCACAGAACTGCGCACGTTGCCACGGCATCGACGCCATCTCGGGCGGCATCGCTCCCGACCTGCGCATGATCGACAAGGATTGCACCGGCCTGTCGGACGCTGACCGCAAGAAGGCCTGCTACGCCGAGATCGACGAGTACTTCGCGACCACCGTCCGCAAGGGCCGCGTGCGTAACGGCGCTGTCTACATGCCGCCGTTCGAAGGCATCCTGCAACAGGAAGCCGTGTGGGCGGTCAAGGCCTACCTGGAGACCCGCCGCACCAACCAGTAATACCCGGGCATCACTGGCGGCACCTGCGCAACGCAGGGCCGCCGTTGCCGTAACGCTGCTGCCGCACCGCTGCTACATTTACCGGCAACCAGTATCATCCCAATTTTCATAAGCGCGACCCACAACGCGCATCGGGGACACGAATGATCCGTAACACCTCCCGCGGCCTGCTGGCTGCACTCCTTGCTTCCATCAGCCTCAGCTTTGCCATCACCCTGCCGGCCGTCGCCGCCGACAGCGAAGACATGGAAAAGATCCGCACCAGCGGCAAGCTGTCGGTCGCCGTCTATGAAGACTTCGCCCCTTTCTCGGGCAAGGGCGGCGGCATCGACCATGACCTGGCCGACGCACTGGCCAAGAAACTGAACCTGAAACTGTCGCTGCTGCCGTTCCCGGCCGGCGATGACATCGGCGACGACCTGCGCAACATGGTCTGGAAAGGCCACTTCCTCGGCTTCGGCCCGGCTGACGTGATGCTGCATGTGCCAGTCGACCGTAGCGTGATGCTCAAGAACGACAAGGTCGAAATCTTCGCACCCTATTACCGCGACACCGTGAAGCTGGTGCGCAACGTCAAGGCCATTCCTGACCTGAACGGCATCGAATCGCTGGAAGGCAAGAAGCTCGGCGCAGAAAAAGTGTCGATCTCGGCGATGGTGCTGCTCGGCGAGCCCAGCCTGCGCGAGAACGTGAACATCTATCTGACGCCTGTCGAGGCGCTGCAGAAGCTGAAGGAAGGCGAACTCGACGCCGTCGTCGCCAGCCGCTCCGAGATCGAGTCCGTGATCCGCGGCGACCAGCGCTTCGAAGTGACCGATGCGCCCTTCTCGCGCCTGCCGCGCAACGGCTGGGTGGTCGGCCTGGCAGTGAAGAAGGAAAACACCGAACTGGCGCAGCTGCTGCAGAAAGCCGTCAACGACATGTTCGACTCCGGTGAGATGGCCGCGCTGTTCTCGAAGCACGGCGTGCGCTCCATCAAGCCCTGACCCTGCCGTACGCAATGCGCCGGCTGCTGTCTGCGCTGCTCCTCCTGTGCGCCTGCCTCTGTGTGGGCAGCGCACAGGCCGGCGTCATGACGCAAGAGACGCTGGCACGCAAATTCCCCTCCCCGCTGATCATCGGCAGCAAGGATGCCGAGCTGCCGGTCTGGCCCATCCTGAAGCAAGAGATGACGTCGACCGAACTGGTCGGCTATGTCTTCGAATCGATCGACTTCGTGTCGTTGCCCGGCTTTGCCGGCGTGCCGATGAACCTGCTGGTGGCGCTTGATCCCAAGGGCAAGTTCCTCGACGTGCAGGTGCTCGACCAGCACGAGCCGGTGTTCGTCGGCGGCTATGGCAGCGCACCGCTGGACAACTTCGTTGCCCAGTACAAGGACTTGTCGCTGACGCAGAACATCAGCATCGTGGCAGCCGGCACCCGCAAGAGCGCGAAGATGGATGGCAACAACGTCCGTATCGACGGCGTCTCCAAGGCCACGGCATCGCTGCGCATCCTGAACCAGTCGCTGATCTCGGCATCGCTGGTGGTCGCGCGCAAGAAGCTGGGCTTCGCCGGCGGCCATGACCCGGCCCAGATCGCCCGCCTCAAGCCCGGCCTGTTCGAGAAGCACACGCCGACGGATTTGTTCGGCAAGAATCTGGTCAGCCACCTGGCGCTGGCCAACAGCGAAGTCGAGAAAGCCTTTGCCGGCACCAGTGGCGAAGGTCTGGACGCGGACGGCAGCGCCGACCCCGAAGGCCTGTTCATCGACCTCTACAGCACGCTGGTCTCGGTGCCCAGCATCGGCAAGAACCTGCTTGATGGCCCGAGCTGGGAAAAGCTGCAGGGCCGCCTCGAGAAAGGCGACCATGCCATCCTCGTGATGTGGGGTGGCCGCTATTCGCTGACGCCGGAAGATTTCATTCCCGGCACCTCGCCCGAGCGCCTGACGCTGAAGCAGGGCGGCCTGCCGCTGGAAATGCGCGACCTCGACCTCGAACTGCACCTGGCCGATGGCACGCCGGTCCTGCCCGAGAACATGAAGGTGCTGCGCGTGATCGCGCAATCCGGCTTGGACCTGTCCAAGCCGTTGGAATTCTTTGTCAACGTGAAGCGCGAAAAAGGCATGGTGTACCCGGAGATCATCCGCGCCGCCCTGCCCTTCCAGCTGCAATTGCCCGAGCGCTTCTACGACGTGCCCGACAGCAGCGACAAGACCTGGATCGGCATCTGGCAGCAGCGCATGCCGGAGCTGGCCATGCTCGGCGCAGCCTTGCTGCTGCTGACGCTGCTGCTGACGCAGCAAAAATGGCTGACCGCGCAGGCGCGCCGCTTCACCCTGATCCGCGTCGGCTTCCTGATCTTCACGGTCGGCTTCATCGGCTGGTACGCGCAGGGCCAGCTGTCGATCGTGAACATGACCGGCCTGCTGCAATCGCTGAAAGAAGGCCGCAGCCTCGCTTTCTTCCTGTACGACCCGATGACGGTCTGCCTGTGGGGCTTCGTCGCGATCACCTTCTTCATCTGGGGCCGCGCCACCTTCTGCGGCTGGCTGTGTCCGTTCGGCGCGCTGCAGGAGCTGGTGTCACGCCTTGCGCGCTTGCTGCGCGTGCCGCAGATCCGCCTGCGCACCGCCGTCGATGCGAAGCTGAAGTGGATCAAATATGTGCTGCTGGCCGGCGTGCTGGTGTCGGCGCTGTTTGCGCCGCAGCTGGCCGACAAGCTGGTCGAGATCGAGCCCTTCAAGACCGCCATCACGCTGTACTTCGTGCGCTCCTGGCCCTTCGTCGCCTACGCCGCCGGCCTGCTGGTGGCCAGCGCCGTGGTCTACAAGTTTTTCTGTCGCTACCTGTGCCCGTTCGGCGCCGGGCTCGCGGTGCTGGGCAAGCTACGCCTGTTCAAATGGCTGGCGCGCCGCGCCGAATGCGGCACGCCCTGCCAGACCTGCCGTCACCGCTGCGACTACCAGGCGATCCGCCCGAACGGCACGATCGCGTATGACGACTGCTTCCAGTGCATGGATTGCGTGGTCATCTATCACAGCGACACCCAGTGCGCGCCGCGCATCCTGCAAGCCAAACGCGGCGTGACGATACCGCTGCGCGTCATTCCGACGGGTGCCGCCACCGGCGCCGCGTCCGACAAGGAAGTCGCATGAAGCCGTCGATGCAACAGCACGCGGCGCCGAGCACCCGCCGGCGCACGATCCTGAAAGCAGCGCTCGGTACCGCCTTTGCCGGCGCGGCCGGCCTGGGCGCTGGCGCGCTGTGGCTGAAGCCCGCATACGAGAACGCGGGCTTGCGCGAATTCGCCGCTGCCGATCTCGCCTTCGGCACCACCGTGTCCGTCAAAGTGCTGCACGACGATGAGGCCGTCGCGCGCCAGGCCCTGCAGGCCGCGCTGGCCGCCGTGCGCGACATTGACCGCCTGATGAGCCTGTACCGACCGGACAGTGAAATCAGCCGCCTCAACCGTGACGGCCGCCTTGCACGACCCGATGGACGCGTGCTTGCAGTACTGCAGCATGCGCAGGCACTGTCGCAGCAAACCGGGGGTGCATTCGACATCACGGTGCAGCCGCTGTGGGATGCCGCCTCGGCCGGCCGCGACACGCATGCGGAACTGGCGCACATCGGCTGGCGCAAGCTGGCCGTCGATCCGACGCTGCTTCGCTTCGATGCGCCCGGCATGGCCGTCACGCTCAACGGCCTCGCGCAGGGCTATGGCGTCGATGTGGCGCTGGCCGCGCTCAGGCAGCATGGCATCGCCCATGCGCTGCTCGATACCGGCGAGTTCGCGACCGTCGGGCGGCGCGACGATGGCCAGCCATGGACGCTGGCAGTGCGCGACCCGCGCGATGCCGATGCGTATGCGCGGGTGCTGGCTGCCGATAGCCGCTGCATGGCGACCTCCGGCGATTACGAAACGCGCTTCAGCGCGGACTTTTCGAAGCACCATATCGTCGACCCGGCCACCGGCGACTCGCCACGCGAGCTGGCCAGCGTGACCGTGCTGGCGCCGACCGGCATGCAGGCTGATGGCCTGTCGACGGCCATGATGGTGCTCGGCCTGCGCGCCTCCGTGGATCTGGCCGCGCGCACGCCCGGCGTGGATATCTTCTGCATAGGCAAGAATGGCGCGCGGCATGCGACGCCGGGATTTCCTGCCGACCTCGCCTGAGTTCACCGCCGTTCTTCACTGCTGTTGATCTGCATCGCCGGCTTGCGCCACGCCGCAGCCGCTGCCGGAACTTGCATCGCCGGCCCCCGGCCTAATCCGCACATTCATCACCGGAGCAGGCCATGCCGATGGCGGGCAACCCCTGGACCCAGCCGCCGACCGCGGCCGCCAAGCTGGGTTCGTCACTGGGCTGGTTCAGCCTGGCGGCCGGTGCGGCCAGCCTGCTGATGCCGGCTACGGTCGCGCGCTCGGCCGGGCTGTTTGCGACGGCGCGCACCCTGCGCGCCATGCGCGCGATGGGTGTGCGCGAGCTGGCCAACGGCGCCGGCATCCTGCTGCGGCCGCACCGTCCGGGCTGGCTGTGGATGCGGGTTGCCGGCGATGCGATGGACCTCGCCTTGCTCGGGTTGTCGGGCCGCCGCAGCACTGTTGCCAGCGCTGTAGCCAGCGATGCCCGCGCAGCGAATGCGCGCCAAAGGCTGTTGTTCGCGTCGGCGGCCATTGCCGGCGTCACGGTAGTCGACATGCTGGCCGCGTATGAACAGGGCCGCCTGCAGCGGCAGGGCTTGCGCGACAGCCTGGCCCGACGCGACACGGTCGATGCCACCGGCGCGATCCGGATCAGAAAGTCGATCACGATCAACCAGAGTCCCGAAGCCTGTTACCACTTCTGGCGCGACTTCGAAAACTTCCCGCGCTTCATGAACCATGTCGATGAAGTGCGCGCGCTGGATGCGACCCGCTCGCACTGGAAGGTGCGCGCGCCGCTGGGTCAGCACGTGGAATGGACGGCCGAGCTGGCCAGCGACGTACCGGCGCAGCAGCTGGGCTGGCGCACGCTGCCCGGCGCCGCGATCGATCATGCCGGCGTGGTTCGCTTCGTGCCGGTCGGCGGCGAGCGTGGCACACGAGTGGAGATCGACCTCAGCTACCGCCCGCCGCTGGGCAAGGCCGGTAGCAGCATCGCGAAGCTGTTCGGCGAAGAACCTTCGCAACAGATCGAGGATGACCTGCGCCGCTTCAAGCAGCTGATCGAGACCGGCGAGATACCGACCACGGTCGGCCAGTCGGCCGGCCGCCGCAGCCTGCTTGGCCGCGCCTTTCACCACGGGGAGCGGGGATGAAGGCCAATGTCTGGCATGGCAAGGGCGACATGCGCATCGAGCATGTGCCCGACCCGCGCATCCTGAACCCGCGCGATGCGATCGTGAAGATCACGTCAACGGCGATCTGCGGCTCCGACCTGCACTTGTACAACGGCTTTGTGCCGACGATGGAAGCCGGCGACATCCTTGGCCATGAATTCATGGGCGAAGTGGTCGAGGTCGGCACCGGCGTGAAGAACCTGCGCGTCGGCGATCGCGTGGTGGTGCCGTTCACGATCGCCTGCGGCAACTGCTTCTTCTGCCAGCGGCATGAACACTCGCTGTGCGAGAACTCGAACCCGAATGCATGGATGGCCGAAAAGATGTGGGGCCATTCGCCGGCCGGCGTGTTCGGCTACTCACACCTGACCGGCGGCTATGCGGGCGGGCAGGCGCAATATGCGCGGGTGCCGTATGCCGATGCGGGGCCGCTGCGCATCGACGACGGGCTGGATGACGACAAGGTGCTGTTCCTGTCCGATGTGCTGCCCACGGGTTACATGGCGGCCGAGAATTGCGACATCCGCGGTGGCGACGTGGTCGCCGTCTGGGGTTGCGGGCCGGTCGGGCAATTCGCGATGCAGAGCGCCTGGCTGCTGGGTGCGGAGCGCGTGATCGCTATCGATCGCTTCCCCGAACGGCTGGCGATGGCGCGCGACTGGTCGCGTGCCGAGACGCTGAATTACGAAGAAGTCGACATCGGCGAGGCCTTGCGCGAGATGACCGGTGGCCGCGGGCCGGATGCCTGTATCGATGCCGTCGGCATGGAAGCGCACGGCACCGGCGTGATGGCGACCTACGATCGCATCAAGCAGATGATGCGGCTCGAGTCGGACCGGCCCATGGTCTTGCGCGAGGTGCTGCGCAACTGCCGCAACGGCGGCACGGTGTCGGTGCCGGGCGTCTATGGCGGTTTCGTCGACAAGCTGCCGATGGGCTCGGTGATGAACCGCGCGCTGACGCTGAAGACCGGGCAGACCCATGTGCAACGCTACCTGCAACCCTTGCTGGAACGCGTGAGGCGCGGCGACTTCGATCCGGAACGGCTCATTACACACAAGCTGCCGCTCGACGATGCGCCGCAGGCGTACAAGATGTTCCGCGACAAACAGGATGGCTGCGTGAAGGTAGTGCTGAAGCCCTGGCTGCATTGAGCGTGTCGCAAGGGTTCGGGGCGTGCGGCGGGGATAAAAAAAGGCTGCGCATGCGCAGCCTTTTTCGTCATTCGAACCGCGATCAGAAGTGATAGCGGGCGCCAACGCTCCAGTTGCTGAGCTTGAAATCGCCGTCGGAGGGTTTGTCGAAATAGCTGTATTCGAAGATGCCCGACCACTCCTTGGTGAACTGATAGCTGGCGCCAACGCCGATGATGATGCCGGCCTTGGTCTTGGTGTCGCTCGACGGAACGCCGGCGTCGACACCATCGGCCTTGCTGTGGTTGACCGACAGGCCGCCCTTGGCATACACGCCGAAGCCATCGGTTACCGGCAGCTTGCCGACAGCAGCCAGGTAAAGCGATTGCGTGGTCAGCTTCAGCGAGCTGGTCGTCGCGGTGTCGGATCGTTGGCCCGAGCCGTGATGCAGGTAGCCGAGCTCGATATCGAAATTCGGGTTGATGTTCACCCCATAGGTCAGGCCGACCACGGTCTTCGAACTGTCACCGCCCAATGTCGGAAAGTCCTGGTACTTGGATTCGCCGACGTTGATGCCCACATAGCTGCCTTCGGCGTGCGCGGCCAGCGGCACGACCAGCGCCACGCCCAGCAGCGCGGCCAACAAGGGTTTCTGCATGATGATTTTCCTGTTCCTAAAGGTGGAGAACAGCCGGCGGGAGTGCCGGCGCAGTCCGGATTGGACGCGCGGATTCTAGGCAAGCGCTGCGCGCTTGGTAACGGTGGGGTTGTTAAAAAATGACAGGCTTTCCGCAAGCGAATTGCGAAGGCCAAATGATTGTTGGCGCGCGAACGTCTGCGGCCGATGAAAGACCGAACTCCTGCGCGCTGAAATGGTCTTGCGCATGAACTGGCAGGGCCTCATGCGCAAGACAGGGACAAGCTTGATGGATACTGTTTGCGATCAGAAGTGATAAGTCGCCGCCAGCGTGGTCTGGCCGATCGAAACGCCGGACGATTTGCCGTAATACGCATATTCGAGCGATGCGCCCCACTCCCTGGTGAACATCCAGTTGGCGCCGACACCTACCATGCCCGATGTGAAGGTATCGGAATTGCCTGCGTTCTTGTGGCGCTTCACCGCTACGCCCAATTTTCCATACAGCGAGGCTTGAGGATTGAGCGGCAAGCTACCCGTGCCGGCCAGATAGATGGTCTCGGCCTTGAAATCATTGGCCTTGTCACGGCCGAAATCGACATAGCCGACTTCCAGCCCCCACATCTTGTCGTACATCGCGCCGTAAGCAATAGAGACGCCTGTCTCGTTATCGGACGGCACGCCGCTGTAGCCATAATTGGTCCAGCCAACACCCAGCTTCACATAAGGATCGTCGGCATGAGCCGCCAGCGGCAACAACAGCGCCGCGCCCAACAGGATGGCCTTGAGATTGATGCGCATGATCTTCCTCTCTCGCGCCTTCGGGGCAGGCGCCGGAAGTCGAGCATAAACAGTCGCACCCTCGAAGCAGAGCATGATGCTGCAGTCATGGTGTATCAGGCTGCGTCGCTCATTCGCGACGAGTTGCAGCGGAGCAGGGAATCCTGGCGCCGTCAGTAGGCTTCTTCCCAGGAGATCGACAGTCGTGCTGCGCACTGGATCAGGCCCACCATGCTGTAGGTCTGCGGGAAGTTGCCCCACAATTCTTTGCCGTCGAGCGACACATCTTCCGACAGCAGGCCCACATGGTTGCGGCGCGACAGCACGCGTTCGAACAGTTCGCGCGCCCGCGCCTTCTCGCCATTGCGTGCCAGCGCCAGGATCCACCACAGCGTGCAGACCGTGAATGCGGCATCGGGGCGGCCGAAGTCATCGGCCTCGTCATAACGCAACAGGAAGTCGCCGCGCTGCAAGCGCCGTTCGATCGCGCGCAAGGTGCCGACGAAGCGCGGATCATCCGGCGCGAGGAACTGGAATTCGCCCATCAGCAGCAGGCTGGCATCGAGGTTCTCGCCGCCAAAGGTGGACACGAAGCTGCCCAGCGCGGGGTTCCATGCATGGTCGATGATGGCTTGCCGTATGGCGTCGGCTTGCTGCGCCCAGCGATGGGCGCGCTGCGGCAGGCGCAGGCGCGCCGCGATCGATGCCAGCCGGTCGCAGGCAGCCCAGCACATCAGCGACGATACGGTGTGCAAGCGTCGCTTGCCGCGCAATTCCCAGATGCCGGCATCGGGCTTCGAGTGACACTGTATCGCCTGCTCGCCGAGCCGTTCGAGGTCGGTGAAGATCTGTCGGCCAGCCGGCCGCTCCAGTCGCGTGTCGAAGAAGGCATGGGTACTGGCCAGCACGGCCGCGCCGAACACATCATTCTGTATCTGGCTCCATGCGAGATTACCGACCCGGACCGGCCCCATGCCGCGAAAGCCATCCAGCGAAGTCGCCACCCATTCCTCCAGTGCGGTTTCGCGCCGTATCCCGTACACCGGCTGCAGCGGCATGTCGCGCGAGTCGGCAATGATGTTGAGGATGTATTCGAGGTAGTGCTGCATGGTGGCCGTCACGCCGAGCTGGTTGAGCGCATTGACGACGAAGTAAGCATCGCGCAGCCAGCAGTAACGGTAATCCCAGTTGCGGCCCGAATTCGGCGACTCCGGGATCGAGGTCGTGCAGGCGGCGATGATGGCACCCGTATCGTCGAAGGCATTCAACTTCAGCGTGATCGCCGAGCGGATCACCACGTCTTGCCATTCGAAAGGTATCGCGAGGTTGCGCACCCAGCGATGCCAATAGGACGCGGTCGATTCGTAGAAGCTGCGGCCCAGTTCGCGCGGCGCGCCATCGACGGTCTCGTCCGGCCCCATCAGAAAGGTCACGGAATCATGCAGGAAGAACAGCCTTTCCTCGGTCAGCGCCGTCACCGACGCATCGGTGGTCACGCGCATCGATTGCGAGCCGCCGTAATAGGTCACATGGTGGGCGCCGGTGCGCGAGGCTGCGCGCGCCTGTCCGTAATTCAGCGCCGGCCGTATGCGCACGCCGATGCGTGGCCGGCCGGCCACGCGGCGAATCACGCGCACCACCATTGCCGGCGCAAACATGCGGCCATGCAGGTAGAAGCGCGGCGCGAAATCGGTGACATCGATGACATTGCCCTCGCCATCCTGCAAGCGTGTTTGCAGGATGGCCGAATTGCGCTGATAGAACTGGCGCACCGTATGGCTGCCGTCGAACAGCATGTCGATGAAACCGAAGGCATCGGCCGCTGCATTGTTCTCATCCGAACGCAGCAAGCTGCAGCACAGCGGGTTGCTGTCGAAATGCGGATAACACCACCAGGCAATGCGGGCTGTCTTGTCGACCAGCGCACTGGTGCGTGAATTGCCGATCAGCGCGAGGTCGAGATGGCTCATGGCCGCTCGTTCCCGAAAACGCGCAGCTGGCGTTGCAACGGAAGCTCGGCCACCAGCCAGTCAAGCAGGCGCGCCACCTCGCGGTAGTCATGCAGGCACCATTGCGCGGCGCTATCGGCCGCCGCGCCGACATGTATCGTGAACAAGCCGGGCTGTGCCAGTCGGAATACATCTTCATCGGTCTGATCGTCACCGACATACAGCGCCTGCGACAGGCCGGTCGCCGCCAGCAAGGCCTGCACCGCACTGCCCTTGTCACCGGCCTCGGCCGGCAGCACATTGAACAGCAGCTTGCCGGCGATGATGCGCGGCGTCGGTGACAGTTCCGCTATCCGCGCGCGCAGCGCCTGCGCCGCCTGCTCGCGATTGCGCGCGCGCAGGTAATGCAGCGACAGCGAGTAATGCTTGTCTTCGATGACGATGCCGGGATCGAGCTGCGCGACCACGGGTTCAAGCTGGGCCTTCCAGCGCGCCACCTGCGCCAGCAGTTCGGCAGGCGATGCCGCCGCCCCGGCATCTCCGGCATCAGCAGCCCCGGCGGGCACGCCTTCAAGACCGTGGTTGCCGATCAGGTAGTCCGGCACGAAGGCCAGCCGCGGCCGCAGGTCTGCCAGCGCGCGGCCGGTGACGATGCCGACCGGCACTCGCTGCTGCAATGCCTGCAGTTGCGACCGCACCGCAGCCGGCAGCAAGACGGCATCCGGATCGGCGACCAGCGGCGCGAGCGTGCCATCGAAATCGAACAGGCACAGCAGGGGTTGCGCGATGAAGGCGCGCAGGGCTTGCAAGCCTGCGGGCGAAAACACTTCCGTCATGCGCTGCGTCTCATACCGCCCGGCGCAGCTCTTGCCGGCTGTGGGAATGGATTTTTTCGGACACGCGCTGCCGGCGCCGCAGCCGCGCCGCATCGAGCAACATCAGCCCGGCCCAGCGATAGACATTGAAGTCGCGTACCACGCTGCGCATGCTGCGCATGCGCTCGCGCTGCTCGGCCTCGGGCATGGTCAGCGCGCGGTACAGGGCCTGCGCGCCCTGTTCGATGTGATACGGATTGATGATCAATGCCTCATGCAGCTCGCGCGCCGCGCCGGTGAATTGCGACAGGATCAGCACGCCCAGCTCATCGTCACGCGCAGCGATGAACTCCTTGGCCACCAGGTTCATGCCATCGTGCAGGCTGGTCACCATGCAGACATCGGCGGCGCGGTAGCAGCAGGCGAGCCGGTCTTCATCGAAATGCTCGATGCGCAGCAGGACAGGCGGCGCGACCGGGTTCGCATGATCCTGGTTGACCTGCAGAGCCAGCTTGCGCACGCGCGCCTCCAGCGACTGATATTCATCGAGTGACGAACGGCTGGGCGCTGCCACCTGCAGCAGCGAGAAACGGCCGACCAGTTCCGGGTGCAGCGTCAGCAATCGTTCGACCGCCTGTATGCGCTCGACGATACCCTTGGTGTAGTCGAGTCGGTCGACGCCCAGCGCCAGCTGATGCGTATGCGGCAGCCCCAGTTCGTCGCGCAGGTCGCGCCGGCATTGAACGACATCGAGCGGCACTTCGGTCTCGGGCCACGCGATCGAGATCGGATAAGGCTCAACCTGCGTCAGCTCGCCGCCATAGGAAATGGTCGATGCCTCATGTTCGATGCGGGTTTCGAGATAACGGTCGACAGTCTCGATGAAGTTCTTGCAGTGGAAAGGCGTGTGGAAGCCCAACAGCGTATTGCCGAGCAAGCCTTCGAGCAATTCCTCGCGCCAGGGGCAAATGCCAAAGGATTCGGGATTCGGCCACGGTATGTGCCAGAACATGATGATGGTGGCCTTCGGCAGCCGCTCGCGCACCATGCGCGGCAGCAGCGCGAAGTGATAGTCCTGCACCAGCACCACCGGGTCGTCGGTATGCGCCTCGGCCACCACCGCTTCGGCGAAACGCTGGTTGACGGTCACATATTGTTCCCAGTCCGAGGTACGGAACACGGGCCGCACATGCGCCATATGGCACAGCGGCCACAGGCCTTCGTTGGAAAAGCCGTAGTAATAGCCCTGCTCTTCGTCTTCGGTCAGCCACACGCGGCGCAGCGTGTAGGCCGGGCGCTTGGGCGGTACGCTGACACGATCCTGCGCATCGACGGTGACGCGGTCGGCCGAGCCGCTGCCGTGCGCGATCCAGGTGCCGGAGCAGGCGCGCATCACTGGCTCGACCGCGGTCACGAGGCCGCTGGCCGGGCGGCGCACGACGATGCCTTGCTCGCGCTGCTCATGAATGTAAGGCTCGCGATTGGACACCACCAGCACCTGGTCGCCGGCCAGTTCATCATGCAACAGCGAGCGCAGCTTTTCCGGTGTCCATGCCTGCGGCGAATCTTGCCGCGCATGTCGCTCGACATGCATCTCGTGCAGCATCGCGCGTAAGTCGCCGAACAAGGGGCGGAATTCGGGCGGTGGCGGCATGGGTCCGCGCCCGGGGTCGCGCCGCAGCAAGCTTTTGAGCGAGCGCATCCAGCCTTGCCAACTCCAGTGCGCCATCCACGCGCCCAACGCGGAAATGACGATGAACATCAGCAGGAACACCGCAAACAGGTAATTGCGGAATTCATTGGTGCGCCGCTCGATGAAGCTGGTGTCTTGCGCGAGCACCAGCTTGCCCAGCGTCAGCCCGTCCTGTTCGAGCACACTCTCGGTGACCCGCAAGCCACCGGGTGCCCTGCCCTGGCAACCCAGCCCGGCCGGAAAGCCGCTGCTGGCATAGAGCAGACGGCCCGACGCATCGCAGAAGGCCATCGCCCGCACATGCGCATCGTGCACCGAGCGATCAAACAGCGCATGCACGCCCTCTGCATCCTGCAAGGTGACGAGATCGCTCAGCGGCGCATTCAGCGACGAGGCCAGCAGTTCGGAACGGGTGTCGAGGTCACGCAGGAACCAGCGCTGCGCCAGTTCATCAACCAGGGGCAGCATCACGAGCGCAAAGCCGCCCAGCACCAAAGCGAGAGGAAGGATGAAACGCAGTGATATCTGGAACGGGCGCATAGGCAGGCCTGAGGTCGGGCAACATTGCCCGGCCCTGCGGCACCCGGTGGATGCCAGCGCCCCGGAAAAATTGTGCTTGTTTGCGGAACGTGCAGGACAAGCCGATGGACAACAGGAACGGCGATACAGTTCCGACAATAGCTTGTCAGAAGTTGCGCAAGCCTTGCAGGTCGAGCACGGTCAGGCCGCGGTAATCGAGCTTGATCAGGCCAGCGCGTTCGAGCAATTGCAAGGCCTGATTGGCGCGCTGGCGCGACACGCTGCACAGGTAGCCGATTTCTTCCTGCGAAATCTGCAGCTCGGCGCCGCCGGCCGGATTGAGGTCGGGATTGAACAGCGAAGCAATGCAGCGCGCGACACGGGCATCGGTATCGAGACTGCGATCGTATTCGATCAGCGAAATGAACAAGCCCAGTCTTGCATTCAACTGTTTCAGCAGGAAGCGGTTGAACGCAATGCTGTTGTCGAGCAACCAGGTGAACGTTGCACGTGGCATGAAGGCGACATGACTGTCGCGCAGCGCGACAACGTCATACATGCGGCCCTCGGTCTTCAACAACGAGCCTTCGCCGAACCAGCCACCGGCTAGCATGCCGGTGAAGGTGACCGCCTTGCCTTGCGGGGACACGCTGCTCATCTTCAGCAAGCCTTCGGTCACGCCCAGCCAGTAATCCACCGGCTCGCCCTTGCGGCAGATATAGCTGCCGGCTTCAAAGAAACGTTCGGTGGTCTCGCGCTGCACCCGCGCCAGCTGCTCGGGCGTCAGCGTACCGGCCCACAAGGTTTGGGTCAGTGCTTCGGACAGCGAAGGGCGGACGACGAGACTCATGCGGGTAGTGACAGGACAGCTTCGACGACGATGAAAAAGGGAACGATGATGGCCACGGTGCCGATAGCGACGCGCAGACACAGGATGATCCGTCTGCTGCGCTGCAAAATTAAAACTTCAGTAATTGTCCGGCAAATGACATTCGGAATAGTTGAACGAGGCTATGATGGCACGAAAAACCGGCATGCAAGGCTAGATGGCGACCGGTCCGACAAAAATATAAAGAGACAGCCGATGTTGGAGATGCACACCCAGCAGGCGGACACCTTTCCGCGCCTCCTGCAACAGCATGCGCACGCGCGCCCCGACCGCCCGGCCTTCCGCGAGAAGGATTTGGGCATCTGGCAAACCACCACCTGGTCGCAACTGGCCGATGAGGTGAAGGCATTTGCCTGCGGACTGGCGGCGCTGGGCTTCAAGCGCGGGATGAACCTGGCCGTGGTCGGTGACAACCGGCCGCGCCTGTACTGGGCGATGGCCGCAGCCCAAAGCCTGGGCGGCGTCGCCGTGCCGCTGTATCAGGACGCGCCGGCGGCCGACATGGCCTATGTGCTGGAAAACGCCGGCATCGATTTCGCGGTCGTCGAAGACCAGGAACAGGTCGACAAGCTGGTTGAGGCGCGCGCCACGGTGCCCGGCCTGTCGCACATCATTTACGACGATGGCCGCGGTCTGCGCAATTACACGACCCCTGGCCTGCATGGCTTCGACGCGGTGCAGGCAATGGGCCGCGAGCTGATGCAGAAGGACCCCGGCCTGTACCAGCGCGAAGTCGACGCCGGCCGCGCCGATGATGTCGCCGTCATCCTGTACACCTCCGGCACCACCGGCAAGCCAAAGGGCGTCTGCCATTCGCACAAGGCTATGATCGCGACCGGCAATACGCTGGTAGCATTCGACAACGTCGGCCCCGATGACGAAGTGCTGTGCTACCTGCCGCTGGCCTGGGTTGGCGACTTCCTGTATTCGTATGCGATGTCGTGCATCGCCGGCTTCTGCCTGAACTGCCCGGAATCGCCGGCCACGGTCGGCACCGACCTGCGCGAGATCGGCCCCACCTATTACTTCGGCCCGCCGCGCGTGTATGAAAACACGCTGACGCAGGTGATGATCCGCATCGAAGATGCGGGCCTCATCAAGCGCTCGATGTTCCACTACTTCATGAACGTGGCGCGCCGCGCCGGCCTGAAGCTGCTGGACAAGAAAGGCGGCGTCTCCGTGACTGACCGCCTGCTGTATGCGCTGGGCGAAATCTTCGTCTATGGCCCGCTGAAGAATGTGCTGGGCCTGTCGCGCATCAAGGTCGCCTATACCGGCGGCGAGGCGATCGGCCCCGATCTGTTCGACTTCTACCGCTCGATCGGCATCAACCTGAAGCAGTTGTATGGCATGACCGAGACCTGCGTCACCGTCTGCATGCAGCGCTCGGGCGACGTGAAGCTCGATACCGTCGGCAAGCCCATGGCCAATGTCGAGGTGAAGATTGCCGACAACGGCGAAGTGCTGGTGCGCTCGCCGGGCCTGATGGTGGGCTATTACAAGAAGCCCGAAGACACGGCCGAGGCCATCGATGCGAACGGCTACTTCCATACCGGCGACGCCGGCTTCTTCGATTCCGATGGCCACCTGAAGATCATCGACCGCGCGAAGGATGTGGGCAAGATGGCCGACGGCACGCTGTTTGCGCCGAAGTACATCGAAAACAAGCTGAAGTTCTTCCCCTTCATCAAGGAAGCGGTGGCCTTCGGCGATGGCCGCGACGCCTGCAATGCCTTCATCAACATCGACATGGAAGCCGTCGGCAACTGGGCCGAACGCCGCAACCTGCCGTACAGCGGCTACACCGACCTCGCGTCGCAGAAGGATGTGTATGAGCTGATCGCCGATTGCGTGGAGAAGGTCAATGCCGACCTCGTGCATGACAGCCTGCTGGCCGGTTCGCAGATCCATCGCTTCCTGATCCTGCACAAGGAGCTGGACCCGGATGATGACGAGCTGACCCGCACCCGCAAGGTGCGCCGCCGCTTCATCGCCGAAAAATATGCGGTGCTGATCGACGCGCTGTATGCGGGCAAGAGCCACCAGTTCATCGAGACCCAGGTGAAGTTCGAAGATGGCCGCCAGGGCAAGATCAGCGCGGACCTGCAAATTCGCGACGTGAAGACCTTCAGCGCGCAGCGCAAGGCTGCATGATGGAGGCGCAGCTGAACATGAATGCACCCGAGATGAGTATGCAAGGCAAAGCGCAGCAAGGCGATGTGCAGGATAGCGGCGAGGCGACAGGCCGCCAGATTGGCGACGTGATCCTCGACCTGCGCCATATCTCGCTGTCGTTTGGCGGCGTGAAGGCGCTGACCGACATTTCCTTCAACGTCCGCGAGCACGAGATCCGCGCCATCATCGGCCCCAACGGCGCAGGCAAGAGCTCGATGCTGAACGTGATCAACGGCGTCTACCGGCCGCAGCAGGGCGAAATCATTTATCACGGCGAGCAACGCCGTGGCATGGATACCTATGCGGCGGCCAAGAGCGGCATCGCACGCACCTTCCAGAACATTGCGCTGTTCAAGGGCATGACGGTGCTCGACAACATCATGACCGGCCGTAACCTGAAGATGCGCTCGAACTTCCTGCTGCAGGCGCTGTATGCAGGCCCGGCGCAGCGCGAAGAAATCGAACACCGCAAGAAGGTCGAGGAAGTGATCGACTTCCTCGAGATCCAGCATATCCGCAAGACCCCGGTCGGCCGCCTGCCGTATGGCTTGCAGAAGCGCGTCGAACTCGGCCGCGCACTGGCTGCCGAGCCGAACATGCTGCTGCTCGACGAGCCGATGGCCGGCATGAACGTGGAAGAGAAGCAGGACATGTGCCGCTTCATCCTCGACGTCAATGAACAGTTCGGCACCACCATCGTGCTGATCGAGCATGACATGGGCGTGGTGATGGATATCTCGGACCGCGTGGTCGTGCTCGACTACGGCAAGAAGATCGGCGACGGCACGCCGGACGAGGTCAGGAACAATCAGGACGTGATCAACGCCTATCTCGGCGTTGCGCATTGAGGACGGGCTGAATGGGCATCAATTTCTTTTTCGAGGTGCTGATCGGCGGCCTGCTGTCGGGCGTGATGTATGCGCTGGTAGCGCTGGGCTTCGTGCTGATCTACAAGGCATCGGGCGTGTTCAACTTCTCGCAGGGCGCGATGGTGTTCTTCGCCGCGCTGACCTGCGTGTCGCTGACCGAGTTCGGCTGGCCACTCTGGGTGGCGATTGCAGCGACCGTGGTCGTGATGGCCGTGCTGGGACTGGCGATCGAGCGGCTGGTGCTGCGCCCGCTGGTCAACCAGCCGGAAATCTCGCTGTTCATGGCCACCATCGGCCTGACCTTCTTCATCGAAGGCATGGCGCAGCTGATGTGGGGTTCCGAGGTCAAGCGCCTCGACCTCGGCATCGACGATGTGCCGCTGGAGTCGCTGCTCACGACCTTCAACATCATCGTCTCCAAATTCGACGTGATCGCCGCACTGGTCTGCGCGGGGCTGGTGACGGGCCTGGCACTGTTCTTCTCGCGCACCAAGGTCGGTCGCGCGCTGCGCGCGGTGGCCGACGACCACCAGGCAGCACTCGCCGTCGGCATCCCGCTGCAGCAGATCTGGGGCATTGTCTGGGGCGTGGCCGGTTTCGTTGCGCTGGTCGCGGGCCTGTTGTGGGGTTCGCGCAATGGCGTGCAGTTCTCGCTGACCTTCGTGGCGCTGAAGGCCTTGCCGGTGCTGATCCTCGGCGGCTTCACGTCGGTGCCGGGCGCCATCCTCGGCGGCCTGATCATCGGCTCGTCCGAAAAGCTGGCCGAAGTCTATCTCGGCCCCTTCGTCGGCGGCGGCATCGAAGGCTGGTTCCCGTATGTGATGGCGCTGATGTTCCTGCTGGTGCGCCCGGAAGGCCTGTTCGGCGAAAAGATCATCCGAAGGATTTGACCCATGCTCTACCGCGAAGCCGGACAATTCAAGACCACTTACGAGGCCGATGGCCAGATCCTGCCAATACGGCAGGACAGGATCGCGATCGCATTGCTGCTGATCGTGGCCTTCGTCGTCGTGCCTCAAGTGGCGTCGCCGTATTTCTTTTCGGCGATCCTGATTCCTTTCCTGGTGCTGTCACTGGCGGCACTCGGGCTGAATATCCTGACCGGCTATGCCGGCCAGCTGTCGCTGGGCTCGGCCGCCTTCATGGCCGTCGGCGCGTTTTCGTCGTATAACTTCATGCTGCGCGTGCCGGGCATACCGCTGCTGGCGGCCTTTGCACTCGGTGGCGTCTGCGCCGCGATGGTCGGCATCGTGTTCGGCCTGCCCTCGCTGCGGGTGCGCGGCTTCTACCTGGCCGCCTCGACGCTGGCGACGCAATTCTTCGTGCTGTGGGCGCTGACCAAGGTGCGCTGGTTCACGAACTACAGCTCGTCGGGCGTGATCACCGCGCAGAAGATGAGCATCCTCGGCATCGACTTCGAAACGCCGGATGCCAAGTACCTGCTGGTGCTGGGCATTGTCACGGTGCTGGCGCTGGCGGCCAAGAACATGGTGCGCTCCAATATCGGCCGCTGCTGGATGGCGGTGCGCGACATGGACGTGGCCGCTGAAGTGATCGGCATCCGCCTGATGCACACCAAGCTGCTCGCCTTCGCCGTCAGCTCCTTCTACTGCGGCGTGGCCGGCGCGCTGTATGCGTATGCGTATCTGGGCACCGTCGAGCCCGAGGCTTACGGGCTGGACCTGTCGTTCCGCGTGCTGTTCATGGTGATCATCGGCGGCCTCGGCTCCATCCTCGGCTCCTTCCTGGGCGCGGCCTTCATCGTGCTGCTGCCCATCGTGCTGAGCACGATCGTGCACGCCGTGGGCATCTCGACCGCGGTGGCCTCGAACCTCGAACTGATGGTGTTCGGCGCGCTGATCATCTTCTTCCTGATCGTCGAGCCGCATGGGCTGGCACGCCTGTGGCAGATCGCGAAGGAAAAGCTGCGCCTGTGGCCCTTCCCGCATTGATGGCGCCGCGCGCCCCGGACTGGGCTGATCGCACGGCACGACCGTAAAGCACCCGTACAAAACCGACGAACAAGCATTCTCGACACTCTATCCCTATCCCGAAGGAGGCAATGATGAAACTCATCAAGACCCTGGTCGCTGCCACGGCCGCGACCGTGCTGCTGGCCACGTCCGGCATCGCGGCAGCCGCCGACCAGTATGTGCCGCTGCTGTCCTACCGCGTCGGCCCGTATGGCTCGAACGGCACCTCGTTCTACGGCGGCATGATCGACTACATGACGCTGATTAATCAGTCGGGCGGCATCAATGGCGTCAAGCTGACCTGGGAAGAGTGCGAAACCGAATACAACGCATCGCGCGGCGTCGAATGCTATGAGCGCCTGAAGAGCAAGAACGGCGGCGCGACCATCGTCGAACCGCTGTCAACCGGCATTGCTTACGGCATCCTCGACCGCGTCGGCAAGGACAAGATCCCGATGACCACGCTCGGCTACGGTCGCTCGGACGCCGCCAACGGCAAGGTCTTCCCTTACGTGTTCCCGCTGCTGACCACCTATTGGAACCAGGCTGCGGCGATGGTCGTGTACCTCGGCGAGAAGTCGGGCGGCATGGACAAGCTCAAGGGCAAGAAGATCGTGCACCTGTACCACGACTCGGCCTATGGCAAGGAACCGCTGCCGGTGCTGGAAGCCGAAGCCGCCAAATGGGGTTTCGAGCTGATCAAGATCCCGATCACGCCGCCGGGCAGCGAGCAGCAATCGCAATGGCTGCAGATCCGCCAGGCCAATCCTGACTACGTGATCATGTGGACCTTCGGCGTGATGAGCGCGGTCGGCCTGAAGACCGCGCAGCGCAATGGCTTCCCGCGCGAGAAGATCCTCGGCGTCTGGTGGGCAGGTTCGGAGGAAGATACCGAACCGGCCGGCGAAGCGGCGAAAGGCTTCTCGACGATGAGCTTCACGACCCCGGGCGAATTCCCGATTCTCGACGAGATCCGCACCAAGCTGTACAAGAATGGCCAGGGCAGCCTGAAGGAACTGGACCGCGTCGGTAACGTGATGTACGTGCGCGGCATCGCGGCGGCGGTGATGATGGTCGAGGCGATGCGCAATGCGCAGGGCAAGTTCGGCAAGGGCAAGGCGATGACGGGCGAGCAGGTGCGCTGGGGCCTCGAGAACCTGAACATCGATGCCGCGCGCCAGAAGGCGCTGGGCGTGCACGACATGTTCCCGCCGATCAAAACTTCGTGCGACGACCATGAAGGTTCGGGCGCCGTGAAGGTGGTGCAGTGGGATGGCAAGAAGTGGGTATCGCTGTCGAAGAACTGGATCACCGGCGACAAGGCGCTGGTGCGCAAGCTGCTCGAAGAATCGTCGGCTGCCTATGCGAAGGAAAAGGGCATTACGCCGGCCTGCGCGAAGTAAGGCGGCTACGGCTGCGCTATCACCAAACCTGACCGACCTGACAGGACCTGAGGCCTGAACCCATGAACGCTGCTGCCCCGGCTGCCGCCACCGCAACGCCCGTTGCGGGCGGCGCTCCCATCCTCGATGTCAACAACATCGAGGTCATTTACGACCACGTGATCCTTGTGCTCAAAGGCGTGTCGCTGTCCGTCCCGCGCGGCAAGATCGTCGCGCTGATGGGCGCCAACGGCGCCGGCAAGTCGACGACGCTGAAATCGATCTCGACGCTGTTGCGCGGCGAGCGTGGCGACGTGACCAAGGGCAGCATCGAATTCAATGGCGAACGCATCGACCAGCTCACGCCCAACGAGCTGGTGGTGCGCGGCCTGTCGCAGGTGATGGAAGGCCGCCATTGCTTCGGCCACCTGACCATCGAGGAAAATCTGCTGACCGGCGCGTACACGCGCAAGCTGAGCCGTGCCGGGCTGAAGGACGAACTGGAGAAGATGTATCACTACTTCCCGCGCCTGAAGCAGCGTCGTTCCTCCATGGCCGGTTATACCTCGGGCGGCGAGCAGCAGATGTGCGCGATCGGTCGCGCGATGATGGCCAAGCCTTCGATGATCCTGCTCGATGAGCCGTCGATGGGCCTCGCGCCGCAGATCGTCGAAGAGATCTTCGAGATCGTGCAGGACCTGAACAAGAACGAGCAGGTTTCCTTCCTGCTGGCCGAGCAGAACACCACGATCGCGCTGCGCTATGCAGACTTCGGCTACATCCTCGAGAACGGCCGTGTGGTGATGGAAGGCGCTGCTGCCGATCTGGCCGCCAATGAGGACGTGAAGGAGTTCTACCTCGGCATGTCCGGTGCCAACCGCAAGAGCTTCCGCGACATGAAGTTCTATCGCCGCCGCAAGCGCTGGCTGGCCTGAGCGCCCGCCCCCTGCTGCTTTCCCTGATGCCCAGACCGCCGGCCGCTGTCGCCGGCGCGCATGCGACTGACACGACAATTCGATTTCTGCCATGGCCGACCTGTACGACACCCTCGAATCCCGCGATCCTGCGGCGCGCGAAGCGTCACTGATGTCCGAGCTGCCCGCGCTGATTGCGCGCGCGAAGCAGGCGCCGGGCTGGGCTGCGATCCTGAAGGACGTGAACCCGAATGATGTGACATCGCGCGCCGCGCTCGCGCAACTGCCGGTCACGCGCAAGTCGGACCTGAAAGATCTGCAAAAGGCGCGGCTACCGTTCGGCGGCCTGAACACGACGCCCACCGACAAGCTGTCGCGCATCTTCATGTCGCCGGGCCCGATCTTCGATCCCGAAGGACGCGGCGCCGATTACTGGCGCTATGCGCGCGCCTTCCACGCGCTGGGCGCGCGCAGTGGCGACCTGATCCAGAACTGCTTCGCCTATCACTTCACGCCTGCCGGCCTGATGGTCGAAGGCGGTGCAGCAAAGCTTGGCTGCCCGGTCATCCCGGCCGGCACTGGCCAGACCGAAATGCAGGTGCAGGCGATGAACCTGCTGCGGCCAAAGGTGTATGCCGGCACGCCGTCCTTCCTGAAGATCATCATCGAGAAGGCGCAGGAAATGGGCGAAGACATTTCTTCGCTGCAGATGGCGCTGGTCGGCGCCGAAGCGCTGCCGCCATCGCTGCGCCAGTGGCTCAATGACCATGGCGTGCCGCAGGTGCTGCAGACCTATGGCTCGGCCGATATCGGCAACATCGCTTATGAAACGCTCACTGATGGCAAGGTCAACCCGGGCATGGTGCTCGACGAAACCCTGCTGCTGGAGATCGTGCGCCCCGGCACCGGCGACCCGGTGCCTGTTGGCGAAGTCGGCGAGATCGTGATCACCTCCTTCAATCCGGATTACCCGCTGGTGCGCTTCGCGACCGGGGACATGTCGGCCGTGCTGCCGGGCGCGTCGCCCTGCGGCCGCACCAATACGCGCATCAAGGGCTGGATGGGTCGCGCCGACCAGACTACCAAAGTGCGTGCGATGTTCGTGCATCCCTCGCAGGTGGCCGACATCGTACGTCGCCATCCTGTGGTGCAAAAGGCGCGACTGGTGATCACCGGCGAAATGGCGAATGACACGATGACGCTGCACTGCGAAGTCGCTGACGTCGATGCGGCGCAATCCGAAGTCCCTGCCATCGTGGCAGCCATCCGCGACGTCACCAAGCTGCGCGGCGAAGTGATGTTGGTCGCAGCTGGCAGCCTGCCCAACGATGGCAAGGTGATCGAGGACGCCCGCAGCTACCAGTAGGCGTCGGTCCGCTCGCCTGTGGACGCACGATACCCGCACTACTCCTTGATCCGGCTTGCGCGTCATCAAGCACGCGCTGGCCGCTGACCCAAACCACGTCTCCTTGGCAAGCACTCAGAAGCACCCCGAAGCACGGGGTGGTCGCTGTTTGCACTTTCCAACAACAAGGAGACCCTTATCATGCTTGCCATTGCTACCCGCACGACCACGCGGCGCCATGTATGCTCTGTCGCGTCCACGTCCGCCAGCCACCCGGCATCCCACAGGCCGTCGGTCCTGAACCGAACATCGACGCCAGCGCCGGCAAGCTGGACCAGCACCCAGGTGCGCAGCTATTACTTCGATGCCGCACACCATACCGCGCTGACGCTGAAGGAATTGCTGAGGGCATCGCAGCCCGGAGGCCAGCAGCTCGGCTTGCGCACCAACATCGAGCTGCTGAGCGACGCGATGCATTCGCTGGTGGAATCGGTATGTCCGCGACTCGACGACGACTATGAAAGTCGCAGCTTTTTCAATGAACTGCTGTCCATGCACTTGTCGGGGCTGAGCACGACCGAGTTGCAGGCGCTGGCTTCGTTCCTGAAGGCGGCCGGCTTTAGCGGCGTGGCCACCGAGTCGGCCTGGAGCGATGCGGTGTATGAAGATTTCGGCTTCTCCAATGGTCCTCTGACACCACGCCAGCGCACCTTGATGCTGCCGCAGGACTGGAAATACTTGCTCGATCATGTGACCGAAGAAGTCGCGGCCTCGGAAAAAAAACTGTCGCCGGGCACCCTGCCCAATCAGGCCGAAGCACTCCACGCCCGCCACTGCCTCGGCCATGCAAGCCAGCGCTGGGCAAGCTCCGACAAATCGCTGACAAGCCTGGGCGAGATCTGCAATGACTTGTGCGGCGCGCTCGGCCTGAAAGCCGGGCCGTCGGAGCTGGGGATAGGCGAGCTGCGATCGGGCGCCAGCTCCGTGGACTGGATCGGCGAGCGTCTGGTGCTCGATGCGCGCGCGCACAAGGCGCTGCAGAACGATCCCGAAGGACGCGTGTTCAATGAAGTGCTGCGCGACTTGCTGGAGTCGGTGATGGCACGTCGCATGTTCGGCCCGCACGGCCATCCGATGCGTCTGTCGCCATCCAACCTGATGCTGCTGCATCGCGCACTCGACGACGTGGCCGCACAAGCGCCGCAGGTGGCGTCGACGGCGATGGTCGACGCGGCGACCCGTGTGCTCGCGCAGTCGACACGCTTTGGCAAGGTGCAGGTCATGCCACTGACCGGGGTGGCGCTCGGCCACGTCTGGATAGGCAATGCACTGTCGGTAGTGCCGGACCGGACGCAAGATTCGACCGAGGTCGGCACGCGTTACATTCGTCCCGGCGGGCGCTTGCATCCGGAAACCTGCTCGGTGCGTGAATGGCCGATCCGCTGGATGACCCCGACCGAAAATGAATCCCTGTATCCCCCGCAGCATGCATGGCACATCACGGTGCCGGTGCCAGCCCTGAAGCTGCAGCAATCGGCGGCAAAGGTGGCCAGCGACTGGAAGGCGCAGCAATTGCCCTACCGCTTTCTCGGCACCCAGGCCGGCATGCCCAGCCAGGGCTGCCGTGCGAGCGTGATGCAGGCAGTGATGCAAGGCATGGATGAAGAGGCGCGTGCCTTGTTCATGCACTTCAATGCCGGGCTGGCCGAGCCGGATTCTCCGACCGAAGTCGCCTTGCGCATGAACCGCTTTATGCAATGGCTACGAGAGTTGGCGGCGATGTCGACAGCCAGCTGACGCCGGGCGGGCAATGCATGCTGCCCGCCGGCTGATGGTTGGCTGATGGTTGGCTGACGGCTGGCCGGCAGTCTGGCGATTGCAAGCCTGCTCGTGAGCAGGACAAGTCGTATACGACGGATCCACTCGCCATCTGGCGCGGATCCGTCGTCCGCTTTGCAGGCGCGTTCATTTACAGGCATGCTGGCGATGGTGGCGAGCGAGCGACGCCGCCCTCCCCTATAATCGTGTCAATAATAATGATCGTCGGAGACACGCATGGCATTGCCTGGCGTCCTGCAGCAGCTTTCCCTTCCCGTCATCGGTTCGCCCTTGTTCATCGCCAGCTGCCCTGCACTGGTGATCGAGCAATGCAAGGCTGGCATCGTTGGCTCCTTCCCGGCGCTGAATGCGCGTCCGGCCGAAGTGCTCGACACCTGGCTGACCCAGATCCAGCAAGCGCTCGCTGACCACAAAGCCGCGCATCCTGATGCCCTGATCGGCCCGATCGCGGTCAACCAGATCGTGCACCAGTCGAATGACCGCCTCGCGCATGACGTCGACGTGTGCGTGAAGCACCAGATCCCGATCATCATCTCTTCGCTGCGCGCGCCGCCGAAGGAAATGCTGGACGCCATCCATAGCTATGGCGGCATCGTGCTGCACGACGTGATCTCGATCCGCCATGCGCAAAAGGCGCTGGAAGCCGGCGTCGATGGCCTGATCCTGGTGGCGGCTGGCGCAGGCGGCCATGCGGGCGGGCTGTCGCCGTTTGCGCTGGTCGGCGAAGTGCGCAAGTTCTTCGATGGCCCAATTGCCCTGTCGGGCTCGATTGCCACCGGTGACGCGATCCTCGCGGCACAAGCCATGGGCGCGGACTTCGCGTACATCGGCTCGCGCTGGCTGGCCACGCAGGAAGCCAATACCAGCGAGGGTTACCGCCAGGCCATCGTCGAATCGAGCGCTGCCGATATCGTGTACACCAACCTGTTCACTGGCGTGCATGGCAACTACCTGAAGAAATCCATCGTGCAGGCCGGCCTCGACCCGGAGAACCTGCCGCAGGCCGACAAGACGGCAATGAACTTTGGCAGCGGCAGCGCCAAGGCCTGGCGCGACATCTGGGGTGCCGGCCAGGGCGTGGGCCTGATGGAAGACGTGCCCACGGTTGCCGAAGTCGTGCAGCGGCTGCGCCGCGAATACCTGGCGGCACGCGAACGCGTGCTGGCCACGCCCTACCCGCGCACCTGACATGAAGAAGGGCTATGTCATCGCCGAGGTCGAGATCCACGACCCGGACAGCTATCCGACCTACAGCGTGACAGTGCTGCCGACGCTGGAGCCCTATGGCGGCAAGGTGCTGGTCCGCGGCGGCCAGCGCGAACAGCTCGAAGGCCAAGACGAGCAACACCACAATGAGCTGCGCACGGTCATCCTCGAGTTCCCGTCAGTGCAGCATGCACGCGACTGGTATTTCTCCGATGCTTACACCAAATCGAGAGAAATGCGTCAGGAGTGGTCGACCGGGCGCTTGTGCATCGTCGAAGGCGCTTGAGCGATAGCGCCATTGCCGGCGCTACCCGCATCCCGGTGCAAAGTCGGCGTCGCGCCGCCCCCATAGCATTCCCCTGACGTCATCCTCGCAGTCATTTTTTCATTCATGCGCGCTGCGTATGAAGCGAGCTTGTTGCACCGGCTTTTTTCGTCGACGGATTTCCGCACGTCCCTGCCTGTCCAATTGATTTGCGATCAAACCAGAGAGCAGGCAATCATGGAAACCGGCAAGGAACCCTTCCAGGTCAGCACGCAACGGCCACGCCATCGGCAGGCGACGCCACGGCTGCCGAATGAACGCGACGAATCCGACGACAGTCAAGAAAGCCCGGTACGCGACAATATCAAGCAAGCCTTCGACGACCTGATGTCCGGCCAGCAGGACACGGATATGCGCGAGCAGCGGGGCGTCGAGGAAGTGGTGAAGGCGCACCTGGACACGATGCGAGGGCGCGCTTCCGAGCGTTGAGTTGGGGCTGGTGGGGGCTGGTGGGGACAGGCCGTGATGTCATGGCCTGTGCAATGACCTGTGCAATGCCCCGTCAGAGGTTGACCAGCATTTGCTGGTCGATCGTTGCAGCGCCTGCGCGCTGCAGCTGGGTCACGGCCCAGTGCGCAAGGTGGATGTCGCCGAAGTTCAGGAAATTGCGATTGGCCGCCTTGACCAGCGGTATGCTCTGCAACAACCGCGGCACGTCGGCCAGCGGTATCGCCTGCCTTTCCATCAGCAAGAATTTCAGCAAGACCTTGATACCGTTTTGCGCATTGCGCGCCGGATCGGCCTCAAGATAAGCAACGCGCGAGTAGGCTTCCTTCAGCGCCTGCTGCACATTCGTGAACGGCTTGCCGTGACCGGGAATCACCAGCGCCGGCGACAAGTCGTCGATCATGTCCAGCGTCGCGCGCACTTCATCGAAGCCGCCATAGCCATCGAGCGCCGGGAAGACGACGCCGAAACCTTTTTCCCACAAGGCATCGGCCGAGATCAGGATCCGGTGCGCGGGGCAAAACAGCAGGTAACAATACGGATGATGCCCAGGGGCATACAGCGCTTCCCAGACCATGCCACCGAGGTCGATGCGGTCGCCGGGCCTGACCACGGCGTCCGCAAGGAAGGGATCGCAGCGCTGGCCGGTGGCATCGAAGCTCAGCTGCATCCGGTCCCAGTGCTGCAGCCTCGGCATCTCGGCCACGGGCACATGGGTGCGCACGTCCGGGTAATGCTGCTGCAGGATGCGGTTGCCACCGCAATGGTCGGAATGCAGGTGAGTGTTGTAGATCGCATCGAGCGGCCGGTCTTTCAGCACATGGCGCACCAGCTGCAGCGTCTGCTCCGCATGCGAGCAGTAACCGGTATCGACGATCACGGCGCGCTGCGCATCCTGGAAGACGATATTGTTCGACGACAGCCAGCCGCGCTCGAGCACATGCATGCCCGGCGGCAGCTGCATCGCGGGCTGATTGATCGGCTCGGTCATGGGCGCAGTCATCGGCTCAGTGGTCGGCTCTGTCGTTGGCTCTGTCGTTGGCTCAGTCATCGCGCTTCGGCGCATAGGCCAGCGAGATGCGCGCAAATTCTGCCAGCAATTCTGCCGTGCCGCCGTTGAAGGTATGGAAGGCTGTGCCTGTGCGCACCACCAGCCGCGGTGGCGACAGCCAGCCCCCATGCGGCACACCGATCAGCTTGGCGCTGCGCACATCGTTCCAGTCGACTTGCCGGCTGACGACCCAGGTCTGCAGAATGCCGCGCTCATTGATGGTAGTCGTCGAGCGCAGGAAACCGACGAAGGACAGCACCAGCAGCATCAGCGCCGCAACCATCATCACGATCACGGCGCTGCCCCAGGTGTGCAGCGGGAAGCGCAGCGCGAAGCTGACGCCATACGCACACAGCCCGACCGTGAACAGCGTGGCGAGCATCTTGAACCACGGACTGTAAGCCGGGCCACTGATGGTGGATTCGGGACGGTAGCTCATGCGCGGATTGTGCGACGGCTTGCCTGTGCAGTGGCGGCGCTGGTCATTGCGCCGCGCGGCGCGCGAGAATCGCGAGCCACACCTGCCGTTTCTTCGCTTCCGGCGCAACACCCCATTCGATGATTTCATCGATGGTGCGCTGGCAACCCTTGCACAGACCCGTGCCGGTATCCATCTGGCAGATGCCGGTGCAAGGCGAAGGCAGTGGCCCGGTATGGGTCACCGGGTCGAAGCCTTCAAAAGCGTTGGATGATGCTGTCATTACTTTCTCAAATTTCAGTCAGTGGATTCCGAGCTTGATTGGAATCAGCTGTGGCTTGTTGCAGCCAGCGCGCGGCGCGCAGCGATCGCATTGCCGGCCCGGCTGACGGCCTTGCGGCCAAGGTGGTTCGAGATGAACTGGCCGGCATCAACCACCGCATCCAGATCGATGCCGGTGCGTATGCCCAGTCCATGCAGCAGGTAGAGCACGTCTTCGGTCGACACATTGCCGGTCGCGCCTTTCGCATACGGGCAACCGCCCAGGCCTGCGACCGACGCATGGAAAATCGATACCCCCACTTCGAGCGCTGCCAGGATATTGGCCAGCGCCTGCCCGTAGGTGTCATGGAAATGGCCCGCCAGCTGCGCGAGCGGGAATTCGCGCGACACGCGCTCGAACACCTGCTTCACCTGGCCGGCGGTGCCGACGCCGATGGTGTCGGCAATATCGATCTCGTCGCAGCCGAGGTCGCGCATGCGGCGCACCACATTGGCCACTGCTTCCGGCGTCACCTCGCCCTGGTAAGGACAGCCGAGCGAACAGCTGACGCTGCCGCGCAGGCGCAAGCCGTGCTGCTTGGCTGCGCCGGCGACGTCGGCAAAGCGCGCGATCGATTCCTCGATCGAGCAATTGATGTTCTTTTGCGAGAAGGCTTCGGAGGCGGCGCCAAAGATCACCACTTCATCGGCCCTGGCCGCCAGCGCAGCTTCGAAGCCCTTCATGTTCGGCACCAGCGCAGAATAGATCACGCCCGGCCGGCGCTGGATGCGGTTCATTACTTCGGTCGAGGTTGCCATCTGCGGCACCCATTTCGGCGACACGAAGGACGCTGCCTCGATGTTAGGGAAACCGGCGGCCGTCAGCCGGTCGACCAGCTCGACCTTCACGTCGGCGGCGATGGTTTCCTTTTCATTCTGCAGCCCGTCGCGCGGGCCGACCTCGACCAGCTTCACGAATTCCGGATACGACATCAGGTGATCTCCATCACACGGCAGGGATGACGCCCCTTGGCATCATCCGTTCTGGTTGCAATTGACATTGACGGGTGCGCCACCGCTCAGGCGGCGGCCAGTTCGAACGACAGCAATTGTGCCCCTTCGGCCACCTGGTCGCCGACCGCATACAGCAGCTCGGCCACCTTGCCATTGCCCGGCGCGCTGATCGTGTGTTCCATCTTCATCGCCTCCATGATCAGCAGCGGCGCTCCCTTTTCCACCGTCGCGCCGGGCTGCACCAGCAGCGCGACGATCTTGCCCGGCATCGGCGCGGTCAGCCGGCCGCCTTCGGACTCATGTTCGCCTGCATGCGCGATGCGGTCGTTCCAATCCAGCTGCCAGTGGCGGCCACCGACGAACACATGAAAGGCATCGCCGGTGCGCACCACATGGCCGGACACGCGCTTGTCATCCAGCATCAGGCTCAGGTGCGTGCCGCTCGCTGCAAAGCCATGCAGCAGGGCTTGCTCATCACCGCGCTGCAGCAGCCAGCCGTTGCGCTGGTAGCCGAGCGTGACCGACACCTCGGCTTCGCCATCGCTGAACACCAGCGCGCGCGAATAGCCGCCCTGGCGGCCATTGGCGCGCCAGCCATCATTCGCATCCCAAGGGTCCGCGCTGGCTGCGCCCTGCGGCGCGCCCGCGCCAGCCAGTTGCGCAACGGCCAGCGCCAGCGCCGGCATCGGCACGGCGGGCGACGGCGGGAACAGCACGGCGTGATGGCGCTCGATCAGGCCGGTATCGAGGTCGGCCTTCGCAAAGGCATCGCCGCGCACCAGCCGGCCGAGGAAGGCGACGTTGGTCGCCGGCCCCACCACTTCACAGGCGGCAAGCGCCTGCGACAGCCGTGCCAGCGCCTGCGCACGATCGGCGCCGCGCACGATGAGCTTGGCAATCATCGGGTCGTAATACGGCGAGATCGCATCGCCTTCGCGCACGCCGGCATCGATGCGCACGTCGCCATTCATGAATTCGACCGCGGCCGGCAGTCGCAGGTGCTGCAGCAAGCCGGTCGAGGGCAGGAAGCCCTTCTCCGGATTCTCCGCATAGATGCGCGCCTCGATTGCATGGCCATGGATGCGCAATTCATGCTGCAGCAAGGGCAGGCGCTCGCCGGATGCAACGCGCAGCTGCCACTCGACGAGATCGGTGCCGGTGATCATCTCCGTGACCGGATGCTCGACCTGCAGTCGCGTATTCATCTCCATGAAATAGAAACTGCCATCCTGGTTCGCGATGAACTCGACCGTGCCCGCGCCGACATAGCCGACGGCCTTGGCCGCTGCGACGGCGGCCTCGCCCATCGCGCGCCGGCGTTCCTCTGTCATGCCCGGCGCCGGCGCTTCTTCCAGCACCTTCTGGTGGCGGCGCTGCACCGAGCAATCGCGCTCGAACAGATACACGCAATTGCCGTGCGTATCGGCAAAGACCTGAATCTCGATGTGGCGCGGACGGGTCAGGTATTTCTCGACCAGCACCTTGTCATCGCCAAAGCTGGCCGCCGCTTCGCGCTTGCAGGAGGCGAGCGCCGCAACGAAGTCTTCCGACTTCTCGACGATGCGCATGCCCTTGCCGCCACCGCCGGCGCTGGCTTTCAGCAGCACCGGGTAACCGATGCGATCGGCCTGCTGCTGCAGGAAGGACGCATCCTGTTCATCGCCGTGATAGCCGGGCACCAGCGGCACACCGGCCTTTTCCATCAGGGCTTTCGCGGCCGACTTCGATCCCATCGCGCTGATCGCCGACGACGGCGGGCCGATGAACACCAGTCCCGCATCGGCGCATGCGGCAGCGAATGCTTCATTCTCTGAAAGGAAGCCATAACCCGGATGCACCGCTTGCGCGCCGCTGGCCTTTGCCGCGGCGATGATGCGCTCGATACGCAGGTAGCTTTCCTTGGCCGGTGCCGGCCCGATCGCATGCGCTTCGTCGCACAGCGCCACGTGCTTGGCATTGGCATCGGCATCCGAGTGCACGGCAACGGTACGCACGCCAAGGCGTCGTGCGGTTGCAGCGACGCGGCAGGCGATTTCTCCGCGATTGGCAATCAGGATGGTGTTGAACATGTCTCGCTCCGGTCCAGTTTTTATCTTTATCGTTGTTGTCGCGTTGCTTTCAACCTGCGGCCTTGCCGATCACGGCCAGCGTCCTGTCGGCCAGTAGCGTGATCTCTTCGTCTGTGAGCACATACGGCGGCATCCAGTAGACGGTGCTGCCGATGGGGCGCAGCAGCAGCTCCTGCGTCAGCGCTTCGGCAAAGAAGCGGCGCGAGAATCCCTCGGCCTGCGCCGGCATCACGTCGAATGCGGCGATCATGCCGCGCTGTCGCACATTCTTGACCTTGGGATGCGCGGCGATGGCCTGCAGCGCGTCAGCCAGCTTGGCGGCACGTGCCCGGTTGCCCTCGATCACGCGGTCTTCGTCAAAGATCGCCAGCGTCGCCAGCGCGGCACGGCAGGCCAGCGGATTGCCGGTATATGAATGCGAATGCAGGAAGCCGCGCGCGACCTCGCGATGGTAGAAGGCCTGGTAGACGTCATCGGTCGTCATCACCAGCGACAGCGGCAGATAGCCGCCGCTGATGCCCTTGGACAGGCACAGGAAGTCGGGCCAGATGCCGGCTTGCTCGCAGGCGAAGAAACTGCCGGTGCGGCCGCAGCCAACCGCGATTTCATCGGCCACCAGGTGCACCTCGAATTCATTGCACAGCGCACGCAGCGCCGTCAGGTAGCGCGGCGCATACATCTGCATGCCGACTGCGCACTGCACCAGCGGCTCGACGATCACGGCCGCCAGATGGCCGGCGCGACGCTCGAACAGTTCGCGCATAGCCTGCAGTGCGGCATCGATGCGGGCCTCGGCCTGCGCAGCGTCGATGTCGTCGCGTGCCGAAGCGAATCCGGTCGATGCAGACGGAGCAGATGATGCGGGCGATGCAGGTGACGGCACCACATGCGCACGGCGGTACATGCCGCCATAGGCCTCGGTAAAGATGGGCACGTCGGTGACACCGAGCGCACCGACGGTCTCGCCATGGTAACTGCCCGACAGGCAGACGAATTCCTGCTTGTCGGCACGGCCATGGTTGCGCCAGTAGTGGAAGCTCATCTTCAGCGCGATCTCGACGGCCGACGCGCCATCGGACGCAAAGAAGCAATGGCCGAGCGCATGATCGGTGCGCGCTGCCAGTTGTTCGGACAGCTGCACCACCGGCTCATGCGTGAAGCCGGCCAGCATTGCATGCTCGAGTTTGTCGAGCTGGTCTTTCAGTGCCGCATTGATGCGCGGGTTCGCATGGCCGAACAGATTCACCCACCAGGAGCTGACCGCATCCAGATAGCGATGCCCGTGATGGTCGTACAAGTACACGCCCTTGCCATGGCTGAGCGCCACCAGCGGCAGCGTCTCATGGTGCTGCATCTGCGTGCACGGATGCCAGACGCTGGCGAGGCTGCGCGCCACCCAGTCGCCGGCAGGCTTGATGTCATTCATTGCTGCTGTTTTCTGCTCGTTTGACTGCTTGTTTCAATTTTCAATTCGGTTTGATGCGGTTCAGCTCGGTTCAATGGCATTTCATTCGATCTGCGCTTCGTTCCCTCTGCGGGCCGCTGGCGCGCCATGCAGCGCGCGACCGGCGCTTACATCCTGAACACGCCGAACTTCGTTTCCGGTATCGGCGCATTCAAGGCCGCCGACAAGCCGAGCGCCAGCACGCGGCGCGTGTCGGCCGGGTCGATCACGCCGTCATCCCACAGCCGTGCGCTCGCATAATACGGATGGCCCTGCGCCTCGTACTGCTGACGGATCGGCGCCTTGAAGGCTTCTTCCTCTTCCTTGCTCCAGCTGCCGCCCTTGCCTTCGATGCCATCGCGCTTGACGGTGGCCAGCACGCTGGCTGCCTGTTCGCCGCCCATCACCGAGATGCGCGCATTCGGCCACATCCACAACATGCGCGGCGAATACGCGCGGCCGCACATGCCGTAGTTGCCGGCGCCGAAGCTGCCGCCGATGATCACGGTGAACTTCGGCACCGCAGCAGTGGCGACGGCCGTCACCATCTTCGCGCCATGCCGGGCAATGCCTTCGTTCTCGTATTTGCGGCCGACCATGAAGCCGGTGATGTTCTGCAGGAAGACCAGCGGAATCTTGCGCTGGCAGCACAGCTCGATGAAGTGCGCGCCCTTGACCGCCGACTCGGAGAACAGGATGCCGTTGTTGGCGATGATGCCGATCGGCATGCCGTGCAGGTGCGCGAAGCCGCACACCAGCGTATTGCCGAAACGGGCCTTGAATTCATCGAACTCGCTGCCATCGACCAGGCGCGCGATCAGTTCGCGCACGTCCCAGGGCTTGCGGGTGTCAGTCGGGATCAGACCATAGATTTCGCGCGCATCGTATTTCGGCGCGACCGGATCGCGCAGCGCCAGCAGCTGCGGTTTCTTGCGATTGAGGTTGCCAACGATGCTGCGCGCAATCGCCAGCGCATGCGTGTCGTCCTGCGCCAGATGGTCGACCACGCCGGACAGGCGCGTATGCACGTCACCACCGCCGAGGTCTTCGGCGCTCACCACTTCACCGGTAGCTGCCTTCACCAGCGGCGGGCCGCCGAGGAAAATGGTGCCCTGCTCTTTCACGATGATGGACTCATCGCTCATGGCCGGCACGTACGCGCCGCCGGCAGTACACGAGCCCATGACCACCGCGATCTGCGGTATGCCCTGCGCGGACATGTTGGCCTGGTTGAAGAAGATGCGGCCAAAGTGGTCACGGTCGGGGAACACCTCATCCTGGCTCGGCAGGTTCGCGCCACCGGAGTCGACCAGGTAGATGCAAGGCAGCGCGTTCTGCTGCGCGATCTCCTGCGCGCGCAGATGCTTCTTGGCAGTCATCGGATAGTAGGTGCCGCCCTTGACGGTCGCGTCATTACACACGATCACGCACTCCTGCCCCTTCACGCGGCCGATGCCGGTGATGATGCCGGCCGCCGGCGCGGCGTTGTCGTACATGTCGTAGGCCGCCAGTTGCGAGAATTCGAGGAAAGGCGTGCCCGGATCGAGCAGCTGGTTGACGCGCTCGCGCGGCAACAGCTTGCCGCGCGCCACATGCTTCTGCCGTGCGGCTTCGCCGCCGCCCTGCGCGATGCGTTCGCAATGCGCCTGCAGATCGTCGACCAGGGCCTGCATTGCAGCGGCATTGGCGGCAAATTCAGGTGAACGGGTGTTGATCTTCGATTCGATGACAGGCATGGGTCTCCCTGGTCTTGTTTGTTGTTGTTATCGCCGCCGATTACTTCTTCTTGTGGTCGCCGCCGTGCTGGCCATGGTGATGACCATGGTCATGGTCGCAATCCGGCCCATGCACATGTCCGTGATCCTGGCCATGGTCATGCCCGCAGCCCGGTCCATGCACGTGGCCATGGTCATGACCGGCGTGGCCATGATCGTGGTCGCCCCCGCTGCCGCGCTTGTCGATGAAGTCGCCATCGACGTAGAACCACAGGCCGTCCTCGAACACGAAGCGGCTGATTTCTTCCATGCGCCGTCCACGCCCGCCTTCGCGGCAACGCGCGACGAAGTGCACGGTGCCCTGCTCGCCCTGCTGCGACACGGCCTTGATTTCCAGACCCAGCCATTTCAGGAAAGGCGAAGTCAGCGCTTCATCCTCGGGCCGGGTCGACGGATGCCAGGTCGCGCGCAGGTAATCTTCGTCCATCGTCACGTAGGCGCTGTAACGGGCGCGCATCAGCTTTTCAGGCGTGTCGGCAACGGCCGCCCCGGAGTGGTAAGGCCAGCAGCAGGTCGCGAAGACCTTGCCGCCGCACGGACAGGCCTTGTCATCAAACTTCGCTTCGGATTTCGCCATGGTCGTTGTCGGAGGTCGTTGTCGGGGATCGTTGTCGTGAAAGTCAGGAAGCGGTGGCCGGTAGCGGCTCAGGCCAGCGCGCGGCCGATCAGGATTTTCTGGATATCGCTGGTGCCTTCATAGATCTGGCACACGCGCACGTCGCGATATATGCGCTCGACCGGGAAATCGGCAAGGTAACCATAGCCGCCGTGGATCTGGATCGCATCGCTGCACACCTTTTCGGCCATCTCGGTGGCAAACAGCTTGGCCATCGCGGCTTCCTTCAGGCAGGGCAGCCCGGCATCCTTCATCGCCGCGGCATGCCAGACCATCTGGCGCGCAGCCTCGATCTGCGTGGCCATGTCGGCCAGCCGGAATTGCACTGCCTGATGCTCGAACAAGGGCTTGTCGAAGCTTTGCCGATCTTTCGCATACGTGAGCGCCGCCTCGAATGCGGCGCGCGCCATGCCGACGGCCTGCGAAGCGATGCCGATGCGGCCGCCTTCAAGCCCGGATAACGCAATCTTGTAACCCATGCCTTCATCACCAATCAGGTTGGCAGCAGGGATGCGGCAATCCTCGAACACGATCTGCGCGGTGTCGGACGAATGCTGGCCCAGCTTGTCCTCGATGCGCGCGACGATGTAGCCGGGCGTGTTCGTCGGCACCCAGAACGCACTGATGCCACGCTTGCCGGCCGCCTTGTCGGTGACGGCCATCACGATGCAGACATCGGCATTCTTGCCGCTGGTGATGAATTGCTTCACGCCGTTGAGCACGTAATGGTCGCCGTCGCGACGCGCGGTGGTCTTCAACGCTGATGCATCGCTGCCCGCATGCGGCTCGGTCAGCGCGAAGGCACCCAGCATGCGGCCGCTGGCCAGCGGCTTCAGCCATTGTTCTTGCTGCGCGGGATTCGCATAGCTCATCGCGATGCTGCACACCGGGCAGTTGTTGACCGAGATGACCGTCGAAGTACCGCCATCGCCGGCAGCAATCTCTTCGATCACCAGCGCCAGCGCCAGATAGTCGAGACCGGCGCCGCCTTGCGCTTCGGGCACCGCGACACCAAAGGCACCGAGTGCGGCCAGCTGCTGCAGCGCTTCCTTCGGGAAGCGGCGCTCGCGGTCCCACTGCGCGGCATGGGGCGCCAGCTGTTGCTGCGAAAAGTCGCGCAAGGCGTCGCGGGTCATCTGGTGCTGTTCGGACAGGATCATCGCTGGATTTAATTTTTCTGTTCAATAGGCAGGATGGCGGCGCACGGCTTACCAATCCATCTTGCGACCGTCATAGCTCTGGAAGGAACCGCTGTCGGCCGGCGTCAGGCCATCGATCACGCGGCGCATGCCGGCCACGCTGTCGCGCACGGAGGTTGGCGCGCCGGGGCCACCCATGTCGGTCTGCACCCAGCCCGGGTTCATCGTGACCAGGGTCAGGTTCGGGTAATCATGGCGCGCCGCATGCACGACCATGTTCAGCGCCGCCTTCGATGCGCGATACGTCCAGCCCATGCTGGACTGCGCATCGGCGATGCTGCCCATGCCGCTGGTGATGAACGCAAATTTGCCGCGCGCAGCCTCGACGAAGGGTGCCACCAGCGGCAGCGCCTGCATCGCGCCGCGGACATTGGCGTGCATGACGGCATCGAACTGGTCATCGGTCGGCGCCTGGTCGGCGCCGGCATCCGACCCGAACACGCCGGCCACATAGACGGCGAGGTCGATTTTCTCGCCGTCGAGCAGCCAGGCCAGGCCGGCCACGGACTCGGATTTCGTCACATCCAGCTTCTTTGGCAGTGCGCCGTCGCCTTTCAGCGCATCGAGCGCTGCGGCGTCGCGAGCCGTGGCATGTACCTTCCAGCCATCGGCCAGCAACTGGCGCACGAACTCGCGGCCGATGCCGCGCGATGCGCCGATGATCAGGGCTGTCTTCATCCGATATTTCTCCGATGCGCCGTCAGACCATCTCGACAGCCAGCGCCGTCGCTTCGCCGCCGCCGATGCACAGCGATGCGATGCCGCGCTTGCCACCGGTCTTCTTCAGTGCGCCGAGCAGCGTGACGATGATGCGCGCGCCGGACGCGCCGATCGGATGGCCGAGCGCGCAAGCGCCGCCGTGGATATTGATCTTGTCATGCGGGATGCCGTGGTCGCGCATCGCGGCCATGGCGACGGCGGCAAAGGCTTCGTTGATTTCGAACAGGTCGACTTCCTTCGTGCTCCAGCCCGTCTTCGCATACAGCTTATCGATCGCGCCGACCGGCGCGGTGGTGAACAGGTTCGGCGCCTGCGAGTGGCGGGTGTGCGCAACGATCTTCGCGATCGGCTTGGCGCCCAGCTGCTTCGCGGTCGATTCGCGCATCAGCACCAGTGCCGCGGCGCCATCGTTGATCGACGACGAGGATGCTGCGGTGATCGTGCCATCCTTCTTGAAGGCCGGGCGCAGCGCGGCGATCTTGTCGAGGCGCGCTTTCAGCGGGCCTTCATCCTTGTCGATCACGACATCGCCGCTCTTGCCCGACACGGTCACCGGCGCGATCTCCCACTGGAACGAGCCGTCGGCCGTCGCGGCCTGCGCGCGCTTCACGGATTCGATCGCGTACGCATCCTGCGCCTCGCGGGTGAATTGGTAGGTAGCGGCGCATTCTTCGGCAAAGGTGCCCATCGAGCGGCCCTTCTCGTACGCATCCTCGAGGCCGTCGAGCATCATGTGGTCATACATCATGCCGTGGCCGATGCGGTAACCGCCGCGCGCCTTCGGAATCAGGTAAGGCGCATTGGTCATCGACTCCATGCCGCCGGCGATCACGACGTCATTGGTGCCGGACAGCAGCGAATCAAAACCGTAGATAGTGGCTTGCATCGCCGAGCCGCACATCTTCGACAGCGTGACCGCGCCGGCCGAGACCGGGATGCCGCCACGGATCGCCGCCTGGCGTGCCGGCGCCTGGCCCTGGCCCGCCATCAGGCAGTTGCCGAAGATGACGTCGTTGACGACGTCGGCCGAAAGGCCGGCACGTTCGACCGCAGCGCGAATGGCGACGGCGCCGAGTTCACTGGCGGTCAGCGACGAGAAGTCGCCCTGGAAGGCGCCCATCGGGGTACGCGCTGCGCCGACGATGACGATAGGGTCTTGCATGAAAGTCTCCTGTTCTGAATCGGTGAGGGACGGTGGCGGCGAGCGAACTCAGGCCGCCTTGGCTGCAGGCGCGGCCAGCGCGTCTGTCGCCGATGGTGTCGCCGGCGCTGTGCCGTTCTGGTGGATGAAACGTATCTCCTGCGGATACGGGAAGGTGTCAGGCACCTGGCCTTCGACGATGCTCTGCTTGCGTTCGCGCCAGTAGTCGGCCGTCAGCAATTCCGCGTGATGCTTCATGAAGTAATGCCGTACTTTCGGGTTCCCGAGCAGGAAGACGCCGAACTGTTCCGGGAACACATCGTTCTTCGCGATGTGATACCAGGGCTCGCTGGCCATTTCATCCTCTTCGTTGCGCGGCGCAGGAATGTTGCGGAAGTTGCAGTCGGTGATGTATTCGATTTCGTCGTAGTCATAGAACACGACGCGGCCCTGGCGGGTGACGCCGAAGTTCTTGTACAGCATGTCGCCGGGGAAGATGTTGGCCGCAACCAGGTCCTTGATCGCATTGCCATACTCGCGCACGCCATGTTCGAGCTTTTGCTCGTCGCCGTTACGCTCGGCCTCGGTCAGCCAGATGTTCAGCGGGGTCATGCGGCGCTCGATGTACAGGTGCTTGACGATCACCTGGTCGCGGTCTTCTTCGATCAGCGATGGCGCGACTTCTTTCAGTTCGGCCAGCAATTCGTCAGAGAAGCGCGAGCGCGGGAAAGCGACATTCGAGTATTCGAGCGTATCGGCCATGCGGCCGACGCGGTCGTGGTATTTGACCAGCAGGTATTTTTCCTTGACGAGCTCGCGCGTGGTTTCCTTCGGCGCCGGGAACTGGTCCTTGATGACCTTGAACACGTAGGGGAAGGACGGCAGCGCGAACACCACCATCACCAGCCCGCGGATACCGGGCGCAATCGCAAAGTTGTCCGACGAATTCGCAAGGTGGTGCAGGAAGTCGCGGTAGAACGCCGCCTTGCCCTGCTTGTGCAGGCCGAGCACGGTGTAGATCTCGCTGCGCGGCTTGTTGGGCAGGATGGTGCGCAGGAATTTCACGTAAGCCGACGGCACTTCCATGTCGACCATGAAATAGGCTCGCGTGAACGAGAACAGCAGCGTCAGCTGGCTGGTGTCGGTCAGCACGGTGTCGAGGTACATCTCGCCGCTACGGTTGTGCAGCACCGGAATCACGAAACCGTGCAACTGGTTGCCATTGATCAGGCGGCCAATGATGTAAGCGCCCTTGTTGCGCATGAAGGGGCTGGAGAGCACCTGAATCTGGTGGTTGGCCTCGGGCGGATGGCCGCCGAGCAGCAGATGCAGCCTGGCCTCGACCAGCGCGACATCGCGCTCGAGGTCGGCGAACTCGCCGCCGAACTGGAAGTTGGTGATCACGCGGCGCAGGGAACTGCGCAAGCCGTCGCGCCCCGGGTAATAGACACGGTAGGCGGGCACGCCTTCGCGCGGCTCGATGTACTCGGTCGAGATGGTCGGCCAGACGAAGATGAAGTCGTTGTTGAAATAGGTACGGTGCAGGATGTTGCAGCAGACCGAGTTGAAGAAAGTCTCGGCCAGTTCGGGCTGGCTGTGCTCGGTCAGCATGCCGATGTAGTGCAGCTTGACTTCGCGCCAGACGGCATCGGTCAGTTCGGCTTCGTCGTATTCGTCTTCCAGCGCCTGTATGCATTCCTGCACGCGGCGGTCATAGAAAGCGATACGCTCGCGCGCCTCGGCCTGCGCCTGCTTCCAGGTCATGTTCTCGAAATGACGGCGCGCAGCCTGACTCGACTGCCGGAACAGCCGGTAGTGCTTGTCGAAACCGTCCATGATCACGCGCGCGATATCGAACGCGATCTGCGACGACAACAGTTTCGGGAAATGCTGCATACGGTCCTTTGCGGGTCCTCTGGGTTGCGATCTGGCGTTGGTGCTGTTGAGGCTTTGACAAACGATTCGACAGCCGAATTGACCTGCGATTCGGCCGGCGACTCGGCATGCTAATCGTCAGGCAGTTTCGCCGAACAGCTCGCGGCCGATCAGCATGCGGCGGATTTCACTGGTGCCGGCGCCGATCTCGTACAGCTTGGCGTCGCGCCACAGGCGGCCCGGTGCGTATTCATTGATGTAACCATTGCCGCCCAGGGTCTGGATCGCTTCGCCAGCCATCCAGGTCGCCTTCTCGGCCGAGTACAGGATCGCGCCGGCCGCATCCTTGCGCAGTGCGCGCACCTGCTCGGGCGACTTCGCGCGGTCGCAGGCCTGGCCCACCGCATACACGTAGGCCTTGCATGCCATCATGGTCGAATACATGTCGGCCAGCTTGCCCTGCATGAGCTGGAACTCGCCGATCGGCTGGCCGAACTGCTTGCGCTCATGAACATAGGGCACGACCACGTCCATGCAGGCCTGCATGATGCCCAGCGGGCCGCCAGACAGCACGGTCCGTTCGAAGTCAAGGCCCGACATCAGCACATTGACGCCGCGACCGAGGCCGCCGAGTACATTCTCTGCCGGCACTTCGCAATCCTGGAACACCAGCTCACCGGTGTGCGAGCCGCGCATGCCGAGCTTGTCGAGCTTTTGCGCGACCGAGAAACCCTTGAAACCTTTTTCGATCAGGAAGGCGGTGATGCCGCGCGGGCCGGCTTCGATGTCGTTCTTTGCATAGACCACCAGCACATCGGCATCGGGGCCGTTGGTGATCCACATCTTGCTGCCATTGAGCACCCAGCGGTCGCCCTTGAAATCGGCGCGCAGCTTCATGCTGACGACATCGGAACCGGCGTTGGGCTCGGACATGGCGAGTGCGCCCACATGTTCGCCGCTGATCAGCTTGGGCAGGTATTTCTGCTTTTGTTCTTCACTGCCATTGCGACGGATCTGGTTCACGCACAGGTTCGAGTGCGCGCCATACGACAGGCCGACCGAGGCTGATGCACGCGAGATCTCTTCCATTGCAATGATGTGCGCGAGGTAGCCAAGGTCGCTGCCGCCATGAGCCTCGGGCACGGTGATGCCGTGCAGGCCGAGTTCGCCCATCTTGCGCCACAGGTCCATCGGGAACTGGTCGGTGCGGTCGATCTCGGCTGCGCGCGGCGCAATCTCGCTCTCGGCAAACTGGCGTACAGCGTCGCGCAGTGCGGCGATATCGTCGCCATGGTCGAAAGTGAGTCCGGGCAAATCGATCATCTTGGGTCTCCTGTATATCCGAGCTTGTTATTGGTTGTTGTCGGTGCTTGTGGGTGCTTGTCGGCTTGTATCAGCTTGTTTCGACTTATGTCGTTCTTGTCCCGCTGCTCGCAGGCGCGGGCAGCGCATGACGGGTGCTGCTATTGGAGTCAGGCAGCGCGCCGGGGCGGCGAACCGCTATTCTTGGGCCGAGATTCGGCGTCGGCGAGCATGCGGCGGCACTGGTCCTCGTGGCCGGTAATCTCGGCCAGCGTGACTTCGATGTCTTCACGCTGCTGCTCGAGCGCTTCGCGATGGCGCGCCAGCACCGCGAGGAAACTGGTGAGCTGGGCGGTGGAATCCTTGGGCGACTCATACATGTCGACCAGGTCCTTGATCTCGGACAGCGTCAGTCCCAGGCGCTTGCCGCGCAAGGTCAGCTTGAGCCGCGTGCGGTCGCGCGCGCCATAGACGCGTGTGCGGCCTCCCGTGCCTTCGCGACGCGGGCTGATCAGCCCCTGATCTTCATAGAAACGGATGGCGCGGGGCGTGATGTCGAACTCGCGCGCCAATTCGGTGATGGTGTAAGTCGCCATGGTCTCCGTATCCGTGCACCGGCCTGGCAGCCGACGAGCCTGGCTGGCCGCCGGCAGCGCCCGCCCGGGCCCTGTAGAATGGACGTTTACGTAAACGTCAATTAAGCGGGTATTGTAGGCGGGGTATACGCAATTGCAAACCCCGCAGTGCAGCAACATTTTGACAATCTTTCGGCACCCCTGGCCGGCCCGGCCACGCCCTTTCGGCGGACATGGCCAGTGGTGCAAAGACCGGAAAAATCACGGAAAAGCCGCATGAATCCACAGGAATCCGAGCTCCATTACCCGCTGGGCGAGACCCTGCCCGCCACCGGCAAGACGATAGAACTGGCGACCGGCGTGCGCTGGCTGCGCATGGGCCTGCCGTTTGCGCTGAACCACATCAACCTCTGGCTGCTGGACGATGGCGAGGGCTGGACCGTGGTCGACTGCGGCATCGCCACCGACGACACCCGCGCCGCATGGGAGCAGGTATTTGCGCAGGAATTGCAGGGCAAGCCGATCAGGCGCGTGATCGCCACCCACTGCCACCCGGATCATGTGGGACTGGCGGCCTGGCTGTGCGAGCGCTGGCAGGCGCCGCTGGTGATGACGGTCGGCGAATATGGCTTTGCGCGCATGATGGGCGCCGCGCTGCCGGGCGCCGACGGACCGGCGATGGTGCCGCATTTCCAGCGCCATGGCCTGACCGATCCGGCCCGCCTGGCGCAGCTGGACGGGCGCAAGTCCTATTACACGACGCTGGTGCCCAAGGTGCCCGCGCATTTCCTGCGGCTGGAAGAAAGCCGGCCGCTGCAGATCGGCGGCCGCGAATGGCGCGTCATCACCGGCACCGGCCACTCGCCCGAACATGCGGCGCTGCATTGCGCGGAGCTTGGCATCCTGATTTCGGGCGACATGGTGCTTCCGCGCATCTCGACCAATACCTCGGTGTTCGCGATCGAGCCGGAAGCCGATGCCGTCGGCCAGTACCTGAGTTCCCTGGAAAAATTCCTGCCGCTGGCCGAAGACACGCTGGTGCTTCCCTCGCACGGCAAGCCCTTCCGCGGCTTGCACAAGCGCGTCGCGCAGCTGCAGGCGCATCACGCAGAACGGCTGGATGAAGTCAGCGAGGCCTGCGTCACGCCCCAATCGGCCGCTGACATCGTGCCCATCATGTTCAAGCGCGAACTCGACACGCACCAGCTGACTTTTGCGATGGGCGAGGCGCTCGCGCACCTGCACCGGCTCTGGTATGCGGGTGAACTGCAGCGGGAAGCAGGTGAGGATGGCGTGCTGCGCTTCGTGCGGATCGCGTAGCCGACGCGGCGGCCATTTCCCGATCGGGATATTTTTGGCGAAAGAACGAACCTGAGTGAAGCAATTTCCCGATCGGGAAATTTTCCTCGCCAGGCTTCGCGTCAAACGCTCACGCTTGTGCGATCTCGCGCAGATAACGCAGGCCTGCGATGGCGCGGCTGCCGTACCAGGACAGCATCTCGCCATCCACCACACGCACGGGCTTGCCGAGCTGGCGCTCGAGCGCGTCGGCATGGGTTTCGGTGAAGCGATACGGTTCGCTGGAGAGCAGCACTTCGTCGACCTGGTGGGCGAGCTCATCGCTCCAACGGAAAGCCGGGTAGCGCGCCTCGGTTGGCGCTTGCCATTGCTGCCAGCCCACCAGCGCCAGCATGCGCGCGATATAGGTGTCGCGCGACACCGTCATCCACGGGTCTTGCCAGATGCAATAGAGGACGCGCTTGCCCGCCCCGCCTTTTTCCTTCAGCGTTGCGGCCAGTTCGCGGGTCAGCGCCAGCTCGGCTTCCAGCTGGGCGCACAAGGCTTCGGCGCGAGCATCAGCGCCAAAGATGCCGCCCAGCAGGCGGTAGAGCGGCAGGTTGTCTTCGGGTGCCACCGGATGGGTAACGATGATGTGGGGCACGAACTCGGCGATCTGATCGACGGTCGGCTTTTCGTTTTCATCGATGTTGACCACCACATGCGTCGGCTGCAACTTGCGCAGCTTGCCGAGGTTGACGTCCTTGGTGCCGCCGATCTTGGCAATCGGCGCCAGCACCTCGGCCGGATGAATGCAGAAACCGGTGCGGCCCACCAGCCAGTGCGCCAGACCCAGCTCGCAGATCAATTCGGTAACCGAGGGCACCAGCGACACGATGCGCGGCGTCTCGCCGGCAGGCAGCGCGCGGTGCACGGTGCCGATCGCATCGACCAGCGCCTCGCCCACGGCGGAAGCGTCTTTGATGATGGCCTCGCTCATCGGGAAGCGCGACCTTCGATGTCCTGTACCGACGGCTTGTGCGGAGCACGCGCAAACGCGGCATCGAATAGCCAGTTCGGCATCAGCCGCAAGGCCCAGGACACGATGCGCATCGGCCACGGGATCACGGCGTAACTGCGGCCGGCATCGATGATGCGTGCTGCGCGGCGCGCGAAGCGCTCGGCCGACATCAGGAAAGGCATGCGGTAAGTGTTCACCCGGGTCATCGGCGTGTCGATGTAACCGGGCGCTATCGTCACCACGCGTATGCCGTGACTGCGCAATTCCACGCGCAGCGATTCGCAATAGCTGATGACGGCGGCCTTCGACGCGCTATAGGCTTCGGCACCGGGCAGCCCGCGGATGCCGGCCACGCTGCCGATGCCGACCAGCCGCAAGTCGCGCGCGCCGGCTGCGGCCTGCGCCTTCATGCTCTCGATGAACGGCGCGAAGGTGGCGGCGGTGGCGACCACATTGGTCTGCAGGATGCGTTCGATGACGGCCACATCGCCTTCGCGTCCGGTCAGCGTGCCGAAAGACACGCCGGCATTCGCGATCACGACATCGGCGCCGCCGGTGCGTGCGATGAAGTCGGCAGCAGCGTCGGCCAGTGCCGCATGGTCATTGACGTCGACGGTGTAGCAGAGATGCAGTGCGGGATTGGGCAGGCTGGCGACCAGTGCCTGCAGCTTGTCGCTGCGGCGCGCCAGCAAGCCAAGGCGCACGCCGCGTGCCGCGTATTCTCGCGCCAGCGCCTCGCCCAGCCCGCTCGAGGCGCCGGTGATGAATACACGCTTCAACGCGGCTCCGTTCAGTTGAGATGAATCGTTGACGTGAAAGATGAAGCTTGCAGCGAGACTTGCTGCGAGGCTTACTTCTTCTTCGCGACCAGCGCGTCCATCACCTGCAGCGTCGCCGCATTCATCTGTGCTTCGGACGCGCCGCGCATGGTCTGGCCGACGACCGAAGGCGACGTGATGTACTGGCCGTCGATGACCACGGTCGGCACGCCATCGATGCGGAAGGTCTGCTGCAACTGGGCCACGCGGCCTACCTTCGATTGCACGGTGAAGGAGTTGAAGGTGTCGGCGAACTTCTTCATGTCCACGCCTTGCTTCTCGATGAAGGCCATGATCTGCTCTTCACGGTCGAGCTTCTGGCGGCCGGCATGGATGGCATCGAATACCACGCGGTGCAGGTCGAGGCGGTTCATGGCCTCAAGCGTGTAGTAGAGCTTTTGCTGCGGCACGAAGGATTCGCGGAAGCCGACCGGCACGCGCTTCATCACGATACGGTCGCCCTGCTTCTTGATCCACTCGGCCAGATGCGGCTCGAACTGGTAGCAGTGCGGGCAGTTGTACCAGAAGAACTCCAGCACCTCGACCTTCTTGCCGGTGTCGGTCGGCACCGGCTGTTGCAGGCGGATGTATTCCTGGCCTTCGACCGGCGCATTCGGTGCCGCCGCAGCAGCGGTTGCGATCAGTCCAAAACAGGCAATGGCAAACAGGCGTTGCAGGAGTCGCATGGTTTTCCTCTATCCAGGTTGTTCTAAGGTCTTGTCGGATGCTTCGCTGTCCGGAAACTGGCAGGCTCCCAGTCTGGGCCCGGTTGCCTGCCGCCGGCAGTCCACTTACGAATGCTTACTTGCTTTGCCTGATCCGGTGCTTATTTGGGCACACGCACGACGGCGGCATCGACGCCATTGTCGGACAGGCGTACGCGCGCGCGATTCATCGCGTCGACTTCGGCGAACGGACCCACGCGCACACGATACAGCGTGCCGATCTCGGACTTGCGCTCGGCGATGGTCGCGGCCACGCCCATCATCGCCAGCCTGGCCTTGGTCGCCTCGGCATCCTGCAGCTCGCGGAAGGCCCCCGCCTGCAAATAGTAGGTGAAGGCATCGCCGCCGCTGGCTGCCGGCGGACCGGCCGGGGTCGTGGGGGCGACGGCATTGGCCGTACCGGTGGCCGGTGCGGTCTTGTCGGTGCGGGCGGCGCCGCTGGCCGGGGCATTGTCCTTGGCTGACGGAGTGAGCGGGGCTGGCGGCGGCGTTGTCTCTGCCGGACTCTTGACGACCGGTGCGGGCGGCAGCGAAGCCGGCGCAGCTGGCGTCGAAGGTGCAGCCGCGTCATCCATGTGCTCGCGGCGCTCGCGCGCGCCACCGGGCAGGGTCTTGTTCGGGTCGCCGAGTTCGCCCGCCGGTTGCGCCTGCTTGCCGAGCTTGTCGACGAAGGGCAGCGGGGTCTTCATGATCGTCATCGCCACGCCGACGGCCACCAGCAGGCCGATGATGAGGCCGACGATCAGGCCGGCCAGCGTGCCGCCTTGCTGGCGGCCACGCCTGAAAGCCATGCCTTGCTTCATCCGACGAAACGACGCAGTCATCACATTCTTGCGGGCGCCGAGACGCCGATCAGTTGCAGGCCATTGCGCAGCACCTGGCGCGTGGCCAGCAGCAGCGCCAGTCGCGCCAGCTTCAAGGCTTCATCATCCACCAGCACGCGTTCTGCATTGTAGTAGCTGTGCAATTCGCCGGCGAGGTCGCGCAGGTAGAACGCCACCTGGTGTGGCGCCATTTCCTCAGCAGCCTTGGCCAGCATCTCGGGGAATTCGGCCAGTCTTGCCAGCAGGCTTGCTTCACGCGGCGCCACCAGCGGCGACAGGTCCACGCCCTTGAGCTTCGCTTCATCGCCGCCCGCCGCCGTCCACTGGGCCAGCACCGAGCAGATGCGTGCATGCGCATACTGCACGTAGTACACCGGATTCTCATCCGACTGGGCCAGTGCGAGGTCGACATCGAACACGAATTCGGTATCGGCCTTGCGCGAGATCAGGAAGAAACGCACCGCATCACGGCCGCGGGTCAGGTCACGCTGGCCGTTGGCATCGGTGGCGTCGCCGGCCGACCATTCGATCAGGTCGCGCAGGGTCACGTAGGAACCGGCGCGCTTGGAGATCTTCACCTCTTCGCCGTTTTTCATCACGGTGACCATCTTGTGCAGCACGTAGTCCGGATAGCCTTGCGGAATGCCAGCGCCCACGCCCTGCAGGCCGGCGCGCACGCGCGCGATGGTGCCGTGGTGGTCGCTGCCCTGGATGTTGATTACCTTCTGGTAGCCGCGCTGCCATTTGGTAATGTGGTACGCAACGTCCGGCACGAAGTAGGTGTAGGTGCCGTCGGACTTCTTCATCACGCGGTCCTTGTCGTCACCGTAGTCGGTGCTGCGCAGCCACAGCGCACCATCCTGCTCGAAGGTCTTGCCGGCCTTGTTCAGCGCGTCGACAGCGGCCTCGACCTTGCCGTCGGTGTACAGCGAGGATTCAAGGTAGTAGTTGTCGAAGCGCACGCCGAAGGCTTGCAGGTCAAGGTCTTGCTCGTGGCGCAGATAGGTCACCGCAAAGCGGCGAATCGACTCGATGTCGTTGATGTCGCCGCTGGCCGTGACCGGCTCGCCATTCGCAGCGGACACGGTCTTCTTTGCGAGGAAGTCGGCCGCGATGTCGGCGATGTAGTCGCCGTTGTACGCCGAGTCGGGCCAGTCGGCATCGCCGGGCTTCTTGCCCTGCGCGCGCGCCTGCACCGAGGTAGCCAGTGTGGCGATCTGCACGCCGGCGTCGTTGTAGTAGAACTCGCGCAGCACTTCATGGCCCTGCGCTTCCAGCAGCGCGCAGATCGCGTCGCCGAGCGCGCCCTGGCGGCCGTGGCCCACATGCAGCGGGCCGGTCGGGTTGGCGGACACGAACTCGACCAGCACCTTGCTGCCGGCGCCGGCGTTCGACTTGCCGAAGCATTCGACATCGGCAAACACGCGCCGCACCACATCCTGCTTGGCGGCCATCGCCACGCGCAGGTTGATGAAGCCGGGGCCGGCGATCTCGACGGCATCGAGCAAGCCCTGGCGGGCCGGGTTGGCCATCACCGCGTCAGCCAGGCCCTGGGCCAGTTCGCGCGGGTTTTTCTTCAGCGGCTTGGCCAGCTGCATCGCGATGTTGCAGGCCAGGTCGCCGTGCGACGGGTCGCGCGGGCGCTCGAGCGTGATGACGGGCATGACGAGCTCAGTGCCGGCCAGCAGCGGCGCGACGGCATCGGTGAACAGCTGGACGATTTGTTCTTTGTGTCTGGATTGCATGGGATGGGGCATTCGGGGCTGCCGCGCGGACAGGCGGCAAAGCCGGGATTATAGCTGCCGGCCCCCTGTTTCGCCGCGGCAGGCCGGGCCGCACAACCCGATTGTTGCGGGTTTTCACGGGCTTTTCGTGGGTCTCGGTCGCCGCCCGCAGCGCCGGCCTGAACTTTGGCCGCCGCCGACACTCCATCCCTCGATGGAAAGACTGTTGCGCTTCAAGCCTTATCTGTTGATGTTGGTGCTGGTCGCCGGGCTGACCGGGCTGCGGCTGCTGCTGCAGCCGCTGATGCAATACGTCGGCCCGGTGGCTGTCTATTTCCTGGCCACCGCGATCGCTGCGCTATACGGCGGACTGCGGCTGGCGGTGTTCACCTGCGTCGTATGCGTCTTTGTGTCGACTTACTTGTTCGTCGAGCCGGCGTACAACTTCAAGATCGGGCGGCCGGCCGAGCTGACGCTGATGGCCATCTTCATCGTCGATGCGCTGTTGTTCGGCATCGCCGGCGAATCCTTCAAGCGGGCGCGCGAACGCAAGGCCGACCTGATGCGCTCCCTGGAACAGACCAAGCGTCACATGGAGCTCAACCAGCACACGGTGACGGCGCTGCTGGAATCTTCGTCGCAAGGCATCTTTGGCATCAATGTCGACGGCACGATACGGATCGCGAACCTGGCAGCGCACAGGATCTTTGGTTACGAACCGGATGAATTGATCGGCAAGCCGCTCGACATACTGATCGACGCACCGCAGCGCGCCGCGCATGCGCACCACCTGCGCTCGTTCTTTGTCAGCTCGAGCGAGCGCAAGATGCGACACGGTCTCGACCTGCAAGGCCGACGCAAGAATGGCGAATTATTCCCTATCGAGGCGGCGATCACGGTCACTGATACGTCCGAAGGCATGATGGGCGTCAGCTTCGTGACCGATATCACCGAGCGCAAGCGCGCCGAAGAAAAGCTGCGGCACGCGGCCCAGCACGACCCGCTGACCGGGCTGCCGAATCGCGCGCTGGTTTATGAGATCGGCGCGCAACTGATCGGCGGCGCGCAGCGCCACAAGCACAAGCTGGCCGTGATGTTTTTCGACCTCGACCGCTTCAAACCCATCAACGACACCTACGGGCACCGCACCGGCGACCTGATGCTGCAGGAAGTTGCGCGACGCCTGAAGACCTCGGTGCGCTCCAGCGACCTGGTAGGCCGGCTGGGCGGCGACGAATTCGTTGCCGTGCTGACAGAGCTGCATTCGGATGCGCATCTCGAGAGCATTGCCTCGCATCTGTTGAAGCGCCTGTCCGAACCGTATCGCATCGAGTCGCTGGAATTGCATACCTCGCCATCGATAGGCATCAGCCTGTACACCGATGACGGCAACGACATCGACCTGCTGATACGGCGCGCAGACGCGGCGATGTATCACGCCAAGAGCCGCGGCCGCAACAATTACCAGTACTTCTCGGAAGAGATACGCAGCAACACCGCCAATGTGTTCGCGCTCGAGCAGCGGCTGCGGCGCAGCCTGCAGGAAGATGATTTCGAGCTGGCTTACCAGCCCGTCATCGACATGCGCAGCGGCAAACTGTCGGCCGTCGAGGCCCTGATCCGCTGGCGCCAGCCCGACGGTGCCGAACTGATGCCAGGCGACTTCATTGCCGCCGCCGAGGCCAGTGGCCTGATCCACCAGATCGGCGAATGGGTGATCCGCGAAGCTTGCCGCCAGCATGAACTGTGGCGGGAGGCTGGCCTGCCCGAGGTCAGGATCGCCGTCAATGTGTCGCCGATCCAGTTTCGCTCGCCGGATTTTCGTGATCGCCTGCTCGCCGCGCTCGACAGCAGCACGATGAGTCCCAGCTGCCTCGAGCTGGAAGTCACCGAGACCACGGTGATGAGCCGCATCGAGGAAGCGACCCGGACCATGGTCTGGCTCAAGAAGCTGGGCCTGCGCGTGGCGCTCGACGACTTCGGCACCGGCTATTCCAGCCTCAGCCACCTTGCGCAGCTGCCGATCGACAAACTGAAGGTCGACAAGGCGTTCGTCACCCATATCGATACCGACTTGCGCTCGCTGGCGATCGCCGAAACCGTGCTCGCGCTCGGCCAGAAACTCGGGGTCGAGACGGTGGCCGAAGGTATTGAAAATGCGGGCGCTTTCAGCATGCTGCGCGACCTGGGCTGCGGGCTCGCACAGGGCTACCTGATCGGCCGTCCGATGCGGCCCGATCAATTGCGCGACTGGCATGTGGCGCGCGAAACGGAAATGCGGGTGATGCCCGCCTGAGCCAGCAGCGACTTTGCCCGCCCCTTCCTCCCTTTCACAACCAGGATGACATCGGTCGGCGCTGTGCGCGCAGGCCGCGCATTTGTTTGCCGCCGGCATGGCTCGCTTGCTGCGGCGTAAATCCTGTGCATTGCGGCAGTACGCCTGCCACGCCTGCTTGTCAGCGCTCAATGAGGCGCGCCCCCCCTTCCCTAAGTTCTCGGATGGCCACGCCGACAGATGCCGGCGGCGCATTCACAGACGAAGGAAGAAACAGGGAGCGAGCATGAAAGTTTGCATGGACAGGAATACGGGCGCGCTGGCTTTGCTGTTGCTGCTGGCCGGATGCGGCGACGGCGGTGGCGGCGGCGTAATGAACAATGGCGCCGTCATCAAGCCGGAGTTGAGCAGTACCACGACCATGGCCTGCCCCGAGGCAGGCACGCAGTGCACTGGCAGCACGATCCTGCGTACGGACAGCGGCATCGCCGTGACCGCCTCCAGCGTGCAGGTGTACGCCACCTCGACCAACGACCTGGAGGTACCGAACAACTCCCCCGCCATCGCCGTCGGCTTGCAACCGGCGAGCGGCGGGCTGGCCGACATTCGCGTCAAGCACGATGCCAGTGGCGCCGTGACCAGCGTGGCACTGCTGCTGAGTCAGCTCGGTCTGTCGTGGGATGGCAAGACCGAGCGCCCGCCCATCATCGAGACTTTCCTCACGCAACAGGGACGCGTGCAGCTCGATGCCGATGGCAAGATCAGCACGGTGGCCTTGCCGCCTTCCAGTGACCTCAATTTCTTCGACTTCGCGCGCAAGGGCAAGGCCGGCACGCAATCGCATTACGCCAACAATGCGTATTTCCCGCGCGACGAGCCTATCCGCTGCCCTTCGGATGCGAGCAACTGTCCGCAACTGGAATCCGAGGGCGTGCAAAGCTTTGCCGGCGACTGGCACAGCGGCGGCACGGTGCCCGACAATGCGCTGGCCACGCGGCTGCATGAAGATGGTGCCACCAGCGCCGGCGACAACGCCGATGCCAATGGCAATCCTGTGGCACCGCCGGACGGACGGGGCGTGCCCTTTCCCGGCTTCAAGGGCTTCCGCAATTTCCATGACTGGAGCTACCAATACGCCAATCTCGCGTCGTGGATCACGCAGGACACGGTGGATATCATCGAATGGGGCGGCGCGCTGGAGCACAACAAGGCCCGGCGCGGCTTCGTCGCCTTTGGCCAGGTGACACCCCCGGCCTCGGTGCCGACCACCGGCACGGCGCGCTACATCGGCCACCTGAAGGGGTGGTGGAGCTTTGATCCTTCGCTCGACTCTTATCCGATCGCCGGCGATGTCGAGGCTATCGTCGATTTCGCGGCGCGCACCGTGAAGCTGACGGTGACATCGACCCGGATCGACGAAGGCACGCAAGACCCGTTGCCGGTGAACCTGACGACAACGGTCAGCATCAACAGCGCGCAGTTTGCGAATTACTTCAACGGTGCGGCGTCCAACGACAGCCTGTCGGGCGCGCTGTCGGGTCGCTTCTTCGGGCCGGTCGCCACGGGCGGCAGCGGCAATGCACCGGCGGAACTGGCCGGCGCGTTCCGGCTGCTCGCGGCCAACAACGGGCCGGTAGCCATCGGCGGCTTCCTGCTCGGGAAGGTCTGAACTGAAGGACTGAACTTCAGCGCAATGATCGTCGCCATCAGTCGCAAGGCAGCGCGCCACTGCGCGCTGCCTTGCTCTTGTGCGCACAAAAATCGCTCCAGCCAAGATCGTTTTACCAACTTGTCGGTCAAAGAATATTCAAGCGTATTCAACAAGACGATATCGACGGAAACCGACAATGAAAGCATTCGAGATTCATCGCGCTACCAAGTGCCGCGCGAAGCTGCGACTGGGCATGTCCGGTCCTGCAGGCAGCGGCAAGACTTACTCGGCATTACTGATCGCCCATGGCCTGGGCGGCCCGATAGGGTTGATCGACACCGAACACGGCAGCGGCGACCTGTATGCCGACCTGCTGCCCGAAGGCTATGACGTGCTGCAGCTGACGCCGCCGTTCACACCCGCGCGTTATATCGAGGCTATCCATGCACTGGAAGACGCCGGCGTGCAGACCATCATCGTCGATAGCCTGTCGCATGCTTGGACCGGTGAAGGCGGCTCGCTGGACCGGCACGGCAAGATTGCCGACCGTTCCGGCAACAGCTGGCAAGCCTGGCGGCAGGTGACGCCCGAACACAATGCGCTGGTCGAGGCCATGCTGCAAAGCCCCTGCCATGTGATCGCAACGATGCGCGCCAAAACCGAATACGTGCAAGAGAAAGACGAGCGCACCGGCCGGCAAGTGGTGCGCAAGATCGGCCTCGCGCCTGTGATGCGCGATGGCATCGAATACGAATTCACGGTTTTCATGGAGCTCGACAGCCAGCACCTTGCGCATGTGGGCAAGGACAGGACGCGGCTGTTCGACGGCATGATCCTGCGCCCCGATGAACAGGTGGGGCGTGAGCTGCTGGCCTGGCTGGACAGCGGCGCCCAGGAACCGGTGCGCATCGGCTTGCATGAAGCGCAGCGGCAATCACTGCTGGACGCCATCACCAGCGCCGATTCGCTGGACAGCTTGTACCGCGCCTTTGCGCATGCATATCGCGCGGCCAATGCCTTGCAAGACCTGGGGGCGCTCGATGAGTTCACGCAAGCCAAGGATCGCCGCAAGACCGCGCTCGAGAGCCGGCAAGAGGGAGCGCAAGCCTTGCCGGCCTGGGTTGCCTGAGTATCAGGCGTACCCGATGACAGCCCTGCACACGATGCGCCGCAGGAACGACGAGACAAGCAGGACCTGGAGAAAAAACCAAGGACAGCACGATGACTGGAACACTGAACAAGGCATTACTGATCGGGCACCTCGGGCACGACCCGGATGTGCGCACGATGAACAGCGGCGAACCGGTGGCCCATCTGTCGGTGGCGACCAGCGAAGCGTGGAAGAACAAATCCACTGGCGCGCGGCGCGATGCGACCGAATGGCATCGCGTGGTGCTCTACAAGCGGCTGGCCGAACTGGCACAGCAGCACCTGAAGAAAGGCGCGCTGGTCTATATCGAAGGCCACCTGCAAACGCGCAAATGGACCGGCAAGGATGGCGTCGAGCGGCACACGACCGAGATCGTCGGCGACGAGCTGCGGATGCTGCAACGCGCGCCAGACAACCGGCCCTCGCTGCAAATGCATGAAGACCCGGTACCCGACCGTCAGCTGGTGCAGCGCGAACGCGCCCAGGGCATACCGTTCTGAGCGTCGGCCGCCGGCTTAGTGCTGGCGCAGCCAGCGCAAGCCGTCGACGGTGCCCGCGCGCGGCCGGTACTCGCAGCCCACCCAGCCGTCATAGCCGAGCTCGTCGAGCAGCCTGAACAGCCACGGGTAATTCAACTCGCCTTCGTCGGGCTCGTGGCGCGCGGGCACGCTGGCGATCTGTACATGGCCGATGTCTTTCTGCCAGCGGCGGAACTTGGTCGCGACATCGCCTTCCATGATCTGCACATGGTAGAAATCCATCTGCACCTTCAGGTTGGGGCGCGCCACGCGTGCCAACAGGTCATGCGCGTCAGCTTGCAGCGATAGCTGGTAGCCCGGCATGTCGCGCGTATTGATGGGTTCGATCAACAAGGTCATGCCGAGCGGCGCCAGCTGATCGCACGCGTACTGCAGGTTGGGCACGATGGTCGCGACATAGTCATCGTGCGTCATGCCTTGCGCACGGATACCGCTCATTGCATGCAGGCGCGTTGTGCCCAGCGCCTGCGCATACGTGATTGCTGTGGCGACGCTGTCGCGGAATTCGGCTTCGCGACCCGGCAGGCCGGCCAGTCCGCGTTCGCCCTTGCTCCAGTCGCCGGGCGACAGGTTGAACAGCACGTTCTGCATGCCACTGTCCTTCAGCGCCGCGGCGACTTCCTGCGGCGAGTACTCGTACGGGAACAGGAATTCGCATCCGGCGAAGCCCGCTTTCGCCGCCGCATCGAAGCGTTGCAGGAACGGGACTTCGTTGAACATCATCGTCAGGTTGGCGGCAAATTTGGGCATGGCAAAGGCATCCTTTTAAGCGGGGCAGGCAGACTGCGCATCGCTTGCCATCATACTCGCGCAGCCGCTATGCTCGCCCGACGACAAGTGTCGACAATCAATAACAACGGAGACAACGATGGAAGTGCTCATCACGGGTGGCGCAGGTTTTCTGGGCATGAAACTGGCGCGCGAACTGCTGGCGCGTAACACGCTGGCCGATGCCGCTGGCAAGCAACAGCCCGTCACGCGCATTGTGCTGCTGGACCGCAACGCACCCCAAGGGCTGGATGACCCGCGCATCAGCGTCATCGAAGGCGATGTAGCCGACGCGGCCGTGATTGCGCGCGCACTGACGCCGGCCATCGATTCGGTCTTTCATCTCGCTGCCGTCGTCAGCGGCGAAGCCGAAGCCGACTTCGACCTCGGCATGCGCATCAACCTCGACGCCACCCGCATCCTGCTCGAACAGGCGCGCCACAATGGCAACCGTCCGCGCGTGGTGTTCGCCAGCTCGGTGGCTGCATTCGGCGGCGAACTGCCGGCGCAAGTGCTGGACTCGACCGCGCCGACGCCGCAGGGTTCTTACGGTGTGCAGAAAGTGATCGGCGAGCTGCTGGTCAATGATTACAGTCGCCGCCGCTTCATTGACGGCCGGTCGATTCGCCTGCCGACGATCACGGTCCGTCCGGGCAAGGCCAACAAGGCGGCCTCCAGTTTCGCCAGCGGCATCGTGCGCGAACCGCTGAATGGCATCGAAGCCGTGTGCCCGGTGTCGCCGGAGACCAAGGTATGGGCCATGTCGCCGCGCAGCGCCATCGCGAACCTGGTCCAGGCGCATGAAATCAGCGCCAGCGATGTCGGCACCGGCGGCGCGATCAGCCTGCCGGGCCTGGCGACGACGGCGGGCGAGATGGTCGCTGCGCTCGCGCGCGTCGCTGGTGATGATGTGGCCAAGCGCGTGCGCTGGGAAAAGGATGAAGCGATCACACGCCTGGTCGGCAGCTGGCCCGGCAGCTTCCTGACGCCGCGTGCCGATCGCCTCGGCTTCGTGCGCGACGCCAGCTTCGACGATGTGGTGCGTGCGTACATCGAGGAAGAACTGAAAGGCTGAAAAGCTGAGGACTGAGGGCAGGAACACTGCGCTTGCTCGACACAGGCGCAAGTCCGACATGGCCCTTGTGCACGCTCAAACGCTGGCTGTGCCGTAAGGAGAATCATCGTGTGCTTTACCGTTCGCGGAGCACACGATGCGCAATCGGCTGGCATTTCTCTTCGCCTTGCTTGCAGCGTCCGCTGCGCCGGCGGTCACGCTGCAGGAACTGCCCTACCGTCAGCCCGCGCCGCTCGATGCGCTGCTGGCGCTGAATGATGCCCGCTTTGCGGCGACGGTGGCGTCGCAATGGCCACTGGTTGAACGGACGATTGCCTCATACCTGCCCGCCGGTGCCGCGCTGACCGGCACCTCGCCGTTTGCCGACACCAGTTATGCGCGTTGCGTGCGCACGCACGAGCCCGGCCCCTGCCGGCTGCTGATGGATTTGCTGTCGTTTGAAATGAAGGCGCGACGGCCGCAAGCGCAGCCTGCCAGCCTGCCGGTGCTGATGCGCCCGGCGCAATTGCCCTGGAAGGACACGGCACTGCCACGCGCGCTGCTGGCCGTCGATGCATCGCAACTGCAATCGGCACTGTCCAGCCACTGGCGCTGGTTCAAGAGCGTGGTCACGCGCTTCCTGCCGGATAGCGTGGACCTGCATCCGGTATCGAAGGTCTTCGGCAGCTTGCGCGACACCTGCCAGGCAGCACATACGGAAGTCGCGTGTCGCAACCACTTGCAAGACATTGTCGGCATTATCGATGCCAACCGCGGCCAGCCGCCCACGGTGGTACGGACGCTGACGCAAATTCCGTATCGCGATCCATCACCGCTGGAGCGCCTGTTGTCACTCAACGAAACACGGTTGCGCAGTGAGCTGGCCGACTGGACAGCGATCGATGCGCTGCTCAATCAGTACATCCCTGCCACCGTCGCGATCGCGGGCAACGTCGACTTCGCACGCATGCGGCTCGATTGCCAGGCCTGGTTTCCCGGCGATTTTTTCTTGTGCCGCAATTACATGGCGCGACTGTCGCGGCTGATGCAGGGCAAGGCGACGATGGCCAATCCATTTCAGGCCAGCAGCTGACGATAGCTGAGGCCTGTCCGCGATGACCATGGCCTTGCAGACTGGGGTGGCCCCACGGTCAACCATCCCCCTAGGTACAATCGCAAGCCTCCCGACTGATTTCGCCACAAGGCCCGGCCCATGCGATCTTTCATTGCCGTACTGCTGTCCGCCACTTGCACCTTCGGCGCGCTCGGCCTGCCGATGAGCGCGGCCGCGGCCAGCTTCACCTTCGCCGCGATCGGCGATGAGCCCTACGGTCCGGCCGACGAACTCGGCGAGCTCGCGCAACGCATCAACCGCGCCGCGCCCGCTTTCACGATTCATGTCGGCGACATCAAGTCCGGTGGCTCGCTGTGCAGCGACGAAGCCTTCGCTACCGTGCGCCGCCTGTTCGACGAATTCGATCAGCCACTGGTCTATACCCCCGGCGACAATGAGTGGACAGACTGCCATCGCCGCAGCTGCGGCCAATATGACCCGCTGGAGCGCCTGGCCAGGCTGCGCACGATGTTCTTCGGGACCGACCAGAGCTTCGGCAAGCACAAGCTCGCGCTGCAGTCGCAAGCCGCACAAACCGGCTTCGGCAAATATGTGGAGAACCGCCGCTGGGCCGTGGGCAAGGTCAGTTTCGTGACGCTGCATCTGGTCGGCTCGAACAACAACTGGCAGCCGGAGCTGCCGTCCGTGACCGAGTATGCCGGCCGCGACGAGGCCAACATCGCCTGGCTGCGCGACAGCTTTGCGCAAGCGAAGGCGCGCAAGGACGTGGCCATCGTGCTGGCGATGCAGGCCGATACGTTTTACGGCCAGCCCAAGGCCGACTCGGGCTTCACGCGCTGGCTGGCAGCTCTCGCCGAGGAAGTGGAAGGCTGGGGCAAGCCGGTGCTGCTGATTCAGGGCGACACCCACCTGCACCGGATCGACCAGCCGCTGAAGAATGCCCGGGGCAAGCCGCTGCCGCTGCTCACGCGCGTGGTGGTGCCGGGCGAACACAGGCCGGATGCGGTGATGGTGACGGTCAACGACGAGCGCCCCGACCAGCCGTTCTCGTTGCGTTTGCTGGGGCTTTCCGGGCATTGAATCCTTTAACGGATGAAAGCTCCTTTCGCAAAAGACGCCCGGGATGCGGCCGCAAGCACGAACTCGCATATTTCCTTAGACAAGACTGGCCGCAGCCTTTAGATTTCGCTCCTGACCTGTGCAACACAGGCATTTGATAACGCAGCAACCACGGGGACATGAAGATGGCAGCAAACGGGTATGGCAACCTGACGGTAGGCGCAGGTGTGACGATGAATGGCACGATGACCGTGCCCGGCGAGGCCGTGATCGACGGCGCCGTCGACGGCATGCTGACGGCCAGCACCGTTCATATAACGGAAAACGGCCAGGTCAACGGCGTGACCACGGCCGATCACGTGCGTATCGCCGGCAAGGTGACGCAAACGACCGTGGCCAAGAACACCCTGGTCATCGAAACCAGCGGCACGGCGGCGGGCGACATCGCCTATGCCAATCTGGAAATCGCCAAGGGCGGCAATATCCAGGGCCAGATCTCGATCCTGAAGTAATCCCCGGCCATTGGGGTTCGTGCAGATCGGGCGAGCGCAGTGCGCGCGCCTGATCTGTGCAGGGCGGGCAATGGCGCAAATGGGGAAATGACAGGACGGAGGTCCTGCATGAGGCAGGTGGCGCGGCTGGCGGGGATCGAACCCACGACCCTTGGCTTCGGAGGCCAATACTCTATCCACTGAGCTACAGCCGCGCGGTCCGGAGTCCGGAAGAGGCGCAAGGATACCGGGTTTCCCCGGGCCAGTCCACGCAAGCGCCCTTGTAGTGGGGGAAAACCCGGTCGTTTCGTCTATAATCCAAGGCTTTGCTAGCACTTCCGGCATTTTGCGCCGAATCGATCCGAGGACACCATGAGCGACGCCCATAACGAGCACGAATCCGTCATCAAGACCCCGAAGCAGCTGTTTGCCGCCGTGGTGGCCGGCTTTGCCATCCCCATCGTCATCATCGTGTTGCTGGTCGGTTATGTTGGCAACAACCCGAAGACTGGCGCCGGTTCCAATGCCCAGGCGCCGGAAGCGATTGCTGCACGTATCAAGCCGGTGGCTGATGAAGGCTTCACGCTGGTCGACGCCAGCGCCCCGCGCCAGCTGAAGGCCGGCGCCGATGTCTACAACGCTGCTTGCGCTGCCTGCCACGCCTCGGGCGCTGCCGGCGCACCGAAGTTTGGCGATGCCGGCGCCTGGGGCGGCCGCCTCAAGCAAGGCTACGACACGCTGGTGTCGCACGCGATCAAGGGCATCCGCGCCATGCCGGCCAAGGGCGGCAATCCGGATCTGGACGATATCGAAGTCGCACGCGCCGTGGCTCACATGGCCAATTCGGCAGGCGCCAGCTTCAAGGAACCGGCTGCACCGGCGCCGAAAGAGACGGCTGAAAAGAAATAATCAGGCAGCACAGGCCGACATGATCGGCCTGCGTCCACGGACGCCAGAATGAAAAATCCCGGCACACGCCGGGATTTTTTTTACCTGGGAGCGGCAGTTTTCAGTGCGCCATGCCCCCGCCCTCGGTTGATGTGGTGGTCGTCGGTGTTGCGGATGCCGCCGATGCCGTGGTCTGACCTTCCCGCGACTCGTCGGCTGGGACGGCGGATTCGTCGCCGCGAGTATCGCTCTTTTGCGCTGCCTGCTCGCGCCAGCGACTGATCGCCGACCACGCGGCGGCCACCCCACCCGCCATCAGCATGCCGCGCTTGAGCAAGCGCGCCGCCCGGCCCGCGCCCAGCACCAGTGGCAAGGCCGTCGCTGCGAGGCTCAGCCAGCTCCGCCCGCTCACGGAACGCAGCATACCCACCGGCCCGCTGTGCGCGATGCTGCCCAGTTCGTCGGCAATGGCGCGCCGTGCCTGCACGCTTTCGAAGCGATACAGCGTCCCTTCGGCCAGCAGCAGCTTCTTTTTCTGCTCGCGCGTCATCGGGCTGCTCATTCGGCCTCCCCCAGGCACAGCGCATCACGGTCCTTGCGCAATTCTTCCAGCGTGTCCGGCAGGCCGATGCGGCCACTGGCGACGATGGCGCGCGCTCGACTCAGCAGCATGGCCGCCAACCCACCGTAGACGAAGAACAGCACCAGCAGGATGCCCCAGCCCAGCGTATCCCAGCACAGCGCGACAACCAGTGCCGACAGGCAGGCGATCGCAAAAGCGGCCAGCAGCAAAGCGGCGGCTCCCATGAACAGCACCTGCAGCATCGCATCGCGTGCTTCGGCCAGCTCCAGCACGGCCAGCGACGAACGTGTCCGCACCAAACCGACCAGGCTGGTCACCAGCACACGGGCGTGAGCAGTCAGACCGGTCGCGGCCGGTTGGCTTTCTTCCATGGATCAGCGCCGCGCGATCAGCATGCCAATCAGCACGCCAACGGCGCCGGCAATGCCGATCGCCCGCCACGGGTGCTCGTGCACATAGGCGTCGGTGTCATTGGCAATCTGGCGGCCTCGCTTGATGGCGGCTTCTTGCAGCTCGTGCGCGCGGCGCAGCGCGTCATCAAGCGCTTTGGACGCCTTGGAGCGCAATTCATCGGCGCGTGCACCGCCGGCGCTGGCGGCTTCGTCGAACAGGGTCTGGGCTTCGCGCACCAGGGATTTCAAGTCGTTGCGAACGGTCTCGATATGGGATTCGTGCATCGCGGCTCTCCTGCGTTGACGTGGGCGGGACTGCCGAGGCACAGGCCGGGCGGGCTGTACGGCAGGGCAGACGTGACAAAAAGCATAACGCAGCCCCGCCTGACCGGCGGCAAAGACCGTGTCAATTAGTCAAGCAAACCATAGCGGAAGCGGTACCAGACCGCGCCTATCCATTCGTGCAAGGCGTAGTGGCTGTCCTTCAGGGCGCCGGCATTCGGGATGTAGCTGGCGGGCGTGAGCGGCCCCCGCTTTCTGAACGCCGTCGGCGCCGGCACGACCTCGAGGCCGGCACGCAGGAAGATCTGCTCGGCGCGCTGCATGTGGATGGCGTCGGTGACGAGCAGGATGCGGTGGACGCCGGCTTGCTTCAGCATCGCAGCCGAATGGCTGGCGTTCTGTGCGGTGTTATCGGAGCTGTCTTCGATCCAGCGCGTCTTGACGCGAAAATCTTCATCGAGCGAACGTGCCATCACGACGGCTTCGCTCTCGCCCTGCCCGTCAGGATTGCCACCACTGACCAGCAGCGGCAAACCGGTCTGCCGGTGCAGGCGCGCGCCGTGTCGCAGTCGCATCAGGGTATCCGTGGACGGACGGTCGCGATCCGCATCTTCGGGCGACAGAATATCGCGGCCGCCGCCCAGCACGACGATGGCCCGGGCGCCGCTGGCCTTGGGATCGGGCACCGGCACGTAGCGGTCTTCCAGCGGCTTGACCAGCAAGCGCGAGCCGGCCGATGTTGACAATCCCAGCAGCAGCAGCACGGCTAAGGTGACCAGCGTGACTCCCGTCTTCCGATGGCGGCGAAGAAGCAGCGCACCGATCAGTCCCAACAGGACCAGCGACATCGGAGGCAAAAGGAAGGACGCAACCGCGTTCGTGATCAGCCAGCTCAAGCTCATGGTTTATCCGTTGTCAGGTGGTATTGTCGACAACAGATTGTAATGGCGCAAAGTCTCGCTCGACATAAAGCAATGTCTTCGGTAGAATGCGCGGCTTCCGGTTGCTTCGGCGATCGGTCTGGAGTGGTAGTTCAGTTGGTTAGAATACCGGCCTGTCACGCCGGGGGTCGCGGGTTCGAGCCCCGTCCGCTCCGCCAATACCTAAATGCCCGCGCAAGCGGGCATTTTTCATTTGTGTCGTCAGGAGCGGAGAGCGCATGCGCTCGGCGGGACTCGAAGGGATTCGCTTGCAAGCGAATCCGCGGCCCGCAGGATGTGGGAGAGCCCCGTCCGCTCCGCCAAAACACAAAACGCCTGCGCAAGCAGGCGTTTTTCATTTGCGCGCCGAATTGTTGGCCGCCACCCACATTCCCGGAGCCTTCGATGGCCATGCAATAAGCCGGGCCAACGTGCGCGCAGCACAAATCCGGAAAGAACAATAAAGGACAGGAATATCGTTACCTGAAGCTGCATCAGGCAGCTGGCGGAGACGATTGCATGCAATTGCGGCCCCAGAAAAAACTAACCCCGGGTTCATCACCAATCTCTTTGGGGACTGGGAGAGGAATAGCCCGGGGACTGCGAACGCATGCTAGCACGGCCAGTGATTTATCTGCCTGGCTCTTGAGTCGAGCATGCACAAATGTGACATGTATCAGCTCGTCCGACGGATGGACACAAACTTGGGCGTAGGCATCAGCACAACTTGGCCGGGCATCGCACAAGCCATCTCTTCCGAACGGCTAGCTCCTTATCTCAGGCAAACCCATGGGGATCTGGACAAGACACTTTGCCTTTACCTCTGGAACATAGCACTTTGCGAAAGCCTGTATCCGCTTCTGAACCTGACCGAGACCACGCTCAGAAACAAGCTGGATGCCCATCTCGCCGAGCTGTTTGGACAACGCGAGTGGTTTGACCTCGGATGGCTCGATACACGCGACGCATCGAAGATCAGTGAAGCGCGGAGAAAAATCGCTGGCAGCAATCGGACCGCGACGCCCGGGCGAATGGTCGCCGAACTTACCTTTGGGTTCTGGACAAGTCTGCTTGATGTGCGCTACGAAAGAACAAAGATTCTGTGGCCACATCTCGCGCCAAAAGTCTTTGCCGACGCGCCCAGAAAATCAAGAACCCGAAAAGAACAATCCCGATATGCCTCTGCGATTCGAGATTTGCGCAATCGCGTTTTTCATCACGAGCCTATCTGGCACTGCATGCATTTGCCTGCCACCGTCAACGATTCGAAGACCTGGCTAAGCTGGCTGAGTCCGGAAGCCGCATCTCTTGCCAAGCACCTGGACCGGTTCCATGAGCTCATGAAAGCCGGCCCTGACCTTTTTGCGCATTGCTCAATCGCATACGTTGAACGTCAATATGGCTGAGATCAGGCCGCCTGCTCGATCTGTTCGCCGCCCAGCGCATTCACCAGATCATCCAGCATCTGCGCCAGCTCGCCGGCCATCAGCTGGAAGTCCGATTCGAAGCGCTCTTCTTCGCCGGCCGACGCGGTCTCATTGCCTTCCTTCAGCACGTCGAGCGCTGTCACGCGTTTGACGGCGAGCGACTCCGTCAGCACGATCGATACCTTATCGCGCCAGGTCAGCGCAACACGGGTGCACTGTTTGCCGGCAGTGATGTGGCGGCGCACTTCGTCCGGCTCCACCGAGTGACGCACGTAGCGCACCGTCGCATTGCCATGCGCGCTGGAGCGCAGTTCGAGTTCCTGGTCGATCGTGAAGCCATGCGGCGGCTCTTCGGAAAGCAGCCAGTTGGTCATCGCGCCCACCGGCGACATGACGGTACGCAGCGTCGACAACGGGAATTTGTCGACAGCATTCACCAGCAGCTTGATCGCTTCTTCGGCACGTGCAGCGCTGGCGGCATCGATCGCCAGCCAGCCATTCACGGTATCGATCCACACGCCGGTATCGGATTGCAGCGAGAACGCACGCGGCAGCAGATCGTCGGCGACTTGCTCCTTGATTTCCTTCATCTGCTTGCGGCCGCAACGGAAGCCTTGCTGCTCGGCGAGCTCGGCAGCTTTTTCTTTCGCGACCTGATTGATCACGCTGGACGGAAGCAATTTTTTCTCGGTGCGCAGCTTCAGCAGGAACTGGCGATTGCTCGCATAAACGAGGCGGCCGTCATTGGCCGGTGCGATCCAGCCCTGGCTCAATAGCTGGATGCTGGTGCACGGCACGAATTGTTGCGACTCGATCGCGGCTTCCAGCGCTTCGGCCGTCATGGCCCAATGCTTGGGCAGGCGGAAAAGTTGAAGATTCTTGAACCACATAGGCAAACCAACCCAAAGTAAAAATTATTGTTGAACAGCTGCCGGCTGCTGGCGCTCGTGCTGCACCAGGATCCACGGCTTCACTACCACGGTCCACAGCAGCATATCGACCGATTGCCAGCTGCTGGCCTGTTCGTCATTCACTTTCTGCAGCAAGCCGGCCTGCATCCAGTCGAGCACACTGGCCTTGTCGTCGGCTGCGATGCGCGCACCGACATCGATCAGGTCCAGCACGGGCGCGACCGCAATGACATTGCCGCTGGCGAAGAATCGCTCCAGCTCGCTCCAGTGCATCTGCGCTGTCTGTTCATTCAATTCGCGGCGCAGAGATTCGAGGATTTTTTCATTGATCATGACTGTGCATTTCTCATTCAATAGTGCGGCGGCCTTTCATTGGCCGCCATCCCGTCGGGCAGCCGACCTTGCACATCCGCGAGGCGCTTGGCCAGTGCAATCGTCAGCTTTTCGAACTCGTCGATTTTCTTTTGCTGTTCATAGACGGTCTTGTTGAGCACGTCGAGCAGGTAATCCTGCTGACCGAGCTTGCTCTCCAGGTTCACCAGTCGTTCTTCGATATCCATGTGATGTGCCTTGTTTCTGTTGTTCAGGCAGGCTTGCGCCCATTGCGGCACGCGTCGGAACAGTAACGCACCTGTTCCCAGCTGGCCGACCATTTCTTACGCCAGGTAAAAGGCCGCCCGCAAGCGGCACAGGTCTTGACCGGCAGCTGGTGCGGGTTGCGAAAACCATGGCTGTCTTTCTTTCGATCCGGCATGGGGTTGTCGCCTGTTCGGGGCAGATGGCCGAAGGGTCAAAGGGTCGACATTCAGGCGGCCTTCGGCTTTTGCAGCAGCGCCTTCAGGTTGGCCAGTCGGTTCTGCGGCGTCAGCTGTTCGGTTTCCTCGGGCACGGCATCGCCTTCGTCGAGCCGCATTTCCTTGATGAAGCGCGACACTTCGCAGGGCATGCTGTCGCGTGCGCGCTTGCGCTTCTTGCACCAGGTGATGGTCAGGCTGCGCTGTGCACGCGTGATGCCGACATACATCAGTCGGCGCTCTTCTTCGATGCGCTGTGCGACGACATCGGGCGGCGCGTCGGGGTCGCCCTTGTGCGGCAGGATGCCTTCTTCGACGCCGACCATGAATACGTGGCCGAATTCCAGACCCTTGGATGCGTGCAGCGTCGACATGCGTACGGCATCCGGTTCCTGGTCGCGTCCTTCGAGCATGCTCATCAAGGCCACCATCTGCACCAGCTCCAGCAAGGACTTGTGTTCATCGGTGCCGTCGCGGCCACCATTGCCTTTTTCTTTCAGCCAGCTGGTGAAGTCGAGCACGTTCTGCCATTTGTCCTGCGCCTGCCTCTCGTCGAAGTGGCCATACAGGTAGGCTTCGTAGTCGATGGCCTTCATCATGTCGTCCAGCACTTCGCCGGCATTCTCGCCGCTGCCGGCCGGGCCTACGCGCGAGGCGCGCGCTTCGAGCTGGTTGATGAAGTCGCAGAACTCGCGCAGCGGTGCCAATTGCCGTTCGTTGAGTCTGGCTTCGATGCCGCCCTTGAACACGGCTTCAAACAACGAGCATTGCCACTGCCCGGAGAATTCGCCCAGCACTTCCAGCGTTGCCTGCCCTATGCCGCGGCGCGGCGTGGTGACAGCGCGAATGAAGGCCGGATCATCGTCTTCATTCGCGATCAGGCGCAAATAGCTGATGATGTCCTTGATCTCGGCCTTGTCGAAGAAGCTCTGGCCGCCTGACATCACGTAAGGGATGCGTTCGCGGCGCAGCGCCTTCTCCAGAATCCTGGCCTGATGATTACCGCGGTAAAGAATCGCGTAATCGGAAAACTTGGCGCGTCGCTCGAACTTGTGTGCCGACAGCATGATCGCGACCTGATCGGCTTCTGCTTCGTCGTCTTCCATCGCCATCACCCGGATCGGGTCGCCCATGCCGTGCTCGGACCACAGCGACTTCTCGAACAATTTCGGGTTGTTGGCAATGACGGCGTTGGCCGCCTGCAGGATGCGGGTACTGGAGCGGTAGTTCTGCTCGAGCTTGATCAGTTTCAGGTCGGGGAAATCGTCCTGCAGGATGCGCAGGTTTTCCATGGTCGCGCCGCGCCATGCGTAAATCGCCTGGTCATCGTCGCCAACGGCCGTAAACATCGGCTTCTTGCCGGGGCCGGTCACGAGCAGCTTCACCATCTCGTACTGGCAGGTATTGGTGTCCTGGTATTCGTCGAGCAGCAGGTAGCGCAGCTTGCGCTGCCAGCGGTCGCGCGCGGCCTCGTCGTTGCGGAACAATTCGACCGGCAGGCGGATCAGGTCATCGAAATCGACTGCCTGGTAACTCGACAAGGTGGCCAGGTAACTGCGGTAGATGCGCGCGGCCTGCGCTTCATCTTCATCCTTGGCCTGCGCCAGTGCGGCGTCTGCGCTCATCAGCCCGTTCTTCCACAGCGACATCGCATTCTGGATACGGCGGACCACGGCCTTGTCGGTGGTGACCGCCAGGTCTTGCACGATCGCGAAGCAATCGTCGCTATCCATGATGGAGAAGCGATCCTTGAGGCCGATGGCATTCGCTTCGCGGCGCAAGATCTGCACGCCCAGCGAATGAAAAGTCGATACCGTCAGTTGTTTGGCTTGTCCGGGTTCCTTGAGCAGTTTGGCAACACGCTCGCGCATTTCGAGCGCGGCCTTGTTGGTAAAGGTCAGCGCGGCGATATTCCGGGCTTCATATCCGCAAGATTCGATCAGGTGCGCAATCTTTTGCGTGATGACGCGCGTCTTGCCCGAGCCGGCGCCGGCAAGCACGAGGCAGGGACCATCGATGTAATTGACTGCGGCGCGTTGCGGCGCATTGAGTCCGTGCGACATGCGGGAAGGAAAGCGGGAATTCGGGAATACGGAATGAGCGCGTCATTGTATCGAAATCCCCTGCCGGGAACCGGAAAGACTGCGGCGCGATCTGCCGTGCATGACAGGGCGCATGGTAAAGTGCCCGCTGACGCCGGTTAACGATGGCGCCCGCCAATGAAATTCACACATCTTATCGAAATCAACATGCCCGACAATCCGCTGGTTGCGAGATTGAACCGGGCACAACTGTGGCGCGGCCTGGTGCTGCGCGCCGAGCGCCCTACCCTGTTCCAACTCGGGCTGGACAGCTGTCACATCAACACGCGTACGCCGGAAAGTTTGTCGCGTACGCTGCATTTCGGGAAACTGGTCATTCACGACAAAGTGCATTTCAGCCCGCAGGAGCAGGTGCACTATCACGTGCCGCAACAGGCAGAGATTCCGGTATCGGATTTGCGGATGACGATAGAAGAACCGGAACCCGGTGTGCTGTTCGTGCGCTTCGAATACGATGACCACCAGGAAGCTGATGAATCAGCCGAGGATTCCTTCTACAACGATTTCCGCCGCGAAGCCTACAAGGAAGCGGATATCGACACGATACGCATGATTCGCCAGTTGGCGCAGGATGGCCAGCTGGATGCGCCGCTGCAGTAAACGGGCACCGACGACCTGAAGCGGATCGCTTCAGGTCGTGCATCTTGATGCGGGCAAACGGCGTTCAATGCCCAGTCATCTTTTCCCAGCCATAGCGCACGGCCTGCTTGGTGCGCTCCCACGGACTGCCTTGGTGCGACGCTTCCCAATCGCTGCGCACCTGCGGCTCCAGTTCATCCCAGCGATATCCCTGGTACTGCTTCTGCCCGGCCAGGTTTGCGCCATAGCGATATGCCGACGCATAGTCTTCGTATTTGCCGCCGCCGCTGCCATAAGCGCTTTGCCAGTGCTGGCGGAACACGTCATCGCTGGCAGCGCCTGCTGTACCCGTCGCGCTCGCCGTCGCCCCTAACTGCTCGACTTCGACATCCGCGCGACGCACCGTGTCGCTGATGGTTTCGGTGCGCTCGGTGATTTCCTTGCCAATCCGGACTTCCTCGACCACGCGCGCTGTCTTCGCGACCACGGGTTCTTCCCCGGTTTCACGAATCTCGGTCACGCCTTCCCTGATCGCACCCATATCCGCGGCGCTCGCGGGCTGGTCAACCGGAGTGCGTTCCACCGTCACCCGCTCTTCCCGCAATTGCACCGACTCCTGCACCGGCGTTTCCGTCACATGCCGGTAAATGCGCACGCCGCCGCGACTCACCTGACGCTTGCCAACTTGCAGCTGCTCTTCCACGACGGGCAGCGTTGCCCCGGCAGCCGCCATATCGGCAGCGCTGGCAGTGACGGGTGCAATGGTGGCCTCGCTGCTTGCTGCAGGCGTTGCACCGGTAATGGTGGTCTTGCTTTGGTAGCCTGCCTGCTCGTTGCGGATTTCATCATCGGTATAGAGCGGCGATCCGCTCTGGTAGCCGCTCCAGCCGCTGCTGTGCCAGTGCTCGGCGCGATCGTTGAGATCAACCGGCTTGAAACGCATCAGGATATCGACCGCCTGATCGGCCTGGCCTTCGGTCGCCGCATCGATGGTGACCAGATAGCTGCCGCGCCGTATCGCTTCGGCATACATGCCGGCATCATCGGCATGCTGATCGGTGCTGAACAGGGAGCGAAAGAAGGCGCCTATGCCCCAGCCTTCTTTCGGTGACACCGATTCGCCCACAGCACGCTGGCGCGCTTCGCGACTGTCGTCGGGCGGACTCAGCTTGACGTCGGCGCTGACGAAGCCTTCGTTGAACAGTGCTTTCGTTGCGGACTGCGCATCGCCATAGCTGTCGAAGATGGCTGCCACGGTATGGTTCATTTCTGCCTCCTGCGGGTTGCATGAACAGACGTCATGCGGTGATCGGGTGCGCTCTGTAAGCCGACCCTGAGCGACCCTGAGCGTGTTCGTTTTTGAATTCTTCATAACGCCACAGTTCCCGCGTTCGGCAGAACTTCAGCGGCCGTTCGCCGCTCTCATCGAAGTGCAATGGCAAGCCGTGCCGGGTGAAGCAGAAATTTCGACCCTCATGCAGAGAGGGATATGAAGGCTCCCAAGCACGCCTGCTTGCAGTAGGATGAAGGCCTGAGCGCTTCCCCGCGTTGTCATGCTGCGCGCTGAAGCCTGTCGCGGCACGCCGCGTTCCTGCCCCTGTGCCGCCAACCACTTCCTGGGAGGAATGCCATGTCTCACATCATTGCAGGCAGGTTTGAATCCATGGCCGGGGCTGAAGCCGCGGTCAATGCCCTGGGCGCTGCAAATTTTCCCACCGAGCAAATGTCCTGCTTCTATGTTGGCCCTCCCGGCCAGCACGCACGTTTCGTGATTGGCGGCGACCATAATGTCTCGCGCGGCGCTGAAGAAGGATCCATGGGCGCGATGACGGGCACGGCGGCCGGCGGCGCTGTCGGGGCTGCGATTGGTTCCGTAGGCGGTCCGCTCGGCTTTCTGACCGGCGGATTGGTCGGCGCCCATATCGGCAACCTGATCGGCGCACTGCGCAGCATGCATGAGAACGAGGAAGACCGCGATCCGTCGACCATGCTGCGCCACTCGGGCTTCATGGTCGCGGTATGCGCCGATGATGAGCGCAGCGAGCACGAAGCCATGGATGTGCTGATGCAGTGCGGTGCTGCCGAACTCGAATCGGGCGAAGGCCATATCGTGCATGGCGACTGGGAAGACTTCGATCCGGCGGAAGCGCCGCATCGTATCGACCCGGATCACGATGCCGGCATGCGCCCGCACTGATTGGCTAGACGCTTTGCTGCGCGCTTCGTCCCGAGTTTGCTGCCCGGGTCCTTGCAGGTCTGACCCGGACGGTAGCTTCTGCAGGCGTATTTGTATTGCCGCTTGAATTCGCAGGGCGCTTGCAGGCTGGTGAGGTGTGCTCCTCAGCAGCAGCGAGCATCAGATATCGACCGGATCGACTTCGAGCGACCAGCGCAGGCGCGACTTCTGTTCGCGCAAGGCTGCGACCCAGGGCTTGAGGAAAGCCTGCAATTGCGCGCGCGATGAGGATTCGACCAGCAACTGCGCGCGTTCGACACCGGCCACGCGCGTAATCGTCATGGGCACCGGGTCGTTGATCATGATGCCTTCGCAAGGCATCAGGTCGCGTGCGGCTTGAAGGAAATCCAGCGCCGGCTGCAATTGCTTGGCTTCGGCGCGCAGCAAAGCCTGGAACACAAAGGGGGGCAAGCTCGCGCTGCGCCGTTCGTCCAGCGTTGCCTGGGCAAAACCCGGATAGTCATGTGCCAGCAAGGCGCGGTACAGCGGATGCTGCGGATAGCGGGTCTGCACCAGCACTTCGGCGCGCGCGTCACGCGCATCGCCGCCCTGGCCGCCTTCTTGGGGCGCCGCGACCGCAGCGCGGCCTGCGCGTCCGGCGACCTGCATCAATTGCGCAAACAAGCGCTCACCTGCGCGGTAATCCTGCGAGAACAAGGCGGTATCGGGGTTGATCACGCCGACCAGCGTCAGCCGCTGGAAATCATGGCCTTTGGCCACCATTTGCGTGCCGAGCAGGATGTCGACTTCGCCACGATGCACCGCATCGAAGGCCGCCTGCGCGCTGCCTTTGCGTCGCGTGGAATCAGCGTCGATGCGCAGCACGCGCGCTTCCGGGAACAGCACCTGCAAGTGTTCTTCGACCCGCTGCGTGCCGCGCCCCAGCGGCTGCAAGTCCACATTGCCGCAGGTCGGGCACGCGTGAGGAATGTGCAACTCCAGGCTGCAGTGATGGCAGCGCAGCCGGCGTTCAGGCTTGTGCAGCACCATGAAGGCCGTGCAGCGGCGGCAATTGCTGATCCAGCCGCAAGCGTCGCAATGCATGACGGGCGCGTAGCCACGGCGGTTAAGGAAGAGCAGCGATTGTTCGCCGCGTTCGAGACGCGCACGCAAGGCAGCCACCAGCGGCGGCGACAGGCCATCCGGTGCCTTGTTGATCTCCATGTCGATCAGGCCCACCCGCGGCAATTGCGCATGTGCGGCCGCACGCTGCGTGAGGTCGAGCCGGCGATAGCGTCCGTTCGATGCATGCTGCCAACTCTCGATCGACGGCGTGGCCGAGCCCAGCACCACCGGTATGTCCAGCTGGCGCGCGCGCCACACGGCCAGGTCACGCGCCGAATAGCGCAAGCCCTCTTGCTGCTTGTACGAGGGATCGTGCTCTTCATCGACGATGATCAGCTTCAGGGCCGGCATCGCCGCCAGTACAGACAATCGGGTGCCCAGCACGATCGCGGCATCGCCCTGATGCGCGGCGATCCAGTGACGCAAGCGCTCACCTTCGGCCAACTGGCTGTGCAGCGTGACGACCTGCAGATGCGGGAAGCGTCCGCGTACGCTGCCTTCGAGCTGCGGCGTGAGATTGATTTCGGGGACCAGGATCAGCACCTGTGCCGCACGTCCCTGCGCCCGCTCGCGGTCGATCACGGCTTGCGCCGCGTGCAGGTAGACCTCGGTCTTGCCGCTGCCGGTGACGCCGAACAGCAGGTTGGCCGCAAAGCCAGCAGAGGCAGTGATGGCGTCCACCGCAGCCTGCTGGCCAGGGTTCAGCATGGGGGCTGCCGGTAGTGCGGCGGCGTCGGTTTGGCCGACCGCGGCCGGCGCGGCCTTCGCGAGCTTTTTGAGTGCCCGGTCCAGCGCGACGGTGGACTCGTTGCGCAAGCCTTTGGGCAGGCAAGGCAGCATGACCTCGCCCAGCGGTCGCTGGTAATAGTCGGCGGCAAAGCGGCACAAGGCCATCCATTCCGGCGGCAGCGGTGCGAGCTGGGTGCGCAGCGCAATCACATCGCGCAGCTTGGCCGCATCGTAATCGCTGGCGTCGCCCACGGCGGTCACCACACCGACGACTTCACGCCGCCCGAAGGGCACAAGCGCGAGCTGGCCGACCTGCGGATCCGGGTCGCCTGCCGCTGCCGGTTGCCAGCGGTAGTCGAACTCCATGTCCAGCGGCGAGTCCAGCGCGATTTTGATGATGCGACCAGTCATGAATTGGTGCGGGTCTCGTCAGGTCGATGGCAAGGTGATGCAAGGCGGTGCAACGGGGCCAGCGGCCTGAAGCAACACCCACTTAACTTAATGTGATTCTTTAAAAGTGAAGCTAAACCCGCGTACCACAAGGCCTTTTTCAGCTATCCACAAATTCTGTGGATAACTTTGTGGGTAACCGGGGCTTGACACCCGAAACGCCTGATTTTATGCGGCCTCAAACAAATTGCTCATCAGGAACGCAGCTAGCCACATCTAATAAAATCAACGACTTAGCCTGTGGGCAATCTTCCGCCAAAAAAAATATTGTTTTCTCTTCTAGCCGGCTTGACAGGAAAAATTTTGTGAATAAGTGCGCCCTGCTCACCAGGAAAAGCTTGCACGATCAGAATTTTCATGATCGCCGGCCGGTAAATTCCGGGTATTGGGGCCAAGCCACCACAAATTGAACAAATCTGTGGATATCTTTGTGAACAATGCTTTCCCACAGGAACATTTTTTGCGCCAATCTGGCGCAGCACCAGCCACCGCACACGCCACCGAACAAAATTTCTCCTTTTTTTTCAATGCTTTGGAGATTTTTGTTCGGGCGGGATTTCAGAAAATCACGCAAGTCCTTGATTCAAGACTGACTGGTCAGGCTTGTGCATAAGTCCCGTGAAAACGTGACGGACCCGGACGGCGATGCACCCCGAGGGAAAGCCGTGGCGGGGCCCGTCAGTTGGCCGATCAAGCGCGCAAATCGCGGCTGATCTGATGCACGGCCTCGACCAGGGCGGTCACGGATTCGGGCGGCGTGAATTGCGAAATGCCGTGGCCGAGGTTGAATACATGACCGCTGCCGGCACCCGGCTTGCCAAAGGATTTCAGGGTCTTGTCGACTTCGGCACGGATTTGCTCGGGCTTGGCGAACAATACGTTCGGATCCAGGTTGCCCTGCAGGGCGACCTTGTGGCCGACCAGCGCGCGTGCCTTGCCGAGGTTGACCGTCCAATCCAAGCCGACGGCGTCCGCGCCGCTGTCGGCAATCTCTTCCAGCCACAGGCCGCCGCCCTTGGTGAAGACGATGACCGGAATCTTCACGCCATCATGCTCGCGCTTGAGGCCTTTGATCACTTCGCGCATGTAATGCAGCGAGAAGGACTGGTAAATGCCATCCGCCAGCGCGCCACCCCAGGTGTCGAAGATCATCACGGCTTGGGCGCCGGCATCGATCTGCGCATTCAGGTAAGCGGACACTGCTTGAGCGTTCACTTGCAGGATATGGTGCATCAGGTCAGGGCGGTCATAAAGCATGCTCTTGACGGTACGGAAGTCGTCCGAGCCTTTGCCTTCGACCATATAGCAAGCCAGTGTCCAGGGGCTGCCTGAGAAACCGATCAATGGCACACGGCCATTCAGCTCGGTGCGAATCTGGGTGACGGCATCAAACACATACTGCAGCTTGGACAGGTCCGGCGCCTGCAGGGCGCGCACGGCTTGCTCGTCGCGCAGCGGATGCGCGAAGCGCGGGCCTTCGCCTTCGGCGAACGACAGGCCCAGGCCCATCGCATCGGGCACGGTCAGGATGTCGGAGAACAGGATCGCGGCATCGAGTGCATAGCGATCCAGCGGCTGCAGCGTAACTTCGGTGGCGAAGTCAGGATTGGTCGCGAGGCCCATGAAAGAGCCGGCCTTGCTGCGGGTAGCGCGGTATTCAGGCAGGTAACGACCGGCCTGGCGCATCAGCCACAGCGGCGTGTATTCCGTGGGCTGGCGCAGCAGTGCGCGCAGAAACGTATCATTCTTCAGCGGGGCGAACGAGCTCGGCATCGGTTCCTACGAGGGCAATTTTCAGGGAGGTCGTATTATCGCCCAAAGCCTCCGCCCTCCCCGGCTTTTTCCGGGCCGACCCTGCCGCAACAGACTCCGAGCCCGGCATCCTGCCGTCGCGCTCAGGGCGCGACGATGACCTCGACCTGGGCTTCCTTCAGCATTGCACGCATCGCTGCCGGGGGTTCGGCATCGCAGAACAGCTTGTCGATCTGCGACAGGTGCGCCAGCCGCACCAGTGCCTGTCGGCCGAACTTGTCTTCGTCAGCCACCAGCCATACCTCGCGCGATTGCTCGATGATGGCCTGCGCCACCTTGACCTCGCGCGGGTCGAAATCGCGCAGCGTGCCATCCGGCTCGATGCTGGAAATGCCGATGATGCCTATGTCTACCTTGAACTGGCGGATGAAATCCACCGTCGCCTCGCCGACGATGCCCCGGTCGCGACCACGCACCACGCCGCCGGCAACGATCACCTCGCAGCCCGGCTGGCCGGCCAGGATAGCGGCCACGTTCAGGTTGTTGGTCACCACATGCAGGCCGGTATGGTGAACCAGTGCACGCGCCACTTCTTCGGTGGTGGTGCCGATATTGATCAGCAGCGAACTGCCCGGCCGCACCTGTTGCGCGACCGCCGCTGCGATACGGCGCTTGGCATCGATATTGAGCACCTGGCGCTGGCTGTAGTCGATGTTCTCGACCGATGACGGCAATCCCACGCCACCGTGATAACGCGCCAGCAGCTTGGCCTCTTCCAGCAGCTTCACATCGCGCCGCACGGTTTGCGGCGTCACATCCAACTGCTGGGCGAGCGCCTCGACCGACACCGTGACATGGCTGCGCACGGCTTCGAGGATGCGGCGCTGTCGGGGATTGAGGGTCATCACAGGTCTCCGAAACGGGGGATATTCATGTCAAAAGTGAACATAAGGAAAAGAAACGAACTTTTTCGACGTTCTAATTGTTGATTTTTGTTCGTTTCCCGTCTATCTTTGTTCGCGCATTATGGTCAGGTCACCCTGATTTGGCAATTCTCGCCGCCAGGCCCACCCGCTTGCTGCTGCCCTTGCCTGCACCACCCATCGCTACCCGCGCGATCCTCCGATTCAGTGCTGACTTCCATTTCTAGATTGGCTGGTCTTCATGAGTTCACAGCAGGTCATTGCGACAGATGTGCTGATCGTCGGCGGTGGCATCAATGGCGCGGGTATCGCGCGCGATGCGGCTGGCCGCGGGCTGTCTGTCGTGCTGTGCGAAAAGGATGATCTTGCTTCCCATACCTCGTCGGCATCGACCAAGCTGATCCACGGTGGCCTGCGCTACCTCGAGCACTATGAATTCGGCCTGGTACGCAAGGCGCTGATCGAGCGTGAAGTGCTGCTGCGGGCTGCGCCGCACATCATGTGGCCGATGCGCTTCGTGATGCCACACGATAAAGGCCAGCGGCCATCCTGGATGATCCGCGCCGGCTTGCTGATCTACGATGTCCTCGCCAAGCGCGAGATCCTGCCCGGCTCGGGCGCCATCGACCTGCGCAGCCATCTCGCCGGCGAGCCGCTGAAGGCCGAATTCACCCAGGGTTTCATCTATTCCGACGGCTGGGTCGACGATGCGCGACTGGTCGTGCTCAATGCACTCGACGCGGCCGAAAAAGGTGCACAAGTCTTCACGCACACATCGTGCGTATCGGCCAAACGCGTCGGCGATCGCTGGCATGCCGTGCTGCAGCACGCCGATGGCAGCACGGTCGACGTCCATGCGCGGTCGCTGGTCAATGCAGCCGGCCCATGGGCAGCCTCCTTCCTCGAAGATGCGTTACACCATCCCGCGGGCAAGGCACTGCGCCTGGTGAAAGGCAGCCACATCATCGTCAAGAAGATGTTCGACCATCCGTATGCGTACATCTTCCAGAACCCGGATGGCCGCATCGTGTTCGCCATCGATTACGAGCAGGATTTCACGCTGGTCGGCACCACCGACCTCGAATACCACGGCGATACCAACAAGGTCGAGATCGACCGCACAGAAATCGAATACCTGTGCGAATTGACCCAGCGCTATTTCCGCAAGCCGATCACGCCAGCCGATGTCGTCTGGTCGTATTCGGGCGTGCGCCCGCTACTGGAAGATGATTCGACCAAAGCATCCGAGATCACGCGTGACTACAAACTGGCGATGGAAGGCGAACAGGCGCCGCTGTTGTCCGTCTTTGGCGGCAAGATCACGACCTTCCGCAAACTGGCTGAAGAAGCGGTCGATATGATCGCGCCGAAACTGGGCAATCATCGGCCCACCTGGACAGAGCATGCGTGCCTGCCCGGTGGCGATCTGTATGGCGCACCGCAAAATCGCGCCGTGCTCGAATATGACGCTTTTGTACATCGCATGCAGCTGCAATTTGCATGGCTACCGCCCAAGCTGGTCGCACGCTATGTTCGCGCGTATGGCACGCGCATCCATGCGCTGCTCAAGGACAGGCACGGCATCTCGCAGATGGGCGAAGAGGTGGTGAAAGATCTGTTCGCCGCTGAAATAGATTATTTGGTCAAGAACGAGTGGGCGTCTTCTGGCGCCGATATACTGTGGCGTCGCTCCAAGCTGGGGCTGCACCTGCCGGCAGGCAGCGAGCAGTTCATCGACCAGTGGATCGCCCGCACATACAAGAACAATTAGCAGCAAGCTTCGACGGCCTGCACGCGGCGGTCGTACATGAGGAGACAACGTGCGTCTGGAACTGCAAGGCGTGACCCGAAAGGTCGGCGCCGACATCCATTTGTATCCGACTTCCGTCACGCTGAAGTCGGGAGCAATCAACGTGCTGCTTGGCGCCACGCTCGCCGGCAAGACCACGCTGATGCGCGTGATGGCCGGTCTCGACAAGCCCAGCGAAGGCAAGGTGATCGCCGATGGCATCGACGTGACCGGCGTGCCGGTGCGCGAGCGCCAGCTGGCCATGGTCTACCAGCAGTTCATCAATTACCCGTCACTGTCGGTGTTCGAGAACATCGCATCGCCGTTGCGCATCGCAGGCCAATTGTCCGACGACGCCATCCGCAACAAGGTCAACGAGATGGCCGAGCGCCTGCATATCTCGAAGTACCTCGATCGTTCGCCGGCAGCACTGTCGGGCGGCCAGCAGCAACGCTGCGCACTCGCGCGCGCACTGGTCAAGGATGCGAGCTTGCTGTTACTCGATGAGCCGCTGGTCAACCTCGACTACAAGCTGCGCGAAGAACTGCGCCGCGAACTCACCGATCTTTTTTCTGCCGGCGGCACCACCGTTGTCTACGCAACCACTGAACCGCTGGAAGCGCTGCAACTCGGCGGCCACACGCTGCTGATGCATGAAGGCCGCGTGCTGCAGCATGGCCCGACGCTGTCGGTGTTCAATGCGCCGGTGTCGGTCACCGCTGCGCGCACCTTCAGCGACCCGCCCATCAACCTGTTCGATGCGACCATCGCCAATGGCATGGCACAGCTGGCCGAAGGCATCGCGCTGCCGCTGTCAGCGGCGCAACAAGGCCAGCTGGTGGGCTACTCGCGCGTGCAAGTGGGCTTGCGCGCGCACAGCCTGCATGCGCAGCCGCGTACCGGGACCTTCGCCTTGAGCGGCACCGTCGATCTGGCCGAGATCAGCGGCTCCGAAACTTTCGTGCACCTGCATCGTGGCAACCTGGCGCTGGTCGCGCAACTGCCGGGCGTGCATGAGCTGAACCTGGGCGCGCAAGCCACCATGCATTTCCAGCCCGAGGACTTGTTCATTTTCAGTACCGATGGCGCGCTGCTGTGCGCGCCCGGTGTGGGAGCCTGAGATGGCGCGCATCGAACTCGCTGGCCTCGCGCACAGCTACAAACCGAATCCTTCGCAGCCGGCCGACTATGCGCTGCACCCGATGAACATGAGCTGGGACGATGGCGGCGCGTATGCGCTGCTGGGCCCGTCCGGCTGCGGCAAGACGACGCTGCTGAACATCATCTCGGGACTGGTGAAGCCTTCGCACGGCCGCGTGCTGTTCGATGGCAAGGATGTCACCGACCTGCCGACCGAAGCACGCAACATCGCACAGGTATTCCAGTTCCCGGTCATCTACGACACGATGACGGTGGGCGAGAACCTCGCCTTCCCGCTGAAAAATCGTGGCTGGAAGCAGGCGGACATCCATCGCCGTGTAGCGCAGATCGCCGAGATCCTCGAACTCTCCGGCGATCTCAAGCACCGTGCTTCGGGCCTCACGCCCGATGCGAAGCAAAAGATCTCGCTCGGCCGTGGCCTGGTACGCCCGGATGTGGCGGCCGTGCTGTTCGACGAGCCGCTGACCGTGATCGACCCGCACCTGAAATGGCTGCTACGCCGCAAGCTCAAGGAAATTCATCACGAACTGAAGCTGTCGCTGATCTATGTGACGCACGACCAGATCGAGGCGCTGACCTTCGCCGACCAGGTGGTGGTCATGACCGAAGGCGAAGTGGTGCAGGTCGGCAGCGCGCAGGCGCTGTTCGAGGCGCCGGAACATACCTTCGTTGGCTACTTCATCGGCAACCCCGGCATGAACCTGCTGCCCTGCGCGTCCAGCATCAATGGCGTGCATGTGCCGGGCGTGAATGAATTCCTGCCTTCGCCGGCAGGCATTCCGGGCGGGCGCATGACGCTGGGCATTCGTCCCGAATATGTGGAATGCATCGCGCAGCCCGAAGCGGGCGCCCTGCCCGCGCGGCTGCTCAAGGCGCGCAACATGGGCACGCACTGGCTCATCGAGTGCCAGCTCGGCGAGCACCGGATCGCGGCCAAGCAGCGCGAACTGCATGCCGCCAATGAAGGCGACGCGGTGTGGCTGAAACTGCAGGCGCAGCGCACGCTGTACTACGTGAACGACAAGCGGGTGGCATGAGATGGCAACGATGAAAACCCAGAACAACAAGGCCTGGTGGCTGGTGCTGCCCGTGATCCTGTCGGTCGCGTTCTCGGCCATCCTGCCGCTGATGACGGTGGTGAACTACTCGGTGCAGGACATCCTCGGCCCGGACCAGGCCGTGTTCGTCGGCACCGAATGGTTCAAGGAAGTGATGCGCGACGTAGACCTGCACTCGGCCTTCTTCCGCCAGCTGTGGTTCTCACTCGCTGTACTGACGATCCAGATCCCGCTTGGCATCGGCGTGGCGCTGACCATGCCGGCGCAAGGCTGGCGCGCATCGCTGTCGCTGGTGCTGGTGGCGCTACCGCTGCTGATCCCCTGGAACGTGGTCGGCACCATCTGGCAAATCTTCGGCCGTGGCGACATCGGCCTGATGGGCAAGCTGATCAATGACGCCGGCATCGACTATAACTACACGGGCAATTCGATGGATGCATGGCTGACCGTGCTGCTGATGGATGTCTGGCACTGGACGCCGCTGGTGGTGCTGCTCTGCTATGCGGGCCTACGCGCGATTCCTGACGCCTACTATCAGGCAGCCAAGATCGACGGCGCGTCGCGGCTGGCCGTGTTCCGCTACATCCAGCTGCCGAAGATGCGCAATGTGCTGATGATTGCGGTGCTGCTGCGCTTCATGGACAGCTTCATGATCTACACCGAGCCCTTCGTACTGACGGGCGGCGGGCCCGGCAATGCGACGACCTTCCTGTCGCAATACCTGACGCAAAAAGCCGTTGGCCAGTTCGACCTCGGCCCGGCGGCGGCTTTCTCGCTGATCTACTTCCTGATTATTTTGCTGTTCTCCTTCGTGCTCTATAACTGGATGCAGCGCGTCGGTACCGGAGACAAGAAATGATGCGCTCGGGCTTCAGTCGCTTTTTCCTCGTGGCCTTCCTGGTCGGCTCGCTGCTGCCGATCTACTGGATGCTGAACATGTCGCTGAAGACGAACGAGGAAATCGTCGGCGTCATGACGATGTGGCCGACGCATCTGACCTTCGACAACTACATCACCATCTTTACCGACGAGAGCTGGTACAGCGGCTACATCAATTCCATCATCTATGTCGGCATGAACATGGTGATGGCGGTGGCGCTGGCCTTGCCGGCCGCGTACGCATTCTCGCGCTACGCCTTCCTCGGTGACAAGCACCTGTTCTTCTGGCTGCTGACCAACCGCATGACACCGCCGGCCGTGTTCCTGCTGCCCTTCTTCCAGCTGTACTCGACCTTCGGCCTGATGGACACGCATATCGCGGTGGCGCTCGCGCACCTGCTGTTCAACGTACCGCTGGCGGTGTGGATCCTCGAAGGCTTCATGTCCGGCATCCCGAAGGAGATCGACGAGACGGCGTACATCGATGGCTATACCTTCCCGAAATTCTTCGTGAAGATTTTCCTGCCGCTGATCAAGTCCGGCATCGGCGTCACGGCCTTCTTCTGCTTCATGTTCAGCTGGGTCGAACTGCTGCTGGCGCGCACGCTGACTTCGGTCGAGGCCAAGCCGATTGCGGCGACGATGACGCGTACCGTGTCGGCTGCCGGCATGGACTGGGGCGTGCTGGCTGCTGCCGGCACGCTCACTATCGTGCCGGGCGCACTGGTGATCTGGTTCGTGCGCCACTACATCGCGAAGGGTTTCGCGATGGGTCGCGTGTAAGGAGGCTGACATGGCACATGCATTCTCATGGATGGCCTGGACCACGGAAATCGCGGTCTTTTTCAGCGGGATCGTGCTGATGCTGATCGGCATGACGATCTGGCAGATTCGCTCGCCCAGTATCGAGCGCAAGGGCTTCCTGCCGATACCGACCACGCGCGGCGACCGCCTGTTCATCGGCCTGCTGGCGGCCGCGTACGTCAATCTTGCGTGGGCCGGGCTGACCGACCTTACGCAGTGGCTTGCAGCAGCGCTCGGATTCATCGTGCTGCTGGTTCTGATGCGTTGGGGTTGATGCAAGGGGACAACCTTGAACCATCGTGGTGCCGGATTACTTCCCGTCGGCACCGGATTGATACTCCGGGAAGGTGCGAAGAGGAGATAAGACGTGAAATTCAAACTAAGCGCGATCGCCATCGCCGCCATGCTGGCCTCGGGCGCGTCCTGGGCTGACATGAAGGCCGCCGAGAAATGGGTCGAGAAGGAGTTCCAGCCATCGACCCTGTCGAAGCAACAGCAACTCGACGAGATGAAATGGTTCATCGACGCCGCTGCGAAGCTGAAGGCCAAGGGTGTCAAGGAAATCAACGTGGTGTCCGAGACCATCGACACCCACGTCTATGAATCCAAGACCATGGCCAAGGCCTTCGAGGAAATCACGGGCATCAAGGTCAAGCATGACCTGATCCAGGAAGGCGACGTGGTCGAGAAGCTGCAGACGTCCATGCAATCGGGCAAGTCGATTTACGACGGCTGGATTTCCGACTCCGACCTGATCGGTACCCACTTCCGCTATGGCGCGGTCGAGCCGCTGTCCGACTTCATGGCCGGCGCCGGCAAGGAATACACGAACCCGGGCCTGGACCTGAAAGATTTCATCGGTATCAGCTTCGTCACCGGTCCGGATGGCAAGCTGTACCAGTTGCCTGACCAGCAGTTTGCGAACCTGTACTGGTTCCGCGCCGACTGGTTCGCGCGCAAGGACCTGCAGGACAAGTTCAAGGCCAAGTACGGCTACCCGCTGGGCGTGCCGCAGAACTGGTCCGCTTATGAAGACATCGCGAACTTCTTCACCAATGACGTGAAGGAAATCGACGGCAAGAAAGTCTTCGGCCACATGGACTACGGCAAGAAGGACCCGTCGCTGGGCTGGCGCTTCACCGATGCGTGGCTGTCGATGGCCGGCACCGCTGACAAGGGCATCCCGAACGGCATGCCGGTCGACGAATGGGGCATTCGCGTCGCGGCCGACAAGTGCACCCCGGTCGGCGCCTCGGTGGCTCGCGGCGGCGCCACCAACTCGCCGGCTGCGGTCTACGCACTGACCAAGTACATCGACTGGATGAAGCTGTACGCGCCGAAAGAGGCGATGGGCATGACCTTCTCCGAAGCCGGCCCGGTGCCGGGCCAGGGCCAGATCGCCCAGCAGATCTTCTGGTACACCGCGTTCACCGCGTCGATGGGCAAGGCGCCGGCCGTCAACAATGCCGATGGCTCGCCGAAGTGGCGCATGGCCCCCGGCCCGCACGGCCCGTACTGGAAAGAAGGCATGCAGAACGGCTACCAGGACGTCGGTTCCTGGACCTTCTTCAAGTCGACCCCGGACGAGCGCAAGGCGGCTGCATGGCTGTACGCGCAGTTCATCAATGCGAAGACCACCTCGCTGAAGAAATCCATCGTCGGCGTGACCTTCGTACGTGACTCGGACATCCGTCATGAGTACTTCACGAAGAACGCCAACAAGTACGGCGGCCTCATCGAGTTCTATCGCAGCCCGGCCCGTGTGGCATGGACCCCGACCGGTACCAACGTGCCTGACTATCCGAAGCTGGCCCAGCTGTGGTGGAAGAACGTCGCCACCGCGGTCACCGGCGAGAAGACCCCGCAGGCGGCGATGGACAACCTGGCCGACGAGATGGACAACGTGATGGGTCGCCTGCAGCGTGCCGGCATGAAGAACTGCGCGCCCAAGCTGAACGACAAGAGCGATGCCAACAAGTGGCTGTCCGACAATGCCGCTCCGTGGAAGAAACTGGCCAACGAGAAGCCGAAGGGCGAGACCATCGCCTATGACAAGCTGCTCCAGGCCTGGAAGGAAGGTCGCGTAAAATAATTTGCGCACCGGCCCGATGCCGTCTGCAAGGATGACGTCGGGCCCTTCCTCTCCGAGGTCTTCTCCTCTCCGAGGCTTTCCGTCTCACGGCGGGAATTGAATGCGCGGCTGGCCCGCGCATTTTTTTGTGCTTTCATTTTTGAGGTTCGCATGGCTGACCAATTCATCCTCGCAATCGACCAGGGCACCACCAGCTCGCGCGCGATCCTGTTCAACCACAGCGGCCGCATTCACGGCATCGCGCAACAGGAGTTCCGGCAAATTTTTGCTCACCCGGGCTGGGTCGAGCATGACGCGAACGAGATCTGGTCATCGCAGCTGGCCGTGGCGCAGCAAGTGCTGCGCGAGCATGGCTTGTCGGCCACTGACATCGCCGCCATCGGCATCACGAATCAGCGCGAGACCACCGTGCTGTGGGATCGCAAGACGGGCGAGCCGGTAGCGAATGCCATCGTCTGGCAAGACCGCCGCACGGCCGCGCTTTGCGATGCGCTGCGCGCCGAAGGCCACAGCTACTTGTTCCGCAAGAAGACGGGGTTGGTGATCGATGGCTATTTCTCTGGCACCAAATTGCGCTGGCTGCTGGACCATGTGCCCGGCGCGCGGGCACGCGCTGAAGCGGGCGAGCTGGCCTTCGGCACCGTCGATGCGTGGCTGATCTACAAGCTGTCGGGCAAGCACCTGACCGACACCAGCAACGCCTCGCGGACGATGCTGTTCAACATCCATACGCTGGACTGGGATGACGAAATCCTGTCGCTGCTGCGCATACCGCGCTCGGTGCTGCCGGCGGTCGTGCCCAGCAGCGGCGTGGCGGCGCACACCGACCCTGCGTTCTTTGGCGCAGCCATTCCGATTGCCGGCATCGCGGGCGACCAGCAGGCCGCGACCTATGGGCAGGCCTGCTACCACCCGGGCATGGTGAAGAGCACCTACGGCACTGGTTGTTTCATCCTGATGAATACCGGCACCGCGATGGAGTCGCACAACCAACTGCTCACCACGGTGGGCTGGACCACCGGCCATATCCAGCCGCACAAGACTGTCTACATGTTCGAAGGTGGTGTGTTCATGGGCGGTGCGACGATACAGTGGCTGCGCGATGGATTGCGGCTGATTCGTGATTCGTCCGAAGTCGAGGCACTGGCGGCCAGCGTGCCGGATTCGGATGGCGTGACCTTCGTACCTGCGTTCTCGGGGCTCGGCGCACCGCACTGGGATGCGTATGCGCGGGGCACCATGCTCGGCCTCACACGCGGCACGCAAGCCGGACACATCGCACGAGCTGCGCTTGAAGGGATTGCCTTCCAGACGGCGGACGTTCTGACAGCAATGCAAAAGGATTCGGCGACGCCGCTGCGCGAATTGCGCGTCGATGGCGGCGCTGCACGCAATAACCTGCTGATGCAGTTCCAGGCCGATATCCTCGGCGTGCCGGTGGTACGACCGGAAGTGACAGAGACGACGGCGCTGGGTGCCGGTTATCTGGCCGGTCTCGGGGTCGGCTACTGGCAGGATCAGGACGAGATTGCCGCCAACTGGAAAATGGAACGTCGCTTCGAACCGAAGATGACACCGGCTGAACGACACGCACGGCTGGAAGTCTGGCAACGGGCGATCGAGCGCTCGGCGCACTGGGCAACGCAAGCCTGACTGCGGGCCTCACTGCGGGCCTGACCTCAAGCCTGAGCGCCGGCCTGACCGCAAGGCGAACCGGAAAAGAAAAAAGGCAGCCGAGGCTGCCTTTTGTTCTTGATGCTTGACGCTTGTTGCGATCAGCGCTGGCGGTTGCGCAGCTTCTGGATTGCGGCCAGCTGTGCAACGGCGACGGCGAGTTCGGCCTGTGCATGCGCGTAGTCGATGGACGACTCACGGTTATGCATGGCTTCTTCTGCTGCCTTCTTCGCAGCTGCCGCCTTCGCCTCGTCGAGGTCCTTGCCGCGGATTGCGGTGTCGGCCAGCACGGTTACGGCGTTCGGCTGCACCTCGAGGATGCCACCGGCGACGAAGATGAACTCGTCATCGGACTGACCTGCGACCTTGATGCGGACCGCGCCCGGACGGATGCGCGTGATCAGCGGCGTGTGCTTGGGATAGATACCCAGCTCGCCCGCTTCACCCGGCAACGCGACGAACTCGGCCTCGCCCGCGAAGATCAGCTCTTCGGCGGAGACCACGTCAACGTGAATGGTGTGTGCCATAGGAAGCCCTTGTCAATATCGGAATGCGAGGAAAACGCGCCCCGCGGTCGTCCCGCGGGGCAGCAGCATTACTGCAGCTTCTTCGCTTTCTCGATAGCTTCGTCGATGGTGCCGACCATGTAGAACGCCTGCTCCGGCAGGTGATCCAGTTCGCCGGAAGCGATCATCTTGAAGCCCTTGATGGTGTCCTTCAGCGACACGTACTTGCCCGGTGCGCCGGTGAACACTTCAGCGACGTGGAACGGCTGCGACAGGAAACGCTGCATCTTACGAGCGCGTGCCACGGTCAGCTTGTCTTCCGGTGCCAGTTCGTCCATGCCCAGAATCGCGATGATGTCGCGCAGTTCCTTGTAGCGCTGCAGGGTACCCTGCACGGCACGTGCGGTCTCGTAGTGCTCGGCGCCGACCACGTTCGGGTCGAGCTGGCGCGAGGTCGAATCCAGCGGATCCACTGCCGGGTAGATACCCAGTGCGGCGATGTCACGGCTCAGAACGACGGTCGAGTCCAGGTGGGCGAAGGTGGTTGCAGGCGACGGGTCGGTCAAGTCATCCGCAGGGACGTACACGGCCTGGATCGAGGTGATCGAGCCAGTCTTGGTCGACGTAATACGCTCTTGCAGACGGCCCATTTCTTCGGCCAGCGTCGGCTGGTAACCCACCGCGGAAGGCATACGGCCCAGCAGTGCGGACACTTCGGTACCGGCCAGCGTGTAACGGTAGATGTTATCGACGAAGAACAGAACGTCACGGCCTTCATCACGGAACGATTCAGCGATCGTCAGGCCGGTCAGTGCCACGCGCAGACGGTTACCCGGCGGCTCGTTCATCTGGCCGTACACCATCGCAACCTTCGACTTGGTGAAGTCTTCGGTGTTGACAACGCCGGCTTCCATCATCTCGTGATAGAAGTCGTTACCTTCACGGGTACGCTCACCCACACCGGCGAACACGGACAGACCCGAGTGCGCTTTGGCGATGTTGTTGATCAGCTCCATCATGTTCACGGTCTTGCCGACGCCGGCGCCACCGAACAGACCGACCTTACCGCCTTTGGCGAACGGGCAGACGAGGTCAATAACCTTGATGCCGGTTTCCAGCAGTTCCTGCGACGGCGACAGCTCGTCGTAGGCCGGCGGACGGCGGTGGATCGATGCGGATTGCGCGGTGCTGACCGGACCTTGCTCATCGATGGCGTTACCGAGAACGTCCATGATGCGGCCGAGGGTCGCCTGGCCAACCGGCACGGTGATCGGTGCGCCAGTGTTCTTGATGACCATGCCACGACGCAGGCCGTCCGACGAACCGAGCGCAATGGTACGCACGATGCCATCGCCAAGCTGCTGCTGAACTTCCAGAGTCAGCTCGGAGCCGTCCATTTTCAGCGCATCGTAGACCTTGGGCATCGCGTCGCGCGGGAACTCCACGTCAACCACAGCACCGATACACTGAACGATTTTGCCTTCAGCCATTTTCGTTCCTTCAATAAAGTTAGATTCGTTTCAAATTCGCGTAATCGCCCGTCATCAGACGGCGGCGGCACCAGCGACGATTTCCGACAGCTCTTTGGTGATCGCGGCCTGGCGGGTCTTGTTGTAGACCAGCTTCAGCTCACCAATCAGGGTGCCGGCGTTATCGGTAGCAGCCTTCATCGCGACCATCCGTGCGGACTGCTCGGACGCCATGTTCTCGGCCACGGCCTGATAGATCAGCGCTTCGATGTAACGCACCAGCAGGTCGTCGATGACGGTCTGCGCATCCGGCTCGTACAGGTAATCCCAGCTGTGCGCGTGCGTCGGGGTCATCTGTTCCGACGACAGCGGCAGCAGCTTCTCGACGACCGGTTCCTGCTTCATCGTGTTCAGGAACTTGGTGAAGCACAGATAGACTTCGTCGACTTTGCCTTCCTGGTACGCATCGAGCAGCACCTTGACGGGGCCGATCAGCTTTTCCAGATGCGGCGTATCGCCAAGCTGTGCCGCGCTCGACATCACATTGACGCCGATACGGTTCATGAAACCCAGACCCTTGTTGCCGATCGCAACCGAAACCACCTTCTTGCCGGCGGCTTCGACTTCGCGCATCTTGTTCGTCACCATGCGCAGTACGTTGGTGTTCAAACCACCGCACAGGCCCTTGTCAGTCGTGACGACGATCAGGCCGACGGTCTTGCTGTCTTCCCTGGCGACCAGGAACGGGTGCGAGTACTCGGGATTCGCCTCGGCCAGATGAGCGGCGACATTACGAACTTTTTCACCATACGGACGGGCGGCGCGCATCCGTTCCTGCGCCTTGCGCATTTTGGATGCGGCGACCATTTCCATCGCCTTGGTGATCTTCTTCGTATTTTCTACGCTCTTGATCTTGCCGCGTATCTCTTTACCAGCAGCCATGCTTGCTCCTTATAGCTACGGTTGAGATCAGAAGCTCTTCTTGAAGCTTTCGATCGCGGCTGCCAGTGCTGCCTCGCCGTCCTTGTCGAGCTGCTTGGTGTCTTCGATCTTCTTCAGCAGGTCAGCGTGGCTGGCCTTCAGGAAGTTGTGCAGGCCGGCTTCGAAGGCCAGCACGTTCTTCACTTCGAGGTCATCCAGGTAGCCCTTGTTGACGGCGAACAGGGTCGCAGCCATCAGGGAGACCGGCAGCGGCGAGTACTGAGCCTGCTTCAGCAGTTCGGTCACGCGTGCACCGCGGTCCAGCTGCTTGCGGGTGGCTTCGTCGAGGTCGGAAGCGAACTGCGCGAACGCAGCCAGTTCACGGTACTGCGCCAGGTCGGTACGGATACCACCGGACAGGCCCTTGATGACCTTGGTCTGAGCTGCACCACCCACGCGCGACACCGAGATACCGGCGTTAATCGCAGGACGGATACCTGCGTTGAACAGCGAGGTCTCGAGGAAGATCTGGCCGTCGGTAATCGAGATCACGTTGGTCGGAACGAAGGCCGACACGTCACCTGCTTGCGTTTCAATGATCGGCAGAGCGGTCAGCGAGCCGGTCTGGCCCTTGACGGCGCCGTTGGTGAACTTCTCGACGTAGTCGGGGTTCACGCGAGCAGCACGCTCCAGCAGACGCGAGTGGAGATAGAACACGTCGCCAGGGAACGCTTCACGGCCCGGCGGACGGCGCAGCAGCAGCGAAACCTGACGGTATGCGACGGCCTGCTTGGACAGATCGTCATAAATGATCAGCGCATCTTCGCCGCGGTCGCGGAAGTATTCGCCCATGGCGCAGCCCGAGTAGGCCGACACGTATTGCATTGCTGCCGATTCCGCAGCGGTAGCGGCGACGACGATGGTGTAATCCATTGCACCGTGCTGCTCGAGCGCGCGCACCACGTTCTTGACCGACGAAGCCTTCTGGCCGATAGCGACGTAGATACAGGTAACGCCCTGGCCCTTCTGGTTGATGATGGTGTCCAGTGCGACGGCGGTCTTGCCGGTCTGACGGTCACCAATGATCAGCTCGCGCTGGCCACGGCCGATAGGCACCATCGAGTCGATCGACTTCAGGCCGGTTTGCAGCGGCTGCGACACGGACTGACGTGCGATAACGCCCGGGGCGATCTTTTCGATCGGTGCCGACAGCTTGGCGTTCAGCGGACCCTTGCCGTCGATCGGCTGGCCCAGTGCGTTGACGACGCGGCCACGCAGTTCCGGGCCGATCGGCACTTCCAGAATACGGCCGGTGCACTTGACGGTGTCACCTTCCGAGATGTGTTCGTATTCACCCAGGATAACGGCGCCGACCGAGTCGCGCTCGAGGTTCAGCGCGAGGCCGAAGGTGTTGCCCGGGAATTCGAGCATTTCGCCTTGCATCGCGTCGGACAGGCCGTGGATGCGGCAGATGCCGTCGGTCACGGAGATCACGGTGCCCTGGTTGCGGACTTCGGCGCCTGCGCCGACGCCCTGGATCCGGCTCTTGATCAGCTCGCTGATTTCAGACGGGTTGAGTTGCATGTTAGCTCCTGATTGGTCGGGTCGCGACGGCTTTGCCGGCTGCCCTATGTCTCTGAATGTTAGGCCGTCCTTACGACGCCAGCGCCACCTGCATCTGCTGCAGCTTCGCGCGCACCGAGGTGTCGAGCACCTCGTCGCCGACCACCACACGCACGCCGCCGATCAGCGAGGGATCCACGGTCACGGTCGGGTTCAGCTTGCGGCCGAATTTCTTCTGCAGGGCAGCGACGAGGTCGGTGACCTGCGCGTCCTGCATCGGGAATGCGCTGATGATCTCGGCGTCGGCACTGCCTTGCTGCGCATTCTTCAGCAGTTGGAACTGCTCGAAGATTGCCGGCAGCAGCGACAGGCGGCCGTTTTCCACGAGGGCGTCGACAAAATTCTTTGCCTCGGGATTCACGGAAGACTTCAGCACCGACAGGAAGGTTTCGGCGATCTGCGTATCGGACAGGCGCGGATTCGCGGCCAGGTCCTTCACCTCGGGCAGTGCGGCGACGGCAGCCATTTCGCCGACGAGGTCGGACCATGCCTGCAGGTTGCCGCCCTGCGCGACGCGGAACAGCGCTTCGGCGTAGGGGCGTGCGATGGTAGCGAGTTCAGCCATGGTTACAGTTCAGCCTTGAGTTGGTTCAACAGGTCCGCGTGTGCGGCTGCGTTGACTTCCTTCTTCAGGATCTGTTCTGCACCCTTGACCGCGAGGGCGGCGACTTCGGCGCGCAGTGCATCACGCACTTTGCCAGCCTGGGCTTCGGCGTCCGCGCGAGCGGCGGCGACGATACGGGCACCCTCTTCGGAGGCCTGCTTCTTCGCTTCTTCGACGATGCCTTGGGCACGCTTTTCAGCGTCAGCGATGCGCTTGGTGCTTTCGTCGCGGGCCGAGGCGAGCTCAGCCTGCACGCGCTTTTCGGCAGCGGCCATTTCAGCCTTGCCGCGATCAGCGGCGGCCAGGCCTTCCGCGATCTTCTGCGCGCGCTCGTCCAGTGCCTTCATCAGCGGCGGCCACACGAATTTCATCGTGAACAGCGCGAGGATGAAGAAAACGACGAACTGCGCAAACAATGTTGCGTTCAGGTTCACGGTAATTTCCTTCTCAAATTGACAGACGCCGGGGAGAACCCCCGGCACGATGAGAATTCAGGAATTAGCCAGCGAACGGGTTTGCGAATGCAAACATCATCGCGATACCAACACCGATCAGGAATGCAGCGTCGATCAGGCCGGCGAGCAGGAACATCTTGGTCTGCAGGCTGTTCATCAGTTCCGGCTGGCGTGCCGAAGCTTCGATGAACTTGCCGCCCATGATACCGATACCGATACATGCGCCGATAGCGCCCAGACCGATGATCAGACCGCAAGCCAGTGCAACGAGAGCGACGTTAGTCATGAAAACTCCTTAGATAGTCAAAGTCAAAAAAGTAAAACCGGATACTGCAAAAAGAAAACCAGGAACTACGTAATTAATGGCCTTCGTGAGCCTGGCCGATGTACACCAGCGTCAGCATCATGAAGATAAATGCCTGCAACAGCACGATCAGGATGTGGAAGATTGCCCAGATCGAACCTGCAACCACATGCATGCCGAAGCCCCACCACGTCGCGGTCGAACCCAGCAGTGCAATCAGGAGGAACACCAGCTCACCGGCGTACATGTTGCCGAACAGTCGCATACCCAGCGACACGGTCTTGGCGACGAATTCAATCAGGTTCAGGCCGAAGTTGGCGATCCACAGGGCCGGGTGCGCGCCGAACGGTGCGCAGAACAGTTCGTGGATGAAGCCGCCGAGGCCCTTGATCTTGATGTTGTAGTACAGCATCAGGGCCAGCACGCCGATGGCCATGCCCAGGGTGCCGTTCAGGTCGGCGGTCGGCACGATACGGAAGTGCGGCTCGGCGCCGAACAGGCGGAAGATGCCGGCGAACAGATCGACAGGCAGGAAGTCCATCGCGTTCATCAGCAGCACCCAGACGAAGACCGTCAGGGCCAGCGGGGCGATGAAGGCGCGGTTGCCATGGACGATGTTCTTGGATTGCTCTTCGACCATCTCGACAACCATTTCGACCAGCGCCTGGAAACGGCCCGGTACGCCGGACGTTGCCTTGCTCGCTGCCTTGACCATGAACCACAGGCCGACGACGCCCATCAACACGGACCACAATACGGTGTCCATGTTAATGACCGAAAAGTCAATAATGCTGTGTTGGTGGGAGGTCTGGAGATGTCCGAGGTGGTGGACAATGTACTCAGAGGCGGTTGGCGCGTGGTTTACTGCGCCTTCTGCTGCCATTTCAGCTGCCATGTCAGTGCCTAAATAATAAGATGATGTAACTTTTCAGCGCGACGATGAAGGCGGCAAGCAGCGCCAGCCAGTTCAGATCGCGGTACCACCAGACGACCGCTGCCAGCAGGCCGACTGTGAGCAAAATCTTCGTGAACTCGCCGAACATAAACGTCAACGGGCTCAGCGTTTCCGGCCGCTGCGCGCTGACATACAAGCGCAAGGCAAACAGGCCGTTGGGCACTACGCAACACAGACCTCCCAGCAGCGCAGACAGGAACGCATGCCAGCCGGCGAACATGCCGGCGACGACTGCAGCGACCAGAGTCACTGCCAACTGGGTCAGGACCAGACGCAGCATCGGTCGTTTCAGGCGGGCCAGGGAGCTGTTGACGGCACCCGCAAGCCTGGCTTGCACGTACCGCGGAGTTGTTGCGCCTTTGCAGGGATTTTGTAAGCTTTTGTCAGCTTTCCGTAAGCGCCCTGCAAAGCCCCGGAATTATAAGTGGGGGCAGTGATTGGCGTCAAACTTTTCCCTATGCGAAAAGGCTCGTTCCAAACGATCAGTCAGCGGCCACTTGGCAGCCACTTGCCGCCTCAATCGGCCGTCACTTTCAGGCGCGCGATCACACCATCGAGCTGATCGAGGTCGCCGAAGGCGATGACGAGCTCGCCCTTGTTCTTTGCGCCGAGCTTGATGGTGACCGCCGTCGCCAGCGCATCGGACAGTTCTTCTTCCAGACGCAGCAAGTCGCGCGATTTTTCCTTGCCCTTCCCTGCCTTGCCGCCCTGGTCTTCGGTGGTCGCTCGCACGACCAGCTTTTCCGTCTCGCGCACCGACAAGCGCTTCGCAATGACTTCATTGGCCAGTGCAATCTGCGTGGCCGAATCGACGGCCAGCAAGGCACGCGCATGGCCCATGTCGATGTCACCGGCCATCAGCATGGCCTGCACCGGTTTGGCGAGGTTCAGCAGTCGCAACAGGTTCGACACTGCGCTGCGCGAGCGGCCGACGGATTCGGCCGCTTGCTCATGGGTGAACTTGAATTCTTCGATCAGTCGCTGTATGCCCTGCGCTTCTTCGAGCGGGTTCAGGTCTTCGCGCTGCATGTTTTCGATCAGCGCCATTGCAGCAGCGCCCTGATCGTCCACTTCGCGCACCAGCACCGGCACTTCGGTCAGGCCCGCGAGTTGCGATGCTCGGAAGCGACGCTCACCGGCAATGATTTCGTGCGTGACACCGGCCTTGCCATCGCTGATGGGTCGCACCAGGATGGCTTGCAACAAGCCCTGTGCGCGGATCGAGTCAGCGAGTTCGTTCAGCGCTCCTTCGTCCATGCGCGTACGCGGTTGGTACTTACCAGCTTGCAAAGCGGTGACCGGCATGGTGGCCGTCGCATTGGCAGCCGAGGTGGCTTCGGGTGTCAGGTCGGGCGAGCCGCCGAGCAAGGCTTCGAGCCCGCGGCCGAGGCCCTTGGGTTTTTTGGTGACCATGAGAGTGTGTCGCTTGTACGTTGAATGCTTGTCGGTTGCGTGTGATGAATGCCTGTCGAATACGTGGCGTCAGCGAGGCTTGGGCGTGTCGCCGGCGTGCTGCAGGCCCGGACTATGATCAGGCCGTGGCCAGCGCATCGATGCGCTCGACCAGTTCCTTGCCGAAGGCAAGATAGGCCTGCGCACCTTTGGCGGATGGATCGTAGATCACACCGGGTACGCCGTGCGAAGGCGCTTCGGCCAGTCGCACATTGCGCGGGATGATGGTCTTGAACACCTTGTCGCCGAAATGCTTTTCCAGCTGCAGCGACACCTGTTGCGACAGCATCATGCGCGGGTCGAACATCACGCGCAGCAGGCCGATCACCTGCAGGTCCGGGTTCATCTTTGCGTGCACGATCTTGATCGTGTTGACGAGGTCCGACAGGCCTTCGAGCGCATAGTATTCGCACTGCATCGGGATGATCACGCCATGTGCCGCGCACAGACCGTTCAGCGTCAGCATGGTCAGCGCCGGCGGGCAATCGATCAGTATGAAATCATGGTCGTCAGCGACTGCGGCGATGGCCTGCTTGAGGCGCATCTCGCGCTGCTCGAGATCGACCATCTCGATCTCGGCACCGGCGAGGTCCCGGTTCGATGGCAGCACATAAAATTTGCCGGACTCGGACCACTGGCGCACCGCAGGAATGTCGGCCATGCCGAGCAAGACCTGGTAGACCGAGTTCTTGAGCGCTGATTTGTCGATACCGGCGCCCATGGTCGCATTGCCCTGCGGGTCGAGATCGATCAGCAGCACGCGCTTTCTCAGGTTCGCGAGACCGGCAGCGAGGTTTACTGCGGTCGTCGTCTTGCCAACGCCCCCCTTCTGGTTGGCAATACAAAAGATCTTGGCCATATGGTCTTTGCCCTTTTTTATTGTGCTGCTGCCTGGGGTACTTCAATCGGTATTTCTACGTTTGATTTTCGCAACTTGGTGCCGCTAGCTGCTGCTTCACGCCGCGTCACGATTCTTCTCTCGGCGTTACGTGGCTCACGCGACTGACGCGGCGCTGCGTTCAACCTGCAATACATGCCTTTCGGCGTCCATGCCCGGCACTTTCAACTGCACGTCACGCACGATCTTCCAGCCGTCGGGCAGTACTTCACGCTGCGTGGTTTCGGCCTGCCCTTTCAATGCGAGCATGCGGCCGCCCGGCTGCAGCAAATGACCTGACCAGCGCACGAAATCGCCGAGGTCGGCAAAGGCGCGCGAAGTAATGACGTCAAATTTCTCTGCCGGTTCGAATTGTTCCACACGCCCGGTGTTCACCTTCACATTCGCCAGCCCGAGCTCGGCTTTCACCTGCGTCAGGAAGGCCGTCTTCTTGTGCACGGTGTCGATCATCTCGATGCGCATCTGCGGCTGCGCATGGCGCGCCCAGATCGCGATCACGATGCCCGGCAGTCCGCCACCCGACCCCACGTCCAGCACATGCTGCGCGCCTTCAAAGACGGGCAGCGCTGCCATGCAATCGAGCAGGTGCTGGGTCAGCATCTGCTGCGGATCGCGGACCGCGGTCAGGTTGTAGACGCGATTCCACTTGTGCAGCAATTCGAGATACGCCAACAGCTGCCCGAGCTGCGCATCCGGCAGGTTCAGCGCCAGTGCATCGGCGCCCGCCCGCAAGCTCGCACGCAGCGAGTCGAGTTCACCCAAGCTCATCAGGCGCTGGCGCCTTCATCGCTGGCGGCAAAATGCTTGAAGCCACCCTTCTTCAGGTGCACCAGCAACAGCGAGATCGCCGCCGGCGTCACGCCCCCGATGCGCGAGGCCTGCCCCAGCGTCTCGGGCTTGTGCTTGGCCAGCTTCTGCCGCACTTCGATCGACAGCGCCGTGACGGCCATGTAATCCAGCTCGGGCGGCAGTTTCAGGTGCTCGAAATGTTCATGGCGCTCGACCTCTTTGGCCTGGCGGTCGATATAGCCCGCGTACTTGACCTGGATCTCGACCTGCTCCGCGACCGCCGGCTCGAGGTCCGGGTTGTCGAAGCGGCGGCCATCGATGCCCTGCAGTGTCATCAGGCTGTCGTAGCTAACATTGGGGCGGCGAAGCAGATCAGTGAGCGCATACTCACGCTCTATCGCTTTGCCTAGCACGCGTTCGGCTTCCGCCTCGGCAATGATGCGCGGGTTGACCCAGGTCGACTTCAGGCGCTCGAGCTCGCGGGCGATGGCCTCGCGGCGGCGCTCGAAGACTTCCCATTGCGCGTCGCCGACGCAACCGAGCTTACGGCCGACCTCCGTCAGGCGCAGGTCGGCGTTGTCTTCGCGCAGGCTGAGGCGGTATTCGGCGCGGCTGGTGAACATTCGGTAAGGCTCTTGTACGCCCTGCGTGACGAGGTCGTCGACCAGCACGCCAAGGTAGGCCTCGTCGCGGCGTGGCACCCAAGCCTCGCGACCCTGGGTCTGCAATGCGGCATTCAGTCCGGCCAGCAAGCCCTGGGCGGCGGCCTCTTCATAACCGGTCGTGCCGTTGATCTGACCCGCAAAGAACAGGCCATTGATGGCCTTGGTTTCCAGCGAGGCTTTCAGGCCGCGCGGATCGAAGTAATCGTATTCGATTGCATAGCCGGGGCGCAGGATATGCGCGTTTTCCAGACCGCGCATCGAATGCACGATGTCCAGCTGCACGTCGAACGGCAGACTGGTGGAGATGCCGTTCGGGTAGAACTCGTTGGTGGTCAGGCCCTCGGGCTCGAGGAAGATCTGGTGTGCATCCTTGTCGGCGAAGCGATGGATCTTGTCTTCGATCGACGGGCAATAGCGCGGGCCCACGCCTTCGATCACGCCAGTGAACATCGGGCTGCGATCCAGTGAGCCGCGGATGATGTCGTGCGTACGCTGGTTGGTGTGCGTGACCCAGCAAGGCACCTGTTGCGGATGCATGTCGGCCGAGCCCATCACCGAGAATACCGGCACCGGATCGAGGTCGCCCGGCTGCTCGGCCATCACCGAAAAATCGATGGTGCGGCCATCAATGCGTGGCGGCGTGCCAGTTTTCAGGCGACCTTGCGGCAGCTTCAGCTCTTTCAGGCGCGCGGACAATGAGACGGCCGGCGGATCACCGGCGCGACCGCCGGCGTAGTTGTTCAGGCCGACGTGGATTTTCCCGTCGAGGAAAGTCCCCGCGGTCAGCACCACCGCACGCGAGCGGAAGCGAATGCCGACCTGGGTCACTGCACCCACAACGCGGTCGCCGTCGACCATCAAATCATCGACGGCCTGCTGGAAAAGCCAGAGATTTGGCTGGTTTTCCAGACGGCGGCGGATCGCTGCCTTGTACAGGATACGGTCTGCCTGCGCGCGCGTGGCTCGCACGGCCGGACCTTTGGAAGAATTCAGGATGCGGAACTGGATGCCGCCCTCGTCGGTGGCAATGGCCATCGCACCGCCCAGCGCATCGACTTCGCGTACCAAGTGGCCTTTGCCGATGCCGCCGATGGACGGATTACAGGACATCTGACCCAAGGTCTCGATGTTATGCGTGAGCAGCAGCGTTTTCTGTCCGGTTCGGGCAGAAGCAAGTGCCGCCTCGGTGCCGGCATGACCGCCACCGACAACGATGACATCAAAAACAGTGGGGAAATCCATGGGATGGGACAAAGCCTGGGTAGTGCGGAGGGTGGATTATAAGGGATTTGTTTCACGTGGAACGTCGCTGCGGGCTGATGCGGGTGCAAATCCCCGCGGACAAACAGTCTGGCACAGTGCACCCGCCGCCTAGGCCAACAATCCGGGGGCCATCAATGGCGTTGCTTGTAGCCTCGCCGCTGTCCGAGTTGCAAATTCGCAGGATCAATGTTTCACGTGAAACAAAGCTGTCGGGACTCGGGCTCGCAGCTGCTGCTTGCGCAGCCCTCGCCTGCCTGTATGCATACCTGCCCGCCTTGCCACGCTCCGCCGTACAAGTATCCAGGCACTATCGGCCCTCCCCTGCATTCTGGCCGCTGCCCAGGGTCATTGGTCTATACAAGGAAGGCGTCGTGCCCGGTCTTCAGAATCAAGGCAGCCAGTACCGCCAGGAACAATACGCGGATCAATCGCGCCCCTCCTTTCAGCGCAAGTCGGGCACCAAGCACGGATCCGACAACATTACAGGCGGCCATCCACAAGCCGAGCTGCCACAACGGCTGCGCCGTTGGCAGGAACCACGCCAGTGCTGCGACATTGCAAGCCACATTGACGAGCTTGGCCAGTGCTGACGCACGAAGAAAATCCAGGCCGAAGCCGCGGATGAAGGCAAAGATCAAGAAGCTACCGGTACCCGGACCGAAGAAGCCATCGTAAAAGCCGATCACCGTGCCCACCAGTACCGCCCTCGCCTGCTTGCGCCGTCCTTCGCAGCTGGGCTGGTAGTCGACCCCGAAATCACGCTTGCGCAGCACATAAGCGGCCACCACCATCAGGATGAATGGAAGCAACTTGCGGAAGACCTCCGGCGGAAAGATCGTGATCGTATAGGCGCCGGCAAAGGCAAAGATGAGCGCAGCCACGGATGCGGGTACCGCGATCTCCCAATCGAGATGAATCCGCTTTGCGTAGCTGCGGGCGGCAAATGCCGTGCCCCAGACGCTGGACAGCTTGTTGGTGCCGAACAAGGTCGGCGGCGTGAGCTGGGGAAATGCAGAGAAAAGCGCCGGGACCTGAATCAAGCCCCCACCACCGACAACGGCATCGACCAATCCTGCAAACGCAGCGGCCAGGCCGAGCATCAGCCAGATCGAAGAATCTGGTGTCATTTATCCGAGGTGAATCTTCGCTGTGTTAGTATTCACTATCGCCATTAGCATTGATAATGCTTGCCTCATAGAAAGGGGCGGGGGAACTGGCACCATGACAGCGATGCGACCATTGGCGATGCCTGCGAGAAGCTCGGGTACCAGCAAGTAGATTGTCAGGCAATAATCGCAACCACCGCAAGCAGACCCGAACCACGCAGATGAAAAAATGCCCCGGTAAACCGGGGCACGGCAAAAGCGATCAGACTTCGCCCGGCCCGGCATCACCGGGCCAGATCGATCAGCGGGCCAACCCAATCAATGGGCAAACGGATCGAGGCTCAGGAAGCGCTTGAGTGCGGTTCGGTTGCCACGCTTGCCGACGGCATCAATGCAGCGATTGATGTCGACCGCATCGCCGTTGCTGTCGACTGCAACGACCGTCGTATTGCCCTGATGCCCATCCGGAACGCAGATCGACGGGTGATCGAAAGGCGCGCGTTCGAAACGCACTCGTTCATCAGTCAGCGACAACAGGAAGGCAACCAGGTCCCGCTTCTCGGACTCGGTCAATCCCAATGGCCTGACCGTCGGGTCCGTGATCGGTGCATTCTCGCTTCCGAAGTCGCCACCTCGGTTGTAGAAGTCGATCACTTGCATCAGGGTCGCCTTGCCGCCGTTATGAAAGTAAGGACCGGTCAGCTCGACATTGCGCAGGCTTGGTGTCTTGAAGGCCCCGGAGATGGCTAGCGGTGCGTCGGGTGCGACAGGATCTTCGTTGCGGATGTCGAACTTCGGACCAAGCAGGTCGGTACGTCCAATCTGTGCCAGTCGCGTTTCGGATAATGAATTCCCGAACGGATCCACACCGCCGACGCCGGGGTCATCCGCAATCGGCCGCACACCGGTATTGAAGAATCCCGTGTCATAACGGAAGATGCGGCCGCCCTCGCCCAGCCGGGCATCGAGCCGGCCTTCCTCGAACATGCTCGATACCGTGGCTTCGGTAAATGCGGCCCCACTGTGGCAATGCACGCAATTCACGCGTTCACTGCGAAACAGTGCAAGCCCGCGCTTTTGCTGCGCTGTCAGCGCATCTTTGCGGCCCTCCGCAAATTGGTCGAACGGCGTTTCGTCGGTGACCAGTGTTGACTGGTAGCTGAGCAATGCCAAGCCGAAGAACAACGAGAAATTGGCTTCCATCTGCGTGAAGTTGTCGCGCGGCGGACTGGCCTGCGGTGCGGCTGATGTCGAGCCCGGCAAATCGATCGGCTCTTCGTCCGGCAATGGCAATTCGATCTTGCGATCCGAATCCCAGTAGGCGCGCCTGAAAGCGCGCTTCACCAATTGTTCATAGGTGATGCGCCGGTCGGCAAAGCGTCCCAGTACGCTGTCGTCCGGATGAATTTCCTGTATGCCGAGCAGTTTCAGTTTCAGCAGTTTGCGTCCCACTTGCGCGAGCACCCGGTTCTTGCAGCTCATTTCATTTTCGCTGATCGGCGGCCCATCGCCCTGCGACGCGATCGAGGCGATGTCGAGCACGATTGGTACCTTGCGCAAGACCCCGTACTCCAGCTTCCAGACGAAGGCATCCTGGTTCCTCAAGCCGAAGGCATCGACGCCGTTGAACACGTTATTGGCGCGCCCATCCCAGAAATTGCGGAAATTGAAGATACTGTTGAAAAAGCTGGGGGAATGACGCGGCTCGACGCGACGCGTGTTCACGCCGTTGACATTGAAGCCGGTGCCGCCATGCATGACCGCATCCGATACGGCAGTGCACACATCCGGCGACTTCAGCGGCCCGACGTTGTTGAACTTCTTCGTCAACACCCCTTGCGACGACAGGACGTCATTGATATCAGCGAAACGAGTATTCGGATCATCGATGTTTGCAAACCGTGTGAATGGAAAATCGGATGCCGTTATCGTGTAGTTTGGTGCGCCACCGAGCTGGAAGGTCTTGTCGCCCGCCAGTACCCCGGGGTTGACCTGGTTGGTCAACCGGTCGTCGACGCCCGCATGGAAGTGGCAGGACGCGCAAGCGGTCTTGTTGTCGCTGCCGACGCGCATATCCCAGAACAGGGCCTTGCCCAGTTGGAGCGCCGCCTCGCGATCGTCGATGAAGTCGTCGAGATTGCGCGGCAACGGTACCTTCTCCCGCTTGAGCGACTTGATCCGTGCCGGCTCTTCGTCACCACTGTCACTATCACTGTCGCTGCTGCCATGCGCCATGGCCAATGACAAGGCCGCGACCCCCGCGACCAGGACTGCTGCTCCCATGCAGCGCCTGCTGGCGCTGCCCCACTCGGGCATCTTCATTTGTCCCCCCCTGCTCTGTGCATGATGTGGATTCGCATCGATGCGAGTGCACCGACACCCGGCCATCGTTTCAATGCCGGAGGGTCATGCTAGGAATTGGGCAAATGAAGCTATTGCGAGCACTCAATCATGTTGAGAATCACGATCATGAACGGAACGGGCAACTCGTCAATCGACCGCATTGGCGATTAGCGGCTTACGCTGTATCAAAGCAGCGGAGAATGGGATGCCGGAAGCAAGAACTTGCGCGTGGCGACCGGGGGCTCGGCGCAACGCGCGAGCCCCGGATCATCGTCAGAAGGAATCTTTGCGGATCAGGTCTGAGGCATGCTCGGCGATCATGATGGTCGGCGAGTTGCAATTGCCCGAGGTGATGAAGGGCATGACCGAGGCATCGACCACCCGCAAGCCCGTAACCCCGCGAACGCGCAACTCGCTGTCGACCACGGCCATCGCATCGTCGGCACGGCCCATCTTGCAGGTGCCGACAGGATGGAAAATCGTAGTGCCGATATCGCCCGATGCCTGTGCCAGATCTTCATCGGTTTGCCATTGCAGGCCGGGCTTGTGCTCTTGCGGCGAATAGCGCTGCAGGGCCGGCGCAGCGGCAATGCGGCGCGTCAGCCGCAATGAATCGGCCGCTACCTTGCGGTCTTCCGGCGTCGACAGGTAATTGGTCGTGATCTTCGGCGCCGCATGGGCGTCGCCACTGGCAATGCGCACATGGCCGCGCGACGTGGGCCTCAGGTTGCAGACGCTGGCGGTGAATGCCGGGAAGGGATGCAGCGGCTCACCGAAACGATCCAGTGACAACGGCTGCACGTGATACTGAATATTGGCCCACGCCTGCGAAGGATCGGAACGCGTGAACAGGCCCAGCTGCGAAGGTGCCATGGCCATCGGTCCACTGCGCTTGAATGCATACTCGAGGCCGATGCGCAGCTTGCCATGCCAGCTGTTGGCCAGCGTATTGAGGGTCTTTACGCCATTGACCTTGAACACCATGCGGATCTGGAGATGGTCCTGCAGGTTTTCGCCGACACCAGGCAGATCGACCTGCGCTTGTATGCCATGCTGCGCCAGCAGTGACGCCGGCCCGATGCCGGACAGCTGCAGGATCTGCGGCGAGCCGATCGCGCCGGCACTCAGTACGGTCTCGCGCGTGGACGTTGCGAACCAGTGCTGCCCGCCCCCGGTGAACTCGACGCCGGTGCAGCGAGTGCGTCCATCCTGCGTCGTCAGCATCAGCTTCTGTACATGGCACCCGGTCATCATGGTCAGGTTCCCGCGTCGCATTGCCGTGCGCAGGAAAGCCTTCGCGGTATTCCAGCGAATGCCGCTCTTCTGGTTAACCTCGAAGTAGCCGCAGCCTTCGTTGTCACCGGTATTGAAATCATCGGTGTTAGGAATGCCGGTCTCGCGCGCCGCCTCGCGGAACGCATCGAGGATGTCCCAGCGCAGGCGCTGCTTCTCGACACGCCATTCGCCGCCGGCGCCATGGAAGGCACTGGCGCCACCGTGGTAATCCTCGGTGCGCAGGAACAGTGGCAGCACCTGGTCCCAGCGCCAGCGATCGTCACCGGTCGTCTCGGCCCAGCGATCGTAGTCGGCCTGTTGGCCACGCATGTAGATCATGCCGTTGATGGACGAGCAGCCACCCAGTACTTTGCCACGCGGGTAGATCAGGCTGCGCCCGTTCAGTCCGGGATCGGCTTCGGTACGGAAGCGCCAGTCGGTACGCGGATTGTCGATGCAATACAGATAGCCGACCGGGATATGGATCCAGAGGTAATCATCCTTGGCCCCGGCCTCGATCAGCAGTACCGACTTGCCAAGGTCTTGCGTGAGCCGGTTGGCCAGCACGCAACCGGCCGTGCCTGCGCCGATGATGATGTAGTCGTAGGTACCGGCCGATTGCGGCGTCGATGACGGTGCAGCGCTGCTCGATGACATGGCGCCCTCCGCTTACTTCGCCACCGGCATCGTGAACTCGGCGCCCTTGCCTATCGATTCCGGCCAACGCTGCATGATGGATTTGTAGCGCGTATAGAAGCGCACACCTTCTTCGCCATACACATGCGCATCGCCGAACAGCGAGCGCTTCCAGCCACCGAAGGAATGCCAGGCCATCGGTACCGGAATCGGCACATTCACGCCGACCATGCCGACTTCAATGCGGCGCGAGAATTCGCGTGCGGTATTGCCGTCAGAAGTGAACAGCGACACGCCGTTGCCGAATTCATGCGCATTGATCAGCGAGATCGCAGCCGCCAGATCCGGCACGCGCACCACGCACAACACCGGACCGAAAATCTCTTCGCGGTAGATCGTCATCTCGGGCGTGACCTTGTCGAACAGTGAGCCGCCAAGGAAGAAACCCTGTTCATGGCCCGGCACCTTCAGCCCACGGCCATCGACCAGCAGCTTCGCACCGGCCTGCACGCCTTGCTCGATGTAGGACTCGATCTTGGCCTTGTGCGCAGCTGTGACCACCGGGCCCATCTCGGCTTCTGGGTCCATGCCATTCCTGACCTTCAGTGCCTTCACCCGCGGTATGAGGGCATCGACCAGCTTATCGGCCACATTGCCAACAGCGACGGCCACCGAGATCGCCATGCAACGCTCGCCAGCGGAACCATACGCGGCGCCAATCAGTGCATCGACCGCCTGGTCAAGGTCGGCATCAGGCATCACCACCAGATGGTTTTTCGCGCCGCCCAACGCCTGCACGCGTAGCGGATACGCTCCCTTGCGATGGCTGCCTTCGTTGTAAATGTATTCGGCGATCGGCGTCGAACCGACGAAGGACACAGCCTTCACGTCCGGATGCTGCAGCAAGGTGTCGACCGCAAGCTTGTCGCCCTGGACCACATTGAACACACCATCCGGCAAACCCGCTTGCCGGAACAGGTCGGCCAGCATCAGCGACGGCGACGGGTCACGTTCCGAAGGCTTCAGCACGAAGGTATTGCCGCAAGCGATGGCCACGGGCGCCATCCACAGCGGCACCATCACCGGGAAATTAAAAGGGGTGATGCCGGCGGTGACGCCCAAAGGCTGACGCAGCTGCCAGTTATCGATGCCGCCGCCGATGTTGTCGGTGAACTGGGTCTTCAGCAGCTGCGGAATACCGCAAGCGAACTCGACAATCTCCAGCCCGCGCACCACTTCACCCTTGGCATCGCTGAACACCTTGCCATGCTCGCGCGTGATCGCGGCCGCAAGATCGTCATGATGCTTTTCGATCAGCTCCTTGAACTTGAACAGCACCCGCGCGCGCTTCAGCGGCGCGGTGTCGGCCCAGGCCGGGGCTGCAGCCGATGCAGCGGCTACCGCAGCACGGACTTCATCGGCGCTGCCTAGCGCCACCTGGGCAACGGCCTCGCCGGTCGCAGGGTTGTACACCGGCTGGCTGCGGCCGCTGTTCGACGGCACGACCTGGCCATTGATGAAATGACTGATACCAGCTTCACCTTGTCTCATCCACAATCCTTTTATATTTGTATTCAGGTGCTGGTCTGCAGCTTACTTCGGATCAGGCAAGCGATCCAATGAGAGATCTTCAACCGAGCTTTGAACTTTACGCATCATAAGGGCAGGCTCTGTCTTGTCCTAGCCCGGATTCGGTCCGTTTGCCTCCTGCCTTGTGGACAAGCCTAGGGATAAGACTGCGCATTAAAGTGGATAAGCCAGCAAAAGTCGTGGGGTCCGTTTTTTGTTCACGATCTGTCCTTTGCTGGCACAAGGTCTATTCAGGATTTATCTTCACTGCAAGCGCTTGAAGCCAAAAGGGAAAAGAGAGTTATCCACAGAAAGTGGCCTGCTTTATCTATTACTACCAAATATAAATACAAGCTTTAAAGAACAAGATGATTTGAAGTTCGCAGACACTTCTTGAAATTCATCTGTGGATAAAGCTCTGGATAAGCAGTGCATGGTTTGTGGATAAACAGGAACCGCTTCCTGCCAAACCATATACGTCGTGACAAACCGCCGCGGAATGCAAGGCAGCCAGCCAGGCACGGACGAATCAGGTACTAATTGTGGACGAAAAAAGAGCCGGTCAGGCCGGCTCAGGTACTTCGTCAAATGCAGCTTGTCAGTCGGGTGCAGGGCTGACCTGACTCGCAAAACGAGACAACACCCCGGAATTCGTGAATTGCTCGCGCAACCAGCGGTGGCCAGGACTACGGGCATCACGCTCGTGCCACAGCATGTCGATATGCACGTCAGGCAGGTTGAACGGCAAAGCCTTCGATACCAGGTGGTTCGTCATGCCCGTGGCTTCGATCAGGTGGCGCGGTATCACCATCAGCAGGTCAGATGCAGCCACCACCTTGCCAGCCGTGAAGAACTGGTTCACGGTCAGCAGAATGCGGCGTTCGCGACCCAGGGCGAGCAGTGCGTCATCGACCAGCCCGCGCGCACGGCCTGAGAAGCTCACTAGCAGATGATTCGCATCGCAATAGAGATCCAGCGTCAGTTCCTTCTCGGCCAGTGGATGGTCCTTGCGCATCACGCAGACATATTCACCGGCATACAGGCGTTCATGACGTATCGGCGTTTCGGTCGCGCCCTGCAATTGCGCCACCACACCGGGGAAGAAACCGATCGCCAGGTCGATATCGCCGCGCAGCAGCAGCGGACGCGGCTCGCGCGTGGTCAACGGCATCATGCGAATGTCGATGCCAGGCGCTTCGCTTTCAATCAGGCGCACCAGGGCCGGCAGCAGCAAGCCCGCAGTGGCATCGGCCATCGCCATCCGGAACGTGACATTGGCCTTGGCCAGTTCGAAGCTGCGCGGCGCGACTGCTTCTTCGAGATCGGCCAATGCACGACGCACGGCCGGCCAGATCGATTCTGCGCGCGCCGTCGGCTTCACGCCGTGCGCGGTACGAATCAGTAATTCATCGCCGAGGGCATCGCGCAGACGTTTGACCGCATTCGATACGGCCGGCTGGGTCATTGCCAACCGGTTCGCGGCGCGCGTCAGGTTCTGCTCGGTCATCACTGCGTCGAAAACGCGCAGCAAGTTCAGGTCGAGGGTAAGAAAGCTCATGGTATTCAGGCATACGGTGGGTACCCCATAGATATACCATAAATCTATTGCGACTATAAAGAATTGAAATTATGCGAATAACAGGCGCGGCTTTATACTGCGGTGCAGCAAACGACTTTGTGGAGCCATCATGCAGAATTTCTTCGTCGCCGCGTCCGACACCTTCAATTCCTTCTTCTTCAGCTTCCAGAACCCGTTCTCGGCCCTGCTGAAGAGCCATGGCAGCGCTGCTGACCAGGCCGACCAGGATCGCCTGGCAACCACGGGCAGCCTGCAGCGCATGGCGCGTGACGTCGAGTACAGCCAGCCCAGCCTGGCTGCTGAACTGCGCTATTTCGCTTCGAAGTCCTGAACCTCGAGTAACCGGCCTCCCTGCACGCCGGCCTCAAGCATCAAAGCCTGATGCCTGCGCAGCCGGCGCCAGGCCCGGGAAACCGGCAAGCCGGATCCTGCCGAACCGGTTTCATCATCAGGGTGTGGCGCCCTGCTCTTCCTTCGCAGCCCGCAGGCGCGCAAAGCGCCGGCCGATCAGCCAGACACCGGCACCGGCTGCGGCAATGATGTGGGCCGTGCCTGTGGTGGCCAGCAAGGCGCCGCCCAGTGCGACGCCAGCCGCCTGACCGACAAAGAAGCAGGAAGCAAATGCAGCGACTGCTGCACCGCGCCGTTGCGGCGCCATTTGCGTGGCATTGATCTGCAGCGTGTTGTGCATCATGTAGAAGCCCAGCCCGAACAGGAAGCAGGCCGGCACGGCCAGCCACCAGAACGGCGTATAGGCGATCACGATCATCGGCAAGGCCATCGTCAGCGCGCCATTGCGGATCAGTCCCACCTCACCGAAGTACCTGACCATCTGCCGCGAGCGCATCGCAAACGCGAAGCCGCCAACGCCAAACATCATCACCAGACTGCCGGCGGCGGCCAACGACACGCCATGCACGGTATGCAGGTGAGAAGGCACAAAGGCCAATGCGCCATAGACCAGCGCACCTTCGATCAGCACCGTGCCCAGTACCTTGCGCGCCCAGGTGACTTCAAGCACCTTGCGAAACTCGCCTATCAGTCGCATCAGCGCACCACCCTCGGCGCGATGCAATTGCTTTGCATGTTCGGGCAAGCGCCGGTTCATGCGTATCAGGTAAATGCCGGTCGCAAGAAATGACGCAGCAATCAGGAAGAATGGCGTACGCCAGCTCAAATAGTCTGCAGCAAACCCACCGAGCAAGATGCCGGATGACAGTCCGAGGATCTGCCCGATCAGGAAGCGCGCCAGTACGGGCTGCCGGTCTTCATAGGCGACAACGTCACCGATCCATGCCATCGACAAAGGAATGATCGATGCGCAGGTCGCACCGGCCAGTGCACGCGCCATCAGCAGTGATGAAAAATCAGGCATCAATCCGCAAGCCAGTGCCGTGACCGCGCAAGCCAGGCAACCCCAGGCAATGACCAGGTATTTGCCGTAGCGGTCGCCCAGCGGACCGAACAGCAATTGCGAAAAGCCATAGGCAAAGCCGAAGACAGTAATGGCCATGGCCGCCGTACCGAGCGTGACATCGAAATCCGCAGCCAGGCGCACCAGCATCGCGTCAGTAATGCGCATCGACATGCCACTGCCGAAAGAACTGAAGGCCAGTGCAATGATGGCGGTCGGTGGAATGGCAGCGCCGGTGGTCGAGCTTTGCTGGTTCAGTGCCGGGTTTGGAGTCATAAGGTCATTCTGTAGAGTTCGGTACAACAAGGCAGCTTCAAAGCGAGCGCCGGCTTTCAAAGCAGCGTTGTTCACCGCTGACCGGGTCGCGGAACGCAATCGAACGCGCCAGCAGTTTCAACGGCGATGAAAAGTCGTCGCCCTTGCAAGGCAGGGCAACCGGATAGAAGCCATCGTTGACGATGGGGATGCCGAGCGAGTTCATATGGATGCGCAGCTGGTGCATCTTGCCGGTCTCGGGCATCAGCCGGTACAACGCCAGTTCACCGCGACGCTCGATCAGCTCGATGCGGGTGAATGCATTCGGTTCACCATCGACTTCGCGCACGCGGAAGAATTGCTCGTCGCGCTCGATGCGACTGCTGAGTTCCAGCGGCAGCGACAAGTCGTCGCGCCAGGGTGCGATCGCTTCATAGACCTTGTGCACCTGCCGGAAGCGGAACAGTGATTGCCAAAGGCTGCGCGTGGAAGGATCCACCGAGAACAGCATCACGCCCGCTGTTTCGCGATCAAGACGGTGCACGGGTGTCAAGGTCTCGATGCCGGTCTTGCGCTTGAGCCTGACCAGCAGGGTCTCGTGCAGGAAGCGCCCGCCCGGTGTCACCGGCAGGAAGTGCGGCTTGTCGACGACCAGCAGCTGTTCATCCTGATGGAGTATCTCTTCGTTAAACGGTATAGGCGTCTCGCCTACACGTTCACGGTAATAAAACAGGCAGGCGCCGCCGCGGAAGGCATCGTCATAGTGGACCAGCCTGCCCTGCTCATCCACCACGTCACCGCGCTGCATGCGGTCGCGCCAGCTGTCGGCGCTGACCATGGGGAAGCGATGCGCGAGATAGGCCCCCAGGCTGTCCCAGCGTTCATGGGGCAGCCAGGCAAAGCTGGGAGAGATGCCGTCTCGGACGGGCAGCGGTCGCTGGAGCTTCATGCGCAGGCGGTTCGGTAAGTGAGCGCATCATAACGCCTATGTACGGCCGCGCTGCATTGCTTCGAGCAAAGCCCGTCTATCGAAGCGCTGAAGCATAAAAAAAGCGGCCGGGATCGCCGGCCGCTTCGGTACTACCCTGGTTTGCCCGGTTCAGGCGAACTTCAGGAAGCAAGTCGTTGCGCGATGCGTGCCTTCACCTGTTCCAGCTCGGCCGGCAGGCGATGGCGCAGCTTGTCGAACAGCTCGTCATGCAGTGCCAGTTCGGCTTGCCAGGCATCGATCTCGATCGAGGTGATGCGTGCATACGCTTCGGCGCTGAAGTCGATGCCATCCCAAGGCAGGTCATCGTAACGCGGGGTGACACCGAACACGTTCTCGTCACCGCCCGCATTGCCGGCGATACGGTCCAGCATCCACTTCAGCACGCGCATGTTGTCGCCGAAGCCGGGCCAGATGAACTTGCCGCTGTCATCGGTGCGGAACCAGTTCACGCAGAAGATCTTCGGCTGCTGCGCGCCCGAACTTGCGACACGCTCGCCGATCGACAGCCAGTGCGCGAAGTAGTCGCTCATGTTGTAGCCGATGAAGGGCAGCATCGCGAACGGATCACGGCGCACCACGCCTTGCTGGCCAGCCGCTGCAGCGGTGGTTTCGGAGCCCATGGTCGCGGCCATGTACACACCTTCGAGCCAGTCGCGTGCCTCGGTCACCAGCGGCACCGTGGTCGAGCGACGGCCGCCGAAGATGAAGGCCGAGATCGGCACGCCGGCCGGGTCATCCCAGGCCGGATCGAGCACCGGGTTCTGGGTGGCCGACACGGTGAAGCGCGCATTCGGGTGGGCTGCCTTGCGGCCGGTTTCAGCAGCAATCTGCGGCGTCCAGTCCTTGCCCTGCCAGTCGATCAGGTGTGCCGGCGCTTCCTTGCTCATGCCTTCCCACCAGACGTCACCGTCATCCGTCAGGCCGACGTTGGTGAAGATGACGTTCGCTTCCAGCGAGGCCATGCAGTTCGCATTGGTCTTGGCGTTTGTGCCCGGCGCGACGCCGAAATAACCGGCTTCGGGGTTGATCGCATACAGGCGGCCATCCTTGCCCGGCTTGATCCACGCGATGTCGTCGCCGATGGTGGTGATCTTCCAGCCATTGAGGCCAGCCGGCGGGATCAGCATGGCGAAGTTGGTCTTGCCGCAAGCGGAAGGGAAGGCAGCTGCGACATAGTGCTTTTCACCGGCCGGCGATTCGACGCCAAGGATCAGCATGTGCTCGGCCAGCCAGCCCTGGTCGCGGCCCATGGTCGAGGCGATGCGCAGCGCGAAGCACTTCTTGCCGAGCAGCGCATTGCCGCCGTAGCCGGAACCGTAAGACCAGATCTCACGCGTCTCCGGGTAATGAACGATGTACTTGGTCGCATTGCACGGCCATGGCACATCGGCCTGGCCCGGTTGCAGCGGCGCGCCGACGGTATGCACGCAAGGCACGAACTCGCCGTTCTCGCCCAGCACGTCATACACGGCTTTGCCCATGCGGGTCATGATGCGCATGTTCACAGCGACATACGGCGAGTCGGACAGCTCGACACCGATGTGCGCGATCGGCGAGCCCAGCGGGCCCATCGAGAACGGCACCACATACATCGTGCGGCCGCGCATGCAGCCTTCAAACAGGCCATGCAGCGTGTTGCGCATCTCGGCCGGGGCCATCCAGTTATTGGTGGGACCGGCGTCTTCCTGTTTTTCCGAGCAGATGAAGGTACGGTCTTCCACCCGCGCGACGTCCGACGGATCCGAATTGGCCAGGTAGCTGTTCGGGCGCTTGGCCGGATTCAGCTTTTTCATCGTGCCGGCGGCGACCATTTGCGCGCACAGGCGGTCATATTCTTCTTGCGAACCGTCGCACCAGACGATCTGGTCCGGCGTCGTCAGGGCGGCGATCTCGGCCACCCAGGCGATCAGTTTCTGGTTCTTGACGTATTCAGGGGCATTGACCGGCTTGATACCGGCCATCGCGGGCTGATTCATGAAAACTACCTCCATGCAATGAAGCTTGCCTGGCCGGCAGGATCGTCGTCAGCTTGTGGCGACCCGGGATCGACACAGGGCGCGGTGAATAGCGCAATGGACGGCGGGCGTACGGCGGTCTTGTCGAATGCGGCGATAGTGTCGCATCGCACGGTCGGCGGATGATGTTGCCGGCGTGCGTAGGGCGCAGCTGTCTCGGATTAAAATGAAATGAAAAAGGATGGGCGCGATTTTACTCCCCCCACCTTGGCGACCTGCCTGCTTCCGGTCAAAACAGTAGGGACAATCGGTAAAAAGCCAAAACTAACTGCCGGCAAAATTCAATAATTTGTCGTCAAAATAGGCTAAAAATTAGAAGTTCGAAAAATTACCTAAAAGCAATCCCCCTGCAAGCAAACCTCCTTTCCCCGCCTGTCATGGTTTCCCCGCTCAAGATTGCCGTCCTGGATGATTACCAGGATGCAGTGCGTCACCTGCCCTGCTTCAGCCTGCTCGATGGGCTGGATGTCAAAGTCTTCAACCACAGTGCGCGCGGCCTCGGCCAGCTGGCAATCCGGCTCGCGCCCTTCGACGTGCTGGTACTGATCCGCGAACGCACACGCATCGACCGCGCGCTGCTGGCGAAGCTGCCCAAGCTGAAAATGATTTGCCAGACCGGCCGCGTTGGCGCCCACCTCGACGTGGAAGCGGCACGCGAGCGCGGCATTCAGGTGGTGGACGGCCCCGGCGATCCGGTGGCTACCGCCGAACTGACCTGGGCGCTGGTGCTGGCCGGCAGCCGCCATTTGCTGTCCTACGCGGGCTTGTTGCGGCAAGGCTTGTGGCAGCAATCATCGATCCACCCGGAGCGCAGCCGCCTGGGCCGCGTCGTCCATGGCCGCACGCTGGGCATCTGGGGCTATGGTCGCATCGGCCAGCGAGTGGCGCGCTATGCGCAAGCTTTCGGCATGCAGGTCATGGTCTGGGGTAGCGACGAAGGTCGGGCCCGCGCACGCGGCGACGGACTGCGAGTGGCTGACAGTCGTGCTGACTTCTTTGCCAATGCCGATGTGCTGACGCTACACCTGCGGCTGTCGGACAGCACGCGCCATCTGGTCACGGCCGACGACCTCGCGCGGATGAAGCCCGATGCGCTGCTGGTCAATACCAGCCGCGCCGAATTGTTCGCACCCGACGCACTGGAAGCCGCCTTGAAAGCCGGCCGTCCCGGCGCAGCAGCCATTGATGTGTTCGAAACCGAGCCTCTGCCGCCCACCGCGTCCCTGCTGCAACTGGAAAACCTGATCGCAACGCCGCACCTGGGCTATGTCGAACAGGATAGCTACGAAATGTATTTCCGACCCCTGTTCGAAGCGATCGCCAGCTTTGGGAAAACCGCATGAAAATCATCAGCGTCAACATCGGCATCGTCGCTCCCTTGTTCGTGAAGGCCGACGCCAATTCACAAACCGTGCGCTCCGCAATTCGCAAGCAAGCTGTCACCGGCAAGGTCGCGGTGCGGCCGCTCGGCCTGCAAGGGGACGAGCAAGCCGACTTGTCCGTGCATGGCGGGCTCGACAAGGCGGTTTATGCGTATCCGGGCGAGCATTACGCGTTCTGGCAGGCCGAGGCCGAGCGTGTGTTCAAGCAGCCGGTAACACTCGCGCACGGCAGCATGGGCGAGAACCTGACGACCGAAGGCTTGCTCGAGCAAGACCTGTGGGTTGGCGATCGCTTGCAGGCCGGCCAGCTACTGCTGGAAGTGACCGAGCCGCGCCAGCCCTGCTTCAAGTTCGCTGCACGCATGGGCTATGCGCATGCGGTCAAGCAGATGCTGCAGTCCGGCTATTCGGGGGTCTATCTGAAAGTCGTGCAGACGGCCGACGTTGAAGCCGGCATGCCCTTGCAGCTGATTCCCGGCAAACGGGAAGTCTCGCTGGCGTCGATCAACGAGCGGCGTCTGAAGGGGCGCCAGCGGGATCTGTTCTAGACACCGTCTCGCTGCGCGAACGCGACGCACCGCGCCCGCGTCGCCACAGGCCGCCCCAACCGGGTGGCCAGGGCAGCGCCGGCCCTGCATACGGCGCAACCTGGCTGTGCAGCGGTATCACCGGCAAGTGCTCAGGCAGCGCGCCGTCATGGCTGTCCCAGCCCAGCGTATACGTATAGTTAGGCAGCAGCGCGTCGCAGACGTCGGCGAACCATGCTGCATGGTCTTCGTCACGGCCCAGCGCGCGTGACAGTCCGTGCGGGTCGAATTTCGCCAGGGCCTGCACCAGTTCCTGAGCGCCCGCGCCGGGCGCATCGCCCCAGCCCAGCACCGGGTTCAGGTTGTACTCCGCGCCCGAGCCATACCAGCCTTCGCGCCATGGGCGCGACACCCAATCGCGCGGTCCCGTGAACAGGTGCCAGCGCCAGTGCAAGCCCGAAGGCTTGGGCCAGCTGTACAGGTAGAGCCGCTGGTAACCCGCCTTGTGCAACTCGCGCATCATCGCCATCAGGCGACCATGCGGCATGCGCTCCGGCGGAGAGCGCCGAAACTCGATGGGCTCGCCATCGGCATGCTGCACCTGATCGCACGACAGGTTCAAATCCAGCGTGCGGCCCTCGCCGCCAAAGCGTGCCGAAATCCAGCCGGTCATCAGGTTGACTGACGTGATCACGCCGTAGCCGCGATAGCGATGAAAGATGACGGTACCGGGTGCGATGGGCTTCATGGATCGCGAATGACGAAGGCAGTAAGGGTTGCAAAAAACTGAATCAGCGGCCAGTGTAACGGCAGACGCCGACAGCGTGAAAACAGAATATTTGTTCGAATGACGGAACTATTCGGCGTTTTGCTGATGCATGTCGAATACGATCATGACAAACCGGCATGTGATTTCGCGCAGAGTCTCGCCTGAAATTACGATGCAAGTCCATCTTGTCTCGGATGGCGGGCAGCCCGGACTTCGTCGCTCGGGCTGTCCAGCAATTTCGGAGTGGGTCCCTCGTGTCCCACTCCTTTTTTTTGCCTGCGATTTTGCCAGCGAATTTTCCTGCATGTTTTCCGCCCGCGCTATCATGGAAAAAAATTCCTCGACCCTGACCATGAGCCTGCGCATCATCGCCACCGGTGGCACCTTCGACAAGCATTACGACCCGCAGACCGGCAATCTGTTTTTTCGTGACAGCGTACTGCCCGGCGCACTGCAGCGCGCCCGTATCGCGCAGGATTGCGTATTCGAGCCTTTGCTTGCGCTCGACTCGCTCGACATGCTGGACGAGCACCGTCAACAAGTACGGCAAGCTTGCCAGCAATCGAAGGAAGAGCGCATCGTGGTCGTGCATGGCACCGACACCATGCGCGAGACCGCTGCGGTACTGGGGGCGGCAAAGCTGGACAAGACCATCGTGCTGACCGGCGCGATGGTGCCCTACCTGATCGATGATTCCGATGCCTTCTTCAACCTTGGCTTTGCGTGTGCCGCAGCGCGACTGGCGAAGCCCGGTGTCTATATCGCGATGAACGGCCAGCTGTTCGATTGGGACAATGTGAAAAAGAACCGCGAGCAAGGACGCTTCGAAGTACTGCGCTAGACGGGGCTGAACCCGCTGCTGCACACAGGGTCAAAATCCCGCTGTGTCAGCAGCGAGGGGAGTTGCAGGGCGGCCGGATGTGTGTTCCTTCAGCATGCGCCGGCGGAGCGCGCGTATGGCAGCGACCTCGGCATGCCAGGCCTCAGGCACATCGGCATCTGGCTCGGCATCTGACTCGACATTCACATCGACATGGCGGCCGCTGTTGCTGCTTGCGACTGCCGCGTTGCTGTCGGCCTGCGGCGGTAAGGACCCGCGTCCCGATCCCGATGCCGCACAGCTGAGCGCAGCCGAGGCTGGCGCCGGTGCGCCAGCGCCGACCGGCGATGTCGCTGCGGACGGCGTGCGCTGGCTGAATTTTCGTCGTGCGCAAGCAGGCATGCCGGCACTGCGACGCGATCCGCAACTCGACCTTGCCGCAGAACGCCATGCCAACTATCAGCAGCTGAACGATGTCGTCACGCACGATGAAGACAGCAGCAAGGCCGGCTTCGTCGCCGTGACGGCATCGGAGCGTCTGCGTGCCGCTGGCTTTCCCTTGCTGACGACCTCATTCGCTGATGGCGAAGTGATTGCAGCCAATGGCGTGCCTGATGGCTTTGCTGCCGTTGAAGGCTTGCTAAGTGCAATCTACCATCGCTATGTGGTGCTGGAGCCGATGTTCAACGCCGTCGGCGCGGGTGCGGCGCATCGCAATGGCAGCTTCCATTGGCTGACGATGAACCTGGTCGGCATCAAGGGGTCGACCGGCATTGCCAAAGGCAGTATCGCTGTCTGGCCGTTGCCTTCGCAAACGAAGGTGCGCACGAATTTCTTCAGTGACCAGGAGACACCGGACCCGGTGCCACAGGCCGATGAAGTCGGGTATCCGGTCAGCGTGCATGCGAACCTGAATACCGTGTTGCAGGTCGATCGCTTCGCACTCAGCGACCCGGACGGACATAGCGTCGAAGTGCGGCAACTAGATGCCGACGCCGATCGCGATACGCCGTCCTCGACGGCGGCCATCATTCCCCTGCAGCCGCTGCGCTCTGGCACAACCTACAGCGTGAGCTTTGCGGGCCGCGTCGACGGGCAGGCGGTCGAGCGACGCTGGCAATTCACCACGCGCTGAGCCGCAGATAGAGTTCCGGCAGTCGCAGCGGCAGCTGTTCGACGCTGTCGATCACGAGATAGTTATTCGGGCCGAATACTTTGCTTGCATAGCCGTGGCCAGCAGGGTCGACCGACACGCAGAACACCGGCGTGCCCTCGGCATGTGAACGCGCCACGGCGCGCGCCGCATCATGTACCAGCAGCGAGGGATGGAAGACATCAATGTCATGCGGCTCGCCATCGGTGAGCACGATGATCAGCCGCTGCGCGGTGCGTACCGACTGCATCTGCCGGCTTGCGTGGCGGATGGCAGCGCCCATGCGGGTCGACAGTGCGCCATCGACGGCAGACATCCGGCCGGCGACTGCGTCATCCATGGCCTGCCCGAACTCCTTGAAGCGCAGGTAGTTCACTTCATGCCGGCCATTCGAGCGAAAGCCGTGAATAGCCAGCTGGTCGCCTCCTTGCGCAATCGCGTCGCCCAACAGCATGCTGGCTTCGCGAATCAGCGACAGCAGCGTGCCGGACATTAGCGGCGTGCGAGGCGGGTGTAAGTCAGGCGCCTCGCGCGCTGCGGAAATGCTTTCGTTGGTCGATGCCGACAGATCAAGCAGCAGCAGCACCGACAGGTCGGGCTTTTGCAGTCGCGTGCGCCTGTGCACGCGCAGATCGGGCACGACGCCATGGCGCAGGTCAGCGCGCATGCGCACCAGCGCATCGAGTTCGAGTTCTTCGCCGTCAGACTGCCGCCGCAGCCTTTGCGGACGTCCTTGCTTGCGTACCTGCAGCAACCGGGCCAGACGTGAGGACAACGCCGCATGGCGTGCCAGGCCTTCCAGCAGTGTGGTGGCGTCGGCCACGGGCGGCACTTGCTCGATTACGCTGCACCAGTTCGGTCGGTAGATGCCGATGCGCTCGTCCCATTCCGGATAGGTCGGATGTTGGTTGTCAGCCTGACCCACCTCATCCTCACCACTGGCCACTTCGCGCGGTCGTACATGACTTTCCTCCGGCACGCCGTCATCGAGCCTGTTCGTGGATTGCGCCGCATCGTCGCTGTTGCGGAATCCGCTGTCGTCGAGGCGCGTCTCTTCCGGCGGCGCGTCGCTATCCCACAGGAACAGGTTGTCGTCACGGTACAGCGGCTCGACCAGATAGGTTTTCGCATTGAACTGCACGCGCATCTGGCCGATGTCATTGCCGAGTTGCGAGCCGACCTCGCGCAAGGCTTCCGGGTTGCTGCCTTCCTTCTGCGAGGCATGAAACAGCCGCACGCCCTTCATTACCCACGGGTTGTCGTCGAAGCGCTCGGGGTCCAGCAGCGCATGCGCAAGCCGCAGCAACAAGGCTTCGGCACTGGTGCTGTCGCGGCCGCGCGTGTCGAAGAACTTCAGCCACAAGCGGCGCAGGCCGGGCACTTCACGAATGGCCAGCAGTTCGACGCGCGCATCCTCCAGCAGCGAGATGATCGCCAGCTGTACCGGCTTGAGCTTCCTGCGTTCGAAAATCACGTTGGAATATGCGGCATGCGCAGCCGCATGGGCCGCTGCGGCGCGGTACAGGTCACGCAGCAAGGCGCCGCGGTGTGAGTGGTACTGGCGCGGCAGGTGGATGCCCAGCTCCGACAGGAAGGGCCGCAGCTGCGTCGTCTTCTCGCATGGCCGAAGCTTGAAGTCGCGCCGCCACAGCGCGCGCAGGTAATGGCGCAGCCCCGGGCTCGCCTGGTCCAGCCCGTAAGCTGCAGACACCGGCGGCGAATGGACAGTGTCCATGTTCAATTAAAGTAGCCGAGCACCACGTTTTCCAGCGCATCCAGCATGTCGGGATCATCGCTGATCGGTTGTACCAGCGCCATGCTGCAAGCCGCGACCGGCGCGATGCCCTTGCCGATCAGCGTTGCGGCATACACCAGCATGCGAGTCGATGCGCCCTCTTCCAGTCCATGGCCTTTCAGGTTGCGCATCTTGCCGCCGATGGCGACCAGCTTCTCCGAAACGCCGCGCGGCACGCGGCCTTCGTGCATCACGATGTCGCATTCGACTTCGGGTGCCGGGTAGTGAAAGTCGAGTGCGACGAAGCGCTGCTTGGTCGACGGCTTCAGGTCTTTCAGCATGCGCTGGTAGCCCGGGTTGTATGAGATCACCAGCTGGAAATCCGGGTGCGCATGCACCAGCTCGTTCTTGCGATCCAGCGACAGGCTGCGTCGTGCATCGGTCAGCGGGTGGATCGCCACCACCGTGTCCTGCCGCGCTTCGACCACTTCATCGAGATAGCAGATCGCGCCGGCGCGTGCCGCCAGCGTCAGCGGGCCATCCTGCCAGTAGGTGCCGTTCGCATCGAGCAGGAAGCGGCCGATCAGGTCGCTGGCCGTGGTGTCTTCGTTGCAGGAGACCGTGACCAGCGGGCGGCCGAGCCGCCAGGCCATGTGCTCGACAAAGCGTGTCTTGCCGCAGCCCGTCGGTCCCTTCAGCATCAGCGGCAGGCGTGCCGCATACGCGGCTTCGAACTGTGCAAGCTCGTCGCGTACCGGCAGGTAGTAAGGTTCGTCGGTGATCCGGTACTGGGAAACAGCGGCGTGCTCGGCAATGGCATCGGGGACGCGGCCAGCGGTGAAATCAGCGGCGGCATGCAACATGGCAGCTCCAAAAAAAAACCGCCAGCCAGAGGTGGGCATGTTGCCATGCCCAACCCGCCCCGGGCCGGCGTCTACGAAGGACGTAAAAATCGTTCGCCTGAACGAGAGGAGATGGCCTTACTTGTGAACCTTGTCGGCCTGATTCGGGATGCCCGGGATCGGGCATTCCTCGGTGCCGACGGTCGGGCGCGTGAAGGACTCGACCATCTCGCGCGTGCCTTCCGGATCATTGACCCATTTCGCATAGAAATCGTACGGGCACGCAGCGACACCCTTGTCGTCTTCGCCGGAATTGATCTTGCCGGTGTAGCCGCGGTGCAGCAGCTTGAACAGGTGGTTCTCGGACTGCATGTTCTTGCGCGCGTCGCGGATCAGCGAGGTCGACAGCTGCGCATACTGGATGCCCATCTCTTCTTCGCCGCATTCGCCCATCGTGCGGCCGTCGAAGCCGATGATGGCCGAGTGGCCGAAGTACGAGTACACGCCGTCGAAGCCGGCGGCATTGGCCACCGCCACATAGCTGTTGTTGGCCCAGGCCATGGCCTTGGCCATCAGCACCTGCTGGTCCTTGGCCGGGTACATGTAGCCCTGGCAGCGCACGATCAGTTCCGCGCCCTTCATCGCGCAGTCGCGCCAGATTTCCGGGTAATTGCCGTCGTCGCAGATGATCAGGCTGATCTTCAGGCCCTTCGGGCCTTCCGACACATAGGTACAGTTGCCCGGGTACCAGCCCTCGATCGGCACCCAGGGCATGATCTTGCGGTACTTCTGCACGATCTCGCCCTTGTCGTTCATCAGAATCAGCGTGTTGTACGGCGCCTTGTTCGGATGTTCTTCATGGCGCTCGCCGGTCAGCGAGAACACGCCCCACACCTTGGCCGAGCGGCAGGCTTCGGCGAAGATCTCGGTCTCTTCGCCCGGCACGGCGGCAGCGGTGTCGTACATCTCCTTGGCGTCATACATGATGCCGTGCGTCGAGTACTCGGGGAAGATCACCAGGTCCATGCCCGGCAGGCCGACCTTCATGCCCTTGATCATTTCCGCGATGTTGCGCGCATTGGCCAGCACTTCGGCCTTGGTGTGCAGGCGCGGCATCTTGTAGTTCACGACGGCGACGCCGACGGTATCCTTGCTGCTCGAAATATCACCGTGATACATGCGATTCTCCCTTTGAGGTTCGACAGGGCTGGATGACGGACAACAAGGACATCGTCGCCATCGCAGCGCGTTGCGAACAAAGGTAATGGAATCGCGCGAATTTTCAGATGCGTCATTCGACGTATCAGTAAAACGACGTACGAGGTTTTTGCATGCGCGGGCGTATGCTGTGCTCAGCCTGAACGGCGCGCTGCAACCAGTGCCGCCGCGGCTGCGCGGGTCTCGACGCCCAGCTTCACGTAGATGTGCTCGAGGTGCTTGTTCACCGTGCGCGGGCTCATACCGAGGATTTCGCCGATGTCGCGGTTGGTCTTGCCCTTGGCAACCCAGTTCAGCACGTCGGTCTCGCGCGGCGTCAGCTGGTACTGCTCGAGATTGGGCGATGCATCGACGACTTTCATCGCCTGCGTGATCATGCGCGCGGTGCGGATGTGCGTGGCCGCGCGCGCCAGCACCTCGGCCGGGTCGATGGGCTTGGTCACGTAATCGATGCCGCCGGAGGCGAAGCCTTTCACCACATGCTCGGTCTCGGTCAGGCCGGTCATGAAGATCACCGGCACATGCTGCGCTGCCTCCAGCTGCTTGATGCGGCGGCAAGTCTCGAAGCCATCGATGCCGGGCATCACGGCGTCGAGCAGGATGATGTCGGGCACCACGCGCTGCAGGCTGTCGATGGCCGACAGACCGTCGGTGGCCACCAGCACCGTATAGCCAGCATCGGACAGCGCATCAGACAGCAGTGCCAGGTTGTCCGGCACGTCATCCACGATCAGGGCAACGTCACCCTGCAATGCGGTTCCCGCGGTCCACGTCGTCATAGACCCACTCCTTCAAACGGTTCATGTATTCCGGCAGGCGAAAACGCTCCACCAGTGTCCTCAGTTCGCTGCAGAACGGCGCATACATCGGATGCTTCTGCTCCAGCGCTTCCAGTTCGGCAGTAATGCCCTTCACATAGCCGATCGCGCCCAGCTCCAGCAGCCGCGCCAGCGTTGCCTTGGGCGGCACCACCTGCACCGCCTGTGCGGCGCGCGGCGCAGGCTGCACGCCGCGCAGCCACTCGATGCCGAGGTGCAGCTTCAGCTTGGCCAGCAGGTCGGGCAGCAGGAAGGGCTTGGCGATGAAGTCGTTGCAGACCATGCTCACGCCCTTTTTTGCGGTGGTGTCGAACACATTGGCCGACACCACGATGATCGGCAGCTCCTGGTGACCGGCGCTACGCAGCCGCGCACAGGTTTCCCAGCCATCGATGCCGGGCATCGCGACATCCATCAACACCAGGTCCGGAAGCTGCTCCTCCACCATAGACAGGCACGCTTCGCCGCTGTCGGCCTCGACGATCTCGAAGCCCAGCGGCTCCAGCATTTCGCGCAGGATCACACGCTGCGATGCATGGTCATCGACCACGAGCAGGCGCTTGCGCGGGCCGAGATAGCCGACCGGCCGTGCTGCCGCATCCGCCGGCCGCGCCGGCTCGCGCACTTCCCGCAGGTACAGGCGCAGCCGGAATACGCTGCCCTGCCCTGGTGTGCTTTGCACCGTGAGTTCGCCGCCCATGATGTGGGCCAGCATGTTCGAGATCGCCAGCCCGAGGCCGGTGCCGACTTCCTTGCGCTGGTTGGCCGACTGGCTGCGCTCGAAAGGCAGGAAGATGCGCTCGATGTCTTCGGCAGAGATACCGATGCCGGTGTCCTCGACTTCGAAGGTCGCGATTTCGCGCGCATAGGTGACGCGCAAGATGACCGAGCCCGCATCGGTGAATTTGACCGCATTGGCCAGCAGGTTGATCAGAATCTGGCGCACACGCTTTTCATCCGCATGCACCGCTTGCGGAATACGGCCCGACTCGAGGAAATTGAAGCGCAGCCCTTTTTGGGCCGCCTGCGGCGCGACCATCTGCACGATCTGGTCCAGGAATTCGCGCAAGGGCAGCTCGGCGGATTCGAGCCGCATCTTGCCGGCCTCGATGCGCGCGATGTCGAGCATGCCGTCGATCAGTGATAGCAAGTGTTCGCCGCTGCGGCGGATTACGGACACCGCGTTCTGGCGCTTCGGCGGAATCTGCGCATCGCCCTGCAGGATTTGCGCATAACCCAGGATGCTGTTGAGCGGCGTGCGCAGCTCATGACTCATGCCGGTCACGAAGCGACTCTTCGCGAGGCTGGATGCTTCGGCCGCGTCCTTGGCGCGCTGCAGTTCGAGGTCGGTTTTTTCGTGTGCGTCGATTTCGGCCAGCAGCAGCCGAGTCTGGCGCTCCGATTCCTGTTGCGCATTGCGCCGCGCTTCGGCTGTCAGCACCAGCCACCAGACGCCGATGCCGGTCATCAGGAAAAAGGCCGCGAACAGCTTGATGAACAGGCTTTGCAGGTTGGCCAGGTCATAGAACGGCAAGGTCTGGATGTCCGGCAGTTCCAGCGCATAGATCGTCCCCAGCACCACCACCAGCGCCGCCGTGCACAGCGCCAGCAAGACCATGTAGTGACCGACTTCGGTTTGCAGGCGGCGCGCCAGCGGTGCCGGCAGCACCGCGTCGACCAGTCGGTGGAATTGCTCGGTGATCCGTGAATCGGTCTTGCAGCGGTCCTCGCAGCGCACGTCCAGCGAGCAGCACAGCGAGCAGATGGTGCCCGCATACGCGGGACAGTGCGCGAGGTCGGCCGGCTCGAAGCGGTTTTCGCAGATCACGCATTGATGGCTGCCAGTGTGTGTGTGCGCAGAATGCGCAGGACGCGTAGCTGACCCGAAGTCCCCGGGGAGATCGGAGGTCCGGGTCGGTTCGCGTGCGATGTAGTAGCGGCTGCGCGTGGCCAGCGCAATGACGGGCGCCAGCAGCATGGCCGACAGCAGCGCAATGAAGGGTGCCAGCGCCGCCGCCACGTCGCCAAAGCTGCCGGCCAGCGCCGCCAGCGACAGCGCCGTGGCGATGGCCATCGCGCCCACGCCGACCGGGTTGATGTCGTACAGGTGCGCGCGCTTGAACTCGATGTACTTCGGCGACAGGCCGAGCGGCTTGTTGATGACCAGGTCGGCCACCAGCGCACCGACCCACGAGATGGCCACCATCGAATACAGCGTCAGCACTTCCTTGAGCGCCGCGAACACGCCGATTTCCATCAGCAGGATGGCGATCAGCACATTGAATACTACCCACACCACACGGCCCGGATGGCTGTGCGTGACGCGCGCAAAGAAATTCGACCAGGCCAGCGAGCCGGCATACGCATTGGTCAGGTTGATCTTCACCTGCGATACCAGCACGAAGACGGCGGTGGCGCCCATGATCCAGCTGCTGTCGGAGAACAGGTAGCCGAACGCCACCAGGTACATCTGCGTCGGCTCGATCGCATTGTCCACTGGAAGGCGGTGGTCGATGACGAGGTAGGCGAGCAAGGCGCCGGCCAGCATCTTGATCGCACCCATCACGATCCAGCCCGGGCCGGCGATCAGCAGCGCCGACCACCAGCGGGCGCGATTGGCCGCGGTCTTTTCAGGCAGGAAGCGCAGGAAGTCGACCTGCTCGCCGATTTGCGCAATCAGCGAGAACGCGACCGTGGCGGCCGAACCGAACAGTATCCAGTCGAAGTGCGCGCCTTCGGGCTGGCCACCGGTGAAGGCCAGCAGCCGTTGCGCCACATCCGGCTCCTTCTGGAACACGGCGACGAAGGGCAGCACCATCATTACCGCCCACAGTGGCTGCGTCCACGCCTGCACGCGGCCGATCAGGGTCACGCCATGAATCACCAGCGGGATGATGACGACCGAGCACAGTACATAGCCATACGCGAGCGGCAGCCCCCATTCCATCTCGACCGCCTGCGCCATGATCGATGCTTCCAGCGCAAAGAAGATGAAGGTGAAGCTCGCATAGATCAGCGAGGTGATCGTCGAGCCTATGTAGCCAAAGCCGGCGCCGCGCGTCAGCAAGTCCATGTCCACGCCATAGCGTGCGGTGTAATAGCTGATCGGCAGGCTGGTCAGGAAAATCACCAGCGACACAATCGCTATCGCCCACAGCGCATTGGTGAAACCATACGACACCGTGATCGCGCCGCCGATCGCTTCCAGTGCGAGAAAGGACACCGCGCCCAGCGCCGTGTTGGCGATGCGCAGCTCCGACCAGCGCCGGAACGACAGCGGCGTGTAACGCAGCGCATAGTCTTCCAGCGTCTCGTTGGCGACCCAGGTGTTGTAGTCGCGCCGGCTCTTGACGATGCGCTGCACTGAGGTCGAGTTCAAGGAATCACTCCGTCGGGCGTTGTTATTCAGGTGAGGCAGCAACGCCGTCCTGGCGAGTCATGCTGCAGCGGCCACGGCCTGCGCCGGCCATACAGGGCGCGCTCATTTTTTGCTGAGCAAGTTTTACACCATGCCTGCGCCGAATCGAACACCTTCGATCGTCAGCGACCTACGTCATTTGACGTAGGCGGGTACGTATCGTCACCACGGCCATCGCGTCGCGATCTGGCTGCAGCACATCGCACCCGCACGGTGCGGGCCATGCGCCAGCATGGGGCTGCGTCACACGCTGCACTGTGGCGAAAGCCGCGCCACGCTGGGGCAGCACGCATGCGCATCCGCAGTCGCCGCATGCGCGATACATCGACACACGCAGGTCCTGCGTCGGCCTGCGCATATCGCTACGTCAAACGGCGTATTGATGCAGTGCGTCGCGAAAACCTACTCTCGCTCCAAGCCCTGCAGTCCCGGTGCCGCACAAGACGATGCGACCAGCTTGCAAGGCCAGCGGCAGTCTCCCCTGTCATCTCCGTAACGACCTCCTGTGAAAGGAAATCGCATGTCTGACCAACTGAAATCTGCAGGTCGCCGCCAGGCCCTGATGGGCCTCGCCGCTGCTGCGGCTGTTGCATTGCCGGGCTTTGCCTTCGCCGCACCGCCCGCCACCGCCGCTGTCAACACCACCAAGCTGGCTGTCACCGATACCGAAGTCATCGTCGGCCAGCTGCACTCGGCAACCGGCACGATGGCCATTTCCGAAACCGGTGCCATCCAGGCCGAGCGCCTCGCGATCGAACAGATCAATGCCATGGGCGGCGTCCTCGGCCGCAAGATCAAGGTGATTCAGGAAGACGGCGCGTCCGACTGGCCGACCTTCGCCGAAAAGGCCAAGAAGCTGCTGGTCAACGATCGTGTCGCGACCATCTTCGGCTGCTGGACCTCGGCCTCGCGCAAAGCGGTGCTGCCGGTCGTCGAGAAGGAAAACGGCCTGCTGTATTACCCGACCTTCTATGAAGGCCTGGAGCAGTCGAAGAACGTGATCTACACCGGTCAGGAGGCGACGCAGCAGATCCTCGCCGGCCTCGACTGGGTCGCGAAAGAGAAGAAGGCCAAGAGCTACTTCCTGGTCGGCTCCGACTACATCTGGCCGCGTACCTCGAACAAGATCGCGCGCAAGCACATCGAGAACGTGATCAAGGGCGAAGTCGTCGGTGAAGAGTACTACCCGCTGGGCAACACCCAGTTCGGCTCGCTGATCAACAAGATCAAGCTGAAGAAGCCGGACGTCGTCTTCGTTGACGTGGTTGGCGGTTCGACCGTTGCCTTCTTCAAGCAGCTGAAGGCCGCTGGCGTGACTGGCAAGACCCAGGTCGTGCTGACCCTGTCGGTGACCGAAGACGAAATGCTGGGTGTCGGCGGCGAAAACGCCGAAGGCTTCTACTCGTCGATGAAGTACTTCCAGTCGCTGGACAACCCCAACAACAAGAAATTTGTTGAGGCGTTCAAGGCCAAGTACGGCGCCAATGCCGTCATCGGCGATGTGACCCAGGCTGGCTACCTCGGCCCGTGGCTGTGGAAGGCCGCTGTCGAGAAGGCGGGTTCCTTCGATGTGGACAAGGTCGTTGCCGCTTCGCCTGGCATCGAGCTGAAGACCGCGCCGGAAGGCTACGTCAAGCTGCATGAAAACCACCACCTGTGGTCCAAGACCCGTATCGGCCAGATCCAGAAGAACGGTCAGTTCAAGCTGATCTATGAGTCGGGCCTGATCGAGCCGAACCCTTTCCCGAAGGGCTACCAGTAATCGGCTGACGGGCGGCGAGCGGCAAAGGGGAAACCCGGCGCCGCCGTCGCCCGCTTCGTTTCAAGCCGTCGTTTCGAGTTTCTCGTTCCCGACGGTTGGCAAGACGCAGCAACCGGCAATCACCGCATCACGCCGCCCCATCGCCCCGTTGTGCAGGACGGCGACGCGCAGCGCACTTAAGGAGTCAACATGGACTGGTTATCTGAATTTGGCGGCATCTTGATGATGCAAGGGTTTAACGGGCTGTCCGTGTTCTGCGTGCTGCTGCTGATGGCGCTGGGCCTGGCGATCATTTTCGGCCAGATGGGCGTGATCAACATGGCGCATGGCGAATTCCTGACCATCGGCGCTTACGCTACCTACCTGCTTTCCAAGCTGACGACGGACTACGCGCCGGCGCTGCAGCCTTACTACTTCTTCGGCGCGATCGTGCTGGCGTTCCTCGTGGCCTACTTCGTCGGTTACTGGGTCGAGCGCCTGATGATCTCGCACCTGTACAAGCGCCCGCTCGACACGCTGCTTGCCACCTGGGGCCTGTCGCTGATCATGCAGCAGGTGTTCCGTTCCACCTTCGGCCCGAAGGAAGTGACCGCCACCCTGCCCGACTGGCTGATGGGTTCGGTGCAGCCTTTCGAAGGCGTCGACATTCCGCTTAACGGTCTGTTCATCATGGCGATGACAGCCGTGCTGACCGGCACCATCTTCATCCTGCTGTACCGCTCGCGCTGGGGCCTGCAAGTGCGCGCCACGATGCAGAACCGCCTGATGTCGGGCGCGGTCGGCATCAACACCCGCAAGGTCGACCGCACCACCTTCGCGCTCGGCTGTGGCGTGGCCGGTGTCGCCGGCGCAGCGTTCACCACCATCGGCTCGACCGGCCCCACCTCCGGTTCGCTGTACATCGTCGACACCTTCCTGACCGTCGTGTTCGGCGGCGCGCAAAGCCTGATAGGCACCATCGTCTCGGCGTTCGCTATCGCCCAGACCCAGTCGACGTCGGAATTCTTCCTGACCGGTTCGATGGCCAAGGTGCTGACGCTGTCGATCGTGATCCTGATCCTGCTGATGCGTCCGCAAGGCCTGTTCGCCGTCAAGGTCCGCAAGTAATCCCGAATCCCCGAATCGAAAGGACCCAAGATGAATTCCGCGTTTGAGAAAGTACTCGGCGGCAGGCAGGGGGCCATCGGCCTGCTGGTGCTGTGCGTACTGCTGTTCGTGATCTTCCCGCTGGCGCTGAACAACTTCCGACTGAACATGGTCGGCAAGTACCTGTCGTATGCGTTCGTCGCGGTGGGCCTCGTGCTGTGCTGGGGCTATGGCGGCATCCTGTCGCTCGGCCAGGGCGTGTTCTTCGGCCTCGGCGGCTATTGCATGGCGGCTTTCCTGAAGCTGGAAGCCTCGGACCCGATCAGCACCAAGATCCAGTCCACGCCGGGCATCCCCGACTTCATGGACTGGAACCAGCTGACCGAGCTGCCGGCGATCTGGCTGCCGTTCAAGAGCTTCCCGCTGACGATTGCGCTGGTGCTGGCGGTGCCGATGCTGTTGGCCTTCATCGTCGGCATCTCGATGTTCAAGCGCCGTGTCGGTGACGTGTATTTCTCGATCGTCACGCAGGCCATCGCTGCCATCCTGACCATCCTGATCATCGGTCGCCAGGGCTGGACCGGCGGCGTCAATGGCATCACCGACCTCAAGACCATGCTGGGCTGGGACATCCGTACCGATGACGCGAAGCTGATTCTGTACTTCGCCTGCTGCGGCCTGCTGGTGGCGTCCATTCTGTTCGGCCGCTACGTGCTGACCTCGAAGCTGGGTCGCCTGCTGGTGGCGATGCGCGACAAGGAAGAGCGCGTGCGCTTCTCCGGTTATGACGTGGCCAACTTCAAGGTGTTCACCTTCGTGGCAGCGGCCGCTATCTCGGCCATTGGCGGCGCCATGTTCACGCTGCAGGTCGGCTTCATGTCGCCGTCCTTCGTCGGCATCGTGCCCTCGATCGAGATGGTGATCTACGCCGCGGTCGGCGGCCGGATGTCGCTGCTGGGCGCGGTGTACGGCACGCTGATCGTCAACTACGGCAAGACCTACTTCTCCGAAACCATGCCCGAGCTGTGGCTGTTCCTGATGGGCGGCCTGTTCATCGGCGTCGTCATGTACTTCCCGAATGGCGTGGCTGGCCTGTACGAGACCCATGGCAAGAAATGGCTCGCGAAGCTGACCGGCAGGAAGCCGGCGCTGCCCGAGGTGAAAGCGGCTGCGCCCGCCAAGGCGGCTGCCGTCGCCAGCCCGGCGCCCGCGAAGGAACTTGATCTGACCGGCCTGGAGGTATCGAAATGAATGCGTCCCCTATCGGTGGCATCACCACCAACCGTCCGGTGCTGGCGATCGAAGGCCTGACCGTGTCCTTCGATGGCTTCAAGGCCGTGGACGACCTGAACCTGTACGTCGACCGCAATGAAGTGCATGTGGTGATCGGCCCCAACGGCGCGGGCAAGACCACGCTGCTCGACCTCATCTGCGGCAAGACCAAGTCCACGTCCGGCAGCATCCAGTTCAAGGACATCGAGCTGACCAAACTTTCCGAACACCAGATCGTGCACTCGGGCGTGGGCCGCAAGTTCCAGACCCCGTCGATTTATGAAGCGCTGACCGTGTTCGAGAACCTCGAGATGTCATTCCCGCGCGGCCGCGGTGTGTTCGGCGCACTGGTGTTCAAGCGCACGCAGGACGTGATTGACCGCGTGAAGCAGGTCGCCGCCGACATCTTCCTGACCGACTTCCTCGACATGACCGCCGACCTGCTGTCCCACGGCCAGAAGCAGTGGCTCGAGATTGGCATGTTGCTGATGCAGGAGCCGGAGCTCTTGATGCTTGATGAGCCGGTGGCCGGCATGTCGGTGTCCGAGCGCGAGAAGACCGCTGAACTGCTGGCGCGCATCAGCAAGGGCCGTTCGGTGGTGGTGATCGAGCACGACATGGAATTCGTGAAGTCGATTGCGCACAAGGTCACCGTGCTCCACCAGGGCAAGTTGCTCGCCGCCGGTTCGATGGACCAGGTGCAAAACAACCCCAAGGTCATCGAAGTTTATCTCGGCCATTAACCCATTCAGCGATCGGAGCCAACCATGTTCAACGTCAGCAAGCTCGCATCCGGTTACGGCCAGAGCCAGGTGATCCACGACCTCGATTTCACGGTCGGCAAACAGGAGATCGTGGCCGTCATGGGCCGCAACGGCATGGGCAAGACCACGCTGTTCAAGACCCTGATGGGCATCCTGCCCACGCGCGGCGGCAGCGTCACCATCGACGGCACCGAGATCTCCGGCATGGAAAGCCATGAGCGCGTCGCCAACGGCATCGCCTATGTGCCGCAGGGCCGCATGATCTTCCCCAGCATGACCGTGCTCGAGAACATCCAGACCGGCCTGCCGGCGTCGGCCAACGGCAAGGTGCCGGATGAACTGTATGCGCTGTTCCCGGTGCTGTACGACATGAAGGGCCGCCGCGGCGGCAACTTGTCCGGCGGCCAGCAACAGCAGCTCGCGATTGCGCGCGCACTCGCCACCAATCCCAAGGTCCTGCTGCTCGACGAGCCCACCGAGGGCATACAGCCGTCGATCATCAAGGACATCGCGAAGAGCCTCAAGGAGATCCGCAAGATCCGCGAGCTGACCATCATCGTGTCCGAGCAAGTGCTGTCGTTCACGCTTGAGATCGCCGACCGCTTCTTCGTGATCGACAAGGGCCGATTCGCGTACGAGGACACGCGGGCCAACGTGGACGCAGTGACCATCAGTCGCTACCTCTCCGTCTGATCAGAAGGACTCATCGGCAACCCCCAAACAACAAGGAGCGCAACATGGCAGAAACACTGATCAAGGTCGACCTCAGCAAGCCGGCCACGACCAACGAGAAGGTGCACAACCGCTGGCACCCGGACATCCCGATGGCCTGCTGGGTCAAGCCGGGCGACGAGTTCATCCTCGAAACCTATGACTGGACCGGCGGCTTCATCAAGAACAATGACAGCGCCGACGACGTGCGCGACATCGATTTGTCGACCGTGCATTACCTGTCGGGTCCGGTCGGCATCAAGGGGGCCGAACCGGGCGACCTGCTGGTGGTCGACCTGCTCGACATCGGCGCCAAGGACGACAGCCAGTGGGGCTTCAACGGCTTCTTCTCGAAGCAGAACGGTGGCGGCTTCCTGACCGACCACTTCCCGCTCGCGCAGAAATCGATCTGGGACTTCCATGGCATGTTCACCAGCTCGCGTCACGTGCCGGGCGTGCAGTACGCCGGCCTGATCCACCCGGGCCTGATCGGTTGCCTGCCGGACCAGAAGATGCTCGACGCGTGGAACGAGCGCGAAGTCGATTTCATCGCCACCCAGCCCGATCGCGTGCCGCCGCTGGCCAACCCGCCGTTCGCGAAGACCGCGCACGTCGGTGCAGCGACCGGTGATGTCGCCAACAAGATCGCCGCCGAAGGCGCGCGCACCGTGCCGCCGCGCGAGCATGGCGGCAACTGCGACATCAAGGACCTGTCGCGCGGCTCGAAGATCTACTTCCCGGTGTATGTCGATGGCGCTGGTTTGTCGGTCGGCGACCTGCACTTCTCGCAGGGCGATGGCGAGATCACCTTCTGCGGCGCGATCGAGATGGCCGGCTGGGTCCACATGCGCGTGAACCTGATCAAGGGCGGCATGGCCAAGTACGGCATCAAGAACCCGATCTTCAAGCCCAGCCCGATCACGCCCAACTACAAGGATTACCTGATCTTCGAGGGCATCTCGGTCGACGAACAGGGCAAGCAGCACTACCTGGATGTGAACGTTGCATACCGCCAGGCCTGCCTGAACGCGATCGAATACCTGAAGAAGTTCGGCTACTCGGGCGCGCAGGCGTATTCGATCCTCGGTACGGCGCCGGTGCAGGGTCACATCAGCGGCGTGGTCGACATACCGAACGCGTGCGCGACGCTGTGGCTGCCGACCGAGATCTTCGACTTCGACATCAACCCGACTGCAGCTGGTCCGATCAAGCATCTGGATGGTTCGATCCAGATGCCGATCTCACCGGATCTGTGATCTCTATATAGAGAGAGGAAGGCAGCCATGCCGACATATGACTATGACTGCCCGTCCTGCGGCGGCTTCGAGGCGATCCGGGGCATCGCGGCGCGCAACGAGCCTGCGGCCTGCCCGTCCTGCGGGGCGAGCTCGCCGCGGGTGCTGGTCGCCAGCGCGGGACTGGCCTATCTGGATGGCACGACGCTGAAGGCGATGGACGCGAATGAACGTGCGAGGCACGAACCCAAGAGCTCCAAGAGCTACGTCAGCCAGCGCCATCCGGCCGGTTGCGGTTGCTGTTCATCTGGTCGCAAGACCGCGACGGTCACCGGACAGAACGGCAACAAGATGTTCCCGACCAAGCGGCCCTGGATGATCAGTCACTAGTCATGACGCGGCACGCGATGTCGTGAACAAAGGCGGTGCTGGCAACAGTACCGCCCCCTTCCCACCACCGCGATGGCGCCATGCATTGGCACCACCGCGGTGCAAATCTGCAGCCCACTTTGGGGCGGGCACTTGCTCGCCCCAAAATATTGCGCACCAGCTTCGCGCTGACCCGCTGCGCGCTGCGCACAGATATTTTTCGTCGTGTTGATAAAAAGTCCAATGAATACTGGGGCTTAGCGGCGTTTGTTCTCCCTTGGTACGGCGGTTGCTATAGAGGTCGTAGCGATAACCCGTTCGCAAACCTGAAACCTGTGGAGAACAAAACAATGTCGAATCGCCGCACTAACCTGAAGACCCTGGCCGCGATCGCTGCGATCGCCGCTGGCGGCATTTCTTTCGCACCGGCCGCACTGGCCGCCGACACCATCAAGGTCGGCGTGCTGCACAGCCTGTCGGGCACCATGGCTATTTCCGAAACTGTCCTGAAGGACACCGTGCTGATGGCGATCGACGAGATCAACGCCAAGGGCGGCGTGCTGGGCAAGAAGCTCGAGCCGGTCGTCGTTGACCCGGCATCGAACTGGCCGCTGTTTGCAGAGAAAACCAAGCAGCTGCTCACGCAAGACAAAGTGTCCGTCATCTTCGGCTGCTGGACTTCGGTGTCGCGCAAGTCGGTGCTGCCGGTCGTCGAAGAACTGAACGGCCTGCTGTTCTACCCGGTCCAGTATGAAGGCGAAGAGCTGTCGAAGAACGTGTTCTACACCGGCGCTGCACCGAACCAGCAAGCGATCCCGGCCGTCGACTACCTGATGAGCAAAGAAGGCGGCGCTGCGAAGCGTTGGGTGCTGCTCGGTACCGACTACGTGTACCCGCGTACCACCAACAAGATCCTGCGCGCTTACCTGAAGTCCAAGGGCGTCAAAGAGTCGGACATCGACGAGAAGTACACCCCGTTCGGTCACTCGGACTACCAGACCATCGTTGCTGACATCAAGAAGTTCTCGCAGGGCGGCAAGACGGCTGTGGTCTCGACCATCAACGGCGATTCCAACGTGCCGTTCTACAAGGAACTGGGCAACGCCGGCCTGAAGGCCAAGGACGTGCCGGTCGTCGCCTTCTCGGTGGGCGAAGAAGAACTGCGTGGCGTGGACACCAAGCCGCTGGTCGGCCACCTCGCTGCATGGAACTACTTCATGTCGCTGAAGAACCCGGCCAACACCGAGTTCACCAAGAAGTGGGCTGACTACGCGAAGGCGAAGAACATCCCGGGCCACAAGGACAAGCCGCTGACCAACGACCCGATGGAAGCGACCTACATCGGCATCAACATGTGGAAGCAGGCTGTCGAGAAGGCCAAGTCGACCGACGTCGACAAGGTCATCGCTGCGATGGCTGGCCAGACCTTCAAGGCACCGAGCGGCATCGTGTCGAAGATGGACGAGAAGAACCACCACCTGCACAAGTCGGTGTTCATCGGCGAGATCAAGGCTGACGGTCAGTTCAACGTCGTCTGGAAGACCCCGGGCCCGGTCAAGGCCAAGCCCTGGAGCCCGTACATCGAAGGCAACGACAAGAAGCCTGACGAGCCGGTCAAGAAGTAATTCGCTTCACGCAAATCAGTAGCAATGTCGTAAATCTCCTCTCTGGCACACCGCGGGCGTTTGAGTCGCGCCCGCGGTGGTGATGCCAAGCTCTCTTCTCAGCGGGGAGGACAACAGTCCTCCCCGATTTTTTTCAAAGATGATGAATTCATTCAAAGCCCTGGTTTGTCGTACCGTTGCGGCACTGGGCCTCGCGATTGGCCTGGCATCGGCATTCAGCCCTGCCCATGCGCTGACCGACGAGGAAGCAAGGAAGCTGGCGACGGGCGAAACCGATGACCGCGTCGCCGCATTGGCGAAGGCCGTCGAGTCCGCCGATGAAAAGACCTTCGCACTGATCAAGGCGATGATGGACGACGGCGTGAAGGTCGCCGGCGGCCGCGTGCTGATCGTGCAAGGCGACAAGGTGATCGATGCGGTCAGTGGCGCTGCAGCCTCCCTGCCTGACGATGCCGAAGATGTCGTCAGCAACAACCGCATGCGCGGCGAGCTGGACGCGGCCATGGCGGCGCTGAAGCTGTTCGCAAAAGAAGCATCGCTGCGCAAGGAAGCAGCGGCCGCGATGCTGAAGGAACCGGACCCCGCGCGCCTGGCCTTGATCGACAAGGCGCTCGCGGCCGAAACCGATGGCGCGGTGAAATCCCTGCTGCAGTTCGCGCAAGCGGCTGCACGCCTGTCCGGCCCGGATGCCAAGCTGCGCCTCGAGGCGGCCAAGGCAATCGCCGGCAGCGCCACGCCCGACACGGTGCTGTTGCTGAACCAGCGCATCGCCGAAGAAACCGACCCGGCGGTGAAAGCGGCGATGGCCGCGTCTCTGCGCGAAGTCGAGTCCGGCCTGAAGATTGGCGAAAAGCTCGGGACGCTGTTCACCGGCGTCAGCCTCGGCTCCATTCTGCTGCTGGTCGCACTCGGCCTGGCGATCACCTATGGCCTGATGGGCGTGATCAACATGGCGCATGGCGAGCTGATGATGATCGGCGCCTATGCGACGTATCTGGTGCAGGTGCTGTTCCAGAAATACCTGCCGGGCGCCTTTGACTGGTACCTCATCGTTGCGCTGCCGGTCGCTTTCTTCGCATCGGCCATCGTCGGTGCCATCCTCGAGCGCCTGGTGCTGCGCCATCTGTATGGCCGTCCGCTGGAGACGCTGCTGGCCACCTGGGGCATCAGCCTGCTGCTGATCCAGGCGGTGCGTACCCTGTTCGGCGCGCAGAACGTCGGCGTCGAGAACCCGTCGTGGATGAGTGGCGGCCTGCAGGTGCTGTCGAACCTGACGCTGCCCTACAACCGCCTGATGATCATTGTGTTTGCCGGGCTGGTGCTGGTCGGCATGTCGCTGTTGATCAGCAAGACCCGTCTCGGCCTGTTCGTACGCGCCGTCACGCAGAACCGTCCGATCGCTTCCTGCATGGGTGTCAACACCGGCCGCATCGACATGCTCGCGTTCGCGCTGGGCTCCGGCATCGCCGGCCTGGCCGGTGCAGCGCTGTCGCAGGTCGGCAACGTTGGTCCTGACCTCGGCCAGAGCTACATCGTCGACTCCTTCATGGTCGTCGTGCTCGGTGGCGTCGGCCAGCTCGCCGGTACCGTGTATGCGGCGCTCGGCCTCGGCATCCTGAACAAGCTGCTCGAAGGCGTCGCCGGTGCGGTGCTCGCCAAGATCATGGTGCTGGTGCTGATCGTGATCTTCATCCAGAAACGTCCGCAAGGCATTTTCGCGCTCAAGGGCCGCAGCGCGGAGGCATAAAGAATGACACCCGATACCCAATTCAATATCCAACTACCGAAGCCGGCCCCGCTGTTGTCCCGCAACGGCTGGCGTGCATTCGCGATCGCACTGATCGCCGTCTGCGCGCTGGCGCCGGCCATGAACCTGTTCACGCCTGCGGGCAGCCTGTTCCACATGAGCGATTACGCGGTGGCCCTGATCGGCAAGATCATGTGCTACGCGATCTGCGCGCTGGCGATGGACCTCGTCTGGGGCATCGCCGGCATCCTGTCGCTGGGCCACGGGCTGTTCTTTGCGCTCGGCGGCTATGTGATGGGCATGTACCTGATGCGCCAGATCGGCCGTGACGGCAACTACAAGAGCGACCTGCCGGACTTCATGGTCTTCCTTGACTGGAAGACCATGCCCTGGCACTGGACGCTGTCGGACAGCTTCATCGCGACGCTGGTGCTGATCGTCGCCGTGCCCGGCCTGCTGGCCTTCGTGTTCGGCTTCTTTGCCTTCCGCTCGCGCATCAAGGGCGTGTACTTCTCGATCATCACGCAGGCGATGACCTTTGCGGCGATGCTGCTGTTCTTCCGCAATGAGACTGGCTTTGGCGGCAACAACGGCTTCACCGACTTCAAGCGCATCCTCGGCATCCCGGTGGCGACGCAAGAGATGCGGATGATCCTGTTCGTGCTGACCGGCCTCGTGCTGCTGGGCTTCTTCCTGTTCTCGCGCTGGCTGGTGGGCAGCAAGTTCGGCCGCGTGCTGCAGGCGATCCGTGATTCGGAAAACCGCGTGATGTTCTGCGGTTACCCGACGCTGTCGTACAAGCTTGCGATCTGGACCATCTCCGCGATGATGTGCGGCGTGGCCGGCGCGTTGTATGTGCCGCAGGTCGGCATCATCAACCCGAGCGAGATGAGCCCGGCGAACTCGATCGAGATCGCGATCTGGACCGCCGTCGGTGGTCGCGGCACGCTGATCGGCCCGATCGCCGGCGCCTTCCTGGTCAACGGTGCCAAGAGCTGGCTGACCGTGGTCGCGCCCGCGTTCTGGTTGTATTTCCTCGGCCTGCTGTTCGTGGCCGTGACCCTGTACATGCCCGGAGGTTTGGTTGGCCTCGCGAAGAAAGTGATCGGAGGTGGCAAATGAATCCCGAGCTGATGAAAGCCGGCGACCAGCGACTGGCCGCCTATCAGGAAAAGATCGCAGGCTCGGCCGTGGTGAACACCGAGTCCGGCGGCAATGTGTCGCATGGCCGTCCGCACAAGGCCGGCGAGCTCGACCTCGTGCATGGCCGCATCCTGTACCTGGAAGACGTGAGCGTCAGCTTCGATGGCTTCAAGGCCATCAACAAGCTGTCGCTGGATGTGGCGCCAGGTGAACTGCGTTGCATCATCGGGCCTAACGGCGCCGGCAAGACCACGATGATGGACATCATCACCGGCAAGACCCGGCCCGATGAAGGCATCGTCTATTTCGGCAGCACCATCAACCTGCTGCGCCATACCGAGCCCGAGATCGCGGCAATGGGCATCGGCCGCAAGTTCCAGAAGCCGACGGTGTTCGAGAAGCTGTCGGTGTTCGAGAACCTCGAGCTGGCGCTGAAGACGGCCAAGGACTGGCGCTCGTCACTGCTCTTCAAGCTCGACTCCGCGCAGAGCGACCGCCTCGCTGAAGTGCTGCATACGATTCATCTGGCCGAGCATGTGAACCGCATGGCGGGCGACCTCAGCCATGGCCAGAAGCAGTGGCTCGAGATCGGCATGCTGCTGATGCAGGAGCCGCGCGTGCTGCTGCTCGATGAGCCGGTGGCCGGCATGACCGACGACGAAACCGACCGTACTGCCGAGCTGCTATTGCAGCTCAAGGGCAAGCACTGCCTGATCGTGGTCGAACATGACATGAAATTCATCGAAGCGATCTCCGACATCGTCACCGTGCTGTGCGATGGCTCCGTGCTCGCCCAGGGACCCTTGTCCAAGGTTCAGGCGGATGAGCGCGTGATCGAAAGTTATCTCGGACGCTGAGCCGGAAAGTCGGAAAAATACAAATGAGCATTCTTGATATCTCCAACGTTAACCAGTACTACGGTGGCTCGCACATCCTGCGCGATGTGAGCTTGCAGGCCGAGTCCGGCAAGGTCACTGTGCTGCTGGGCCGCAACGGCGTCGGCAAGACCACACTGCTGAAGTCGCTGATGGGACTGGTGCCCATCCGCACCGGCAGCATCACGTTCAACGGCCAGCAGATTCAGGCGGCGACGCCGTATGAACGTGCACGCGCCGGCATCGGCTTCGTGCCGCAGGGCCGCGAAATCTTTGCCCGCCTCACAGTCGAGGAAAACCTGCGCATGGGCCTGGCGACGATGCCGGGCGGTACCGCGATACCGAAGCATCTGTTCGAGCTGTTCCCCATTCTCGACACGATGCGCCATCGCCGCGGCGGTGACTTGTCCGGCGGCCAGCAGCAACAACTGGCAATTGCACGGGCACTCGCGTTCGGTCCGAAATTGCTGGTGCTGGATGAGCCGACCGAAGGCATCCAGCCGTCCATCATCAAGGACATCGGCCGCGTGATCAAACTGATGGCACAACGCGAGAACATGGCCATCCTGCTGTGCGAGCAGTACTACGACTTCGCCGAGGAACTGGCGGATCACTACTACGTGCTGGATCGCGGCGTGGTGGTGGCTTCCGGCCCGGGCAGCGAAATGAAGGAAAAGAACGTACGGCAAATGGTTGCCATCTGAATGTCATCCCGGCCCATGAAACCACGACTGCACCTGACCGCCACGCCGATGGCACGCATCACGGCACGCATCACGGCAAGCATTACGGTAACCCTGACGGCAAGCCTGATGGCCACGACGGCCATCGCGATGCCGCTGCAGCCGCTGGCGGACAAGCCCGGGCAAGTGGCGATCAAGGGCAAGCGCGGCAAGGTCTGGTACGTGCCGTCGACGCTGGAGACCATCAAGTGGGGCTACCTGCCGAACGCGAACGACCAGCCCTTGCTGACGGTACCGAACGGCGCCACCGTCATCTTCGATACGGTGTCGCACGAAGGCATCCTCGAAGACCAGGGGCGCGATCCGGTGAAGTTCTTTGGTTCGCATGGCGTGCCGGCCCGCATGGTGCTGAAGGATGCAATCGCGATCACGTCGTCGTCACTGCCGCATGATTTTGCAAAGGATGGGCCGCACATCATCACCGGCCCGGTCGCGATCGACGGCGCCGAGCCCGGCGATGTGCTCAAGGTCGAGGTGCTGGCGGTGACGCCGCGCGTGCCGTATGGCGTGATTTCGAATCGCCATGGCAAGGGCGCATTGCCCGGCGAATTCCCGGAGACGCCCAAGCCCGAGGCCGATGCCAGTGCGGCCGAACCGCACAAGTACCATAACGTGTCCGTGTTCACGCCCATCCGCAAGAATCGTCATGGCCAATGGGAAGGCGTGATGAAGAATGCGCAAGGCGACGAGATCAGTTTCCCGACCGCGCCTTTCATGGGCGTGATGGGCGTGGCGGCTGCCACCGATGAGCTGGTGCATTCGGTGCCGCCGGGCGTCTTTGGCGGCAACATGGATGTGAAGGAGCTGGGCACCGGGTCCGTGGTCTACCTGCCGGTGTTCGTGAAGGGTGCCAATTTTTACACCGGCGACCCGCACATGGTGCAGGCCAATGGCGAGGTGGCGCTGACGGCGCTGGAACACTCGATGCGTGCCCGTTTCCGTTTCACGCTGCTCAAGAAAGGCGACCCGCGCATTCCTTCCGCGTCCGGTTCACTGGACAAGCCCTTCGGCGAGACGCCGAAATACTGGATTGCGATCGGACTGAATCCGGACCTGGACGAAGCGATGAAGGACGCGGTGCGTGAGGCAATCCGCTTCCTGTCCGAAAAAATGGGCATGAACCGCGCCGTCGCCTTCGCCTACCTGTCGGCTGCCACCGACTTCAACGTGTCGCAGGTGGTGGATCGCACCAAGGGCATCCATGCGCTGATCCGCAAGGCCGATTTCGCCAAACTGCCCAAGCCGCGCAAGCGCTGATCTGCCTCGGCTGGGTATGATGGCGGCATGTGCTCGAACTACACGCCATCAAAGCGCGAAACGCTGGGCAAGCATTTCCATGTCGACCCGCCCGCCGGTGACTGGAAGGAAGAAGCCTATCCCGGCTATCTCGCGCCCATCATCCGCCTGGCCGACGATGGCTCGGGTGACATCGAATGCGACGCTGCCTGTTTCGGCATGGTGCCGCACTGGGCCGACCTGAAGCTGTCCCGCCATACCTACAACGCCCGCAGCGAGACGGTCGCCAGCAAGCCCTCGTTCCGGCATGCATATGCGAAGCGGCAGTTGTGCATCATTCCGGCCGATTCGATCTTTGAGCCGAACTACGAAAGCGGACGTGCGGTGCGATGGAAGATAGCGCAGGAAGATGATGCCCCGCTGGGGATCGCCGGGCTATGGGAGTGGCGACCGAACGGCGGGCCGGATGACAAGCCGTTGCTGTCGTTTACGATGCTCACGATTAACGCAGATGATCACGCGCTGATGAAGCGCTTCCATCGTCCCGAGGACGAGAAGCGTATGGTGGTGGTGCTGGAGCCGGAACAGTATCGGCCATGGCTGCAAGCCGATGCAAATGCGATCGCGACATTCCTGCAGCCTTATCCTGCGCACAAACTGAAAGCGGAGGCTGCGCCACGCGCAACCTCCGCTCAAAAGACGCCCAAAGCCAAGGCCGGGCCGCCGCATCCGTCGCACCGTGCATTGTGGGACGAGGATGGCGAATGACCGGCGCAGGCCGGTCACCCGTTCAGGCGCTGGTCAGCAGCCCGAATCGTTGACGCTGCCGTCCGGCATCGTCGTATTGCACAGCTTCGCTTCTTCCAGCTTCACGCCATCGAGCTTCGCGCCCTTCAGGTTCGCGCCTTTCAGGTTGGCCGAAGCGAACGACGCGTTCGACAGGTCTGCGCCCTGCAGGTTGGTCTCGCGCAGGTAAGCGTTCAGGAAATTCGCGCCGTTCAGCTTGGCGCCTTCGAAGTTGGTCTTCTTCAGGTTCGCGCTTTCGAAATTGGTCGACAGCGTGCGCTTTTCCATCGGGCGCTGCGACAGGTCCGCCTTCGACAGGTTCGCACCCGACAGGTTGGCGTTCTGGAAGTCGGCGCCACGCAGGTCGGCACCCGGCAGCGCGGCATCGGTCAGGTCGCAGTATTTGCAGGCATTGGTGACGCGCAGGTTCTCGACCTTGGCCGGGTCGGCGGCCGTCGCGGTCAGTGCTGCGCCAGTGGCAGCGATCAGGGCCGCCAGTTTCAGGGCGGTCAGGGAAGTCGAATTCAGTGACACGTTGTTTCTCCGAGGTAAAGAAAAGCTCCGGGGGGAGCGCGCGTCGATGATACTTGATCTGCGGCATCGGCATCCGATCGCCAGTCAAAGCGGCCCCGCTCTTTCCCGAAAGCCAGTTTGTAGAGATTTATCAATCTTTCAAGCCTTGCCCGCCGTTACGATTTCCGGACAAAACAATCCATTCCGGGGGGAAGATCCATGTCGATGATGAGCGAATTCAAGGAGTTTGCGCTGAAGGGCAACGTGATGGATCTCGCGGTCGGCGTGATCATCGGCGCCGCCTTTGGCAAGATCGTTGATTCGCTGGTGGGCGACATCATCATGCCGCTGGTCGGCAAGGTGGTCGGCGGCCTCGACTTCAGCAATTACTTCATACCGCTCGCCGGTCAGGCGGCCACCACGCTGGTCGAGGCAAAGAAGGCCGGCGCGGTGCTGGCTTATGGCAGCTTCATCACGGTCGTGCTGAATTTCGCCATCCTCGCGTTCATCATCTTCATGATGGTCAAGCAGATGAACCGGCTCAAGCGTGCCGAAGTACCGGCCGCTTCCGCGCCGCCACCGACGCCGGAAGATGTGCTGCTGTTGCGCGAGATCCGGGACGCACTCAAAAAATAGGCCGATCGCGTTCGCGACGGCCATCGCAATTGACCAAGCTCAATTGCGCCCGGCGTCCGATCAACATACTGCGTTCATCCTGACTACCGGTTTCGGAGGACACCATGAACAATCAATGGTTGGTTGCGACGGCCAGCGCCTTTGCACTGATTGCCGCCATGAGCATGCGGCCGGTGTCATCGGATGACATGACCGGCGCGCGCGGCATGCATGCTGACAAGGCGGCCGCGAAGGATGACCGGGCACTGATTGCCAGCGCGATGCGGGCTGCACCGAAGAATGTCGCTGCGAAGGCGACGATCGTGGTCGCTGGTGCCGACGGCAAGATGCGTACCCTGCGCGAGGGCAGCAATGGCTTCACCTGCATGCCTGACAACCCGTCCACGCCGGGCCCCGACCCGATGTGCATGGACAAGGCCGCGCTGGCCTGGGCTGAGGCATGGATGGGCCACAAGAACCCGCCAACGGGCAAGGTCGGCTTCATGTACATGCTGGCCGGCGGCACCGATGCCAGCAACACCGATCCGTATGCGACCAAGCCGGACAAGAACTGGGTCAAGACCGGGCCGCATGTGATGATCGTCGGCGCCGAACCAGTCTTCTACGACCAGTACCCGAAAGATGCGCAGCCCGACACCACCGTACCCTATGTGATGTGGCCGGGCACGCCCTACCAGCACCTGATGATTCCGGTGAAGTAAGCCCACCTCGCGACAGCAAGCTGCCGCGGCCGACATGTTTGATGTGGGTCGGTGTCCCGGCATCTTGCTACGCAAAGCCCTCGAAGTTCTACTGTCCCAGCATGAAGTGAGTCACCCGCAGTGACCCGCTTCGCCATGGCATGTCGGAGGCCTTCCGAAACATGGCCGTGATCTACCGTGAAGGGACAGCCATCATGACGTGCAAGACCGCCAGCCTCCTTGCGATCATCATCAGCGGGTGGGTCGCCAGCGTCATGGCCATCGCAGCGCCAGGCAACGCGCCCAAGACCCGCGAGCAAGTCCGTGCCGAACTGGCCGAGGCGCGTCGCACGGGTGAGCTGCCGGCGGGATCTTATTTCGGGGGCAGGAAGCTGAACGAGGTTTATCCGAATCAGTATCCGGCGAGCGCGACGGCGCCCACCAGGACGCGTGCACAAGTGATGGCGGAACTGTACGAAGCACGTCGCACCGGTGATCTGGTTGCTGGCAGCTTCACCGGCGACAAAAAGCTCAATGAGCTTTATCCGAACCAGTACCCGCCAAAGGCGAAGCTGCCCGGGAAGACCCGTGAACAGGTACGGGCAGAACTGGCTGAAGCGCAACGCACCGGGGACTTGCCGGCAGGTTCATTCTTCGGCGGCAAGAAGCTCAATGAAGTCTATCCGGAACGCTACAAGTAAAGCCATGCGGTGCCTGAGCGCGTTCAGGCACCGCGTGATCATTTGCCGATGCAGAAGCGGCTGAAAATCACGCCCAGCAAGTCATCGGACGTGAAGGCACCCGTGATGCTGTTGAGCTGCTCCTGAGCGAGCCGCAACTCTTCTGCAAACAAGTCCAGCGCCGCATCATTGCGTGCCGCGAGCTCGGCTGCAACGGCCAGATGCTCCTGCGCGGCCTTCAGTGCCAGCAGATGGCGCTCGCGTGCCAGATACAGCGATTCCCCCGTCTGCTGCCAGCCTGCGATGCGGAGCAATTCCTGGCGCAGCAAATCCATGCCGATGCGCTCCGACGCCGACAGGTAGATGTGCGTGACATCATCGAGCTGCTCCGCTGAAGGCTTATGGCCGGACAGGTCGATCTTGTTCCAGATGCGGATCAGCGGCACTTTGGCCGGCAGCCGCGACACGATGTCTTCGTCGGCACGTGTCGGCCCGCGGCCGGCGTCCATCAGGTGCAGCACCACATCGGCTTGCTCGACCGCGGCCCAGGTGCGGGCTATGCCGATGCGCTCGACCTCGTCATGCGCGTCCTCGTCATCGCGGATACCGGCGGTGTCGATGATGTTGATCGGGATGCCTTCGACATGGATGGTCTCGGTGATCTTGTCGCGCGTGGTGCCGGCAATCGCGGTGACGATGGCCACATCGCTGCCAGCCAGCGCATTGAGCAGCGAGCTCTTGCCGACGTTCGGCTGGCCCGCCAGCACCACCTGCAGGCCGTCGCGCAGCAGCGCGCCCTGCCCCGCCTGCGAGAACACCTGGTCGAGCGCATTGCGGATGTTCTGCAACTGGCCGCGTGCATTCGACTTCTCGAGGAATTCGATCTCCTCTTCCGGGAAGTCCAGCGTCGCTTCGACCAGCATGCGCAGGTTGATCACTTTCTCCACCAGCCCGTGCACTGCCTGCGAGAAGCTGCCCGATAGCGATTGCGTGGCCAGCTTCGCGGCCGCTTCGGTCGACGCTTCGATCAGGTCGGAGACGGCCTCGGCCTGCGCGAGGTCGAGCTTGTCGTTCTGGAAGGCGCGGTAGGTGAATTCCCCCGGATTGGCCAGCCGCAGGCCGATGTCCTTGCCGGCCTCGAGGCAGCGGTTGAGCAGCATCTGCATCACCACCGGGCCGCCATGGCCCTGCAACTCCAGCACTTCCTCGCCTGTGTACGAGTTCGGCGCGTTGAAGTAAATCGCGAGCCCGCGATCGATGGTGCTGCCATCGGCGTGCACGAAATCGAGATAGGTTGCATGGCGGGCTTTCAGCTCGCGGCCATCGAGTCGGCACACGGACTGTGCAACGGACATCAGGCCTTTACCGGAAATGCGGACCACGCCAATGCCGCCGCGTCCGGGGGCGGTGGCGATGGCGGCGATAGGGGAAGAATCGGAAATCATGTGGCGATTGTAACGAAAGTGAAATGGCGTCCTGTGCCGGTCCCCGGGGCATTGCTGCGTGCTGCGGACGGCAGCGCAACCAAGCGGGCAAACAAAAAAGCCCGCGCTACAGCGCGGGCTTGGATCGGGTCGGGAGCGATCAGGCTTTCTTCGCTTCCGACTGCCTGACGATGACCCACTGCTGGGCAATCGACAGCACGTTGTTCACGACCCAGTACAGCACCAGGCCGGACGGGAAGAAGAAGAACATGAACGAGAAGATGATGGGCATGAACAACATGATCTTGGCCTGCATCGGGTCCGGCGGCGTCGGGTTCAGCTTGGTCTGCACATACATCGATACGGCCATGATGATGGGCAGCAGACCGACCGGCATGTCGACGCCGGGCAGAATGCCGAACAGCGTATCCGGCGCCGACAGGTCATGGATCCAGCCCAGCCACGGCGCATGGCGCATTTCGACGGTAGCCAGCAGCACCCAGTACAGCGCGATGAAGACCGGGATCTGCACCACGATAGGCAGGCAGCCGCCGAGCGGGTTGATCTTCTCGGTCTTGTACAGCTCCATCATCGCCGCATTCATCTTCTGCGGATCATCCTTGAAGCGCTCGCGGATCGAGGTCATCTTCGGCGTGACCAGCTTCATCTTGGCCATGCTGCGATAGCTGGCCGCCGACAGCGGGAAGAAGGCCAGCTTGATCATGATGGTCAGCACGATGATGGTCCAGCCCCAGTTGCCGATCACCTTGTGGATCTGGTCCATCAGCCAGAAGATGGGCTTGGCGACGATGGTCAGCCAGCCATAGTCTTTCACCAGGTCGAAATCGGTCGCGAACGTTTCGAGGCGCGCCGATTCCTGCGGGCCGATGAACAGCTTGCCTTCGTTGGCGGCAGCTGCGCCCGGCGCCACGCTGCCCAGCGGCACGATCGCGCCGACGGCATACAGGTTCTGGTCGATCTTGCGGGTGAACAGCTCATGCTCGCCCTTGCCCAGCGGCGCGTAGGCCGACACGAAGTAATGCTGCACCATCGCAATCCAGCCATCCGGCGTCTGCGCAGGCTTCGGGTTCTTGTTCTTGTCGATGTCTTCGAAGCTCACCTTGCGGAACTTGTCGGCATCGGTATACAGAGCCGGGCCCGTGAAGGTGCTGTAGAACTTCGAATCGCCTTCCAGCGCGCTGTTGTCACGCACCAGCTGCACATAGACCGACGGGTTGATCGCTGCGGCGCTGCTGTTGGCGACTTCATGCTTGAGGCCGATCTCGTACTCGCCGCGCGTGAAGGTATAGGTCTTGGTCAGCTTCACGCCATCCTGCTCGGCATCCAGCACCAGCTGCAGCGATGCATCGCTGTCCAGTGCGCGCTTGCCGGCACGTGCAGTGAACATCGTGCGGTGATTCGGGTAATTGCCACCGATCAGGCCGCTCTGGCCGACATAGGTGCGTGCCGCGCCTTGCTCGAGCAGCACCACCGGCTTGTCGGCGTTCTTCGAATCCTTGTGGTTCAGCAGCTCGACGCGGGTCAGCTCGCCGCCGGCGGTATTGACCTCGACCTTCAGCAGGTCGGTGGTGATGGTGATTGTTTCGCCCTTGGCCGCGGCCGGCGCGCCGGCCGGTACGTCAGCACCGGTGGCAGCAGGGTTTGCCTGCGGGGCGCTGGCTTGCGGCACCGACGCATCGCCTTTGGCGGCGGGGGCCACCTGGGCTGCCGGTTGCGGTTGGTCCGCGAACATCGAGGGGTTGCCGTTATAACGGTTCCAGTTTTCCCACAACATCAGCAGGGACAGCGAGAACACGACCAGCAAGACGGTACGTTTGATATCCATGGTTATCGAGTCTACGGTGAATCAGTGACGCGCCCGTGTCAGCGACGTATCCTTCGTCGAAGCCACGATTGCGGAAGGTGTGTGGTCAGCCGGTGGCACGGGATCGAGCCCGCCGGCATGCCAGGGATGGCACTTGCAGAGGCGACGGCCGGCAAGCAAGCTGCCGCGCAGTGCGCCGTGGGTCGCCACCGCTTGCTGCGCATAGTCCGAGCAGCTTGGATAAAAGCGGCAGTTCTGTCCCAGCATGGGACTGATGCCCAGCTTGTAAGCACGCAGAAGGAGCAGCAGCAGGGATTTCATGTGCTGGCGGCTGCCGAAGCCGGCAACGCAGACTGGGACAGCATCAGGCGTGCGAGTTCCGCGCCGAGGCTGGCGCGCATGCCGCGCGTCGATGCAGGCTTGGGCCGCTTGGCCAGTGGCTGGGACAGGCGCACGATGCAATCGACGGCCTTCAGTTCAGCCTTGCGGAAGATTTCGCGCGAGATCCGCTTCACCAGGTTGCGCGTGACGGCACGCGGCGCAAGGCGTTTGGCGACGACAACGCCCAGCCTTGCATGTCCTAGCGAATTGGGTCGAACGTAAAGCACGAAGTTTTCCGTACGATATGCGGGGCGCAAACGAAAAACGGATGAGAACTCATCCGTTTTTACGATACGTCGTTGCCTGCCGTAGTGTTCCGGGCGCATGCCGCACCCCAGTGCAGGTGACAGGTCGGGCGCTGAAGCCGCTTAGACTGCCAGGCGCTTGCGGCCCTTGGCACGACGTGCGTTCAGCACGGCGCGGCCAGAGCGGGTAGCCATACGTGCACGGAAGCCGTGGGTACGCTTGCGGCGGACGACGGAAGGTTGGTAAGTACGTTTCATGTGAGTCTCGCTAAATAATAAGTACCGGGACTGGCCTGGCGGAAATCGAAATCAGTGAATTGCAGCGCCAGACCGGAAACTTGCAGGCGCGCAGCGCAGCGAACCTTGAATTAGACAGCAGTTTCTGTATATCTGTCAATCACTTAGCTGGCCGGTTTGGATTCTTGTCGATGGCGGTCCTTCCCCTGCCCCGGCCGAACCGGTGTCCGGGTCCGGATTTCAGGGCTGCTGTGCTGGCCGGGACGCCGGTTCAGGCGGTCGCAAGTGAGCAAACGCTCACCTACCGCACGCTTATTGGAATCGCAAATGATCGCGCCGACAAGTTGCTGTTTTCGTGCGCGAAATCTGGCGTCGGCCTGTGGATAACTTGCCCCGGCAAGGGTAAAATACGGGTCATTGCGGCAAGCCTCGCGCTGGGCCATCAAACCAATAATCACACCCGAAGCGCGGCCCCACCCGCCGCTTCATACCGACATTCGCATGGAAGATTTCTGGCAGACCTGCGCATCGCGGCTGCAACAGGAGCTGACGCCCCAACAGTACAGCGCCTGGATCAAGCCGCTGGCCCCGCTCGATTTCGAGGATGGCCGCCTGCGCATCGCTGCGCCCAACCGTTTCAAACTCGACTGGGTCAAGACCCAGTTCGCCTCGCGCATCACCACCATTGCCGCCGAATTCTGGCAAGGCCCGGTGGATGTGCAGTTCGTGCTCGACCCGCGCACCAATGCGCCGCGCAAGCCTGTGGCGGCTTCTGCCACTGCCGATGGTGGCGGTGTCGGTATCGGCGCCGCCGGCCTGTCGCTGGAAGCGCCGGCGGTCGAGCGCGCCGAAGCGGTCGATGACAATTCGATACGCCGCGACCAGAGCCGCATCAACCCGGCGCTGACCTTTGACAGCTTTGTTACCGGCAAGGCCAACCAGCTGGCCCGCGCAGCGGCAATCCAGGTGGCGAGCAACCCGGGCAGTTCGTACAACCCGCTGTTCCTGTACGGCGGTGTCGGCCTCGGCAAGACTCACCTGATCCATGCGATCGGCAACCAGGTGATGGCGGATAACCCGAATGTGCGCATCCGCTACATCCACGCCGAGCAGTATGTGCGCGACGTCGTCACGGCGTACCAGCGCAAGGGCTTTGATGACTTCAAGCGCTATTACCATTCGCTGGACTTGCTGCTGATCGACGATATCCAGTTCTTCGGCGGCAAGAGCCGCACGCAGGAAGAATTCTTCTATGCGTTCGAAGCGCTGATCGCGGCCAAGAAGCAGATCATCATCACCAGCGACACCTATCCGAAAGAGATCACCGGCATGGATGACCGCCTGATCTCGCGCTTCGATTCCGGCCTGACGGTCGCTGTCGAGCCGCCGGAGCTGGAGATGCGTGTCGCCATCCTGCTGAAAAAAGCGGCACAGGAAGGCGCCGGCCTGTCGGATGACGTGGCCTTCTTCGTCGCCAAGCACTTGCGTTCGAACGTGCGCGAGCTCGAAGGCGCGCTGCGCAAGATCCTCGCGTACTCGCGCTTCCACGGCAAAGAGATCACGATCGATATCGTCAAGGATGCGCTGAAGGATTTGCTGTCGGTGCAGAACCGCCAGATCTCGGTCGAGAACATCCAGAAGACGGTGGCAGACTTCTTCAACATCAAGGTCGCCGACATGTACTCGAAGAAGCGCCCGGCCAATATTGCGCGGCCGCGCCAGATCGCGATGTACCTGGCCAAGGAACTGACGCAAAAGAGCCTGCCCGAGATCGGCGAGCTGTTCGGCGGTCGCGACCATACGACGGTGCTGCATGCGGTGCGCAAGATCGCGGCCGACCGCAGCAAGAACCCGGAAATCAACCACGAACTGCACGTGCTGGAGCAGACCCTGAAGGGCTGAGCCGCGAGCGCCGGGGCAAGCCACGATAGCGACGACAGAGACGACAAAAAACGAGACACCATGCAGAAACCACGAACCCCAGTCCAGGAAGCGAAAAGCGAAAGGAAATCACCATGCAACTGGTAAAAACTCACCGGGATGCACTGTTGCGGCCGCTGCAGATCGTGAGCGGTATTGTCGAGCGTCGGCACACGCTGCCGATTCTGGCCAATATCCTCATCCGCAAGAACGGCGACGACGTGTCCCTGCTGTCGACCGACATCGAAGTCCAGATCAGCACGCATGCGGCCATCGGTTCGGGCAAGGAAGAAGCGGCCACCACGGTCGCCGCCCGCAAGCTGCTCGACATCCTGCGCGCACTGCCCGACTCGGAAGTGACGCTGTCGCTGTCGAACAAGCGCATGACCATCCAGTGCGGCAAGTCGCGCTTTGCGCTGCAGACGCTGGCTGCCGAAGAATTCCCGACCGTGCAGCAAGCCGAGCATTTTGGCGCGCAGTTCAGCCTGCCGCAGAAGACGCTCAAGCACCTGTTCAACATGGTGCACTTCTCGATGGCGCAGCAGGACATCCGTTACTACCTGAACGGCCTGCTGCTGGTCGTCGACGGCAAGAACGTGATCGCTGTCGCGACCGATGGCCACCGCCTGGCGTTCAGCCAGATCGTGACCGATCAGGAATTCGCGCGCCAGGAAGTGATCATCCCGCGCAAGACCATCATGGAATTGCAGCGCCTGCTGGAAGACAACGATGATCCGGTCAGCATCGCGATCGCGACCAACCAGGTGAAGTTCAACTTCTCCGACATCGAGCTGATTTCCAAGCTCGTCGAGGGCAAGTTCCCGGACTACACGCGCGTGATCCCGAAGGCCTACAAGAACAACTTCACCATCGGCCGCGAACTGCTGCTGCGCTCGCTGCAGCGCGCCGCGATCATGACCTCGGACAAGTTCAAAGGCGTGCGCTGCGTGATCGCGCCGGGCAGCCTGAAGATCAGTTCGACCAACGCCGATCAGGAAGAGGCCGTCGAAGAGCTGGAAATCGATTACGGCGGCGACAGCATCGACATCGGCTTCAACGTCACGTACCTGCTGGACGTGCTGAACAACCTGAAGACGGACCAGATCAGCGTATCGCTCGGCGATGCCAACTCGTCGGCACTGATCACGTTGCCGGATGACGCCAACTTCAAGTATGTCGTGATGCCGATGCGGATCTGATCCGGCCGCATACGGAGCGCAGGAAATGCAGCGAAGGGGCCATCAGGCCCCTTCGCTGCATTAATGAAGTCAGGGATTTCGAGAATTTAGTTTAATTAGGGTAGCCATGTCAGCGATTCCATCTGAAAACGTCAATGCGTCGAGCCAGTACGGCGCGTCATCGATCCAGATCCTTGAAGGTCTGGAGGCGGTGCGCAAGCGTCCCGGCATGTACATCGGCGACACGTCGGACGGCACCGGCCTGCACCATCTGGTGTTCGAGGTGCTGGACAACTCCATTGATGAAGCGCTGGCTGGCCATTGCAGCGAAATCCACGTCACCATCCATTCGGACAACTCGATCTCGATCACCGACAACGGTCGCGGCATCCCGACCGGCATCAAGTGGGACGACAAGCACGAGCCCAAGCGCAGCGCCGCCGAGATCGTGATGACCGAGCTGCATGCAGGTGGCAAGTTCGACCAGAACTCGTACAAGGTGTCAGGCGGCCTGCACGGCGTCGGTGTGTCTTGCGTGAACGCGCTGTCGAAGCGCCTGAAGCTGACCATTCGTCGCGACGGCAAGGTGCATGGCATGGAATTCGCGCGCGGCGTGCCGCAGAACCGCGAACTCGAGACGCAGGACGGCGTCCAGATCTCGCCGATCAAGGTCATCGGCGAGACGGACAAGCGCGGTACCGAGGTGCATTTCTGGGCCGATGAAGAGATCTTCACGCACATTGAGTTCCACTACGACATCCTCGCCAAGCGCATCCGCGAACTGTCCTTCCTGAACAATGGCGTGCACATCAAGCTGACGGATCAGCGCACCGGCAAGGAAGAGAGCTTCGCGTTCGAAGGCGGCACCCGCGGTTTTGTCGAGTACATCAACAAGAGCAAGAGCGTGCTGCACCCGACCATTTTCCAGGCCACCGGCGAGCGCGTGTCCGAGCAGGGCACGACGATCTCGGTCGATGTGTCGATGCAGTGGAATGATGCCTTCAACGAGCAGGTGCTGTGCTTCACCAACAACATCCCGCAGCGCGATGGCGGTACCCACCTGACAGGCCTGCGCGCGGCGATGACGCGCGTGATCAACAAGTACATCGAAGAGAACGAGCTGGCCAAGAAGGCCAAGGTCGAGATCAGCGGTGACGACATGCGCGAAGGCCTGACCTGCGTGCTGTCGGTGAAAGTCCCCGAGCCGAAATTCAGCTCGCAGACCAAGGACAAGCTGGTGTCGTCCGAAGTGCGCGGTCCGGTCGAGGAAGTGGTCGCCAAGACCCTGACCGACTTCCTGATGGAAAAGCCGAACGATGCGAAGATCATCTGCGGCAAGATCGTCGAAGCTGCGCGTGCGCGCGAAGCCGCGCGCAAGGCGCGCGAGCTGACCCGCCGCAAGGGCATCATGGACGGCCTCGGTCTGTCGGCCAAGCTGGCAGACTGCCAGGAGAAAGACCCGGCGCAGTGCGAGCTGTACATCGTCGAGGGTGACTCCGCAGGCGGCTCGGCCAAGCAAGGCCGCGACCGCAAGTTCCAGGCCATCCTGCCGCTGCGCGGCAAGGTGCTGAACGTCGAGAAGGCGCGCTTCGAAAAGATGCTGTCGTCCGAGCAGATCACCACGCTGATCGCCACGCTCGGCACCTCGATCGGCGCCGACGAATTCAACATCGACAAGCTGCGTTATCACCGCATCATCATCATGACCGATGCGGACGTCGACGGCGCGCACATCCGCACGCTGCTGCTGACGCTGCTGTATCGCCAGATGCCGCTGCTGGTCGAGCGCGGACACGTGTACATCGCGCAGCCGCCGCTGTACAAGGTCAAGCATGGCAAGGACGAGCGTTACCTGAAGGATGACCTCGAAGAAGCCAGCTACATGATGCAGATCGCGCTGCAGGATGCGGTGCTGGTCCCGGCCGAGCAGTCGCAGCCCATCGGTGGCGAGGCGCTGGCCGAGCTGGTTCGCAAGTACAACACCGCGAATGCGATCGTAATGCGCCTGTCGCGCGCGATGGACGATGCGGCGCTGACGGCCATCATGAATGGCGTCACGCTCGACCTGTCGTCGGTCGCCACCGCAGAAACATCGGCGCAGGCACTGGCGGCGGCCATCAATGATCCATCGGTGCGCGTGGGTGTCAGCTCCGACGAGCTGTCGGCCAAGCACATGCTGCGCATCGAGCGCCGCCATCACGGCAACCTGAAGGTCAGCGTGATCGACGCCGAATTCGTCGATGGCCCGGACTATGGCGTGCTGTCTGAAGCCGCTGCGACTTTCAAAGGCCTGATCGGTCCGGGCGCGATGGTGCGTCGTGGTACTGGCGACAAGACCAGGGAATCGGCGATTGTCGACTTCCGTCAGGCCATGGCCTGGCTGCGCGATGAAGCCGAGCGCGGCGTTTCGAAGCAGCGCTACAAGGGTCTGGGCGAAATGAACCCCGAGCAGCTGTGGGAAACCACGATGGATCCGACCGTGCGCCGTCTGCTGAAGGTGCAGATCGAGGATGCGATCGCGGCCGACCAGATCTTCACCACGCTGATGGGCGACGATGTGGAGCCGCGCCGCGCCTTCATCGAGTCGAACGCGCTGGCCGCAGGCAACATCGACGTTTGATCCTGGGATGCTGCAGGAAGCCTGATCAGGTTTTCCCGCAGCATCACCGCAGCCTGCGGGACAGAAGCGCCCTGCTCCCCGCGCTGCGCCAATAACAAGAACGGGAAAAGCTATGAAATGGTTGATCGTGCTGCTATGGGGCATGACCGTGATGTATGGCCAGATGCGCGGCAAGGTGCGCCATTCATGGCGCAAAGCCTTCCTCGATCATTCGACGCTGCTGGCGCCGATCAATGCGTTGATGGTGCTGTCGTCGAAAGTGCCGACCACGCCCTTCGTGCCGGTCAGCACCATCCCCGAGCTGAAGACCATCGAAGACAACTGGCAGGTGTTCCGCGACGAGGCGCTCGCGCTCGCGCAGCTGCAGCAGATCAAGGCCGATCAGGCGCATACCGATATCGGCTTCAATTCCTTCTTCAAGTACGGCTGGAAGCGCTTCTACCTGAAATGGTATGACGCGCAGCATCCGTCGGCCGAGGCGCTGTGTCCGCGATCGGTGGCTTTGCTGCGCAGCATTCCGTCGGTGAAGGCGGCCATGTTTGCCGAGCTGCCGCCGGGCGGCAAGCTGAACCTGCATCGCGATCCGTATGCCGGCTCGATTCGCTACCACCTCGGCCTGTCGACGCCGAATGACGATGGCTGCTACATCGACGTCGATGGCGAGCGCCACAGCTGGCGCGATGGTCAGGGCGTGATCTTCGACGAGACTTACCTGCACGAAGCGCACAATCGCACCGACACCACCCGCATCATCCTGTTCTGCGACATCGAGCGTCCGCTACGCAGCCGCATCGCGACCGCGATCAACCGTTGGTTCAGCCGCCATGTGATGTCGGCGGCCAGCTCGCCGAACGATGGCAATGACAAGGTTGGCGCGATCAATCGCCTGACCCACCTGCACTTCCTGGCCGACCAGAAGCGCAAGGCCCTGAAAGCCTGGAGCCCGCTGGCCTACAAGCTGACCAAGGTCTCGCTGCTGGTGCTGGTGGTCGCGGGCTTCGTTTTCGCCTGACGGCTGTCTCGCCGACGGCCCGGGTTTGCCCGGGCCGGCCTTGGCTGCCTCTCTTCCCCTGGCCCGCCGGCCGCCCATTTTTTACAAATCAGCACAAGTGATTCGACAATAGCGATCGGTTTTTACTTTTTTGCTTGAATATACTGCGGCGACACCTTATTCCATCCCGCCTATGTCGCTGCAAGCCATCATCTTTGACGCCTACGGCACGCTGTTCAATGTCTTTTCGATCGGCGCGCTGGCCGAGCGCCTGTTCCCCGGCAAGGGGGCCGCGGTGGCCGAGCTCTGGCGCGACAAGCAGATCGAATACACACGTCTGCGCACGCTGTCGAACACCTACAAGCCGTTCTGGGAAGTCACGCAGGATGCGCTGGTTTTCACCTGCCGAAAGTTCGGGCTCGACCTGACGCTCGACGCACAGACCCAGCTGATGGGTCAGTACGCCAAGCTGCAAGCCTTCCCGGAAAACCTCGGCGTGCTGCAGGACTTGAAGGCACGCGGGCTGAAGCTGGCGATCCTGTCCAACGGGAATCCCGACATGTTGAATGCCGCCGTGCAGGCCGCCGGCATGCAGGACTTGTTCACACAGGTGCTGTCGGTGGACAGCGTGCAGAAATTCAAGACCGCGCCCGAGGCGTACCAGCTCGGCCCGGATGTGCTCGGCATTGCGGCGCGTGACAGCCTTTTCGTCTCCAGCAATTGCTGGGACGTCTGTGGTGCAGCATGGTTTGGCTACCGTACCTTCTGGGTCAACCGCGCCAATGCACCGATGGAAGAACTGGGCGTCACGCCCAATGCGCAAGGCCGTTCGCTGACGGACCTGCGCGAGTACATCAACCCTTGAGCATTCACCTCAACCTCATTCCCTTTCAACCCAGCGTCATTTACCACTCAGGATATTCATCATGACCGCACGCACCAATTGCCACGGACTGCAAGTTGCCAACGTCCTGCATCGCTTCATCGAGGACAAGGTCCTGCCGGGTACCGGCGTCAGCAGCGACAGCTTCTGGAAAGGCTTCGCGCAGATCGTGAACGATCTCGCACCGAAGAATGCCACCCTGCTGGCAGAGCGCGATCGCATCCAGCTGGAGCTGGACCAGTGGCACCGCGCAAACCCGGGCCCGATCGCTGACGTCGCGGCCTATCGCGGCTTCCTCGAATCGATCGGCTACCTGCAGCCGGTGCCGGCCGAAGTGAAGGTCACCACCGCCAACGTCGACGCCGAACTGGCGACCACCGCCGGCCCGCAGCTGGTCGTGCCCATCCTGAACGCCCGTTACGCACTGAACGCCGCCAATGCGCGCTGGGGCTCGCTGTATGACGCGCTGTACGGCACCGATGCGATCTCCGAAGCCGATGGCGCAACCCGCGCCGGCGGCTACAACCCGGTGCGCGGCGCCAAGGTCGTCGCATTCGCGCGCAATTTCCTCGACCAGTCCGCACCGCTCGCACAGGGCTCCCACGCTGACGCCACCGGTTACAAGGTCGACGGCGGCAAGCTGGTCGTGACGCTGAAAGATGGCAGCAGCACGGGTCTGAAAGATGCAGCGAAGTTCATCGGCTTCCAGGGCGATGCCGCTGCACCGTCGTCGGTCCTGCTGAAGAACCATGGCCTGCACATCGATATCCGCATCGACCGCAGCACCGCGATCGGCAAGGATGACGCCGCCGGCGTCGCCGACGTCGTGATCGAGTCCGCACTGTCGACCATCCTCGACCTCGAAGACTCGGTGACCGTAGTCGATGGCGACGACAAGGTCGTCGCTTACGAAAACTGGCTCGGCATCCTGAAGGGCACGCTGGTCGAGACCGTCAGCAAGGGAGGCAAGACCTTCGACCGTACCCTGAACGCCGACCGCGAATACACCGGCGCCAATGGCCAGCCGGTCAAGCTGCATGGCCGTTCGCTGCTGTTCCTGCGTAACGTCGGTCACCTGATGACCAACCCGGCGATCCTGCAAGCCGATGGCAAGGAAATCCCGGAAGGCATCCTCGACGCCGTCGTCACCACCACCATCGCGCTGCATGACCTGAAGCGTCCGGCAGCTCAGCAGATCGGCAACACACGTACCGGCTCGGTCTACATCGTGAAGCCGAAGATGCACGGCCCGAAGGAAGTCGCGTTCGCCGTCGAACTGTTCGGCCGTGTCGAGCAGATGCTGGGCCTGGCGGAGAACACCGTGAAGCTGGGCATCATGGACGAAGAGCGTCGCACGTCGACCAACCTGAAAGCCTGCCTGAAGGAAGCCGCCGCACGCGTCGCCTTCATCAACACCGGCTTCCTCGACCGCACCGGCGACGAGATGCATTCGTCGATGACCGCCGGCCCGATGCTGCGCAAGGGTGACATGAAGACCTCGACCTGGCTGTCGGCCTACGAGCGCAGCAATGTGCTGACCGGCCTGTCGTCGGGCATGCGCGGCCGCGGCCAGATCGGCAAGGGCATGTGGGCCATGCCGGACCTGATGGCAGCCATGCTCGAACAGAAGATTGGGCATCCGAAAGCCGGTGCCAACACCGCGTGGGTGCCGTCGCCGACCGCAGCGACCCTGCACGCGCTGCACTACCACGCCGTCGACGTATCCGCGATCCAGCAAGAGCTCGAGAAGATCGATGCCGCGGCCGAGCTGAAGAAGCTGCGTGATGAACTGCTGATGATCCCAGTGGCGAAGAACCCGACCTGGACCGCTGCCGACATCCAGCAGGAACTGGACAACAACGCACAGGGCATCCTCGGTTACGTGGTGCGCTGGGTCGACCAGGGCGTCGGCTGCTCCAAGGTGCCTGACATCCACAACGTCGGCCTGATGGAAGACCGCGCCACCCTGCGCATCTCCAGCCAGCACATCGCCAACTGGCTGCTGCACGGCATCGTCACCGAGGCGCAAGTCAACGAGACCATGCAGCGCATGGCCAAGGTGGTGGACGCACAGAACGCCGGTGACCCGCTGTACAAGCCGATGGCAGGTAACTTCGATACCTCGTATGCATACCGCGCAGCGCACGACCTCGTGTTCAAGGGTCTGGTGCAACCGAGCGGCTACACCGAGCCGCTGCTGCACGCATGGCGCCTGAAGGTGAAGGCCGAAGTGAAGTAATTCGCGAATGAATTCGTGAATCAATCACGGCTTCGTGCCAAGGAAAACGCCCCGCACCCGCGGGGCGTTTTTTTTCGTGCGTCGGATCGTGCCAGCGGTCTGGCAAGAATCGGAACCCGCTATGCAGGTGCGTTCCGAACCCGGTTGGTCCGACAAGTCGGAAGCCGATTCCGCTGCTCTTGCCCACCCTGCCGATTCGATGAGGATTCTCCTATGGCTCTCAGCGCAGCCGCTACCCATTCACGTACCGAGCGCAACGCCAGTGCATCGCTGTTTCGAAATTCAACGGAAGCTGGCGATGTAGCAGGCGCGATACCTCGCATGCTGCAACGACATCGGCCGGCCCAACTGGATGCGCATTTTGCACAGCTTCCGCTTGAGCTGGAGACTTTGATCCTGTCAGCATTGTCTGGCGATGCACAGCCCGGTAGCCCGCTGCTGCGGCTCGGATTGACCTGCAACTACTGGTACTTGAGAGTCCGGCAACACATCGAGGAGACCTTCGAGGGGCGCCGGTTCCGGCTGGATTTCGAGTACAACCGATATGCCGCCTGTTATGGACTGACGCCTGTCGAACATGCGAAAGAGAAGATCGGATGGCGTGCGGCAGAGCAGCTGGAGCGGTGGGCAAATAATTGGGCGGCAGCCGACCGTACCGACATCCTTGACCCGGTCATGCGGGATCACAATCCGGCCCTCGTGACCGTCGGTGCAGATTTCAGATGGTCTCAGGAGTTTGCTCAGGTGTTGGCAAAGCGCACCGGCTATCTGACGGTGTTCGATTTTTCATCGAAGATGAACGATGCTGCACTCCTGATTCGTTCGATCAGCGTGACTCCGCGCGGCAGTTACCTTGCGCTGGCGATGGGGCCTGTCAATTATTCTTTGCAGGATGCGCGTGACATTGCCAAAGAGATGGCAGCCCACCCGGTGCTGTGCTTCGTCCAGATCGCCGAGGACGCGTTTCACCCGGCCGGGAAAAAAACAGAGTTTGGCTTGAACCTGCTCGCCGCCTGCGCAGAACTCGGGGTCGCCAGTTGCCAGTTCTCCCTGAACTATGACGAGCTCAATCAAGCAAAGGCCGGGCAGCTGGCCGACGTGATCCGGAAATTCAAATGCGGCGTCACCATTGAAATTTCCGCGAACAAGGTAGCGCCGGAATCCATGACGGTGATCCTCGACGCCGTCAGGCTGTGCAACCAGTCGGCTTCAACGAAGCTGAACTTGCGCTGCAAGGGTCGTGAAATCGCGAAGGCGGTGGGGCTGGCGTACGAGAAGACCCTTGAGCAGGATGGCGTTCATGTACAGTACCTGACAGAGATGCTTCATGTCGGTGATGCCAGTGTGCTGAATCGGAGCGGCTCTTCCGATGAGGAACTCGAATGGCTTCTGATCCAACTGGATGTGGGTGCTGATGGTGCTGATGGTGCTGATGGTGCTGACGTGGACGGCGGGTCAGACAGCGACGATCACTGATCGATCCCGCAAACAACAACGCCCTCCGATCGGAGGGCGTTGTCTTGTCGGGGCTTGACTGACGATCAGGCAGCCAGCTTCTGCTCCGGCTCTGCAGGTGCCGACGTGCGGATCAGGTGATCGAACGCGCTCAGCGCCGCTTTCGAGCCTTCGCCCATCGCGATGATGATCTGCTTGTAAGGCACCGTCGTCACGTCGCCGGCAGCGAACACGCCCGGCACCGAGGTCTGGCCTTTGGCATCGACTTCGATCTCGCCGCGGTTCGACAAGGCGACCGTGCCCTTGAGCCAGTCGGTATTGGGCAGCAGTCCGATCTGCACGAAGATGCCTTCGAGCTCAATGCGCTTCGATTCGCCGCTCTTGCGATCCGTATAGACCATGCCATTGACCTTGTTGCCGTCACCCGTCACTTCGGTGGTCTGCGCATCGGTGATGACAGTCACGTTGGGCAGGCTGCGCAGCTTGCGCTGCAGGACTTCATCGGCGCGCAGCTTCGAATCGAACTCCAGCAAGGTCACATGGCCGACGATGCCCGCAAGGTCGATCGCCGCTTCGACGCCGGAGTTGCCGCCACCGACCACGGACACGCGCTTGCCCTTGAACAGCGGGCCGTCGCAGTGCGGGCAGTAGGCCACGCCCTTGTTGCGGTATTCCTGCTCGCCCGGCACGTTCAGTTCGCGCCAACGGGCGCCAGTGGCGATCACGACCGACTTCGCCTTCAGGCTCGCGCCGCTCTCGAGCTTCACTTCAATGACGTCGCCCGGGATCAGCGCCGCAGCACGTTGCAGGTTCATCACGTCGACTTCATACGACTTCACATGCTGCTCGAGCGCTGCGACCAGCTTCGGGCCTTCGGTTTCCTTCACCGAGATGAAGTTTTCAATGCCCATGGTATCCAGCACCTGGCCGCCGAAGCGCTCGGCGACAACGCCGGTGCGAATACCCTTGCGCGCCGAATAGATCGCCGCTGCCGAGCCGGCCGGACCGCCGCCGACCACCAGCATGTCGAACACATCCTTTTGCGCGAGCTTCGCGGCTTCACGCGCGGCAGCGCCGGTGTCGAGCTTGGCGAGGATCTCTTCAAGCTCCATGCGGCCCTGACCGAATTTTTCGCCGTTCACCATAATGGTCGGCACGGCCATGATCTGGCGCTCGTTCACTTCATCCTGGAACAGTGCTCCGTCGATCATCACGTGCGTGATGTTCGGATTGATCACCGACATCAGGTTCAGTGCCTGCACGACTTCCGGGCAGTTCTGGCAGGACAGCGAGATATAGGTCTCGAAATGGAATCGACCATCGAGCTGGCGAATCTGTTCGAGCACGTCGTCGCTGGCTTTCGGCGGATGGCCGCCCACTTGCAGCAGCGCCAGGACCAGCGACGTGAATTCATGACCCATCGGTATGCCGGCAAAACGCACGCCCATCTGGCTGCCTTTGCGGTTCAGCGCGAACGACGGCTTGCGCTCGTTGTCGTCATTGCGCTCGACGTAGGACAGGCGCGGCGACAGGCCAACGATGTCCTGCAGCATGGCGCGCATTTCCTGCGACTTCTCGCCGTTGTCCAGCGACGCAATGATCTCGACGTCATGGTTGACTTTACCGAGGTAGGCTTGCAGTTGGTTTTTGATGGCGGCGTCCAGCATGATGGTCTCTTTCGGGGTTGGCGGGCGCCGCGCTGTACACGGCGCCCGTTTTACTCTCGGCTATTGCTTTTGCAGACTGGGGTCAGGTCTTAGATCTTGCCGACCAGGTCCAGCGACGGAGCCAGGGTCTCTGCACCCGGGGTCCACTTGGCCGGGCAAACCTGGCCCGGGTTGGCGGCGACGTACTGGGCAGCCTGCACTTTGCGCAGCAGCTCCTTGGCGTCACGGCCGATGCCGTCGTCATGGATTTCGCACACTTTGATCTGGCCTTCCGGATTGATCACGAAGGTGCCGCGCAGTGCGAGGCCGGCTTCTTCGATCATCACGTCGAAGTTACGGGTGATGGCGCCGGTCGGGTCGCCCAGCATCGGGTACTTGATCTTGCTGATGGTGTCCGAGGTGTCGTGCCATGCCTTGTGCGAGAAGTGGGTGTCGGTCGACACCGCGTAGATTTCCACGCCCAGCGACTTGAAGGTGTCGTAGTTGTCAGCCAGGTCGCCCAGTTCGGTCGGGCAGACGAAGGTGAAGTCGGCCGGGTAGAAGAACACGACGGACCACTTGCCCTTCAGGTCGGCATCGCTGACTTCGACGAACTTGCCATTCTGGAAGGCGGTGGTCTTGAACGGCTTGATGGTGGTGTTAACGAGGGACATGCTTATCTCCTTGGTGATGTCGCTGGGGTGAATCGATTGGAAAAACTTGCTACGGGACGAATCATAGCTATCATCTATTGATTCGTGAATTTGATAGTTTAGATGGATTAGATAGTTTCGGCCTATGGGCGCCGCATGTGCAATTGCAACAGGGCGCAAGCCGACGCTTGTTGTCTGTGTTCGCCCCGGTTGACTGCGCCAAACCAGACCGCGTACTGCGTCAGGCGGGGACCGATCAGAAAGACTGTTTGTCCAAGCGAGTGGTTCGCCAGAATTATGGAAAGGCGAATGCAGGTTTGACCAAAAGGCGGGCGATTCTGGATAGATACTTCGTATTAATAGGAATTAATTTCAACATTGATCCCATTTTTCAGGCTGCGTCCAGGCCTTAGAATCACGCTTGTATTAACGTTTGGCGTGGACGTCATTCCGCACCGAGTCGAATTTGGAGGATTTATGAAAAAGTTTTGGACCGCATTGATGATCGCCGTCCTGGGCGTCACGGTCGCTGTGTCCAGCGCTGAAGCCAAGCGCATGGGTGGTGGTGGCTCGTTTGGCAAGTCATCGCCGACATTCAGCCGGCCCGCCCCGATGCAGAACACCAATCAGGCTGCGAACGCGCAGCGTCCGGCACAGCCGGCTGCCCCGGCACCGGCCAGCCCGTGGAAAGGCATCCTGGGTGGCGCGCTGCTGGGCCTTGGCCTGGGCGCGCTGCTGTCGCACTTCGGCCTCGGTGGCGAATTGGCCGGTATGCTCGGCACGCTGCTGATGGTGGCCCTGCTCGCATTCGCCGCGATGATGTTGTTCCGCATGCTCGCCCGCAAGCAGGCGGGCCCGCAAGCCCGTGCAGCTTACGCCGGTCCCGGCCATCAGGATGTGGGCCTGCCCCTTCCCCAGCGTGACGAGCGTCCGATGGCACGCAGCATGACGCCGGAGATCGGCGCCAATCTTGGCGGCGCTGCGGGCATGGGTGGCGCTGGTGCGACCGGCGTGCCGGGCGTACCCGCCGATTTCGATAGCGCCGGTTTCCTGCGCCATGCGAAGACCAACTTCATTCGCATGCAGGCTGCATGGGACCGTGGCGACGCGAACGACATCCGCGAGTTCACGACCCCCGAGATGTATGGCGAACTGAAGATGCAGCTGACCGAGCGTGGTGCCGCAGCTAACCACACCGAGGTGGTCAGCATCGATGCCGAGTTGCAGGGTATCGAGACCACGCAGAACGAGTACCTGGCTAGCGTGCGCTTCCACGGCATGATTCGCGAAGCCGAGCATGCCGCCGCCGAGCCGTTCAGCGAGATCTGGGTGCTGACCAAGCCGGTCGCCGGCCAGGGGGGCTGGCTGCTCGCCGGCCTGCACCAGGGCTGAAGTTTGGGCTGTCGCAGCGTGGCGTAAACTGCAATAATCCACGCCACAGGAGCCGCTCGTCAGTTAGGCGAGCGGCTTTTTTGCGCACATTCAATCGAGATAGACAGATGCACCTGACGCAACGCGCCTCCGCCCCCGAGATCGCTTCCTGGCTGCTGGCCGCAGCAGCGCTGCTGCTGGTGATGACCGGCGGTTCGCTGGCCGCGTTGTACTCGGGCTTGCTGGTGTATGCGCTGGTGCATTTGCTGGCGCCGAAGCTGAGCCGCGTAATCAGTGGACATGGCGCGCGGGTCGTGGCAGTCGCCACCCTGGGCACGGTGATTGTGCTGTTGCTGACACTGCTGATCTGGAGCGCGATCAATTTCTTTTTGTCCGATGCCGGCAGCCTGCCCGTGCTGCTGAAGAAGCTGGCCGACCTGCTCGACCAGTCGCGCCGCCAGTTACCACCCTGGCTCGCGGCGCACTTGCCCGAGAGTGCCGAGGCACTGCAGCAGATACTGACCGAGTGGTTACGTGCGCATGCGGCACAGGCCACGCATCTTGGCCAGCAGACCGGCCGTCTCATCGCGCACCTGCTGATGGGCGCGGTGATTGGTGCGATGGCAGCTTTGTACGACACGACGCAGGTACACCATTTCAAGCCGCTGGCGGCAGCGCTGCATCGCCGGATCGCCAGGCTGCATATTGCTTTCCGCCAGATTGTGTTTGCTCAGGTCTGGATTGCCGCCGCCAACGCCTTGTTAACCGGCCTGTTCCTGGCGGTCGCGCTGCCGCTGGCTGGCGTGCACCTGCCGCTCGTGAAGACGATGATCGCTGTGACCTTCGTCGCCGGCCTGCTGCCGGTGCTTGGCAATCTGATCTCGAACACCGTGATCGTCATCGTCGGCCTGTCGCATTCGCTGCCGGTTGCGCTGGCGGCGCTGGCCTTCCTGATCGCGATTCACAAGCTCGAGTATTTCCTGAACGCGAAAATCATCGGCTCGCAAATCAATGCGCGCGCGTGGGAATTGCTCGCTGCGATGCTGGCGATGGAATCGCTGTTCGGTATCCCCGGCGTGATTGCTGCGCCGGTGTTCTACGCGTATATCAAGACCGAACTGACGGACGCCGGTCTCGTCTGAGACCGGGCACCCGCGCCACCCCTTCGCCTCTGCACGGCTGCATGCCGTGGGCGGCCAGCAGATACAGCGTCAGCGCAGGGCCTGCTGTTGCAGGCGGCCGTAACTGGTGATCGCGTAACCTTTGCTGCCGATTTGTGCAAACGGTTCGTCGATCGCGAATTGCGGCAGCGCTCGCTCCTCGTCAGAGACATCCAGCCCCTTTTCGGCGATTTGCCAATCAGTGTTGTTCGCTTCTTCCGGGATGGGCTTCCCGGACAAAACGACCAGATAGGAATATTGGCCACCCGCTTCCGGGCGGCGGTAGAGGTCGACGCGCATCATGTCCTCCCCAGGCTGGGTTTCAATGGCTGCTTCGACCGACACGTGCACGCAAGGTTGCGCACGTGACGGTGATTGCAGGTTGCTCAGTCGCTCAGTCGCTCAGTCGCTCAATGCGCTGTCGATGCTGGGTAATTGCTTCGCCTGTTACTTCGCTGCCTGATCGCGCTGTGAGCTCTCTTCCTCGGCCAGCGAGGCAATCAGATCGGCCGGTCGCGACGAGCGCTTGCGCATGCGAATATTCAGCATTTCGACGATGACCGAGAACGCCATCGCCGAGTAGATGTAGCCCTTGGGCACATGGGTGCCGAAGGCTTCGGCGATCAGCACCACGCCGATGGCGACCAGGAAGGCCAGCGCCAGCATCTTGATCGTCGGATGGTGCGACACGAAGCGGCCGATCGCGCCGGCAAAGCCCATCATCAGCGCCACCGACAGTACGACGGCGGTGACCATCACCTCGACCTGCTCGACCATGCCGACAGCGGTGATGATGGAGTCCAGCGAAAACACGATGTCGATCAGCATGATCTGCATGATCACGGACGCAAATGCCGCTTTGGCGGCGCCGGACTTGCCCTGCTGGTGCGCGCCTTCCAGTGTCTGGTGGATCTCGCCTGCGCTCTTCCACAACAGGAACAGACCGCCGCCCAGCAGCACCAGATCGCGTCCGGAGAAAGCCTGACCGAGCACGGTCACCAAAGGCTCTTTCAGACCGACGATCCAGGCCAGCGTCATCAGCAGGCCGATGCGCATGAACATCGCCGCAAACAGGCCCAGGCGGCGCGCCAGTTCTTGCTGCCGTGCCGGCAGCTTGTCGACCAGGATGGAGATGAAGATGACATTGTCGATGCCCAGCACCAGCTCGAGCGCCGTCAGTGTCGCCAGCGCGATCCAGGCCTGCGGGTCAGCGAGCAGCTCGAGCATGAACATGTCCTTGGTCATCGATGGAAGATGGCCAAGATTGTAACCCTGAGCGGGCCAATTACGGCCTTTCCCCATCTTCCGGATTTCCATACATAATTGGAGGATCGCTTCGAAAATCCGGAAGGAACCCACTGTGAGCCTGAATTTTCGCCACCTGCACTATTTCTGGGTCGTTGCCAAGGAAGGCAGCGTCACGCGTGCTGCCGAGCGGCTTGGGCTGGCGATCCAGACCATCAGCGCGCAGCTCGCGTTGCTGGAGCAGGCCGTCGGCAAGGCGCTGTTCAAGCCTCAGGGCCGGCGGCTGGTGCTGACCGAGGCCGGCCAGATCGCGCTGCGCTATGCGGACCAGATCTTCCTGCTCGGCGAGCAGCTGCAAGAGGCGCTGGCCGATGCCGATGTCGAACATGTGATGCGGCTGACGGTCGGCATTTCCGACTCCCTGCCCAAGCTGATCGCGTCGCGCCTGCTGGATGCGGCGCTGGCACTGCCTCAGCGCGTGCGGCTGATTTGCTATGAAGAGCAGTTCGAATCCCTGCTGGGCAAGCTATCGGTGCACAAACTGGATGTGATGCTGACGGATCGGCCGGTGCCGCCGGGCTCGTCGCTGCGCGTGTTCAGCCACTTGCTGGGCGAGACGCAGATCAGCCTGTACGCCGTGCCTCAACTGGCGGCGCGCTACAGCGAAGGATTCCCGAAAAGCCTGAACGACGCGCCGCTGTTGCTGCCGACTCGGAACAACGCCGTGCGCGGTCGCATCGACAACTGGCTCGAGTCGAATGACTTGCGGCCGGACGTGATCGGCGAGTTCGACGACAACGCCTTGCTGCATACCTTCGGCCGTGCGGGACGCGGGCTATTCCCGGCACCGGCGGCCATGGAGAAGGATGTGCTTGAACAGTTCGGCGCCGTGCCGGTCGGCGCAATGACGCAGGTGCGCGAGCAGGTGTATGCGATCTCGAACGAGCGCAAGATCAAGCATCCGGCGATCGAGGCGATCCTGAATGCGATGCACAAGGACGTGTTCTGAGCGCGCCTTGAAGAGGTCTGCACCGGGGGCTGCGGCATCGGATGCGCAGACAAAAAAAGAGCCGGCATGTGCCGGCTCTTTGCATTGCTGCAGACGGTGCGTCGCCGCGGCGGCGCAGTCCGTCAGGCGCGCAATCAGTACAGGTTCGAGATCCAGTGTGCGAGGTTCTCGATGTCTTCGTCAGACAGGGTCTGCGCCAGGCTGGTCATGTTGCCAGCATCGTTGGTGCGCTCGCGAGCCTTGAAGTTTTTCAGTTGCATGGTGATGTATTCCGGGTGCTGGCCTGCGAGGCGCGGCACTTCGTTCTGGCCGGCCATGCCGCCCATGTGGCACATCGCGCACAGCGATTCCTCGGCTTTCTTGGCGCCGGCGGTCACTTTGGCCGGGTCTGCCTTGAAGCCGGTGCGGGCCTGCTTCTGCGACTGGAAGTAAGCAGCGATGTCTTGCATGTCCTGCTTCTCGAGGCCAGCGGCGACAGCCGACATCATCGGGTTCTTGCGGCGGCCTTCTTTGTAATCCTTCAGCTGCAGGTAAATGTAGCGGGCATTCTGACCAGCCAGGGTCGGGAACATGCCGGCTTGCGAGTTGCCATTCGCGCCATGGCAAGCAACGCATGCCTCGGCTTTTTTCTTGCCAGCCTCGACGTCCTGCGCCTGGGCGCTTACGCACACGGAGGCAAGGGCGAACAAGGCGGTCACAAACACACGAAATTTCATGACGAAACCTTATCAATCTGTAGTGGAAAAAAAGAGGGCTGCCCTCAGGCAGCCCCCCTTGTTTTTACTGCTGCGTACGAATTATAGCGAGAACACGAAGACGCTGTTGCCACGCTTGAAGTCGAGCTGGGTGTTACCACCAGCTGCAACAGCAATGTACTGCTTGCCGTTGACGGTGTACGAGGTCGGCGGTGCGTTCACACCTGCGCCGCACTGGTACTGCCACAGCACCTTGCCGGTCTTGGCGTCATAGGCCTTGAACCAGCCATTGCCTTCACCAGCGAACACCAGATTGCCAGCGGTCGACAGAACGCCACCAATCATCGGCTGGTCGGTACGTGCTTTCCAGACCACCTTGCCGGTGTCGATGTTCACGCCGACGACGTTACCGAACTGCTCTTCGCCCGGGATGTTCTTGAACGCGCCACCCAGCCACAGCTTGCCGCCCGGGTAGGCAGCAGCTTCAACGTGGTAGGTCATCGGCTGTTCGAGGTTGGCAGCGAATGCCAGGCGCAGGCCCGGGTTCACAGCCATCGGCGACCATTCAACACCACCGTTTGCGCCCAGCGACATACGTGCGCCTTGCTTGGTCGGCAGGGTCCACAGGCCTTCTTGCGACACCATCGGATCCGAGAAGCGGATCAGGTTGCCGTTCGAACGGTCATGAACGTAGATGTGACCGGTCTTGCCACCGTGGATGACGCCCGGGATCATCTTGCCGCTCTTGTCTTTCACGTCGACCAGGATCGGCGGGGAGACAGCATCCAGATCCCACACGTCGTGTGCGACATACTGGTAGTGCCACTTGTACTTGCCGGTCTCGAGGTCAACAGCGACCAGCGAGTCGGTGTACAGGTTGTCGCCCGGACGCTCTGCACCGTACAGGTCAGGCGACGGGTTGCCGACCACGAAGAACACGGTCTTGGTCTTGGTATCGACTGCCGGAGTCATCCAGACGCCGCCACCCAGGGTCTTGTAGAAGTCGCCGCCGTTCTTGGCCAGCGCAGCTTTTTCAGCAGCGATGTCGCGCTTCATGTTGCGACCGGTTGCGTCGTTCTCAGCCCACACACCTTCGTGGCCCTTTTCCGGGATGGTGTGGAAGGTCCAGGACAGCTTGCCCGAATTTGCGTCGTAGGCTTTCACGAAGCCGCGCACGCCGTATTCGCCGCCGTTGGTACCGATCAGCACTTTGCCGTCGACGACAGCCGGAGCCATCGTTTCGCTGTAGCCGAGTTCCGGATCAGCGATCTGGGTTTCCCACAGCAGCTTGCCGGTCTTGGCATCGAGAGCGACCAGTTTTGCATCCAGCGTGCCCATGAAGAGCTTGCCGTCAGCGATTGCGACACCCTTGTTGTTCGGGCCGCAGCAGTAGGTCGACACCGGGCCGATCTTGTGCTTGAAGTGCCAGTACTGTTCGCCAGTGGTCGCGTTGATCGCGTACACGTGGTTGTACGAGGTGGTCACGTACATCACGCCGTTAGCGACGATCGGTGCGGTTTCCATCGACTCGACGATACCAGTCTGGAACACGAATGCCGGGCGCAGCTTGGCAACGTTACCGGTGTTGATCTGGGCAGCCGGCGCGTGGCGGGTCTGCTCGTAGCTGCCGTTCGGGTGCAGCCAGTTCTTCGCGTCCTTGCCTGCTGCGTTCAGCATCGATTGCGACACGCTGCCAACGTTCGGCATCGCGATCGGCTTGATGCCAGCGCCGGCGATCGGTTCTTGCGCGTAGGCCGAGCCTGCAACAACCAGGCCGGTAGCGGCAAGCGTCTTCAGCATCTTGTTCAGAGCCATTGTGCTTCCTCTCTTGGTGGGTTTTAGTCTATCAGTATCATCCAGTGAGCCCCGGGGATGCCGATATGAGCCGGTAGGGTCACATCGCCAAACGCCGGGCGTTTTGTAGAACGTCAGCTCGCATGGACTTTGTTATTGACCGCAATAAAAAAGACCGTATTATTGCGCCCGCTGATCGTAGTACCTGTTCAACTTATTGGCAATAAAAAAGATCACTCAAACAAGGTTTTTTTTATGAAAGTTATTGCACGCGTTTTCACTCTGTCGATCACCCTGTTTGCAGCGCAGTTTTTTTGCGATGCAGCATCTGCGCAGCCTGTGGATAACCCCCACCAACAAACGCTGGCTGCTGTTCGTGCAGGAAACCTGCCGCGTTTGCAGGAGCTGATCGAAAAATATGGCGCGAACCTGAATTCGCGCAACCGAACTGGCGAAAGCCTGCTGATGATGGCGATCAAATCCGGAAGATCGGATATCGCCAACTGGCTGCTCGACCATGGTGCCGATGTGCATATTGCGAATACGTCGAAGGCGACGTCGCTGATGGCGGCCGCGTTCAACGGTGACCTGGCCATTGTCAATCGCCTGCTGGACAAGGAAGTCGACGTTCATGCGGCCGACCAGCAAAAGAAAACGGCCATCGTCTATGCGGCGGGCCAGGGACATACCGACGTGGTCGCCCGACTGCTGAAGGCCGGCGTTGACGTCAATGCGCGTTACCCGAACGACCTGACGGTGCTGATGTGGGCGGCCGGTCAGGGCCATGCAAAGACGGTCCGATTCCTGCTGGATGCCGGTGCCGACAAGTCATTGAAAGACAACCGCGGCAAGACAGCCTTTGATATTGCCGATGAAGGCGGTCATCTGGATGTGAAGAAGGTGCTGTCCGGCGAATCCTGACCGGCATCACGCTGCCAGCAGCAACAAAAAAAGCCTGATCGATGATCAGGCTTTTTTTGTTGGATCGGTGAACCGCAATCAGCGCTTCTTGACTTCGACTTCGATTGCGGAGAACCAGGCAGAGACGTTGTCGATATCGGCATCCGACAGCGGCTTGGCGATCACGTTCATCACTTCATTGTGGCGCTTGCCATCGCGGAACTGGCGCAGCTGGCTGGCCAGGTAAATCTCGGACTGGCCGGCCAGCGATGGCGTGCCCGGCATCGACGACAGACCGTTTTCGCCATGGCACATCACGCAGCTCTGGGCGACTTTGGCGCCGGCTTCGGTTTTGTCGGCAGCCAGGACATTGGAGGTAAGCGCGGCGCACAGGAGGCCGGCGGCGATCAGGGATACGGATTTCATCGGGACACTCGGAAAATCAAAAAGAAAATCGGAAACATGTTGGCTCAACCGCGGCATGCAGACGATCCCGGTCGAGTCAGAGCGAAGATACATCAAACACGAAAATCGCGTTGGCCGTGGTGTGGCGCTACGCAGGCTCAGATGAAAATAATCCGGGCATCGCTGCGCCGCGCGACAACGCGTGACACGCGCACATAAAACAAAATCGCCCGCCACGATGATTCGTGGCGGGCGATTCCTTGCAAATGATACGGGCTTGTGGCCCGCATCAAGGACGCTTCAGACCAGCTTAGTTGCCAGCGTAGCTGATGCGGTAGATCGCGCCAGCGTAGTCGTCGGAGACCAGGATCGAGCCATCCGGCAGGTTGGCGACGTCGACCGGGCGGCCGAAGGCGCGCTTGGTTTCCTGATCCAGGAAGCCGTCAGCGAACACTTCTGCTTTGCCGGCGGTGCCGTCAGCATTCAGCGGGATGTAGTTGATCAGGTAGCCGCTCGGCACGGTGCGGTTCCACGAGCCGTGCGATGCGACGAAGATGCCACCCTGGTACTTCTTCGGGAAGGCCTTGCCGGTGTAGAACGACATGCCCAGCTGAGCCTGGTGTGCCGGGAACTCGACCTGCGGAGCGATCATGCCTGCCGGCTCTTTCACGTCCTTCAGATCCGGAGCTGCCGGCGAACCAGCGACCTTGAACTTGCCGTTGTAGAACGGGAAGCCGAAGTGCTGACCAGCCTTGGTGATGCGGTTCAGTTCGCCCGGCGGGACGTCGTCGCCCAGACCGTCAACCTGGTTGTCGGTGGTCCAGACAGTCTTGTCTTTCGGGTTGATGTCCATGCCGGCCGGGTTACGCATACCCATGGCGAAGACTTCCTTGCCCGAACCGTCGAACGGGTTCAGACGGATCACGCCGCCGATACCGGTCTTGTTGTACAGGTCGATCTTGTCCTTCGGCTGCACGTTGTACGGCTGGCCCAGGGTGACGTACAGCTTGCCGTCGTCTGCAACTTTGCAGGTACGGCCGGTGTGGTTGAACGACTGCTCTTCTGCCGGGATCAGGCCGCCTTCTTGCACAGCGGTGATGACGGCGACGTCCGGACCTTCGTAGAAGTATTCAGCGGCCGGGAAGTTCAGGACGCGGTTCGATTCGACGACGATCAGGAAGCCGTCCTTGGTCCAGCAGACGCCGTTCGGGTTCTTGAACTTGATCGACGGAGCGAAAGGCTTGACTTCGTCAGCGGTCATGTCGCCGTTACGGTCGGTGACTGCCCAGACGGTGGTCTTGCGGGTGCCGACGAACAGCATGTTGGTCGACGGAGCAACGGCCATGTAACGCGCGTCAGGAACGACGGCGTACAGTTCGATCTTGAAGCCTTCCGGCAGCTTGATCTTCTTCAGGTTGGACTTCAGCTTTTCGACGTTTGCGCCGGTTTGCGGCACGGTCGGGATGTCGATCGCGGTGTCGGTGGTCTTCATCGCCGAGATCTTTTCCAGATTCTCGTCTTTAGCAAAGCTGGAAGCCGAGAAGGCAACCAGCAGAGCCGATGCCAGGACGCTCTTCACAAATACGGTGGATTTGGCCAATTTAATCTCCGATTGGTTTTTTATAGACAAAACAACAGACTACTCACGTACCCAACAGAATTTTCATTAAAATTTTTACAATCTTGGAAATGAAAATCCCGCCATAATGCTAGTGGGGCTCTGGACTATAGGACTTGCTTATAACGTGTTACAAGTGAATTTTTTTCATCAGTAAATGCCGGGCGAGAGCCGCGCTGATTGGCATTCCGCAGAATGAAAAAACCGGCTGGGGCATGTGCCCTTCAGCTGGCTTTGTTCGGAGCTCTGCAGGCCCTGATTATTGAATGACGACGCCCCACGGCAGTTCGCCGACTTTGACTTCGCCGAGCGATTTGAGCTCGACCGCGTCGATCACGGACACCGAGTTCGAACGGCCGTTGGCCACATAGAGCTTCTTGCCATCCGGCGTGATCGCCATGTTCCAGGGACGTTTGCCAACTGGAATCGTCGCGAGGATCGCGTTATCGGCAGTGTCGATCGCCGACACCGTGCCATCCTTGCCGTTAGATACGAAGACGCGGCTGCCATCCGGCGCCATCGTCACACCGTTGGCGAAGTTGCCGGTCTTGATCTCGGCAATCACCTTGCGCTGCGCAACATCGATCGCATAGACGGTGCTGGCGATCTCGCAAGCGACATAGGCGACCTTGCCGTCCGGCCGGAAAGCGATGCCGCGCGGGCGGTCGCCGACTTTCACCGCCCCGACCTGCTTGCGCTTTTTCACATCGATGATGTCAACGCTGTCGGCTTCCTCGGCCGACACCATCATCAGCTTGCTGTCAGGGCTGAACACGGCATGCTCGGGATTCTTGCCGCGGGTTTTGACCGCGAACACTTTTTTGCCGGTGGCCGTATTGATGAAGTTGACCGAGTTGCTGATCTCGGAGGCCGCCGCCACCCATTTGCCGTCCGGCGAAATCGACACGCCTTCGGGCGACTCGCCGAGTTCGATCTTGCCAGTGGCTTCGCGCTTGTCGACATCGATGAGCACCAGCGCGTTGTGCGGCTGGTCGCTCACGTAGACGGTCTTGCCATCCTTCGAGGCTGCCAGGCCGCGTGGCTTGTCGCCGGCCTTGATTTCCGCAACAACGGTATCAGTTTCGGTATCGATCACCGACAGGGTGCCCGATTTTTCGTTCGGTACATAAGCAAACGGGGCGGCCAGTGCGGCAGTCGACAACATAGCGATGGACAGGGCCATCACCCAGTGTCTTTGTACGATCTTCATTGCTGAAACAGTCTCCGATTCAGGGGTGTTATTTAGGAATGCCAAGCATAACCGAATAGCGAACCTCATGGCTGAGCATCAAGCCTGAGATGGTGCCCTGAAGCGAGCGAGGATTTCGGGTAGGATGGGCTCCCTGTTGAATCAGTGCATCACTGGCGCAGCATCTCCCCACTTCATCCCCCCATAAAAATCGATTACAGGAAGCCCTCGATGTCTGAAGAATTCAATGAGCACGATTGGCGCCGCTTCCTGCGCAGCATCGGTGAAGACCCGGATCGCCCCGGGCTCGTCGAGACGCCGGCGCGCGTGACCAAGGCATGGAAACACTGGACCTCAGGTTACCAGCAGAACCCGGCCGAAGTCATGAAGGCCTTCGAAGACGGTGCCGAGGACTACAACGAACTGATCGTGGTGCGCAACATTCCGGTCTACAGCCACTGTGAACACCATCTTGCGCCCTTCTTTGGTCGCGCCGTGATCGGCTACTTGCCCTCGGGGAAAATCGTTGGCCTGTCCAAATTGACCCGGTTGATGGAATGCTTCTCGAAGCGCCTGCAGGTGCAGGAAAGGCTGACCATGCAAGTCGCGAATGCGTTGATGGAAGTGCTGGAACCGCGTGCGGTGGGCGTGATGATCCGCTGTCGCCACCTGTGCATGGAAAGCCGCGGCATCAAGACCGCCGGCGAAGAGACGGTGACCTCGGCGATGCTCGGTGAATTGCAGAACAACCTGGCGATGCGTACCGAATTCCTGGACCTCGCACGAGGGGACGCGGCACGCTCATGATGCCGACGGGCGCGCGGATTGCGCGCCCGCCTCATGTTTACTTGTCCTTTTTCTTGGACTTCTTCTTTTTCTTCTTGATCGCGAGCATGGTGCCGCGGCACTCTGCGCTGCCGCAACGGCATTCATAGGCCTTCTTCAAGGCCTTGCTCATCTTCTCGTCGATCACCAGGCCGTAGTCGTAGTTCAGTTCCTCGCCGCGCGTGATGTCGCGCATGGCCTGGATGAAGACGCGGCCCTTCTCTTCCTGGGCTTCGCAATTCGGTTCGCATGAATGGTTGATCCAGCGGGCGTCATTGCCTTCGTCGCCGCCATCGATCAGCTTGCCGCTCTCGAGGCTGAAGAAGAACGTGTGATGCGGGTTCTCCGGATCTTGCCCGAAACGCTTCTCTGCCTGCTTCTCGGTGATGCGCTTGCCCTGGTATTCAATGATGCGCGCACCAGCCGGGATCTTGCGGGCGGCGAACACGCCATTGCCGTGGACCTTGGAATTGCGGACCTTGAAGTAGGTGTCCGGCAGCAGATTGTCGTCGGTAGACTGGGCTGATTTCATGGATGGCAGGAAGTTGGGGTGGGAACTGGCGGTTGGCAAATGCCGGAAGTCAAGCGCGAGATGATATCCCGGCAATGAGACGCGGCACAAGACAAGCCCTGAGTCGCTTCGGAAATGGGGTTCGAAAACCGGCTACGCAATTTTTTCCTGCTGGCGGTAATTTTTGTCGACTCTGCTGTGGGCGGGGGCGCGTGAAGCGCGGCCAGTGCATGAGAACACCAGCATGGCACATCACTTGCGACTGTCGTCGGGCTGATTGTTCATCAATGCGGGCGGCGTTCCGCTTGCCAAGATCCAAGGAGAAAATCGTATGCCCACGCCCCACTTCAGATCGCAACTCGCAGCCGCCGTGCTGGGCCTGCTCGGGACGGCCTTCCTCGTGAATTCCATGTCCGTCCATCCGCAAGACAAGGATGACAAGGCGAGCGCCACCCAGAGCAAGGAGAGCTCGTCGGGCTCGTCCAGCGGCGCCAGCACCACGCAGGGCGGCGCAGCCGGTACTGGCGGCATGAGCAGCAGCGCCGCTGCCGGCAAGCTGAACCAGAGCGACGAACGGATGGTCAAGCAGATCGCCGAAGCCAACCTGGCCGAGATCAGCGCTGGCAAGCTGGCACAGGACAAGGCCCAGAGCGACGAGGTGAAGAGCTTCGCGAAGAAGATGGTCGACGACCATACCAAGGCGCTCGACGACCTCAAGCAACTGGCCCAGTCCAAGGGCGTGACCTTGCCCACCGAGCCCGACAAGCAGCACATGGCCATGGAGAAGAAGCTGCAGGCACTCAGCGGTGATAAATTTGACAAGCAGTACGTGCAGCAGGCGGGCGAACGCGCGCACAAGCAAACGCATCGCTTGCTGCAGCGTGCGAGCTCGCGCTCGGAAGATGCGGACCTGAAGAATTATGCGAGCAAGGTGCTCGCGACCGTCGAAAGCCATGAGCAAATGGCCAAGGACACTTCGCGCAACCTGAAGTCGACCGCCGAAGGCAAGAGCGGCGGCGGCACGGGTGCGGGCGGCGCACCGTCCGCGCCGCCCTCCTCTTCGGGTACGTCTTCCCCGGGCACCTCCGGCACCAGCAAATAATCGCTTCGCCCTCCCTCGGGTCGGCGCCCACGGCGGCACCGGCCCGAAGCGTCCGCGCACCGCCGCTTCGGCGGGCATTCGGTACAATGGCGCCCTTCCCGCGCCCCTTGCCGTTTCGCCCGCATGCTTCGCCTGACTGACATCACCCTTCCGCTCGACCATCCTGAACCGGCGCTCAGGGAAGCGGTGCTCGCGCGCCTGCAAGCCGACCCCGCCGAGCTGCGCAGCATGAGCGTGTTCCGGCGTGGTTATGACGCGCGCAAGAAGTCGGCCATCCAGCTGGTTTACACCATCGACGTCGAATTGCACGACGAGCCGCGCGCCTTGTCGCGCCGCCTGCCCAAGGTCACGGTCACGCCGGACATGAACTACCGTTTCGTGGCGCAGGCGCCCGCAAAGCTGGAAGAGCGACCGGTCGTGATCGGCTTCGGGCCCTGCGGCCTGTTCGCAGCGCTGATCCTCGCGCAGGCCGGCTTCAGGCCCATCATCATCGAGCGCGGGAAGAAGGTGCGCGACCGCACCAAGGACACCTTCGGCTTGTGGCGCAAGCGTGAACTGAACCCGGAGTCGAACGTGCAGTTCGGCGAAGGCGGTGCCGGCACTTTCTCGGACGGCAAATTGTGGACCCAGGTCAGTGATTCGAAACACTACGGGCGCAAGGTGCTGCAGGAATTCGTGAAGGCCGATGCGCCGCCCGAGATCCTGTACGTCAGCAAGCCGCACATCGGCACCTTCCGGCTGGTGAAGATGATCGAGATCATGCGCGAATCCATCGAGAGCCTGGGCGGCGAGTTTCGCTTCGAGCAGAAAGTGGATGGCATGGAGATCGTCGATGGCCAGCTGCGAGCGCTGAAGCTATCGAACGGCGACGTGCTGCCGACCCGTCACGCGGTCGTCGCGATCGGGCACAGTGCGCGCGATACCTTCCAGATGTTGGCCGAGGCAGGCGTTTATGTCGAGGCCAAGCCCTTCTCCGTCGGCTTCCGTATCGAGCATCCGCAGTCGCTGATCGACAGGGCACGCTTCGGCCAGTTTGCCGGCAACCCCATACTGGGTGCGGCCGACTACAAGCTGGTACATCACGCCAGCAATGGCCGCGCGGTCTACAGCTTCTGCATGTGCCCGGGCGGCACCGTGATTGCTGCCACCTCCGAAGAGGGGCGCGTCGTCACCAATGGCATGAGCCAGTATTCGCGCAATGAACGCAATGCGAATGCAGGCATCGTGGTCGGCATTACCCCTGACGATTACCCGGGCGGCCCTCTGACCGGCATCGATTTCCAGCGCGCGCTCGAATCGAAGGCCTATGAACTCGGCGGCGGTGACTACAATGCGCCCGGTCAGCTGGTCGGTGATTTCATCGCGAACCGCCCGTCATCGGTGTTCGGCGATGTGCTGCCTTCGTACAAGCCGGGTGTCAGCCTCGGCGACCTCAATCCCAGCCTGCCTGCGTATGCCATCGACGCGATACGCGAAGCGCTGCCTGCATTCGACAAGCAGATCCGCGGTTTTGCGATGCACGACGCATTGCTGACTGGCGTCGAGACCCGCACCTCGTCGCCGGTTCGCATCCGTCGCGGCGAAGATCTGCAGAGCGTCAATACCCGTGGGCTGTATCCAGCCGGGGAAGGTGCAGGGTACGCGGGCGGCATCATGTCGGCAGCGATCGACGGCATTCGCGTCGCCGAAGCCCTGTCGCTGTCGATCTGTGCGCAGGCCGGCAAGTAAGCCTGCCGCTATGGTGCCGCGCGCCGCGCACAAAAAAAACGGGCCGCATATGCGGCCCGTCGTTTTTCAGCGGTGCTGACGCCGGATTACGATGCTTTCTTCGCGCGTGCCGGTTTCTCGGTGGCAGCGGTGAAGTGCTTGGCGGCTTCGGTGAAGTTTTCTTCCAGGTTCTCGACGGCATGCTTGCTCGCTTTCGAGATTTGCTCGTAGGCGGCGTTGGCATTGGCGACGCTGGCCTTCAGCAACGCGATCGCATTTTCCGAACCGGTCGGTGCCGCTTTCGACAGGTCGTCGATCAGCTTGTTGACTTGCTTGGTGGTCTCGGCGATGCGTGCTTCGGTGGCCTTGGTAAAGTCAGCTTGTGCCTTGGTGGCGATCGAAGCCAGGTGGCGGCCATAGGCCAGTGCCTTCTCGGCGTTCGGTTGTGCTTGCTGCGAGCTCAGGCTCAGAATTTCCTGCGCATCCTTGGCAGCCAGCATCTGCTGGGCAGCGGCGGACGTGGTGGCCAGCGAATCCTTGGCCGTCGCCAGGTTCAGTTCGACCAGTTCGGCGACGCTTTGCAGGGCCTTGTTCGCGAGGTCGCTCATGGCAGCCAGCTGGTTGTCGATCGAAGCCTTGGTGGCGTTGGACAGTTGGTCGGCGTTAGAAAACATGGTGGTTCTCCTTTCGGGGCTATCTGATATCGGTTGTTGGTCCGGGATTCATTTCGCGGCTATTGTGCACCGCAACAAAACCGATTTTACGGACGCAGAACTTCATGTCAACTGATTTTTGTGCAGAGCAGCAAATTATTTGATGCGGCGCAATATAAAATTGTCAATCAAAAAACAAGGCCGGCTCAAAACCCGCAGAAACGCAGGATTTTTCTCCAGAGCCCGGTGTCGGCTGTTGGCAACGGTAAACTACGTTTGCTACGAATCCTGACCCGTCACCCTTGATGCCTGCTGCCCCATCTCCAGCTGTCGACGTCGATACTGCGGCGCCTGCCCAGTGGCCTGCCGGCTTGCCGCGGCATCTGGTACTGCCCGCGACCCAGCTGGCGGCCAATCTCATTCAGTCCGCGGTGCGCGCGCCAGAGCACACAGCGCTGTTGTACTTCGGCCGCCGTATCAGTTATCGCGAGCTGAACGCCGAAGTCGAGGCCATGGCCGGCTGGATGCAGCAACGCGCCGGTCTGCAGCGGGGCGACCGCGTGCTGCTGCAGATGCAAAACTGCCCTCAGTTCGTCGCGGCGTTCTACGCCATCCTGCGCGCGGACGCGGTCGTGGTTCCGGCCAATCCGATGTTGCTCTCCGACGAGTTGCGTTACCTGCTCGATGACAGCGGCGCACGGCTCGTGCTGACCTCGCAGGAGTTGTTGCCGCAATGGGCGCCGTTGCTGGACGAGGGCCAGCCGACGCAGATGGTCGTGGCCTGCCATGCAGACAAAGCCGGCGACGATGCGGCCGAAGCGCCGGAATGGGTGCGCATGCCGCGCCAGCCAATGCAGCATGCACATCAAACTGCGTGGCATGACGCAATAGCAGCACAACTGACGCCGGGCGCGATGCAGGCCGGGCCGGACGACCTCGCTTGCCTGCCCTACACCTCGGGTACCACCGGCCAGCCAAAGGGGTGCATGCACACGCATCGTTCGCTGATGTTCACGACCGTCGCTGCGGCAACCTGGGCCGCGCATGTGCCCGAGGATGTTGCACTGGTGTCGCTGCCGATGTTCCATGTGACGGGCATGCAGGTCAGCATGAACGCCGCGATCCATGCCGGCGCGACGCAAGTGATCATGCCGCGCTGGGATCGCGAGCTGGCGGCACGCCTCATTACACGCCATCGCGTCACGACCTGGTCGGCGATCTCGACGATGATGATCGATTTCCTGTCAAACCCGGCACTCGACCCCACGGCGCTCAAGAGCTTGCGGCGCGTGTCAGGCGGTGGCGCGGCGATGCCGGCCGCCATTGCACAAAAGCTGCTCGACCTGACTGGCTTGCGTTACATCGAAGGCTATGGTTTGACGGAGACCATCGCCACCACCCATTCGAATCCCGCGCAGCATCCGAAGCAGCAATGCCTGGGCATGCCGATTTTCGATACGACGTCGATGGTGATCGATCCGGATTCGCTGCAAGCATTGCCGGCCGGTGAAGTCGGCGAGATCGTGATCCATGGGCCGCAACTGTTCGAAGGCTATTGGGGCGATGAGGCCAAGACGCGTGCGGCATTCATCGACATCGATGGCCGGCGCTACCTGCGCACCGGCGACCTCGGCTATGTCGATGACGACGGCTATTTCTTCTTCACCGACAGGCTCAAGCGCATGATCAATGCGAGCGGCTACAAGGTGTGGCCGGCCGAGGTCGAGGCCATGATGTACCGCCATCCGGAACTCAGGGATTGCTGCATCGTTGCGGCCTTCGACAGCCATCGCGGCGAAACCGTGAAAGCCTATGTGGTTCGCCGCGAGGGCAGCACGCTGGATGCGCGCAGCCTGATGGCCTGGGCACGCGAACAGATGGCGGCATACAAGGTGCCGCGCGTGGTGGAATTCGTCGACAGCTTGCCGAAATCGGCGACCGGCAAGGTCATGTGGCGAGTGTTGCAGGACGCCGAAAACCCGGCGGCGCGTTGAAATGCATACAGGGCTGCGCTACAAGCTCAGGCCGCGTTGCCTTCGGCTGTCTTGCGCCACGCATCGATCAGATTGCGCGCCTCGGCGGGCAAAGCTTCGAGCGTGAACGTGCGGGAGCGCTGGAAAATCATCAGCGCATAAACATCGGCCAGTGCATTCACTTCAGCCGACAAAGCATGTTCCTCGCCGGTGGACGGACGCATGCGGCGCCAGTAATTGATCGCCTGTTCGAGTTCGGTGAGGGTAAGATCCATCGCCCAATTGTATCGGTTTTGGGCATACGGGAGGCGCAATGAATTTCGTTCTGGTCCATGGCGCGTGGCATGGCGGCTGGTGCTGGCGACACGTCGCTGCACGCTTGGGTGCGCACGGTCATCAGGTGTTCACGCCAACCCTGACCGGTCTTGGCGAGCGAGCACACCTGCTCGATGCGAACACCGGGCTGTCGACTTGCATCGCTGATATTGCCGGCGTCATCGTCGCAGAAGAACTGCAAGAGGTGGTTCTGGTCGGCCACAGTTTCGCGGGGCCGGTGATTACCGGTGTCGCCGACCGCATGCCGGAGCGATTGAAGCAGTTGGTCTACCTCGATGCGCTGGTCGTGCCGCATGGACAATCGGCGCTGTCGTTGTTCAGTCCCGAGGTGCAGCAGGAACGTAGTCGCACCATCGATGCCGAAGGCTTGCGGATGGCGATACCCTCGCCCGAAAAATTCGGCGTCACCGATCCGGCGCAACAAGCCTGGCTGCAGCGCCGGCTGACACCGCATCCGCTGAAGGCCTATACCGAGCCGCTGATGTTGCAGCACCCGTTCGGCAACGGTCTGCCGAAAACCTATATCGCCGTCACCGATCCCTGGTATCCGCCGCTGGCTGCCTTGCGTGAACAGGTGCGCGCGCAGCCGGACTGGCAATGGCGCGAGATCGCGGCCGGTCACGACGCGATGATCACCTCACCGGAGGCGCTTGCGGCGATGCTGGAAGCATTGGCAGGCAGCTGAGGCACGAGGATCAGCGCCTCCGTCAACGTCTGAATTTCAGCGCCTGAAAGTCAGCGCCCGACAGTCAGCGCTTGCGCAGGAAGGTCGCGAGTCGCTCAACGCCTTGCGCCAGCTTGTCCGTCGAGCTTGCGAAGCACCAGCGTATCGCGCCCTCGCCTTCCTCTCCGAACGCGCTGCCGGGCGCAAGTCCCAGGCCGGCCTCGGTTACCAGCCGCTTGCACAAGGCCAGCGAGTCGCGCTCGCCGTCGAGCTTGAAGAACACATACATCGTGCCCTGCGGACGTGGCGCAATCACGCCGGCATGGCGGAACTCGGGCGCCGATAGCTGTTCGCACAGGAAGTTGCGCGCCGCAGTGTATCTGGCCAGCGTACGCGCGACGATCTCTTCGCTGTGCGACAGCGCCGCGCAGCCTGCGCGCTGCACGAAGCCGGGCGCGCAGGAGGTGTTGTATTCGATCAGCTTGCCCAGGTCATGCATCAGGCTGGCCGGTACCTGCAGCCAGCCGAGGCGCCAGCCCGTCATCAGGAAGGACTTCGAGAAGCTGTTGGTCGACACCACGCGCTCCTCCGGCTCGGCCAGGTCAAGGAACGATGGTGCGCAGGCGATCTTGCCAGCGGGTGTGTCATAGACCAGCCGCTCATACACGTCATCGGCCATCAGCCAGATGCCATGCTTGCGGCAATGCGCGAGCAATGCTTGCTGCTGCTCGGGCGAGATTACCCAGCCGGTCGGATTGTTCGGCGAATTCAGCAGCAACGCGCGCGTGCCGGGCACCAGCGCATCGATCAGGCGGTCGAGGTCGAGCTCCCAGCGCGGCGCATCACCCGAGGTGTTCAGCTGCAAAGGCACGGTGATCACTTCGCCGCCGAGGATGCGCGGGATTTCGACCAGGTTGGGCCACAGCGGCGTGACCGCGACCACGCGATCGCCCGGGTTGATGAACAGCTGCGCCACCAGCATCAGTCCGGACACGCCTGACGAGGTGACGGCGATCCGCTCCGCGCCGACCGGGCGGTGCAGGCTCGACACATAGGCGGCGATCGCTTCGCGCAGCGCCGGTATGCCCATGTTGTGCGTGTAGAAGGTGTCGCCGGCATCCAGCGCCGCCTTGGCGGCATCGCGGATGAAGGCCGGCGTCACCTCGTCCGGTTCGCCGAACCAGAATGGCAGCACGTCGTCGCGGCCCATGCCGGCGTTCGCGACTTCGCGGATGCGCGAGGCGCGCAGCGCCTGCACGGCTGCGCGGGCTTCAACGGGAAAACTCGGGGTTCTTGGATCGCTCATCTTCAGAAGCACAGCCAGAGCCGATTGGCCACGTCCAGTACGAAGCCGGGCCGCAGGTAGGTGGCAAACACCAGCCCCAGCACGACCGCTGCCGCGAGGGCAGCGATCATGCGCCAGAGCAAGGGCATGCGTCCCGGTTTCATGCGGCGGCCACCTCCTCGCGCACGATCGCGGCTTCGCTGATCGGCAGGTTGATCAGGCCGGCCGCGATGCCCAGCGCAATCGTGATCATCCACACCATATGGTAGTTGCCCTGTACCGTGTACAGGTAGCCGCCGAGCCAGACACCGAGGAAGCTGCCGAGCTGGTGCGAGAAGAACACGAAGCCCGACAGCATAGACAGGTAGCGTACACCGAAGATGCTGGCGATGGTCGCATTCGTCAGCGGCACGGTGGAAAGCCAGATGAAGCCCATCGCCCCGGCGAAGATGTAGACCGAGGTCGGGGTCAGCGGTGCGAGCAGGAAGGCGGTGATGAACAGCGCGCGAGCAAAGTAGATCCCGGATAGCAGCCAGGGCTTGGGCCAGCGCCCGCCCAGCTTGCCGGCGTAATAGGAGCCGAAGATGTTGAACAGGCCGATGGTAGCCAGGGCCGTCGTGGCGACGCCCGGGTCGAGGATGCCGTGGTCTTTCAGGTAGGCCGGCATGTGCACGCCAATGAAGACCACCTGGAAGCCGCACACGAAATAGCCGGCCACCAGCAACTGGAAAGGACGATGGCCGAAGGCCTCGCGGACGGCTTCGCCCACGCTCTGATGGTGCGCATGCACTTGCGTATCGGATGAAGGTTCGCGCAGCATGAAGGCCAGCGGCAGCATGATCAGCAGCACCGCCAGCGCCAGCCATAGCAGCGCATGCTGCCAGCCGGTGGCGGCGATCAGTTGCTGCTCGACGGGCACCATTGCGAACTGGCCGAAAGAGCCGGCTGCGCCCAGGATGCCGAAGGCCCATGAACGCAATTCGAATGGCGCGGTACGGCCGATGATGCCCGACAGCGCGCCGAAGGCCGTGCCGGACAATGCGGCACCGAGCAGTACGCCGGAGACGAGGATGTACATCGTTGCGTCATCGATCAGCGCCATCGACAACAAGCCCAGCGCGTACACGATGGCGCCGATGAAGACCACGCGCGCCGCGCCCAGCCGGTCGGCCGCGATGCCGGCGAACGGGCCGATCACGCCCCACATCAGGTTTTGCGCCGCCATCGCCAGTGAAAAGGTTTCGCGTGTCCATCCATGCTGCTGCGAGACGGGTTGCAGCCAGAAGCCGAAGCCGTGGCGTATGCCCATGGCCAGTGTGAGGATGATGCCGCTGGCAATCAGGACCGGCATCAGGCGCGGTGGGCGGGTAGTGGAAAACATGGGGGCGACGGCAAGCAGACTGCACAAGATGCAGGCGGGTGAATGGCATGACAGTGTAGCGCATGCCTGTCAGGTCGATGGCCTGCCGGTACCCGAAAAAGACATGGCCGCAGCAAACGCTGCGGCCGCTTGACGATGCAAAGCGAGGTGCTTACTGGCCGGTGCTGGGGCTGGTGGCCGGGCCCGAGTTCGTCATCGGTGTCGGACTGGTGGTGGTGGGCGTATCGGTGCCGGTGCCGCCCATGCTGGAGCCGCTGCTGGATGCGCCGCCCGAGCTGCTGGGCGAACCCATGCTGCCCGACGTCCCTGAGGTACCTGTCGAGCCGCTGGTGCCCGAGGTCCCCGATGGCGTGCCGGACGTTCCATAGCTACCGCTGCCACTGGTGCCGGAGCCCGAGCCTCCGCCTGTCATGCCGGTACACGCGCTCAGCAGCGCTGCACAGGCGATCGCTAACATCCATTTGGTCATAGAACACTCCCGCAAGATTGATGAGTCGGTACGACGCGGCGTACCAGGCGTAGCATCGAGATGCTGAGAGTAGAAGCAGCAGGCAGGGCAAAAGTTCGGCCGCGTGCGGCAAGCGTTGATATCACGCAATCGCGGTATCGCACCGGAAGCGAACGCAAAAACAAACGGCCGGCACAAAGGCCGGCCGTCGGGGCTGTCGGTCGCTGTGAATGCCGGCGTCAGGCGGCTTTCTTGGCTGCCGCCTTTTTGGCGACGGCTTTTTTCGCGACTGCTTTCCTGGGTACGGCCTTGACGGCGGTCTTGGTGGCGGTCTTCGATGCCGTCTTCTTGGCTGCGGTCTTCTTCGCAGCCGGCTTTTTCACTGCGGCCGACTTCGCCGCGGTTTTCTTGGCCGGCACCGCTGCATCGCCATCATCCTCGCCTGCGGCAGCCGACTTGGCGGCCGATTTCGCGGCCGGCTTGCCCTTGCGTTCCTCGAACTCGAAGCTGATCTTGCCATCCTTGCCCTTCACGAGGAAGGCCTTGAACGGACGGCGCGTGCGCTGCGACACGAAGCCCGGCAGCAGGTCGGTCTTGCCGTCATTGAGCAGCTTGGCCATCTGCTCCGGCAGGATTTCCTGCTGCAGGATGATGCGGCCGCTGCGGAAGTCGCAGCCCTTGGGACGGGCGACGGTCTTTTCGCAGACATAGGCGAGGCCCATCTCGTAGACGCCGCTGCCGCACTTCGGGCAGGCGCCCAGCGGGGTCTGGTTGCTGAAGTCGACCGGCTCGGCATTCTCGTCTTCGTCATTCGATTGACCGAAGTCGAACTCGAGTTTGAAGTTGTTGATGTCTTCGTCGCGCGAGATCTTCAGGATCGCCGCGAACGGACGGCCCATCTTCGAGCGGAAGCCTTGCAGCGGACCGATGGTGCGATTGGTCAGCAGCTCTTCGACCTCCGGCACTTCGAACTGGCGGCCGCCGGGAATCTTGCTCATCGAAAATTCGCACTTCGTGCACGCGAAGCGACGATAGTTTTCCTTCACCACGCCGCCGCAGTTCGGGCACGGCGTCTTCAGCGTCGCATAGTCGCCGGGGATGGTGTCGTTGTCGTATTCCTTCGCGCGCTTGACGATGGTCTGCGTCATTTGCGCGATCTCGCGCATGAACTCGTCGCGGCTGATGCCGCCGCGCTCCATCAGCGACAGCTTGTGTTCCCACTCGCCGGTCAGCTCGGGTGCCGTCAGTTCGGCCACGCCGAGGCCGCGCAGCAGGGTCATCAGCTGGAAGGCCTTCGCGGTCGGGATCAGTTCGCGGCCTTCGCGGATCAGGTATTTCTCGCCCAGCAGGCCTTCGATGATGGCCGCGCGCGTGGCCGGCGTGCCGAGGCCCTTGCCGGCCATCGCATCGCGCAGCTCTTCATCTTCGACCAGCTTGCCGGCGCTTTCCATCGCCGACAGCAGCGTCGCTTCCGAGTAGCGTGCCGGCGGCTTGGTGACCAGGCCATGCGCATCGACCTTGTCGGTCTTGACCTTCTCGTCTTTGGCGACCGGCACCAGCGAGCCGCTGGTCTCGCCGTCTTCCTTCTTGGAGTCGAGCAGCGCGGATTCCTTGCCGTACACCGACAGCCAGCCCGGGGTGACCAGGATCTTGCCCTCGGTCTTGAACTTGTGGCCTGACACTTCGGTGAAGCGCGTCGTCACCAGGTACTCGGCCGCCGGGAAGAACACGGCGAGGAAGCGGCGCACGACCAGGTCGTATAACTTCTGCTCCGGCTCGGACAGGCTCTTGGGCCACTGGCCGGTGGGGATGATGGCGAAGTGGTCGCTGATCTTCGTGTTGTCGAAGATGCGCTTGTTGGGCTTGACCCAGCCGTTGTTCAGGATCTGCGCGCAGTGCGGGTAGTAGTTGTTGCCCTCGCCCAGCGATTCCAGCGTCTGCTTCACGGTGCCGAGATAGTCTTCCGGCAGGTGCTTGGAGTCGGTACGGGGATAGGTCAGCACCTTGTGCTTTTCATACAGCGCCTGCGCCAGGCCCAGCGTGTTCTTGGCCGAGAAGCCGAAGCGCGCGTTGGCCTCGCGCTGCAGACTGGTCAGGTCGAACAGCGCCGGCGCCATCGAGGTGCTGGGCTTGGATTCTTCGCTGACATTGCCCGGCTTGCCGCGGCAAGCAGCAACCACGGATTCAGCGGCGGCCTTGCTCCACAGGCGCTCGGCCTTTTTCTCCGGATCGGTCTCGTCCTTCTTGAAGGCGGTGTCGAGCCAGCGGCCTTCATACACACCGGCAGCACAGACGAATTCGGCCCGCACTTCCCAGAAGTCGCGCGGTACGAATTGCTTGATCTTCTCTTCACGCTCGACCACGATCGACAGCGTCGGCGTCTGCACGCGGCCGACGGTGGTCAGGTAGAAACCGCCCTCTTTCGAGTTGAAGGCCGTCATCGCACGGGTACCGTTGATGCCAATCAGCCAGTCAGCTTCGCTGCGGCAACGGGCGGCATCGGCCAGCGGCAGCATGTCCTGATCGTCGCGCAGGTGCGCAAACGCATCGCGAATCGCACCCGGCGTCATCGATTGCAGCCACAGGCGCTTGATCGGTTGCTTGGCCTTCGCGTATTGCACGATCAGGCGGAAGATCAGTTCACCTTCGCGGCCCGCGTCACATGCGTTGATCAGGGCGCCGACGTCCTTGCGCTTGATGAGCTTGTTCAGCACCTTCAAGCGCGATTCCGTCTTCTGGATCGGGTTCAGCGCGAAATACGGCGGAATCATCGGCAGGTTGGCGAAAGACCACTTGCCGCGCTTGACGTCATGTTCTTCAGGCGCAGCAATTTCCACCAGATGGCCGACGGCCGACGACAGCACGTAGTCGTCAGACTCGAAGTACTCATCGTGTTTGGTGAAGCCGCCCAGGCTCTTCGCGATGTCGTTCGCGACTGAGGGCTTCTCAGCAATGATGAGGGTTTTGGTCATGGTTGATCCGGTTCGGGGGGCTGCAGGGCATCAGCCTGGCTGGCTGCGCCGCCAGGGCGTCTTGTCGCAAGACCCCCTCTGTATTAATGGAAATGCGCCAATCCCTTCAGTATCTGCAAGGCCTCAAAAGCGGCGGAAAACCGGGGTTTGGCTGGCTAAATGCGGCCAATGATAAGCGGGTTATCGAAAAGTCTGCAAGAAGGGGTGGCGCTTGCCGGGGCTTGGCGATGCATCCGGCAACACAGGGAGATCGGAGATATCCGATGCGAAAACGGCTGCCCGGCCATCCGGCAGCCACGGGTCATCAGTGATAAACGGGCGGGCTGGCGCTGTCTTCGTCAGCGAAAAGCTCGTCGAAGATCAGGCTGTCCGGTTCCTTGCCCTGGCTCCAGAGCACCATCAGCACGATGACTTTCAATTTGTCGAGAGCAATCGGGGATTCGTTGACCGCGCACGCACGCTCAATGACGATTTCGCGCTGCATCGCGTTGACCACGTCGGCAGATTCCAGGAATTCAATGAAACCGATCGCGGCCGTGCCGAGCAGTTCGTATTCCTGGGGAGCGTAGATGCGAGTACCGAAGGAGAACGCCGTCTGGTGCCATTGCTGGCGGAACATGGCGTTGGTGGTTTCCGCGAGATCGGTCAGCCACCCGAGTGCTTTCGAAATTTCTTCTTCTTCAAAACCTACCGCCGACAGTTTCTTCGCAAGCGCCGTGGAGTCCGGGCAAGCGTCAGGACGGTAATAGGTTTCGTAAAGATAAACGAGCACCTCAAACATGCTCGTACTGTAGCCGCATCCGTGGCCAGATACAAGCACACCCGGAAAAATCTTTTGCCCGCGTTGAAAGCCAACGCTGCGCCTTACCCGCAGCGGCGCATGTTTTCCCTGCAATTTCATGGCCTTAGCCAAATTGTGAATGATTTTTCACGCACACCGAATTATGGGTGAACAAATACACCCATTAATGCGGCGTTCATGCAGGAAAAGTATTCGGCAAATCAAGGCAGCTCGCTGACCTGCAAGCGGGCCGATGGCTTTCGGCTGCTTCAGGCAAGTCGCCGGTATTGGCCGCCGGGCAGCAATTCGACACGCTGTTGCAATTCCAGCTTCAGCAAGGCAGCCTGGATGTCGGCAGCGCGCATGCCGCTGCGCTCGATCAACTGATCAATGGATACCGGGTCATGCCCTGCCAGAGAGAGCAGCCGTGCCAGCAGTTCATCGTCGGCCAGTGCGGCGGCATCGGCCACGCCAGCATTGTTCGGCGCAGGCACTGGTGCCGCACGGTGCTGCCAGCGCAATTCTTCCATGATGTCCTGCGCCGACTCCACCAGCTTGGCTCCCTGCCGTATCAGTTGATGGCAACCCTTGGACAAGGGCGAATGGATGGAGCCGGGTATCGCGAATACCTCGCGGCCTTGTTCAGTCGCACTGCGCGCCGTGATCAGCGAGCCCGAATGCGTCGCCGCTTCGACCACCAGCACACCCATGCCCAGACCGCTGATGAGGCGATTGCGGCGCGGGAAATTACCGGCGATTGCCTGCGTGCCCAGCGGATATTCGCTGAGCAGGCAGCCTTCGATGGCGATACGGTGCGCGAGCGCATGGTGGCGGGCCGGATAGACCAGATCCAGCCCGGTGCCGGTGACGGCAATCGTCGATCCCGCCTCGACATGCGTGGCGGATGTCGCGGGTACTCCCGGCGCAGCCTGTGCACCCAGCGCACCCAGGTGAGCTGCGGCATCGATGCCCAGCGCCAGGCCAGACACCACCGTCAGCCCCGATGCCGACAGCGTGTGCGCAAAGCGTTCCGCATTCTGCATGCCTTGCACGGTCGCATTGCGGCTGCCGACGATGGCCAGCGCCGGCCGCGACAGCAAGCCGATGCGGCCCTTCGCATACAGCAGCGGTGGCGGGTCGGGGATGCTCAGCAGCGCTTTCGGATAGCTGTCATCGGCCAGCGTCAGTACATGGTTGCCTTCGATATCGGCCCATGCGAGCGTGCGCTCGATTTGCTCCTGCATCGCGTCTGACGGCGCGCCGGACAAGGCGTACGCGATCTTTTCGGGCACGCATTTCTGCAAGGCCGGGAAGCCGGCGCCGACGATGTCTTCCGGCAGCCCGAAGCGCGATAACAGTTCGCGTGCAGTCTGCGGCCCGATACCTTCGGTCAGCGACAGCCTGATCCAGGCGGCAAGGCTTTCGCGAGCACTCATGGGCTTGTGTGGCCAGGCGAAGCGAATGCTGCGCCGGCGGTGAAGGGGTCTTGGGCGCGCATCACGATGGCCAGCGCAGCATGTTCGAGCACATCGACCACCAGCAGGGTGGCCACGGGTTCGTCGATGCCGGAGGCCGGAGAGGAAGCTTGCGGGGATTCATGTAATGCGATTTTAACGGGTCGGGTGACGTTCACGACACTGCCAGCATCCAGCCCGTGCAGCGTACCGCGGTTGAGCGCGACGATGTCATGCAGGGTGGCCCAGCGTCCGCCATGCAGGATAGCGGCCACACGACCTCGCATCGGTGTCGCTGCATGCGGGGCAAGCGCAGGACCGGTGACTCGTGTGCTCGCGATGTCGACCAGCAGGTCGCCTGCCATCACTTCTTCGCTGGCTTCAGTCACTTGCATCGTTTGCAGCCCGTCGGGTACGCCGCGCAACCAGTCGGCGTGGCCGACTCGCCGCGTTGCCAGCGCGATCTGCTTACCGGTATCAGGATCGATCACCGGTGCCAGCGCGCGCCTCAGCTCGGCGCTGCGCGGGTAGGTCGGTGCGCCGGCTTGCGCGGTGCCGCGCACGTAAACGAGGTCGCCTGCGCCCGCCATCCGGCGTTCGGCGCTGAGTGCCACGATGCGCGGCGCATGTGCGATCCCGGCATCCGACATCAGCGGCGTTCGGCGCAGCAACGACAGCCAGCTTGATGCCATCAATGGAACAGGAGCCAGCGCAATCGCTTCGGCGCGCATGGCAGGCGTCAACCTCGTGACCGGCAGTTGCGAGGCATCGTCGGCGCGGCTGGTCAGCAGGCCGCGTGCGCGATCGAGGCGTATGGTCTGGCCGGGGTAGATCCAGTGCGGGTTCGCGACCGCATCCCGGTTGTGTTCCCACACCTCGGGCCAGCACCACGGGTTGCGCAGGAAGCGCGAGGCCAGATCCCACAGGGTGTCGCCGCGGACAACGAGGTGCGCATCGGGCGCATCATCGGCGAAACGACAGGCGCTTTCCGATGCGGCAAAGCCGGTCGCAGGACGCAGGCAAAACGCGGCGGCTGCACAGGCAAAAAGTAGTGCCGGCAAGGGTGTCCGCCGGGTCGAATACGCGCTGCTGCCGTCAGCGAGATGTAGGGGGCCTGTGCTACACTTTTCAGCATTCTTCGCTGTTGTAGCGAACGCATGGCGCAGGTCTCGCACCTGCAGTCGAGCCTGATTTCCGGACGAGTGCCGGACCTGACGAGCTCGTGACGCAAATTGCTGCTGCATGTTCATCCATCAGGGTCCGTGAAACCGCTGTGGATTTTGCACGAACAGCCCTTCGCCTCGGCCATGCCTCACTGAATTTTTTCGCGCCTGTTGCGCAAAAGTTGTATGGCTCTGCTTCCTATCCTCCGTTATCCCGATGTTCGCTTGCACAAGGTTGCCAAACCGGTGACTGTGTTCGATGAGCGACTGAAAAAACTGGTCGTCGACATGAGCGAGACCATGTACGACGCCAATGGTGTCGGCCTTGCCGCGACCCAGATCGATGTGCATGAACAGATCATCGTGATCGACGTGTCGGAGACGCGCGACCAGTTGCGCGTGTTGATCAATCCGCAAATTACCTGGGCCAGCGAAGAGCGCAAGGTGTATGACGAGGGCTGCCTGTCGGTGCCGGGCGTCTACGACGGCGTCGAGCGTCCCGCACAGGTGCGCGTGAAGGCGCTGGATGCCGATGGCAAGACGCATGAATTCGAGGCCGATGGCTTGCTGGCCGTCTGCGTGCAGCACGAGATGGATCACCTGAAGGGCAAGGTCTTCGTCGAATACCTGTCGCCGCTGAAGCGCAACCGCATCAAGACCAAGCTGCTGAAGGAAGAGCGCGAACTGAAGAAAGAGCGTGATTCTGCGCTCGCGCGCTGAGCATGCGCGTCATCTTCGCCGGCACGCCCGAATTCGCCGCCGTTGCGCTGGCCGCGCTGCATGAAGCCGGCTTCACGATCCCGCTGGTACTGACCCAACCCGACCGCCCTGCCGGCCGCGGCATGCAATTGCAGCCGTCGCCAGTCAAGCAGTATGCGCTCGCGCACGGGATGCCGGTCGCGCAGCCGGTGTCCTTGCGGCTCGACGGCAAGTACCCGGATGATGCAGCGGCCGCGCATGATTTGCTGCGCAATACGCCGCATGACGTCATGGTGGTCGCCGCCTACGGTCTGATCCTTCCGACCTCGGTGCTGAGCATCCCGCCGCGCGGCTGCATCAATATTCACGCATCGCTGCTGCCGCGCTGGCGCGGTGCGGCACCCATCCATAGGGCGATCGAAGCGGGCGATGCCGAGACCGGCATCACCATCATGCAGATGGATGAAGGGCTCGATACCGGCGACATGCTGCTGATCGACCGCGAGACTATCGCTGCCGACGATACGACGGCCAAACTGCATGACCGGCTGGCCGCGATGGGTGGTCGGCTGATCGTCGAAGCCTTGCGCAAGCTGGAGCAAGGCGCGCTGCCCGCTACGCCGCAACCGGCCGAAGGCGTCACCTATGCGGCCAAGATTGCCAAGGATGAAGCGCCGCTCGATTTCTCGCTGCCGGCGGCTGTGCTCTTGCGTCGCATCCATGCGTTCAACCCCTTCCCCGGCGCGGTCGCGCATGCGGGCGAGGTGGCGCTCAAGGTCTGGAACGCGCGCGCGTCTGAAGCAAGCGGCAAACCAGGCACGGTGCTGGCTGTCGATGCGGATGGCATTACGGTTGCCTGCGGCGAAGGTGCGCTGGTGTTCACCGAATTGCAGAAGCCGGGCGGCAAGCGCTTGCCCGCGGCGGCCTTCCTGCAGGGTTTCCCGATGACTGCCGGGCAGGCCCTGACCGGCAAGGCCTGAGGACAGGCGCAGCGCTGTTCGATCCAGTTGGTCTGCACCGGGGTGTTCCGGTGGCCGGCCGGTGCCCGGACAGGGTCGATCCGGCTTAGTCGAGTGCCGATCAGCATCGCGCCAAGTGTCGGTAAGTCACTGATTTCCCTTATAATGCAGCTTGCGCCGATTTGACTCAGTCAATACCAGCTTGCGGGCGCCGGGAAAGCTTCCCGAAAAAATACTGCTAAAGCGGAACGCATGCCCGGCTTCGCTTTGCAGGCCGGGTTTTTTGTTTGTACGCCTGTTCAAGCTGCAGGCACCCTGCTCTGAACTCTCCTGATGAAACGCGACGCCCACTCCCCCGTTGAAGCCCAGCTGCGCGAGCTGCTGTCCAAGCGAATCCTGATCCTGGATGGCGCGATGGGCACCATGATCCAGCGATACAAGCTGACGGAAGAGGACTATCGCGGCAGCCGTTTCGCCGATTTCTCGGTGCCGGGCAAGGACGTCTTCGTCAAGGGCAACAACGAACTGCTGACGCTGACCCAACCGCACGTGATCCGCGAGATCCACGAGCAATACCTGGCCGCTGGCGCCGACCTGATCGAGACCAATACCTTCGGTGCGACCACCATCGCGCAGGACGACTATCACATGGCTCATCTCGTGCGCGAGATGAACCTCGAGGCGGCCCGCATTGCGCGCGCAGCCTGTGACAAGTATTCGACCCCGGACAAGCCGCGCTTCGTCGCCGGCGCACTCGGCCCGACGCCGAAGACGGCGTCGATCTCGCCGGACGTGAACGACCCGGGCGCGCGCAACGTGAGCTTCGACCAGCTGGTCGCTGCGTACCACGAACAGACGGCGGCACTGGTCGAGGGCGGCGCCGATGTGCTGCTGGTCGAGACCGTATTCGATACGCTGAACTGCAAGGCGGCACTGTTTGCGATCGACCAGTTCTTCGAAGAGACCGGCAAGCGCCTGCCCATCATGATCTCGGGTACCGTCACAGACGCGTCGGGCCGCATCCTGTCCGGCCAGACCGTGACCGCCTTCTGGAATTCGGTGCGCCATGCAAAGCCGCTGACCATCGGCCTCAACTGCGCGCTGGGTGCGACGCTGATGCGCCCGTACGCGGAAGAGCTGTCGAAGATCGCCGAGACCTTCGTCTGCATCTACCCGAACGCTGGCCTGCCCAACCCGATGTCGGATACCGGTTTTGACGAGACGCCGGATGTGACCTCGTCGCTGCTGAAGGAATTTGCCGAGAGCGGCTTCGTCAATATCGCCGGCGGCTGCTGCGGCACCACGCCGGACCATATTCGCGCCATCGCCGAGACCGTCAAGACGATCGCGCCGCGCAAGGTGCCGACCCATCTGCACCAGATGCAGCTGTCCGGCCTCGAGCCTTTCACGATTGATGAAGATTCGCTGTTCGTGAACGTTGGCGAGCGTACCAACGTGACCGGGTCGAAGGTCTTTGCGCGCATGATCCTCAACGAGCAGTACGAAGAGGCACTGGCCGTTGCGCGCCAGCAGGTCGAGAATGGCGCACAGGTCATCGACGTCAACATGGACGAAGCGATGCTCGATTCGGTCGCTGCGATGACGCGCTTCCTGAACCTGATCGCGTCCGAGCCCGACATCGCGCGCGTGCCCATCATGGTCGACTCGTCGAAGTGGGCCGTGATCGAGGCGGGGCTGAAGTGCATACAGGGCAAGGCCATCGTCAACTCGATCTCGATGAAGGAGGGCGAGGACGAGTTCCTGCGCCAGGCCACGCTGTGCCGACGCTATGGCGCGGCCGTGATCGTGATGGCCTTCGACGAGAAAGGCCAGGCCGACACTTATGCGCGCAAGATCGAGATCTGCGAGCGCGCGTACAAGCTGCTGGTGGAAAAAGTCGGCTTCCCGCCGGAAGACATCATTTTCGACCCGAACATTTTCGCCATTGCGACTGGCATCGAAGAGCACGACAACTACGCGGTCGACTTCATCGAAGCCACGCGCTGGATACGCGAGAACCTGCCGCATGCGAAGGTCAGCGGCGGCGTCTCCAACGTGAGCTTCTCGTTCCGTGGCAACGACCCGGCGCGCGAAGCCATCCACACCGTCTTCCTGTACCACGCGATCCAGGCCGGCATGAGCATGGGCATCGTCAACGCCGGCATGGTCGGCGTCTATGACGACCTCGATGCGGAGCTGCGCGAGCGCGTCGAAGACGTGGTGCTGAACCGCCGCACGGATGCGACCGAACGCATGATCGAATTCGCCGCGACCCTGAAGGCCGGCGGCAAGAAGGAAGAGCAAAATCTGGCGTGGCGCGATGCGCCGGTCGAGAAGCGCCTGTCGCATGCGCTGGTGCATGGCATCACGCAATGGATCGTCGAGGACACCGAAGAGGCGCGCCAGAAGGTCGCCGCGGACGGCGGTCGTCCCATCCATGTGATCGAAGGCCCGCTGATGGACGGCATGAATGTCGTTGGCGACCTGTTCGGCCAGGGCAAGATGTTCCTGCCGCAGGTGGTAAAGTCGGCGCGCGTGATGAAACAGGCGGTCGCGCACCTGGTGCCTTTCATCGAAGAAGAAAAGGCCGAGGAAGAGCGTCGCACCGGGCAAGCCGCCAAGCCCAAGGGCAAGATCGTGATCGCGACCGTCAAGGGCGACGTGCATGACATCGGCAAGAACATCGTGTCGGTGGTCCTTCAGTGCAATAACTTCGAGATCGTGAACATGGGCGTGATGGTGCCCTGCGCCGAGATCCTTGCGAAGGCGAAGGAAGAGAACGCCGACATCATCGGCCTGTCTGGTCTGATCACGCCGTCGCTGGAAGAAATGGCGCATGTCGCGAAAGAGATGCAGCGCGACCCGTGGTTCCGCGAGCGCAAGATCCCCTTGCTGATCGGCGGCGCAACCACCAGCCGTGCGCACACGGCCGTGAAGATCGCGCCCAATTACGAAGGCCCGGTGATCTATGTGGCCGACGCGTCGCGCTCGGTGTCGGTGGCCCAATCGCTGCTGTCGCCGGATTCGCGCGACCAGTACCTGGCAGAGCTGGCGGCCGACTACCAGCGCATTCGCGAACAACATGCTGGCAAGAAGGCGTTGCCGATGGTGAGCCTCGAAGCTGCGCGCAAGAACAAGTTCGCGCTCCCCTTCGACGGCAGCTGTGCACCGACGAAGCCGAAGTTCGTCGGCCGTCGCCATTTCCGCAATGTCGATCTCGCCACGCTGGCGAACTACATCGACTGGGGTCCGTTCTTCCAGACCTGGGACCTGGCCGGGCCCTTCCCTGCGATCCTGAAAGACTCGGTGGTCGGCGAGCAGGCCAGCACGGTGTACAAGGAAGGCCAGGCACTGCTGAAGAAGGTCATCGAAGGCCGCTGGCTGACCGCCAACGGCGTGATGGCGCTGCTGCCGGCCAATAGCGTCAATGACGACGATATCGAGGTCTATACCGACGAGAGCAAGAGCGAAGTCGCGTTCACCTATTACGGCCTGCGTCAGCAGGGCGAAAAGCCGGTGATCGATGGCGTGCGTCGCCCGAACCAGTGCCTCGCTGATTTCATCGCGCCCAAGGATTCGGGCATTACCGATTACATCGGCCTGTTCGCGGTCACGGCCGGCATCGGCATCGAGAAGCACGAGAAGCGTTTCGAAGACGCTGGCGATGATTACTCATCGATCATGCTGAAGGCGCTGGCCGATCGTCTGGCCGAAGCCTTTGCCGAATACCTGCACGAGCGGGTGCGCAAGGACCTGTGGGGCTATGCGGCCGACGAGGCACTGTCGAATGAAGCGCTGATTGGCGAAGCTTATCGCGGCATCCGTCCGGCGCCGGGCTACCCGGCCTGTCCCGAGCATACGGTGAAGGCCGACGTGTTCCGCATCCTCGAAGCCGAAGACATTGGCATGAGCCTGACGGAGTCGTATGCGATGTTCCCGGGCGCGTCGGTGTCCGGCTTCTACTTCGCGCATCCGGAATCGAAGTACTTCACCGTCGGCAAGATTGGCCAGGACCAGTTGAAAGACATGGCGGCGCGGCGCGGTGTGGAAGTCGATCAGCTGGAGCGCTGGCTCGCGCCCAATCTCTGAAGATGGAATGTCTGCTGCGACTCTCAGGGTCGCAGCAGCGCAGGTTGATGCTTGTAACTGCGGCTGGCGACACTTCGGGTGCCGCCGCGCCGATGCAGGCCATGCGAGAAATACGAGGGATACGTGCAGTTCGCGTCAGCCCAGCGGCGCACCCTCGACAAAGACCTTCAGTTCCCCCGGCGCGAATGCGTGCCAGGTTTCATTGGTCGTCAGCGGTTCGGTGACGATCACGGCGACGCGATCATTCGGCGTCGTCACTTCCGAGAAATCCACCGACAAGTCTTCATCCGACAGCTTGGCCTGCGTGAACGGATACTGACGCACGATGTAGTGCAGCTTGGTCGAGCAATGCGCGAACAGTGCCGAGCCATCCGACAGCATCATGTTGAATACGCCGAAGGACGCGATCTCGCGCGTCAGCGCATCAACGGCTTCGGTCAGTTGCGCGATCGAAGGCGGCGTGTCGCCGAAACGACGCCGCAATTGCTGAAGCAAATAACAGAAAGCCAGTTCGCTGTCGGTATTGCCCACCGGACGAAATGCGCCATCGAGCAACGGCGCGAATTGCTTCAGGTCGCCATTGTGTGCAAACACCCAGTAACGCCCCCACAGTTCGCGCACGAACGGGTGGCAGTTCTCCAGTGCGACCTGCCCCTGCGTCGCCTTGCGGATATGTGCGATCACATTTTTTGATTTGATCGGATAGCGCTTGATCAACTCCGCGACGGGCGAAGCGATTGCGGATTCATGGTCGACGAACAGCCGCACGCCTGCGCCTTCGAAAAAGGCAATGCCCCAGCCATCCTTGTGTTCGTCCGTCCGTCCGCCGCGATGCGCGAAGCCGGTGAAGCTGAACACGATATCGGTCGGCACATTGCAGTTCATGCCGAGCAGTTGACACATGGCAGGGTCTCAGTAGTTGTCGGAAGATTCAACGTTATCACGAACTGCGGGGCCATCTGCGCCTGCGTCCAGTTGCAGCCGGCAGGCCCACAGCGCGTGGCCCGAGTGCCGGTATTTCTCTTCGAACGGCGTCAGCGGCCCGGCCGGTTCATCGGGCAGCGCTTCGGTGCCTACTGCCTTGCCGGTCAGCTGTGTCAGTGCGGCGGCAAATTCATCGACATAGGTTTGCCAGTTGCTGCGGCACTCGACCACACCGCCAAGCGCGACGATGGTCGGAAATACCGGATGCCCATGCCAGCGCCGGCCCAATTGTGCCTTCTTGGGCCAAGGGTTGGGGTACAGCAGGTAATGGCGCGCCGGATGCATCTGGTGGTCGAGCATCAGGCGCCAGAAATCTACGAGGTCGGCCCGCAGCGTCAGGCAATTGGCGGGGCGCTCACCTTCCCATCGAAGCTCACGCGACAGCCGGTCAGATGACTGGTCGACGCCGAGCACGAAATGCGAGGGAAAGCGTGCGGCAAGCCTCAGGGTCGACATGCCCACACCGCAGCCGGCGTCGAGGATCAGCGGCGCACCGCTGGCCTGCCAGGCGGCATGGCCTTGTTCAAAGGCCACGCGCGTGTGGGCCGAGATCGGTTTCAGGAAAGTTGAGGCTGCATGCCGGGCGACCACCTGTGCGAGGTGTTCATGGATGCCGGGCTGGTTACTGGTAACGGGACGGGATGTGGATTGCATAAGGCGGGCCGTAGCGGGCCCGCCGAGGATACCGCAGAGACAACGCTACGTCTGCTGCCGGGCTTGCTGCGAAACTCAGGCCGTGATCAGGTGCTGATCAGGCGGCGAAAGCTGTGAAGTCGGTACCCGTTCGGCGCGGGTACCGGGTGTCGAGTGCCGGTCAGTGCAGCACGACCGGTTGCGCCATCAGCGAGCCGTAGCTGCCGAGGAAGTCGTCGATTTCTTCCACTGTCGGTTCGGACGCGATCAGTTCGCGCACATGCTGGCGGAAGTATTCGGCCAGCGGGCCGGCGATGAAGATCTCGCGCTTGCCCGGCTTGTCGAGGATTTCATAGCCGCCGAATCGCATCGCTTCCAGACCGGCTTCTGCGCCGAATTCGACCACGCTGTAGTGCTCGCTGTTGTAGATGAGGTTCATGCTGGCTCCCAGAATAAATGCACGGAAGGTCGTCCTTCCCTGCTGCTGCACATGGCGCTGGACCGAAATATTTGAATAGCGCCTTCCGCAATTCCCGTGCCCGGTCTGAGTTGTCAGGCCAGCGGTGCCGGCGTTCAGCTGCAGTCGAGTTCGGGCCCCAGTTCCAGATGCTCGCGATATTGCGCGTCCTGCAGAAATTCCCGGACCTGCGCCTTGTGGCTGGCGTCGGCGAGGGAGAGGAACAGCCGGGCCGGCTTCGCACGCAGGACCCGGTTCAGCGTGATCCGCATCGTCAGGTTGCCAGTGCAGCAGGGGCAGCCTGGTGCGACCCGGATGACTTTCATTACGGCGGATGCCGCCAATTCCTGAAGGGTGTCGTTGCCTCCGGCCAGTCCTTCGAGGATGGCGGCGCTGCCCCCGTCGCTGCCGGGGGCCGAGGCCAGCGCAGCAATGGCGGCTTCGCGCGCGTCGCCGCTGCCGCCATGGACCAGGGTGACCAGCGTCATCCGGCTTTCTTGACGGCCTTGCTCGAGTCTACGCCGAGTTGCTTGAGCTTGCGATACAGATGGGTGCGTTCGAGGCCGGTGCGCTCTGCGACCCGCGTCATGCTGCCACCCTCGCGTACCAGATGGTGCTCGAAGTAGGCGCGCTCGAACGCATCGCGCGCCTCGCGCAGCGGCAATTCGAAGGACACGCGGAATTCATTTTCCGGAGGCGCATAGCCATGGCCGTTGGACGCGACGGGCATGCCGTTGCCGTTGTAGACCGGCGGCGGCTGCAGTTGCGGCACCAGCGTCACCTTTTCCTGCGAGACGACTGGCCGTACCGTCGGCGGTACCAGGGTACCGCGCGCAGCTTGTTCTTGGCCGCGCGACAGCCCTTGCTGCACAGTGCGCAGCAGTTTTTGCAGCGAGATCGGCTTTTCGAGGAAGTTCATCGCGCCGATGCGGGTCGCCTCCACCGCGGTGTCGATGGTGGCATGGCCCGACATCATGATGACGGGCATGGTCAGCAAGCCATCGCGCTGCCATTCCTTCAGCAACGTGACGCCATCGGTGTCGGGCATCCAGATGTCGAGCAGGACCAGGTCTGGCGTGCCGGACAGGCGCAACTCCCGCGCCGAGTTTGCATCTTCGGCCGTGGTGACTACATGTCCTTCATCCCCGAGGATTTCAGACAGTAGCTCCCTTATCCCCATTTCGTCGTCTACGACCAGAATATTTGCCATGGGTGCGCCTCTTCAATTTTGCTGCTGGCGGGATCGCCTTGCAGAAATTGTAATTTTTGCAATATGCAATGTCAAACCGTTAAATAGCTGCGAGCTTCATCAATAAAATCAAGACCCTGGCGCCCGATCCTTCCTTTCGGTTGTGCAACTCGATCCGTCCGCCATGTTCTTCGATGATTTTCTTAACCACCGGTAACCCCAATCCCGTGCCGCGCGGCTTGGAGGTTACATAGGGCTCGAAAGCCCGTGCGATCAACCGTGCATCGAAGCCCGGGCCATTGTCCAGAAGCGTCAGCCGAACCGCAGTTCGGTGACTACCATCAGCGTCCGGAAAATGAATGGCTTCGGTACGAATCACAATGTCCGGCTTGCGCAGGTTTTTGTCGATTTCGGCCGTCGCATCTTGTGCATTTTGTAACAGGTTGTGTACCACCTGTCGCATTTGGGTTGCATCTCCGAGGATGCGCGGCAGCGCCGGGTCGAGCTGCGGGTGGATCGCGTCCGCGAATTCGCCGCCGGCATACAGTTCGAGGATTTCGCTGATCAGTGCATTCAGGTCCAGCGGTTGCAGCACTGGCGGTGGCGTCTTCGCGTAGTCGCGGAAGTTGTCCACCATTTGCTGCATCGCGAGCACCTGGTTGACGATGGTATTGGTGCCGCGTTCGAGCAGAGCTGCATCGCTGCCTTCGAGTTTGTCATGCAGCTTCATCTGCAGGCGCTCGGCCGATAGCTGGATGGGTGTCAGCGGATTCTTGATCTCATGCGCGAGGCGTCGCGCGACCTCGGCCCATGCGACTGAGCGCTGACCGGAGATCACATCGCTGATGTCATCGAACACCACCACGTGGCCGGTGCCGGAGCCGACCGGCAGTTGTGAGCCGCGTACCAGCAGGGTGATGTCGCCATCAGCTGTCTGCGCGAGTCCCTCGCGGCGGATCTCGATCTGCTGCTGCCAGTGCAGGTGAGGGTCGCCGCTGGTGGCATCGGCCGTGTCGCCTGCGGCCTGGGCATTCTGGCTGGAGAAGGCTTCAATCACAGGCGCGCTGAATGCGGCCAGACCCGTGAGGCTTGCGAACGGCTGCCCCAGCCCGGGCCTCAGGTCATGGTGCAGGATACGGCCGGCGGATGCGTTGAAAGTGACAAGGCGCAGGTGATCGTCGAACACCATCACGCCGGCCGACATGTTGGCCAGCACCGATTCCAGATAGGCTTTCGCGTCTTCGAGCGCCTGTCGGTTGCGCTCGACTGCAGCGCGCGCATCGGCCAGCTGCATCGTCATCGTGTTGAAGGACTTGGTCAGCGTGCCCAGCTCGTCCGAGGTCGCTGAAATCGGGCGCGGCGACAGGTTGCCTTCGGCAACGGCCTTGGTACCTTCGGCCAGCAACAGCAGCGGCTGCGCGAGGTCGGTAGCCAGCAGGAAGGCCGACACCATTGCCGCGAATACGGCTAGCAGCAGCACCAGTGTCAGTGTCACCAGATAGAAATTGCGCAGGCCGGAACGCGCCAGAGAACGTTCCTGGTATTCGCCGTACGCCACGCGCAATGCCTCGGCGTTTTGCGCCAGTTGCTCCGGCACCGGTTGCAGGACTTGCAGATAGCGCTGGTGGCTGTGCAGGTTCAGCAGTGAACCGTCGCCGCGCAAGGCAACGATGATGCGAAAGCGCAGTCCGCCTCCGTCAGCGCCCTGCGCCTTGTCGTCCGTGCCTGCCGATCTGGCGCCGTTGGGATTGCCATTGCCACCGCCCTTCGGCTCGCTGACGTCTTCACCTCCCTCGATGCTGCTGAAGCCATCCATCGAGCGCGCGCGTGCCAGCATCGCCGGGGTCGGCGCATCGGGCGCCAGTTCGGTCAGTTTGCTAGCGGTGCTGGCGATCACGTGGCCATTGCCGCTGACGACCATGCCATCCTGCAGCTGGTTGTCTTCCATGACGCGCGCCAGTTGCAGGTTGAGGCTGGTATCGGACATCTCGGCCAGGTCCGAGGCGGCGCTGCGCGTCTTCTGGCGCAAGTCCTTCAACGATGATTCGAGTGCCGTGCGGCCCAGGGTCAGGCCGGATTCGAGCGCCGATTCAACCTTCACGTTGAACCAGGATTCGATGGAGCGCGACACGAATTGCACCGACACCGTATAGATCACGATGCCGGGCAAGATGCCCATCAAGCCGAACATCAGCACCAGTCGCGTCATCAGTCGCGAGCCGAAGCGGCCACGGCGGTAGCGGCTGTACAGCCGCGACAGCAGCAGGCAGACCACCAGGAACAAGCCGGTGCCAACGACGATGTTCGCGCCCAGGATCCACGAGTAATAGGTCTCGAACATGCTGGTGTTGTCGCTGGCTGCGGCCAACAGGAACAGCAGCACACCGACGGTAATCGCCGAAGCCAGCAGCAGGTAGCGCAAGGCGCGCGTCATTTCGCCTCGGCTTTGTAGGTGAAGCGCGCCCAGCCGGAAGCGAGGCGCCAGTCGGTGCTGCCGATGGCCGTCACCTGGATGGGCTTGGGCAGCTGCGATACATCGAGCGCCAGCTGGACGGCGACGGTATAGCTCGCGTCACGCTTGAGCGTACCGGGCTCGGCCACGATCCAGCGTCCGGGCCGGCGCAGCAGCGCGAGCAAGTCATCGAGTTTCGAGAAATTGCGGTGCAGGCTGCCATCGATCGATGCGCGGTACTGCTGGGTCAGCACGTTGTAGGACAGGCGTATGGAGCGCGCAGCCTTCACGCTGACTTCGTCGAACCAGTACCAGCGCGGGCGCGAGATCTCGACCTGTAGTGCGAAGTACAGCGGCACGCCACGCATCAGCGCATCTTCCAGTGAACGTGTCAGTTCGACATTGAATGACGAGGACAGGCGGTAACCATCGTCGGTCGCTTCCAGCGCCGCATCGACGAACTCGATGCCCTCATTGGCATGCGCTGCGGCGGGCGCGATCGCCAGCAGCAGGGTCAGCAGCAGTGTCAGCCAACGGCCGAGGAAGCGTTGTCGTATCACGGAATATGGCAATGCCAGAAGCGCAATAGCTATGGTTGGGCGATGGTCACGCATGGATCTTCAGCGCGGGCCCCCGGATAATGGCTGCTGGGGTGCCGGCTTGCGCAGTCTGTGCCGCGTGGAAAAATTCCACGGATAGTATCAAACGCGGGGCTTTTCCAGTAGCGCGTAGAACAGGCCGTCGTGATCTTCGTCGGCCGATGCAACAGGCAGCAGCTGGCCCGGCGCATCGAGCCGGCGCGCGCCGCTGCGGACGGTGAAGCGGCTGGCCTGCAGCTCCGACTCTTCAGGCCACAGCGAACAGGTCACCAACAGCAGTTTGCCGCCCGGCTTGAGCATCGCCCACAGGTTGTCGAGGATGGCGGCCGACAGCCTCGCCAGTTGCAGCGCATCGTCGGGACGGCGCAGCCAGCGGATATCCGGATGGCGGCGCACGATACCTGAAGCCGTACAAGGCACGTCGGCGAGGATGGCATCAAAGGGCTGGCCATCCCACCAGTCGCGCGCGGCGGCATCGCCCTGCCGCAGCTCGGCCTTCAGCTGCAGCCGGGTCAGGTTTTGTGCGACGCGCTGCAGGCGCACCGGATCCTGATCCAATGCCAGCAGGTTCAGCTGCGCCGTCTCCAGCAAATGGCCGGTCTTGCCGCCCGGCGCGGCGCAGGCATCGAGCACCCGCATGCCATCCTGCAGGTCCAGCAGCGGCGCGGCCAGCTGCGCGGCGGCATCCTGCACCGATACCCAGCCCTCCGCAAACCCGGGAATCTCCTGCACCGGCCGTGGCCTGGCCAGCCGCAATGCGACCGGCCCGACCTGGCGTGCGTCGATGCCGGCCTGCGTGAAGCGCTCGAGCATGCCGGCTACCGTGGTCTTGCGCAGGTTCACGCGCAGCGTCAGCGGCGGTTGGGCGTTGCCGGCAGCCAGCACTTGCTCCCACTGTGACGGGTAAGTCTTGCGCACGTCGTCGATCCACCACTGCGGGTAATTCCAGCGCAGGTCATCGCGCTGGCGCAGCTTTGCCAGCAGTGAAGTGCGCTCGCGCAGCATGCGGCGCAGCACCGCATTGACCATGCCCTTGGCGCGCATCAGTTCCCGGTCGGCCGCGCAGGCTGTCACGGCCTGGTCGACCAGCGTGTGATCGGCGTACGCAGGTTCATCTTCGGACAGCAAGGCCAGCGCGCATGCGAGCAAGGTCTTCAGCCGTGGCGGCGCCGGCGGCTTGTCCGTCAGCATGCTGACCAGCGCCTGGGCCATGCCCCACTGGCGCAGGCTGCGGTAGCACAGGTCCTGGATCGCGCCGCGGGCCGCGGCGGACATGTCGGCACCATCGAAGACCTGGGCCAGCGCGCGCGGCAGAGCATTGCCCGCCTCGACGGACGACAGCGCGCGGGCCGCGTTCGACAGCGCGAACGCGAGGGAGTCGGGCCGCAGCTTCATGCGGCGACGCGTTCCCGCAGCTGGGTCAGCCAGTCGTCGAGGTCGCCGAATACCTGCGCGGCATCGGTTTCGTTGAACAGTTCGTGGTACAGCGACGGATATTCGATCAGGCGCGCTTGCGCGGGCTGCAGGCGGGCGTGGAAATCGCGGCTGCCGCGGGCATCGACCAGCCGGTCGCGCCCCGACACCAGCAGCAGCACCGGCATCGACAGCGATGCTGCCGCCTGCTGTGCGGCGGCGATTGCGGCCAGCATCGCATTGAGCAGGCGCGCGCTGATGCGGTCGTGCACCAGCGGGTCGGCCTGGTAGGCGTCGACCACGGCCGCATCGTGCGACAGGTAGCGAACCTTCAGGCCATTGGACACCGTGAGCCCGGGTGCGAGTACCGACAAGGTCTTCAGCAGCAGCTTCTGGGCGCCGTTCAGCGGCAGCGCCAGCGCCGGCGATGACAGCACCAGACCGGACAGCGGTGTCCGACCTTCGGTTGCGAGGCGCGCGGCAAACAGGCCGCCCATGCTGTGCCCGAGCAGCAGCGGCGGCGCAGCCGGCGTGCGGGGCTGTGCGCGCCAGTCGGCCATCACCGCGTGTGCATCCTCGAGCAGCGCGTCGTTACCGGGCACGTCGCCGCGCTTGCCATCGGAACGGCCATGGCCGCGGTGATCATAGGTGCGCACGGCAAAGCCGCGCGCGACAAAGAAGGCCGCCACATGACGGTAGCGGCCGGCGTGCTCGCCCAGGCCGTGCAGGATGACGACACTGCCCGACGCCGGGCTGGCGGGATGGTAGTCGACGACATGCAGCCGCGTGCCGTCCTGCATCGTCAACGACGACGCAACTGCTTCTGTCATCAGACTCCCCACATCACGAATTGATGCTCGCGGTTCGCCGCTCGCAGCATTTCCAGCAGCGGATAGGCGCGGGTGCCGAAGCTGATGTTGTTACCGCGGGGATCGGGCGCTTCCTCTTCTTCATGCCCAGGGGTCTTGGCGGCCTTTTCTTCCTGGTCATGGCGCACGGCGATCTCGGATTCGATGCGACGGATCGCATCACCCGCTTCGTCGGCCGTGATCACGCCGCGCTCGACGTCTTTGCCGAGCAGGTCGAGTATCGGTTTTGCATGGATGCCATACATCAGCACTTCGGCGGCGGCTTTCGATTTGAACGTAACTAACATGGTGACCTCCTTCTGCCTGCAAGCTTCGGGCTGCTGCGTTCCGAACGCGAATCGGCAGCGGCCCTTATCAACGATTTGATCGTGATTGATGATGTGCCAAACATAGCATGCGCCGAACGCATTCGCATCTGCTTCAATGCTTGCTTCACCAGGCTAGCTTTGCTCAGTGGCGTGCGGGCTCACGGCAGGGGCCGTCAATTCCTTGCCTTGAATAAACACCAGCAAGGCGCCCAGCTGCAGCGCGAGATAAACACCGAAGGCCATGCGCAGTGCTGACGGGTCGCTGGCGCCGAGTGCGCGGAAGCCATCGACCAGCAAGCCTATGCCCCACTGCACCGAGAACGCACCGATGAACAGCGTCAGGTTGAAGGCACTGTTGGCGCGGCCGACCTGTGCCGGCGGATAAGCGAGGCTGACATGGGTCTGCGCCAGCGTGGTGACGGTGATGCAGACGGCGAATGCGATCCACAGCATCCAGCTCCAGCCATAGGGCAGCAGGATGATCAGGCCTTGCACGAGGATCGAGCCGCTCAGGCCCAGCGTCACCGCGCGCAGCACCGGCATGGCCGTACGGGACATGGCATGGCCGTCGTAGCGCACATGGCGCGGCGCCCACCATGACAGGCCAAGGTAGGACAGCATCAGGAAGAAATTGAAGGCGAACAGTACCTGCGAAGTCTCGGTCGTCGTCAGCCCCAGTACCCGCACCATCCACGGCCCGGCCCAAAGTGATTGCATCGCCATGAAGCCGCCTTGGTGGACGGCGCCCAGCAAGGCCATGCGCCGGAAGTAAGGGTCGCGGAAGATCTGCAGGTAGCTGATGCTGGTCTGGGCCGCTCTGGATGGCGCGGCATTCGCCATTTGCTGCTCAACGGCTTTCAGCCGGAAAAACACCAGCAGGCCGGCCAGCAGCAAGAGCGCGGCGATCAGCCAGAACACACCGCGCCAGCCAATCAGCGGCATCACGGCCGTCACCGGCACCGTGGTCGACAGTGCGCCGAGGGTGCCGAACACCAGCATCCAGCTCGCCAGCTGACTTTGCTTTTCCGGTGCATACCAGCTGCGATACGCCTTCATCGCTGCCATCAGGCAGGACGACACGCCGACGCCGATCAGGGCCCGGCCCACCCACAGGCCGGCCAGCGTGTGGCTGGTCGCGAACACGGCGGCGCCGATGGCCGCGAACATCAGCAGCGCCGCTTCGGTGCGGCGTGAACCATAGCGGTCCAGCCAGATGCCGATCGGCAGCTGCATGGCGCCGAAGCCAAAGAAATAGGCCGACGACAGCAGGCCAAGGTCGGCATTGTTGAGCTGCAGGTCGGCCATCAATTCCGGTGCGATCACGGCATTGATGGCGCGCAGTGCATATGACAGCACATAGGCGGCCGCAAACACCAGTACGACGCGCAGCGCCAGCCTGCCCTGCAGGTAGTGGACTGCCCCTGTCATCAATGCAGGATGAACGAGGACAGGAAGGTGTCAGCGGTTTCGTCGCTCAGCTTAGTGGCGGGGCCGAGCGCGATGGCCTGGTAGACGTATTCGCCGTGCATCACGAAGCGCGCATGCAGCACCAGCGGGGTATTGCCGGCCTTGCCGCTGGCGACGATTTCCGTGGCTGGCACGCCGCCCTTCAGCGTGACCGCCTTTTCGCTGTGTTTGTCGCTGCCGATGTTGCGCAGCATGGCTGCCTGCATCGTGGTCAGGGCAGCTTGCCTTTGCGCGGCGTCGGCGATCTTTGCGCTGGCGACCGCAAAGTTCACGTCATCGACTTCGGCGGCCGTCATGTTCATCTCGACCTTGATGCCACCGAGGTCGACCGGGCGCGCAAAGCTGGTCGGCTTCGCAGGCAGCAGCACGACATAGGGCGCATCGCCGCCGTGCACTTCGCGCCAGTTCAGCGCTGGGTTGCAGGCCGCCAGCGCAAAGACCAGCAGTGCACTGCACAAGCGAGTGGAAACGGAAATCGAGGAGGCCGGGCACTGGCGCCGGCGTGTGAAGGAAGCAGCATGCATCCCCCGATGGTATCAGTATCAGGATTGCCGGCTATCGGTCAGTGCTCGTCGGTATTGAATGGCCTCGGCAATATGGGATGCAACGATGCCGGTGTGGGCATCGGCGCCAGCCGCGAGGTCGGCAATGGTGCGCGCCACTTTCAACACCCGATGGGCGGCGCGCGCCGACCATCCGAGCCGCTGTATGGCTGAGCGCAGCAATTCCGTGCCCTCCACGTCTGTCTGGCAATGGGTAGCGATGTCTCTGTCGGCCAGTTGCGCATTCGGCTTGTGTTGCCGCGCCAGCTGCAACCGGCGGGCGTGGCTGACGCGCGCTGCGACCGTTGCCGAATCTTCGCCGGCCGGCTGGTCCATCAGGAGCTCGGGCGGCACGGCGCCCACGGTCAGTTGCAGGTCGATGCGGTCCAGCAGCGGTCCCGAGATTCGGGATTGATAGCGCGTGATCGCATCCGGCGTGCAGCGACAGGCGCGGGTCGCATGGCCCAGGTAGCCGCAGGGGCAAGGATTCATCGCAGCGACCAGCTGAAAGCGGCATGGGAAGTCCGACTGCCGCGCCGCGCGCGAGATCGTGATGCGTCCGGATTCCAGCGGTTCTCTCAGGACTTCCAGCACCTTGCGGTCGAACTCCGGCAATTCGTCGAGGAAAAGCACACCATGGTGGGCCAGCGAGATTTCGCCCGGGCGCGGCATCTGGCTGCCGCCCACCAGCGCCACGCCGGAGGCCGTGTGGTGCGGCGCGCGGTAAGGCCGCTGCCTCCAGCGGCTGCGCTCGAAGCGGCCAGCCAGCGAGGCCACGGCGGCCGCTTCCATCGCTTCGTCATCGGTCATCGGCGGCAGGATGCCGGGCAAGCGTGCGGCCAGCATGGACTTGCCGGCGCCCGGCGGGCCCACCATCAGCAGGCTGTGTCCGCCGGCCGCCGCAATTTCCAGCGCGCGCCGCGCCTGCGGCTGGCCTTTCACATCGGCCAGGTCGGGATGCTGCGGCAACTGGGCTGGCCAGTCCGGGCGCGCGAGTGGCAGCGCCTGAGCCGCGCCGGCTGCACCAGCATCGCCTAAACCAAGATGAGCCACCACCTGCAGCAGCGAGTCGGCGGCAAGGATGCGCATGCCCGGCACCAGCGCGGCTTCGGCGGCACTGGCGCGCGGCAGGATGAAGGCGCGGGCCGTGGACGAACCCGTGCGCACGGCATGGGCAATGGCCAGCGCCGCCCGGACCGGACGCAATTGCCCGGATAGCGACAGTTCGCCGGCAAATTCGTAACGATCGAGCTCAGTGAGAGGCAGTTGGCCGGAGGCGGCCAGGATGCCGATGGCAATCGGCAAGTCGAAGCGGGCGGATTCCTTCGGCAGGTCGGCCGGCGCGAGGTTGACGGTCAGCCTGCCGGCCGGGAAATCGAAGCCCGAATTCTGCAGGGCTGCGCGTACGCGGTCGCGGGATTCGCGGACTTCGGTATCAGCAAGTCCGACTATCGTAAATGTGGGCAGTCCATCGGCCAGATGAACCTCGACCGTTACCTCGGGCGCCTCGACGCCCGCCAATGCGCGGCTTCTGAGGACGGCCAGCCCCACCGGGGACTCAGGACTTCAGCCGGGCTTCGAGTTCGGCGACGCGCGCTTCCAGTGCTTCCAGTTTCGCGCGCGTGCGGGCCAGCACTTCTGCCTGCACTTCGAATTCTTCGCGGGTCAGCAGGTCGAGCTTGGAAAAGCCCTGGTTGAGCATGGCCTTCATGTTCTTTTCCAGATCCTTGGCCGGCGATTGCTGCAGGACTTGCTGGATCCGGTCTTGCATTTCGCTCAGGAAACTTGGTTTGGGATTCATTGCGACTTTGTCATAATGTTTGCACTATTTTTGGGCAAATGCCCATCTATGGTGCGTAATTGGTAGGGGCTGGCGAGTTTCGAGGGCAAATGCTAGCGGAATTGGCCAGATTGGCAAGTGATTCTCTCTTTTTGGGTTGGCATACGTCCTGCTTTATTGCGTTCAGCATACACGCCAGTCGTGGGCCAGGTGTCTTTGAACACATTTCTAATGAAAGAGGAAAACCAATGAAAAAACTGATTCTCGCCACCGCCGTTGCAGCAGCCTTCGTGGGCAGCGTTGCCTACGCTGAAGAAGCAGCTCCTGCTCCCGACCACGTTGTCGCCTATAACGTCGGCGCGACTTCGGACTATCGTTTCCGTGGCATTTCGCAGTCGGGCAACGACCCGGCCGTGTTCGGTGGCGTGGACTACACGAACACACCGACCGGCTTCTATGTCGGCGCGTGGGCTTCGACCATCAAGTGGATCAAGGATCAGGGCGGCGATACCAGCATGGAACTGGACATCTATGGCGGCAAGCGCGGCGAGATCGGCACCGTAGCCTATGACGTCGGCATGATTCGTTACTACTACCCGGGCAACAAGCTGGGCAACGTGACGGGCCTGGTCGACGCAAGCACCACCGAAGCTTATGTGCAGGCTGGCTACGGTTTTGCCACCCTCAAGTATTCGTACGCGCTGACTGATTTCATCGGCTGGGGCAAAGACACCAAAGGCAGCGATTACATCGACCTCAGCCTGAACCCGGAAATCACAGATGGCTACATCCTGAACCTGCATGTCGGCCACCAGCGCGTGAAGAATTACAGCAACGGCCTCGCCAACTACACCGACTGGAAAGTCGGCGTGACCAAGGACTTCGGCGTTGTGGTGGGCGCACTGGCAGTGGTGGGCACCGACGCTGACAAGACGACCAGCGGCTACAACTTCGGTGGCAAGGGCTATCTCGGCAATACCAAGGCCGTGGTCACCGTCACCAAAAACTTCTGATCTACCCACAAGAGGCTGAAATGAAACTCATCACTGCCATCATCAAGCCGTTCAAGCTCGATGAAGTGCGCGAAGCCCTGTCGACCATCGGTGTGCAAGGCATCACCGTGACCGAGGTCAAGGGCTTCGGGCGCCAGAAAGGTCACACCGAGCTCTACCGCGGCGCTGAATATGTCGTTGATTTCCTGCCCAAGACCAAGATCGAAGCAGCCGTTGACGATGCCATCGTCGAGCGCGCGATCGAAGCCATCGAGAACGCCGCTCGCACCGGCAAGATTGGTGACGGCAAGATTTTCGTCTACGACGTGCAGCAAGTCATCCGTATCCGTACGGGCGAAACCGGCAAAGAAGCACTCTAAGGGGATTCAACATGAAAAAATGGTTCACTAGCCTTGCGAGCGCCGGCTTGCTGCTGTTTGCAATCGGCATGACGCCGGTCGCTTCGGCAGAAGACGCGGCACCGGCAGCCGCTGCCCCGGCAGCGACCGCACCTGCAGCTGCACCGGCAGCCGCGCCGGCGGCAGCCGCTGACGCTGCCCCGGCTGCCGATGCTGCGGCAACGGCCGAGGCGCCGGTGCCGAACAAGGGCGACACGACTTGGATGATCGTGGCGACCCTGCTGGTCATCATGATGTCGATCCCGGGTCTGGCCCTGTTCTACGGCGGCCTGGTCCGCTCGAAGAACATGCTGTCGGTGCTGATGCAAGTGATGATGGTCTTCTCGCTGATCGTCGTGCTGTGGTTCATCTACGGCTATTCGCTGGCGTTCACTGAGAGCGGATCCTTCTTCGGTGGTTTTGATCGTCTGTTCATGAAGGGCATGACCGCGGATTCCCCGGGCGCGACCTTCAGCAAGGGCGTCTACATCCCCGAACTGATCTTCGCTTGCTTCCAGGCGACCTTCGCAGCGATCACCTGCGGCCTGATCGTCGGCGCCTTCGCCGAGCGCATCAAGTTCTCGGCCGTGGTGCTGTTCATGATCATCTGGTTCACTTTCTCGTACGTGCCGATCGCGCACATGGTCTGGTTCTGGCCGGGTCCGGATGCGTTCACCGACGCTGCTGCCGCTGAAAAGGCGACCGCTGTCTCGGGCTGGCTGTTCCAGAAAGGCGCGCTCGACTTCGCCGGCGGTACGGTCGTTCACATCAACGCCGCAGTGGCCGGTCTGGTGGGTGCCTTCGTCGTCGGCAAGCGTGTCGGCCTGGGTCGCGAATCGATGGCGCCGCACTCGCTGACGCTGACCATGGTCGGTGCATCGCTGCTGTGGGTGGGCTGGTTCGGCTTCAACGCCGGCTCCGCACTCGAAGCCAACGGCTCGGCTGCGCTGGCCTTCGGCAACACCCTGCTGGCAACCGCCGGTGCCGTGGTGTCGTGGACCTTCGCTGAATGGGTCATGAAGGGCAAGCCGTCGATGCTGGGTGCAGCCTCGGGCGCGGTGGCTGGTCTCGTCGCCATCACCCCGGCAGCCGGCTTCGTCGGCCTGATGGGCGGCCTGGTCATCGGCCTGCTGGCTGGCGTGGTCTGCCTGTGGGGCGTCAACAGCCTCAAGCGCATGATCGGCGCCGACGACTCGCTGGACGTGTTCGGCGTGCACGGCGTGGGCGGCATCCTGGGCGCACTGCTGACCGGTGTGTTCGCATCGCCGTCGCTCGGTGGCACCGGTATCTACGACTATGTCGCCAATGCCGTCTCCCCGGAATACTCGATCGCTTCGCAGGTATGGATCCAGTTCCAGGCCGTGATCACCACCGTGATCTGGTCGGGCGTAGTCGCCTACATCGCCTACAAGCTGGTGGACATGATCGTCGGCCTGCGTGTCAGCGAAGAGGAAGAGCGCGAAGGCCTGGATATCTCCAGCCACGGCGAAACTGCGTACCACTCCTGATTCACTCCTGATCTCCTCGGAAGTGATGGCCCGTTCGCACCGGGCCGGGAAAAGCCCCCGATTTTCGGGGGCTTTTTTTATTGGCAAGCCTTTAAATCCCCCTATCCGCCCCGATTTGCGATCAATGCCTGCCCCGCATGGAGGCCGACAGGCCGATTCCGTTAGAATCGATGCCCCTGCACGCACATGCACCTTTGCGCAATTCGAATACCGACAAGGCTTCCCATGGTCCCCCATCTGGTCACTGCACTGAACGGCCCGCTGCTCGAGCTGGAAAAGAAAATCCTCGACGCCACCCCGGCGATCGAGCGCTGGTTCCGCCTGGAATGGCAGGAACATACGCCGCCGTTCTACTGCTCGGTGGATTTGCGCAATTCCGGCTTCAAGCTGGCGCCGGTCGACACCAACCTGTTCCCGGGCGGCTTCAACAACCTCGCGCCGGAAATGCTGCCGCTGGCCGTGCAGGCCGCGATGGCCGCGATCGACAAATACTGTCCGGATGCGCGCAACCTGCTGCTGATCCCGGAAAAGCACACTCGCAACACTTTCTACTTGCAGAATGTCGCGCGGCTGATGCAAATCTTCCGCCAGACCGGCCTCAACGTCCGTCTCGGCACGTTGGCCGACGACATCAAGGAACCGACCACCATCGAACTGCCGGACGGCACGGCCCTGATGCTCGAGCCCCTCGAGCGCTCGGCCAATGGCCGCCGCGTCGGCCTCAAGCATTTCGACCCGTGCACTGTCCTGCTCAACAATGATTTGTCGGCCGGCATTCCGTCGATACTCGAGAACCTGCACGAGCAGACCCTGCTGCCGCCGCTGCACGCCGGCTGGGCAGTGCGCCGCAAGACCAACCACTTCGCTGCGTATGACGACGTGGCGAAGAAATTCGCGAAGCTGATCGACATCGACCCCTGGATGGTGAACCCGTACTTTGCAAAGTGCAGCGGCATCAACTTCCACGAGCGTACCGGCGAAGATTGTCTCGCTGCCAGCGTCGATACCGTGCTGGCCAAGATCCGCAAGAAGTACAAGGAATACGGCATCAAGGAAACGCCATTCGTGATCGTCAAGGCCGATGCCGGCACCTATGGCATGGGCATCATGACCGTGCGCGACGCCAGCGAAGTGAAAGACTTGAACCGCAAGCAGCGCAACAAGATGTCGGTGGTCAAGGAAGGCCTGGAAGTGTCGGACGTCATCATCCAGGAAGGCGTGCACACCTTCGAGCACATCAACGAATCCGTCGCCGAGCCGGTGGTCTACATGATGGACCGCTATGTGGTGGGCGGCTTCTACCGCGTGCATGCCGAGCGCGGCGTCGATGAAAACCTGAACTCGCCGGGCGCGCACTTCGTGCCGCTGGCTTTCGCGCAGCAACATGCGCTGCCCGACCTGGCCGCCAAGCCCGGCACCGCGGCGCCGAACCGCTTCTACATGTACGGCGTGGTGGCGCGCCTCGCGCTGCTGGCCGCGTCGCTCGAGATCGAGAAGACCGACCCGAACCCGGAAGTCTACTGATGAAGATTGCTTTCGCGGCCGACCCGCTGTCCGGCTTCAAGATCGCGAAGGACTCCACCTACGCGATGATGCAGGAAGCGGCCGCGCGCGGCCATGAGCTGTATGCCTTCGGCCATCGCGACATGATCTTCGATGGCAAGCGCGTGATGGCGACCGTATCGCGCATCGTGCTGACCGGGCAAGCCGGGCTCTGGTATCAGGTCGAGGATACGGAGCTGCGCTCGCTGAATGACTTCGATGCCGTCATCGAGCGCACCGATCCGCCGTTCAACATGGAGTACATCTACGCGACCTACCTGCTGGAGCGGGCCGAGGCCGACGGTGCACGCGTGTTCAACCGGCCGGGCGCGATCCGCAGCCATAACGAGAAGCTCGCGATCACCGGCTTTACGCAATTCATCGCGCCGACGCTGGTCACCTGCGATGCAGCGCATGTGCGCGCCTTCCATGCCGAGCATCGCGACATCATCTTGAAGCCGCTGGATGGCATGGGCGGCGCCGGCATCTTCCGCGTCACCGAAGACGGCATGAACCTCGGCTCCATCGTCGAGACCCTGACCGAAGACGGCCGCCGTACCATCATGGTCCAGCGCTACATTCCCGAGATCGTGCACGGCGACCGCCGCGTACTGCTGATCGGTGGTGAAGTCGTGCCCTACTGCCTGGCGCGCATCCCGCAAGGCGGCGAAGTGCGCGGCAACCTCGCAGCCGGCGGCAAAGGGGTGGCCATGCCGATATCGGATCGCGAACGCGAAATCGGCGAGGCACTGGCGCCGGAATTGCTGAAACGCGGGCTCTTGCTGGTAGGATTGGACGTGATCGGCAACTACCTGACCGAAATCAACGTGACCAGCCCGACCTGCTTCCAGGAGATACGGCAGCAGACCGGTTTCAATGTGGCTGGCATGTTCATCGACGCACTGGAAAAACAGCAGTAAGCCCCGGCGGGCGATAGCGAACGGCGGGCAGGCGACACGCCCGCAGTGAGTGACCGCGGGGCATGCACCCGGCAAGACTCAGCAGGCATTTTGCAAGACTCGGCAAGCAGACCATGGTTGGCATCCTTCTACTGACACACGCGCCCCTCGGACGCGCCTTCATCGAGGCAGCGTCCCACGTGTTCCGTGGCACGCCCGAGCGTGTCGAAGCGCTGGACGTGATCGCCGACCAGAACCCCGATGAAGTCAGGAAGCTTGCGCACGAGGCCATCATGCGTCTCAATGATGGCTCCGGCGTGCTGGTAATCACCGACGTCATGGGCGGCACGCCGTCCAACTGCACGCTGCAGTTGTGCCAGCCGGGCGAGGTGGAAGTCATTGCCGGCATCAGCCTGCCGATGCTGCTGCGCGCGCTGACCTACCGGCACAACACGCTGGACGTGATGATAGAAATGGCGCTGGCCGGAGGCCAGAACGGTGCCTGCCGAGTCGACAACCGCGTGCGGCTGTCCCCGAGCTGAACCGCACACGCTGCCCGCCCTAATCCCGCATTTGTCCCAACTCATATAACGACAACACAGCCATGATCAGCAGGGAAATCGAAATCATCAACAAACTGGGGCTGCATGCGCGCGCGTCGGCCAAGCTCACCCAGCTGGCCGCCAAATACCAGAGCGAAGTCTGGATGACCCGAAACCAGCGCCGCGTGAACGCAAAATCCATCATGGGCGTGATGATGCTGGCCGCCGGCAAGGGCAGCCAGGTCATGCTCGAGACCGAAGGCCCGGACGAGCAGGAATGCTTCGATGCGCTGGTGGACCTGATCAACGCCCGCTTCGGCGAGAGCGAATAAGACAAGAAAGCGCATCGCCCCCATGGCATCCTTTTCCCTGCACGGCATTCCCGTATCGCGCGGCATCGCGATCGGCCGCGCGCACCTGCTGAAGGCCGCGGCGCGTGAGGTCAAGCACTACCTGGTGCCTGAGGAAAAAGTCGAGGCCGAGGTGCGCCGCCTGTCCGACGCGATCACGGCCGTCCATGCCGAGCTGCAGGCAGTGCGGCGCGAACTGCCGCCCGATGCGCCCAGCGAGCTGGCGGCCTTCCTCGATGTGCATGCGCTGATCCTGTCCGACCCCATCGTCGCCGAGGACCCGCTGCGCATCATTCGCAGCCGTCACTACAACGCCGAATGGGCGCTGCTGACCCAGATTGATGAGTTGTCCGCGCAATTCGACGAGATCGAAGACGCCTACCTGCGCGAGCGCAAGAATGACATCCGCCAGGTCGGCGAGCGCGTGCTGAAGGTGCTGACCGGCTCGGCCGGCGCGCTGCCCGCCCCCAGTACCAATCCGGACGATGTCGCGCCGCAGATGATCATCGTCGCGCACGACATTTCGCCTGCCGACATGCTGCAGTTCCGCGACCGCACCTTCGTCGGCTTCGTCACCGACCTGGGTGGCCAGAACTCGCATACCGCGATTGTTGCGCGCAGCCTCGACATTCCGGCAGCCGTCGGCATGGGCAATGCGTCGACGCTGATCGCCGAAGACGACTGGATCATCATCGACGGCGATGCCGGCATCGTCATCGTCGATCCGGCCCCTGTCGTGCTCGAGCAATACCGCGAGCTGCAAGCGAAGCTGATGCGCGAGCGCAAGAAGCTCGGCAAGCTGAAAAAGACCCCGGCCGTCACCCGCGACGGCACCTTCATCCACCTGCTCGCCAACATCGAGCTGCCTGACGATTGCGCTGGCGCGCTCGAGCTGGGTGCGGTGGGCGTCGGCCTGTTCCGTTCCGAATTCCTGTTCATGGGCCGCAGCGAGCACGGTGCCAAGCTGCCGACCGAAGACGAGCAATTCGAGTCTTACCGCAAGGCCGTGGTCGCGATGAAGGGCCGCCCCGTGACGATCCGTACGCTCGACGTCGGCGCCGACAAGCCGCTCGACAAGGATGAAGAGACGGCGCTGAACCCGGCGCTCGGCCTGCGCGCGATCCGCTATTGCCTGTCCGAGCCGCAGATGTTCCTCACGCAGCTGCGCGCCATCCTGCGCGCGTCGGCCTATGGCCCGATCAAGCTGCTGATACCGATGCTCGCGCATGCCTTCGAGATCGACCAGACCCTGGCCCTGATCGAGCAGGCCAAGCAGCAGCTGCGCGACGCGAAGAAGAAATTCGATGCCGACATCCAGGTCGGCGCGATGATCGAGATCCCGGCCGCCGCACTGACGCTGCCGCTGTTCATCAAGCGCCTCGATTTCCTGTCCATCGGCACCAATGACCTGATCCAGTACACGCTGGCCATCGACCGCGTCGACCATGAAGTCGCGCACCTGTACAACCCGCTGCACCCGGCCGTACTGCAGCTGCTGTCGATGACGATCTCGGCCGGCGCCAAGGCCAATGTGCCGGTGGCCGTCTGCGGCGAGATCGCCGGCGACACCAAGCTCACCCGCCTGCTGCTCGGCATGGGCTTGCGCGAATTCTCGATGCACCCGGCACAGCTGCTGGCCGTGAAGCAGGAAGTGCTCAACAGCGACATCATTGCGCTCGAGCCCGCGGTGCGCAAGATACTGAAGGCCTACGAGCCGGCGGCCATTGCCGAAGGCGTCGAGCGGCTGGGATTGCTCTGACGTCCCGCCGCTTGCACGATCCTTGCCGGTTTGACGCTGGGCACGGGTTTCGTTATCCTCTGCTTATGCGCCGATTTGATCTTAGCTTGCGGGCGCAGGGTACCTTCCCGAACAAATACGGCTAAAGCGAGCTCGAATCGACAACGAATCCAGCCCGACAGCCTGTGCTTCGGGCTTTTTTATTGGCGGTTTATCCAGTATGAAATCCATCGGCGTTGTCAGCCCCCAGTCCATGCACTTCGCGCAGCCGCTGCCGCTGCAGAGTGGTGCCGAACTGCGTGACTACACGCTGGTATATGAGACCTATGGCACGCTGAACGCCGACCGCTCCAACGCGGTGCTGGTCTGCCATGCGCTGAATGCGTCACACCACGTCGCCGGCACCTACGAAGGCCAGCCCAAGAGCGCCGGCTGGTGGGACAACATGGTCGGCCCCGGCAAGGCGCTCGACACCGACCGTTTCTTCGTCATCGGCGTCAACAACCTCGGCTCCTGCTTCGGCTCCACCGGCCCGATGCATACCAACCCGGATACGGGCAAGCCGTATGGCGCGTCCTTCCCGGTCGTGACCGTAGAAGACTGGGTGCATGCGCAGGCGCGGCTGGCCGATGCGCTCGGCATCCGGAAATTCGCCGCCGTGATGGGTGGCTCACTGGGCGGCATGCAGGCACTGGCCTGGAGCATGCTGTACCCGGATCGTGTCGGCCACTGTCTGGTGATTGCATCGACGCCCAAGCTGTCGGCACAGAACATCGCCTTCAACGACGTCGCGCGCCAGGCCATCCTGACCGACCCCGATTTCCATGCCGGCGATTTTTACGCCCATGGCGTGGTGCCCAAGCGCGGCTTGCGCGTGGCACGCATGATCGGTCACATCACCTACCTGTCCGATGACGATATGGCCGAGAAATTCGGCCGCGACATGCGGAACGCCGATTACCAGTTCGGCTTCGGCGTCGATTTCGAGATCGAATCCTACCTGCGCTACCAGGGTGACAAGTTCTCCGAGTACTTCGATGCCAATACCTACCTGCTGATCACCAAGGCGCTCGACTATTTTGATCCGGCCCGCGCCTATGGCGGCGACCTTGCCGCCGCGCTGGCCAAGACCCAGGCTGAATTCCTCCTCGTGTCCTTCTCCACCGACTGGCGCTTCGCGCCCGAGCGCAGCCGTGAAATGGTGCAGGCGCTGGTCAAGAACGACCGCCGCGTCACCTATGCCGAAATCGATGCGCCGCACGGGCATGACGCCTTCCTGCTCGACGACCCGCGTTACATGAACGTCGTGCGCTCCTACTACGACAAGGTCTGGCAGCAGCTCGGCAGCACCGCAGCCCTGCCGGGTGCGAATGCCGGGACCGCGGCCGGCAAGGAGGCCGCATGATCGCCGAGCGTTTTGCCGGCCTGCGCGCCGACCTCGCCTTCATCGCGCACTGGGTCGCCCCCGGCTCGCGCGTGCTCGACCTCGGTTGCGGCGATGGCGCGATGCTCGAATACCTGCAAGTGGAAAAACGCTGCAGCGGCTACGGCGTCGAGATCGACGATGCGAAGATTCCGCGCTGCGTGCAGCGCGGCATATCGGTGATCCAGCAAGACCTCGAAGGCGGCCTTGCGATGTTTGCCGATGATGCATTCGACACCGTGCTCTGCCTGTCGGCGCTGCAGATGATGAAAAACGTCGAAGGCGTGCTGCGCGACATCGCACGCGTCGGCCGCGAAGCCATCGTGTCCTTCCCCAACTTTGCGCACTGGCCGCACCGGCTGTCATTGCTGACCGGCCGCATGCCGGTGTCCGAGAGCCTGCCCTATGCGTGGTACGACACGCCCAACCTGCGCTGCGCGACCATCCGCGATTTCGAAGAGCTGGCCGCCGAGGTCGGGCTCGAAGTCATCGAGTGCGTCGCGCTCAACGACAGCGGCGACCCGGTTTCGTTCCTGCCGAACTGGCGTGGAAGTCTGGCCGTGTTCCGGCTGCGGAAACGCTGAGGCCCGGCGCAAGCTCAACGGATGAACACCGACACTGCCGACACCGCGAAGGCCGCGCCTGCCACCGGCTGGCGCCACTACTTCAGCCGCAAGATGCTGACTTGCGTGATGCTGGGCTTCACGTCCGGCCTGCCGCTGTTCATGCTCTACAACCTGCTGTCCGCCTGGCTGAAGGCTGAGCAGGTCGACCTGAAATCCATCGGCCTGTTCGCGCTGGTCGGCTTCCCGTATACCTGGAAGTTCGTCTGGTCGCCGCTGATGGACCGCTTCCATTTTCCGCTACTGGGGCGTCGCCGTGGCTGGATGTTCGTCACCCAGCTGGCGCTGCTGGCCGCGATTGGCAGCTTCGGCTTTTATTCACCGCAGGACGAACTGACCGCGATCGTCGTGCTGGCCGGGCTGGTGGCCTTCCTGTCGGCCAGCCAGGACATCGTCATCGATGCCTACCGGCGCGAGTTGTTGTCCGAGCACGAGCAGGGCTCGGGCACGGCGTTGTTCGTCAATGCATACAAATTGTCGACGCTGGTGCCGGGCTCGCTGTCGCTGATCCTGTCCGACTTCATGAGCTGGCAGATGGTATTCGGCATCACCGGCCTCTTCATGCTGCCCGGTATGCTGACCACGCTGATGATCGCCGAGCCGCAGATCTATGGCACGCCGCCGCGCACGCTGCGCGAGGCCGTGGTCGAACCATTCCGCGAATTCATCCATCGCAGCGGCTGGTCGCATGCGCTGCTGATCCTTGCTTTCATCTTCCTGTACAAGCTTGGCGACTCGATGGCGACTGCGCTGGCCACGCCGTTCTACATGGAGCTCGGATACACGCGTACGCAGATCGGCCTGGTCGCGAAGAATGCCGGGCTGTGGGCCAGCCTCGCCGGCGGCATCCTCGGTGCGGTTTGGCTGGAAAAGACCGGCGTCAATCGTGGGCTATGGATCTTCGGCGTGCTGCAGGCGGTGGCCATCCTCGGCTTCGCGCTGCTCGCGCAGACCGGTGTCGGCGTACCGGCCGGTACCGAACCGGATACCGTGCTGCTTGGGCTGGTAATCGGGCTGGAAGCCTTTGCGGTCGGCCTCGGCACCGCGGCGTTTACCGGCTATATCGCCACCACCACCGACCAGCGTTACACGGCGACGCAATTCGCGTTGTTCACCAGCCTGGCGGCGGTGCCGCGCACCTTCTTCAATGCCGTCACCGGCTTCATCGTCGCGCAGACGGGTTGGTTCGAATTCTTCCTGATCTGCTTCGCGCTCGCGATCCCCGGCATGCTGCTGCTGCCGAAGATCGCGCCATGGAATGCCAAGCCGTCCGGCGAGGCGTCGCCCGACTGACGCCAGGCGCCACGACTTACGCGCCGCCTGTCATCCCCTGTACCTCGGCCGGCTGCCCGCGCAGCCGGCGGTTCATCCGGCGCAGCCAGCCTTGTGCATCATCGATGAAAGTATAGACTGCAGGCACCACCAACAGCGACAGCAGCGTCGACGTGATCAGTCCGCCGATCACGGCCACCGCCATCGGCGAGCGGAAGCTCGGGTCGGCGCCGAAGCCCAGTGCCAGCGGCATCATGCCGGCGCCCATCGCGATCGTCGTCATCACGATCGGGCGGCTGCGCTTGTGGCAGGCATCGACCAGCGCGTCGAAGCGGCTCATGCCTGCGCGGCGCGCGAGAATCGCATAGTCGACCAGCAGGATCGAGTTCTTCGTCACGATGCCCATCAGCATGATCAACCCGATCATCGACGGCATCGACAGCGCCTTGTTCGCCACCAGCAGGCCGACGAACGCGCCGCCGATCGACAGCGGCAGCGCCGCCAGGATCGTGAGTGGCTGCATGAAGTCATGGAACAGCAACACCAGCACGCCATAAATGCATAGCACGCCGATCAGCATCGCGATGCCGAAGCTCGCGAACAACGCCTGCATCTCCTGCGCATCGCCCAGCTCGGCGATCTTCACCGACGGCGGAAGGTTCTTCAGTGACGGCAGCGCACGCGCCTCATCGTTCACCTCGCCCAGCGAGCGGCTACCCAGTTCCACTTCCAGCGTTACGTTGCGGCTGCGGTTGAGGCGGTCGATCTGCGCCGGGCCGCTGTCCATCGAGACGGTGGCGACATTGCCGAGCATGACCGGGCCGTTCCGTCCCGGCACCATCAAGCGCTCGATCGCCGACAAGTCCGCGCGCACCGCATCCGGCAGCTTCACGCGGATCGGCACCTGACGCTCGGACAGGTTCAGCTTCGGCAGGTTCATGTCATAGTCGCCGGCGGTCGCCACGCGTACCGTCTCGGCAATGCTGGTGGTGGTCACGCCGAGATCGGCCGCGCGGGCCGGATCGGGCCGCACGATGATCTCCGGCCGCACCAGCGATGCGCTAGAGTTCACGTTGCCTATGCCCTGCAGCGTACGCAGCTCGCGCTCGGCCGCGCGCGCAGCTGCGTTCAGCGCCACCGGGTCTTCACTGCGCAACACCAGCTGCATCTTCACGCCGGTGTCCGGCGGTCCGACCGTGAAGCGCGCGCCGGCAATACCCGACAGCTTGTCGCGCAACTGGGTCTCGATCTGCTGCAGCGATTCCTTGCGCTCGTTGCGGTGAATGACATTCAGCGTCAGCACCGCGCGCCGCGCCTCGGCCGCCGCGCCCGGCGCAAACGCATCGCCGCTGGAGCCGCCGCCGACCGAGTTGAAGACGCTCTCGATGCCCTTGACCTCCATCGCTGCCAGCCGCGCCTGCTCGGCGGCCGCGCGGGTTTCGGCCAGCGTGCTGCCCGGCGGCAGTTCGACCGTGATCTGCGTCTGGCCGCGGTCGGCCGGCGGCACGAAGCCGGTCGGCAGTAGCGGCACCAGCATCAGCGAGCCGACGAAGAATAGCGCCGAGCCGATCGCGGTCACGATGCGGTGCCGCAGGCACCAGCGCATCATGCGCAGGTAGTTGCGCATCAGCCAGCCATCGGCCGGCTGCGCGTGCCGGGTCGGCTTCAGCAGGTAGGCCGACATCATCGGCGTCAGCAACCGCGCGACCACCAGCGACGACAGCACCGCGATCGCCGCGGTCCAGCCAAACTGCTTGAAGAACAGCCCCGGCACGCCGCCCATGAAGGCCGTCGGCAGGAACACCGCGACCAGCGCGAAAGTCGTCGCGATCACCGCCATGCCGATTTCGTCGGCGGCTTCCAGCGCGGCCTGCATCGGCGTCTTGCCCATCTGCAGGTGGCGCGCGATATTCTCGATCTCGACGATCGCATCGTCCACCAGCACGCCCACCACCAGCGCCAACGACAGCAGCGTGACGGTATTGATGGTGTAGCCAAACCAGGACAGCGCGAGGAAGGTGGGTATTACCGACAGCGGCAAGGCCGACGCTGCCACCAGCGTCGCGCGCCAGTCGCGCAGGAACCACAGCACCACCAGCACCGCCAGCAGGGCGCCCTCGTACAGCAAGGCCATCGAGCCTTCGTAGTTCTCTTCGATCGGCGCGGCGTTGTCAATCACCTGCGTGATGGCGAGCTGCGGATGTGCCTGCTGCAATTCCCTCACCGCCTCGCGCACGCCGTCAGCCACCATCACCTCTCCATAGCCCTTGGTGCGCGAGATCTCGAAGCCAACCACTGGCTTGCCGTCTTGGGTGGCCTCCGAGCGCGGCTCGGCGACGGTGTCGCTGACCTCCGCAATCTGGTCGAGCCGCACGCGGCGGCCATCGGCCAGCGGGATCTCGAGCAGCGCCAGTTCGCCTGCGGTCTTCACGGTCGCGATCGTGCGGACCGACTGCTCGGCGCCCGACACATCGCCGCGCCCGCCCGGCGCCTCCTGCTGCACCTGGCGCAACCGGCGCGACACGTCGATCGCCGTCACCTGCAGCGCCGCCATGCGCTCGGCGTCGAGCTCAATCCTGACCTCGCGCGACACGCCGCCGATGCGCTTGACCGCGCCCACGCCTTTCACCGACAGCAGCCGCTTGGTCACCGTGTTGTCGATGAACCAGGAGATTTCCTGCAGGTCCGGCGCGCTGCCCGAGGGTGCCGATCCCGGGGGCGCGGCCGTCACGCTGAAGGTCAGGATGGGCCGCCCGGCCGTCGATACCTTGGTCACCGACGGATCGCGCAGGTCGGCCGGCAGATCGGCGCGCACCCGCGCTACGGCATCGCGCACGTCGTTGACCGCATCCGACAGGTTCTTCTCGAGGATGAACTCGACCGTGATCGTCACCTGGCCGTCGAGCACTTTCGCATAGATGTTCTTGACACCCTGCAGGCTGGCGACCGAATCCTCGATCTTGCGCGCGACCTCGGTCTCGAGCTGTGCGGGTGCGGCGCCCGGCAGCGACGCGACCACGTTCACGATCGGCAGCTCGATGTCGGGAAAGTCCTGCACTGCATTCGAGCGGAAGGCCAGCAGGCCGGACAGGGTCAGCAGCGCGAACAGCAGGATCGCCGGCACCGGGTTGCGGATCGACAGCGCGGAAAAGTTCACGGTCGCTCCTTATTTCGCGCCGGCTGGCTTCGCCGCCGCGATGCGCACCATGTCGCCGTCATTCAGGAAGCCAGCGCCCGCCACTACCAGGTCCGACTCCAGCGTCATGCCGTCGGTGATCTCAACCCTGTCCTTCAGGTAGCGCCCGGTCTTCACCTTCAGCTGCGACACGCGGCCGTCCGGGTTGAGCCTGAACACATAGCTGAAGCCGTCGCGCACCACCACCGCCTGCTGCGGCACGGTCACGCCATTGCCGCTGCCGAGCGCGAACTCGCCGCGCGCGAACATGCCGGCCTTCGCCGGTGCGTCGCCGGCGGCGGCCGGCGCGAGATCCACGTATACCAGTGCCGAGCGGTTCTGCGGGTTCACGGTGGGGCCGATCATGCGCACCCTGCCGGTCAGCCTGGTGCCGTTGGCCGCCTGCAGGGTCACCGGCGTGCCGGGCTTGATGCGCGCCAGCTCGGTCGCCATCACCTCGGCGCGCCACTCGAGCCGGCCCTTGCGAATCATGCGGAACAGCTCGGTACCGTTGGCGACCACGGCGCCGACAGTGGCGGTGCGCGCCGAGATCACGCCATCGTCCGGCGCCAGCAGCTGTGTGAACTTCAGCCGCAACTTCTGCGCGGCCATTGCCGCTTCTGCGGCAGCCACGCGGGCCTTCGCAGTCTGTTCGGCGGTCTGGTACTGATTGATCTGCTGCGTGCTCAGCGCGCCGGTGTTGGCCAGCGTGCGCGCGCGCTCCGCATTCGACGCCGCCTCGGCCAGCGTCGCCTGCGCTTCGAGCAGCGAAGCCTTCGCTTGTGCGAGGTCGGCCTGCACGGTGTCGTCCGAGAAGCGTGCCAGCAGCTGGCCGGCGCGCACGCGGTCGCCAACGTTGACCAGCACCTCGGTCAGTCGCAGTCCGTGGGCCTCGCTGCCGATGCTGGCCTCTTGCCAGGCGGCGATGTCGCCATTGGCGGCCAGCAGCTGCGGCAGCTGCGTGAGCTGAGGGCGCGCGGTGGTCACGGTCAGCACCGGCTTGGCCGTTGACGCTTGCGTCACGGCCTTGTTCGAGGCCGGCTGGTCGGTGGCGGCGGTACCGGCACGCGGCAGCAGCCAGCTGGCGGCCAGCACGATGCCAAGGGTGGCGATGGTGGCGATCGCGGGGCGGCTGGGTTTGGGCAGATTCATCGGTCGGACTTCCTGGGCGGGCATTCGTTGATTCGGTTCAGTTGCCGGTACTGCTGCGGTCAGCGGTCTTGCCGCCCGCGAGGTTATCCGCTTTGGCGGTTTCATCGGCGCCGGGTGTCGGCAGTGCTGCCGGCGCGCGCCAGCCGCCGCCGGCGGCGCGGTACAGCGCAATCCAGGCGGCGATGCGCTCGCGCTGCAGGCCGACCAGTGCGGTCTCGGCGGCCAGCTTGCTGCGGCGTGCCTCTTCCAGCTCGAAGAGGCTGGCCATGCCATTTTCGTAGCGCTGCTGCACGGCAGTGAAGGACGCCGTAAAGCCTTCGATCGCGACCCGCGCATCGTTGCCGCGTGCGGCGCTGCTGTCGAGGCTGACCAACGCTTCCTCGACTTCGCGCACGGCGCGGCGCACGACAGCGCGGTAATTGCTCGCAGCCTCGTCATAGCGCGCGGTGGCTGCGTCGATATTGGCGCGCCTGCGACCTCCGTCGAACACCGGCAGCGTCAGCGCGACCGGGCCGATGGTCCAGCTGTTCAGATTGATCGCATTGCCGCCGCTTTCGAAGCGACTGCGGCCGATGTTCCCCGCCAGCGTCAGGCGTGGGTAGCGTTGTGCGTGGGTGGCGCCGACCTCGTTGCTCGCGGCCGCCACCTGCAGAGCGGCGGCGTACACATCGGGGCGCTGTGCGAGCGTTTCTGCCGGCAACGATGGCAGCGCAACCGGTGTTGGCAGAGCATCGCGCGGCGCGTTCCCTGCCTGCTGCGCGTCCAGGCGGGCGCGCAGTCCTGTCTCCGGCAGCCCGGTCAGCATCACCAGGATCTTTACGTCGATATCGCACTGCGCGCGCAGCTGCGTGACGCGGCTGCGACCTTCGGCAGCGCTGGCGCGCAACAGCGCCGCATTGGCTGGCGACTGGAAGCCGGCGTTCGCGGCCAGCTCGGTCAGCCGCGCCGTTTCAGCGCGCGATGTGGCATCGGCCTCGGCAATCGCGAGCAGCCAGCGACAGCTGCGCCATGCGTAATACTGGTTCGCGACTTCGGCCGCGACCGAGACCCGGGCCTCGTGCCAACCGGCCTCAGCGCCGGCAAGCCGCTGTTGCGCGGCGTCACGCGCCATACGGTTCGCGCCATACAGGTCGATTTCCCAGCTGGCCTGTACCGTGCCCTGGTACACATTACCGCCAGGGAAAGGCGGAAAGGCGCTGCGGCGCTGCGCGCTCAGGCTGGCATCCACCGTCGGCTGCAGTGCGGCGCCCGCCGCAACGCGTTCGGCATTGGCCTGCGCGATGCGCGCGCGGGTACTGCTGATGTTGCCGTTGACCGCTTGAGCCGCGTCGATCAGTTCGACCAGCAGCGGGTCTTGCTGCTGCAGCCACCAGTCCGACAGCGATGCGAGCTTGCCGTCGTGTGCAAGCGCGGCCTCGCCCGGCAGCGGCGCCACCCAGGCCTCGGGCGCAGCCGCAGCCGGCGGCGGCAGCAGCGCATTGCCCATGCCGCAGCCGGCGAGCACGGTGCAGACGAAGGAAGACATCAGGACAGGGACAAGCAGTCGTACAGGTCTCATGGCATGGCCTCGGAAGTCGTCGCGCATTGTGCCAGCAACGACAACTCCATGCTGCGCTCCGTGCCCCACAGGCTACACCTCAGGCTACACTGTCGGCCGATGAAACATCCCTGTCATTTTCCTTCCCGATGCTGAACGCGCTTTGGCTCGGCTTCTTCGCCATCGCTGCACTCAGCGCCGGCTGGCGCGCGCTCGCACAGGGTGATGTCGCCGTCTTCCAGGCCATGGTCGACAGCCTGTTCGCCATGGCCAAGCTTTCCGTCGAGGTGATGGTGCTGCTGTTCGGCACCCTGACCTTGTGGCTGGGTTTCCTTCGCATCGCCGAGCGGGCGATGCTGGTCGATGCGCTGGCGCGCTGGCTGTCGCCGCTGTTTGCGCGGCTGATGCCCGAGGTGCCCCGCGGTCATCCGGCACTGGGACTGATCACCCTCAATTTCACGGCCAATGCGCTCGGCCTCGACAATGCGGCCACGCCCATCGGCCTGAAGGCGATGCGCGAGCTGCAGTCGCTCAATCCCGAGCCCGAGGTCGCCAGCAATGCGCAGATCCTGTTCCTGGTGCTGAATGCGTCGTCGCTGACGCTGCTGCCAGTGTCCATCTTCATGTACCGCGCGCAGCAGGGCGCGCCGGATCCGACGCTGGTGTTCCTGCCCATCCTGCTGGCCACCGCGGCTTCCACGCTGGCCGGGTTCATGTCGGTGGCGTTCATGCAGCGGTTGAAGCTGCGCGACCCGGTGGTGCTGGCCTGGCTGCTGGGCACGGCGCTGCTGCTGGGCGGCTTCATCGCGCTGCTATCGACGATGACGACGGCCGCCATTGCATCGCTGTCCTCGGTGATGGGCAATGCGGTGTTGTTCGGGCTGATCCTGCTGTTCCTGTTGGCAGGCGCATGGCGCCGCGTCCCGGTGTACGAGGCCTTTGTCGAAGGCGCGCGTGAAGGCTTCGAGGTCGCGAAGAACCTGCTGCCCTATCTGGTGGCGATGTTGTGCGCGATCGGCGTGCTGCGCGCGTCCGGCGCGCTTGACCTGCTGCTGCAGGGCCTGCGCCATGTCGTCGATGTGGTCGGCCTGGACCATCGCTTTGTGGATGCGCTGCCGACAGCGCTGGTCAAGCCCTTCTCCAGCAGCGCCGCGCGCGCGATGCTGATCGAGACCATGAATACGCATGGCGTCGACAGTTTCCCGGCCTTGCTGGCTGCGACCGTGCAGGGCAGTACCGAAACCACCTTCTATGTACTGGCCGTCTACTTCGGCGCGGTCGGCATACAGCGCGCACGCCATGCGGTCGGTTGCGCGCTGCTGGCCGACGTCGCCGGCGTGCTGGCGTCGATCGGCGTCTGTTACTGGTTCTTTGGTTGAATGGCCCGCCTGTGCGATGGCCACAGGCATGGCGCGGGCGTGACCCGGTTCTGGCAAGCGGCGTGAGCAGGCGCCCAAGCCACCGCGAAAGCCAATGCGAAAGCCAGCGACGTCAGGCCGGCCAGTCGTAGCTGATGCTCAGCGGCGCGTGGTCGGAGAAGCGCTCGTCCTTGTAGACCGAGGCCGAGGTCGCCGTCGCTGCCACGCCCGGGGTGGCGACGTGGTAATCGATGCGCCACCCGACATTGTTGGCCCAGGCCTGGCCGCGGTTGCTCCACCAGGTGTAGGCCTCGCCGGTGGTGTCCGGGTGCAGCAAACGGTAGACGTCGCGCCAGCCGGCTTCGCCGAAGAGCTGCGTCATCCATGCGCGCTCTTCCGGCAGGAAGCCGGAGTTCTTCTGGTTGCTCTTCCAGTTCTTCAGGTCGATTTCCTGGTGCGCGATGTTCCAGTCGCCGCAGATCACGACTTCGCGGCCGGATTGCTCCAGCTGCACCAGGTGCGGCATGAACACGTCCATGAAGCGGAACTTCGCCTGCTGGCGCTCTTCGCTTGACGAGCCCGACGGGCAGTACACCGAGATCACCGACAGGTCGCCGAAGTCGCATTGCACATAGCGGCCTTCGGCATCGAACTCGGCATTGCCAAAGCCGATCACGACATTGTCCGGCTGCTGGCGGCTGTAGACGCCGGTGCCCGAGTAACCCTTCTTCTCCGCGTAGTGGAAATGGCCATGGAAGCCATGCGGCGCGAGGAAGTCCGGCGTCATGTCGGCTTGCTGCGCCTTGAGTTCCTGCACGCAGACGAAGTCGGCGTCCTGCTTGCCCATCCAGTCGAAGAAATTCTTTTTGGCGGCCGAGCGGATGCCGTTCAGGTTGGCGGAGATGATTTTCATGCGGTGCGAGTGGAAACGAGTTGAGCCGGGGTGGCCGTGCGCGGCCGTGGGTCAGCATGAAGCTATGCGTGACGTCAGCCATGACGGCGGAATGGCCGACAGCATAACCGATCCCGGAGGGCGGCCGCGGCGCGATAAAATGCGCGCTTTCCACCGCATTCGTCGAGTTAATCAGTGAGCAACCTGCGCCAGCAATTCATCGAGTTTTCCGTCAACGCCGGCGTGCTGCGCTTCGGCGAGTTCGTCACCAAGGCCGGCCGCCTGTCGCCCTACTTCTTCAATGCCGGCCTGTTCAATGACGGCGCGCGCCTGGGCCAGCTGGCCAGTTTCTATGCGCAGACCCTGCTCGATTCGGGCGTCGGCTTCGACATGCTGTTCGGCCCGGCCTACAAAGGCATCACGCTCGCTTCGGCCACCGCCGTGGCGCTGGCCGCCAAGGGCCATAACGTGCCGTTCGCGTACAACCGCAAGGAAGCCAAGGACCATGGCGAAGGCGGCACCATCGTCGGCGCCAAGCTCGAAGGCCGCGTGGTGATCATCGATGACGTGATCTCGGCCGGCACCTCGGTGCGCGAGTCGGTGCAGATGATCCGCGCGCAGGGCGCAACGCCGTGCGCGGTGCTGATCGCGCTCGATCGCATGGAGAAGAGCGGCGCCGAAGGCGCACTGTCGCAGCTGTCAGCAGTACAGGAAGTCGAGCAGAGCTATGGCATGCCGGTGATCCCGATCGCGAACCTGAACGACCTGTTCACCTACCTGTCGGGCCCCGGCGCGAGCGCCGAGCTGTCGCAATTCAAGCCGGCGGTTGCGGCCTATCGCGAGCGTTACGGCGTGCAGGGCTGAGCGCCCCGCACTGATGCCTTTGCAGCGCACCTGCGCTATCGCGGCAGGTGGGCTGTGGCGGGCAAGCTGCATCAACGCAAACCGAAGATGTCGTAGTTCACGTACGAATCATCCTTGGTGCGCTTGTACTCGGCCATCTTGCCGACGCCCTGCAGCTTGTTCAGCCAGCTGTACTTCTCCGATGCGGTCTGGAACTGCGGTGTCGTGATGAAGTACGGGACGCCCTTGTCGTTCAGCACCTCGCCGCGGCCCAGCGCTTCGCCGGCTTCCTTCGACATCACCACCACGCCACCATAGGTCATGTAGATCAGCGCACCGTCGTCGGTCTCGATGGTCAGGCGCACATCGAGGCGCAGCGCGCCGGACGGCATCACGCGTATCCAGTCGCCGCCGGGCGGCAGGATCTTTCCCGAAATCTTCGGGCCCTTCACCCAGCCGCCGGGCAGGATGTTCACCACCACCAGATTGGGATCGACCGCCTTGCGCTCGGTCGGGATGTGGACCGTCATCAGGTAATCGGTGCTGATTTGCGTGGTTTGCGCTTGTGCGCTGCCGGCCAGCGCCAGCGCGAACAGGAAAGCGAAGGCGGCGGAGATGCTTTTCATTGTTGTCACTCCCGAAGGCAAGAAACTTGTCCGGCAGTGACTATACCAAGCCCGGGGCCGGACATCGGCCCCGGCGATGCGCTCAGCCGAACTTCGGTACCTTCGGCAAGTCGTCGAGCTTGCCGTATTTTTCGGTGCGTGGCGTCCAGCTGCCGTTGGCGATGCACTGCTGCACGTGCGCGGCAATGTCGCGCATGGGCGCGAACCAGACACCGCCTTTTTCCATCATCTTCCCGATCATCTGGTGTGTCTGACGCCAGCGCGCCAGCCGTCCCGACAGGAAGGGATGCCAGACTGGTACCCACAAGCCGCCGTACTCCCAGGCAGCCTCGAATTCCTCCCACCAGTTCTGCCAGGCGAAGGCCGGCGCCTGTATCGGCATCTGGAAGCCGAACTCCGTGCTGTGCATGAATGGCGGCCAGTCATCCATGCCCCAGTGCGACGGCAGCTCAAGCAGTTGGCCTTGCGCGCTGTCGATCAGGTAGGGCACGTCGTCGCCCATCAGCGAGGCGTCGTACCGGATTCCGGCTTCGATCAGCAGGTCGGCCGAGCGATGCGAGAAGTTGTACAGCGGCGCGCGCCAGCCGGCCGGCTTCTCGCCTGTCACCTTCTGCACCGAGGCGATGCTGTGCTCGAACCAGAAGCGCTCTTCATCGTCCGACAGCTCGTTCGGATGCTCGTGCAGCCAGCCGTGGCCCGACACCTCATGTCCGTCCTTCACCATCGCTTCCAGTGCATACGGATAGCGTTCCGCGCACCAGCCGGGCACGAAGAAGGTCTGCCGGATGCCGTAGTGCCGGTAGGTCTCGAGGATGCGCGGCACCGCGACGTTGGGGCCATAGCGCAGCTGCGATGCGGTGGCCACCATCCGGTGCGCCTGGTCCGGATAGGACAGGTAGAGCAGGCTCTCGGCATCCATGTCGAGCGTGAACGACACGGCGCAGCGCGCGCCATTCGGCCAGGGGACGGGATTGGCAATCATCGTGAGGCTCCTTGCGAGGTCAGGGGTTCGGTCTTGATCGGGGGTCGCTGCGCAGACAGGTGCATGGGGGGCGGAGGCGTGCGTGCGGGCGTGGACGGGCCAGTTCTACATCGCCGTCTTGCCGCCATCGGCCGTCCAGGCGGCGCCGGTCACAAAGCTGGCAGCCGGGCTGGCGAGGAAGGCGACGACAGCCGCAATGTCCTGCGGCTGGCCTAGGCGGCCGATCGGTACCGTGCGAATCTCGCCGGCGCGTGCCGCGGCCGGGTCGGTGGCAATCCGGAATTCGGCATCCAGCATCGGCGTGTCGATCGGCCCCGGGCAGACGGCATTGACGCGTATACGCTGCGGCGCAAGCTCGATGGCCAGCGCGCGGCTCCACGCGAGGATGGCGCCCTTCGTTGCGGTGTAGGCGCTGTAGCCCCACTGCCCGACCAGTGCCAGTTCGGACGCGATGTTGACGATGGCCGGCGCGTCGCCGGTGGCCAGCACGGGCACCAGCGCGCGCGTGATGCGGAAGGCCGCATCGAAGTTCACGGCAAACAAACGGTCCAGGGTTGCATCGTCGGTGTCGACGAAATGCATCACCTCGCTGATCCCGGCGTTGTTGACGAGGATGTCGCACCGGCCCTGCAAGCTGACCTGCAATCGGGCCAGCATGCGGTCGGTGTCGGCACGGTCGGACAGGTCGGCGACATGCGTATGCAGCGGCTCGCCGTGCAGCGCCGCCAGCCGTTCCAGTGCGCCGCCGTCGCGGTCGATCGCATGAACCTGCGCGCCGCGCGCCAGCAGCGCGGCGACGATGGCCTTGCCGATGCCGCCGGCGGCACCGGTCACGACGGCATGGCGGCCGTGCAGGTCGAGACTGGCGTTGTCAGTGGTCGTCATGGTCGCTCCTTACATCACAGTGAGAAAGGACACGCCGTGCGCGCCGACGAAGTCGTCCGCGCGGCCCTGCCCTTGGCCCGGCACGCCGTAGTGATCCGACACCACGCGATGCACCCGGTTGCGGCGCCAGGTGCGCAGCAACTCGGCCAGCGGCATCACGGCCAGCGAGGTATCGCCGTACAGCTCCTTGTGCAGCGCCGGCAGCTTGTACCAGGGCACGGCAGCGCGTTCGTGATGGGCGTTGTGGTAGCCGAAGTTCAGCGTCAGCAGGTTCAGCACCGGGAAGCGCGCCGACACCAGGTTGGAATAGGTGTTGGCCTGTTCGTATGCGCGGTCGCGGCCGTCCATCGGCACCGGCTGGTCTTCGGCAACAAAATACTGGTCAAACGTGTGGTGGAAGGCGTCGAAGAAATTGAGTACGTGCAGCAGGACCAGATAGGCCAGCACATACAGCAGCAGCGCCTTCGGCGACCATAGCCCGAGCGCCGCCAGCAGCACGCCGCGCAACAGCAGCATGCCGGCCGCACGTGGCAGGTAGCGGCGCTGCGAGCGCACGAAGAATGGCCGCCACACCACTTGCAGGTGCATCAGGATCTCGGTGGCCGGGATCCACGCCCATTCGCAGGCCTGCAGCAGGCGCTTGATCAAGGGCTGGCGCTGCATCAGGCCCTTGAAATCGAAGCAGATGACGTCGGCACGGTCGCGATGGTGGCGCAGGTGCAGGTGCCGGACGCGGTCGAACGAGGCGTAGCAGGCGCCGGCCACGAAGCTCATCCATTCCCCGACCAGGCGGTTGTGGGCCGGGCGCTGGAACAGCGTGTAGTGCGCAGCCTCATGGATCAGGTAGGCGGCCAGCACCATCGCGTGGATGCACAGGATGACGCCGGCCGCGTTCAGCGCCACGCTGTCGGCGGCCATCATCGGGAAGGAGGCGATCCAGGCGGTGCTGGTCCAGAGCAGGGCAAGGGTGTTCGGCAGCGCGCCTTCAGGCTCGCGAAAAATCGTCGGTGCGGTGCGGTTCATCGAATGCGGGTCCGGAGGAATGAACGTCCTTCCAACAGAGCAAGCGATGTGCCATTGCCTCAGCCTGTGTCATTCGCGTCCAGATGCACTAACGAGGGGCGACAGGGCACCGAGATTGCGCACGCAGGTTCGTGGCATTGCATCGGCGGCGGGCAGCTACATGGGTGGCTGCAAGGGCAGCGACAAGGGCAACTACAAGGGCAACTACAAGGGCAACTACAAGGGCGGCTACAAGGGCAGCTGCCGTTCTCGCGTCGCCGGAAAGACAAAGGGCGGCCGCAGCCGCCCTTGTTCTTGTCGCGTGCCGAACGCGAGACGTCGCTTAGCCGAGCTTCTGCTTCAGCAGTTCGGTCAGCTGCGCCGGGTTGGCCTTGCCCTTGGTAGCCTTCATTGCCTGCCCGATCAGCGCGTTGAACGCCTTCTCCTTGCCGGCCTTGAATTCCTCGACCGACTTCGCATTTGCCGCCAGCACTTCGTCGACGATCTTCTCCAGCGCGCCGCTGTCGGAGATCTGCTTCAGGCCCTTGGCTTCGATGATCTCGTCGGCCAGTGCCGCTGAAGCGGATTTGGCTTCCCACATGCCGGCGAACACTTCCTTCGCGATCTTGTTCGAGATGGTGCCGTCGGCGATGCGCTTCAACAGCAGTGCCAGCTGTTCGGCCGACACCGGCGAGGCCGCAACATCGATGCCTTCGCGGTTCAGCGTCGACGACACGTCGCCCATCAGCCAGTTGGCCGCAGGCTTGGCCTGCTCCTTGCCGGCCGCAGCAACGACGGCTTCGAAGTGTGCAGCCATCGCCTTCGATTGCGTGAGCACCATCGCATCGTATTCGGGCAGCTGGTAGTCGGCGACGAAGCGCTCGCGCATTGCGCCCGGCAGTTCGGGCAGCGCCGCCTTCACGCGAGCTATCCATTCCTGGCTGATCGCCAGCGGCGGCAGGTCGGGATCCGGGAAGTAGCGATAGTCCATCGCATCTTCCTTGCTGCGCATCGAGCGGGTTTCCTTCTTGTCCGGATCGTAGAGACGAGTCTCCTGCACCACGCTGCCGCCGTCCTCGATTAGCTCGATCTGGCGCCGCACTTCGTAGTTGATCGCTTCTTCGAGGAAGCGGAACGAGTTCAGGTTCTTGATCTCGCAGCGGGTGCCGAATTCCTTCTGGCCGACCGGGCGCACCGACACGTTGGCGTCACAGCGGAACGAGCCTTCCTGCATGTTGCCGTCGCAAACGCCCAGCCATACGACCAGCGCATGCAGCGCCTTCGCATAGGCCACCGCTTCGGCAGCGCTGCGCATGTCGGGCTCGGTCACGATCTCGAGCAGCGGCGTGCCGGCGCGGTTCAGGTCGATGCCGGTCATGCCGTGGTAATCCTCGTGCAGCGACTTGCCGGCATCCTCTTCGAGGTGCGCGCGGGTCAGTTGCACGGTCTTCACTTCAGCCTTGCCATCTTTCTCGACGACGAAGGACAGCGTGCCGCCCTGCACGACCGGGATTTCGAACTGGCTGATCTGGTAGCCCTTGGGCAGGTCCGGATAGAAGTAGTTCTTGCGCGCGAAGATGGAGCGCGGCGCAATCGTTGCGCCGATCGCGAGGCCGAACTGAATCGCGCGCTCGACCGCGCCGCGGTTGAGCACCGGCAGCACGCCGGGCAGCGCGAGATCGACCGGGCAGGCCTGGGTATTGGGTTCGGCGCCGAACGCAGTCGGTGCGCCACTGAAAATCTTGGATACGGTGGTGAGCTGCGCGTGCGTCTCAAGACCGATCACGACTTCCCATTGCATATGGATGGTCCTCTCAGGCAGTGGTTGCGCTCATGGGGCGACGGGTGTGCCAGTCGGTAGCGAGCTGGTACTGGTGCGCGATGTTGAGCAACTTCGCTTCGCCGAAGTAATTGCCGATCAGTTGCAGGCCGACCGGGCGCTTGCCATTCTTGTCGCCCTGGCCGAAGCCGACCGGGATCGACATGCCGGGCAGGCCGGCGAGGCTGGTCGACAGCGTGTAGATGTCGGCCAGGTAATTCGCGACCGGGTCATTGACGCGCGAACCGAGGTCCCACGCGACGGTCGGCGCCACCGGGCCCATGATCACGTCGCAGCTCTTGAACGCATCCTGGAAGTCATTCGCGATCAGGCGGCGGATCTTCTGCGCCTGCAGGTAGTACGCGTCATAGTAGCCATGCGACAGCACATAGGCGCCCACGAGAATACGGCGCTTGACCTCGTCGCCGAAGCCTTCGGCGCGGGTCTTGCGGTACATGTCGGACAGATCGGTGTAGTCCTTCGCGCGGTGGCCGTAGCGCACGCCATCGAAGCGCGACAGGTTCGACGAAGCCTCGGCCGGTGCGATCACGTAGTACGCGGGGATCGACAGCGCCGTCTTCGGCAGCGAAATCTCGACCAGCGTTGCGCCCAGCTTTTCGTATTCCTTCAGCGCCGCCTGCACCGCGGCCTGCACGTCGGTCGCGAGGCCTTCGCCGAAGTATTCCTTCGGCACGCCGATCTTCAGGCCCTTGAGGTCGTCGCCGAGGTGGCGCGTGAAATCTTCCGGATCGCGCTCGATGCTGGTCGCATCGCGCGGATCGAAGCCGGCCATCGCATTGAGCAGCATCGCGCAATCTTCGGCCGTCCACGCCATCGGGCCGCCCTGGTCCAGCGACGATGCGAAAGCGATCATGCCGAAGCGCGACACGCGGCCATAGGTGGGCTTGATGCCGGTGATGCCGCACAGCGCCGCCGGCTGGCGGATCGAGCCGCCGGTATCGGTGCCGGTCGCCGCCGGCGCCAGGCCGCCAGCGACAGCTGCAGCCGAGCCACCCGACGAGCCGCCGGGCACCGCGGTTTTGTCCCACGGGTTCTTCACGGCGCCGAAGAACGAGTTTTCGTTCGACGAGCCCATGGCGAATTCGTCACAGTTGAGCTTGCCCAGTGTGACCATGCCTGCCGTGCGGAACTGTTCCACCACCGTCGCATCAAAGGGGCTGTTGTAGCCTGAGAGCATCTTCGAACCCGCGGTCGACGGCCAGCCGCGCGTGACGAAAATGTCCTTGTGCGCGATTGGCAAGCCGGTCAGTGCGCCGCCCTCGCCTTTGGCCAGTTTGGCATCGGCTTCCTTCGCCTGCGCGAGCGTCAGCTCGGGATTGACGCCGGTGTAGGCATTGAGGTCGCTGGCCGCAATGCGGTCGAGGTAGTGCTGCGCGAGTTCGGTCGCGGAGAGTTGGCGGCTCTGAAGCTGCGCCGACAGTTGCTTGAGTGTTTGCATGGCGTGAATTCGGCTTATTCGATGACCTTGGGCACCAGGAACAGCCCGTCTTGCACCATCGGCGCCGGCTGCTGGTAGTCGTCGCGACGGTTGGGCTCGGTCACCGCATCGTCGCGCAGGCGCATGGCCAGGTCATCGCGCCAGGCGGCGACCGGGTGCGCCAGCGGCGTGACACCGCTGGTATCGACGGCCTTCATCTGTTCGACGAGGGCGAAAATGTCGTTCAGCTTGGCCAATGCGTCGGTGGCTTGCTGTTCGGACAAGTCCAGCTGCGCCAGCTTGGACAGGCGCGCAATATCGGTAAGGGTCAGGGACATGGGGCGTGGCGGCGGCGTAGGCCGGGGTCAGGATTCTGAAAATGGCAAGTCGGGCAGATGCCGCGTTTTCGCCGGAGAAAAGTGCGCGAACGCTGCATTTTTGGGCTTTCTGGCGGCCAATTTGACCGGGATTATAAGGTAGAATGTCAGGTTAATGGCTGCGGCGGGCCCCTGCCGCGCCCCGCGCTTTTCGTTGCGCCATCCGGTGCGGTCTCGCGCCAATTTTGAAATTTCCGCCGCTGCGCGCACCGCAGCGGTGCTTCTGGGACAAGTTCATGTTTGCATTCCTGCGCAGTTATTTCTCCAACGACCTCGCAATCGACCTCGGCACGGCCAACACCCTGATCTACGTGCGCGGCCTCGGCATCGTGCTCGACGAACCGTCGGTCGTCGCCATCCGCCAGCAAGGCGGCCCGAACGCGAAGAAGAACATCCAGGCCGTCGGCAAGGAAGCCAAGCAGATGCTGGGCAAGGTGCCGGGCAACATCGAGGCCATCCGCCCGATGAAAGACGGCGTGATCGCCGACTTCACCGTCACCGAGCAGATGCTCAAGCAGTTCATCCGCATGGTGCATGACACCAAGCTGTTCAAGCCTTCGCCGCGCATCATCATCTGCGTGCCTTGCGGTTCGACCCAGGTCGAGCGCCGTGCGATCCGTGAATCGGCGCTGGGCGCCGGCGCATCGCAGGTGTTCCTGATCGAAGAGCCGATGGCCGCTGCGATCGGCGCCGGCCTGCCGGTGTCCGAAGCGACCGGCTCGATGGTGGTCGACATCGGCGGCGGCACCACCGAGGTGGGCATCATCTCGCTGGGCGGCATGGTCTACAAGGGTTCGGTCCGCGTCGGTGGCGACAAGTTCGACGAAGCCATCGTCAACTACATCCGTCGCAACTACGGCATGCTGATCGGCGAACAGACCGCCGAGACCATCAAGAAGCAGATCGGTTCCGCTTTCCCGGGTACCGAAGTGCGCGAGATGGAAGTCAAGGGCCGCAACCTGTCCGAAGGCATCCCGCGTTCGTTCACGATCTCCAGCAATGAAGTGCTGGAAGCGCTGACCGATCCGCTCAACAGCATCGTGTCGGCCGTCAAGAACGCGCTCGAGCAGACCCCGCCGGAACTGGGCGCGGACATCGCCGAGAAGGGCATGATGCTGACCGGTGGCGGCGCGCTGCTGCGCGACCTCGACCGCCTGCTGATGGAAGAGACCGGCCTGCCGGTGCTCGTCGCCGAAGACCCGCTGACCTGCGTGGTTCGCGGTTCGGGCATGGCGCTCGAGCGCATGGACAAGCTGGGCTCGCTGTTCTCCTACGAGTAATGACCCGGGGCTGCGCGTCAGTGACCTGCCTGCGGCCCTCTTCACTCTACGCTTCGAGATGGTCGGCACGCCCCCTGCGCGCTGACGGTCCTCATACCCACGGCAAGGTCGTTTCGCCCTGATGGAATACAGTCCGCCGCCACTCTTCAAGCAAGGCGCGTCGGCACGCGCCAAGATGCTGTTCTTCGCGCTCATCGCCGTCGGACTGCTGACGGCCGATGCGCGCGTCAATGCGCTGGCCATGATTCGCCAGGCTGTCGGCGTGGCGCTCTACCCGCTGCAGGTGGTGGCGATGCTGCCGCGCGATGCGCTGTTCGCGACGTCCGACTACTTCACCACGCTGTCGACGCTGAAGGAAGAAAACCGCCAGATGCGCGAGCAGCAAGTGCTCAATGCACAGCAACTGCAGCAGAGCCGCCAGCTGCTTGCCGAGAACGCTTACCTGCGCAAGCTGCTGGATGCGTCCGAGCGCCTGCAGCTGAAGACGGTCATGAGCGAGATCCTGTACGACGCGCGCGACCCGTTCTCGCGCAAGGTCATCCTCGACCGCGGCGAGCGCCATGGCCTGAAGCCCGGCCAGCCCGTCATCGATGACGTCGGCGTCGTCGGTCAGGTCACGCGCGTGTTCCCGTTCACTGCCGAAGTGACACTGCTGACCGACAAGAACCATGCGATTCCGGTGCAGGTGCTGCGCAGCGGCGTGCGCTCGGTCGCGTATGGCCGCGGCCAGTCGGGCGTGCTCGAATTGCGCTTCATGGCTTCCAACGCCGACATCCGCAAGGGCGATGTAGTGACCACCTCCGGCATCGATGGTGTCTATCCGCCGGGGCTGGCGGTCGCCACCGTCGCCGAAGTCGATACCAAGACCTCGGATGCGTTTGCGCGCATCCTGCTCGAGCCGACGGCCGGCGTCTCGCGCCATCGGCAATTGTTGGTGCTGATGTCGGATGCCTCCGAGCTGCCACCACCGCCGCCGCCCGAGAGCAACGAGCCTGACCCGCGCAATCGCCGCATGAAGAAGGAGTCGCAGGAATGATCGATCGCGACCACATCCTGTTGCCTGTCAACCCGGCCTTCATCGCCTTCAGCCTGGTCGCTGCCTTCCTGCTGAACCTGCTGCCCTGGGGCAGCTGGGGCTGGGTGCCCGACTTCGTCGCGATGACGCTGGTGTTCTGGTCCATCTACCAGCCGCGCAAGGTTGGCATCGGCATCGCCTTCCTGATGGGGCTGGTGATGGACGTGCACAGCGCGTCATTGCTGGGCGAGAACGCGCTGGCCTATACGCTGCTGTCCTACTTCGCGATCACCATCCACCGCCGCGTGCTGTGGTTCCGCCCGTCGGTACAGGCACTGCACGTGCTGCCGCTGCTGCTGGTGATGCAAGTGGTGCAGGTGCTGATACAGCTGGCCGTCAGCGGCAAGATGCCGGGCCTGCTGTACTTCGTGCAGAGCTTCGTGTCCACGCTGCTGTGGCCGGTGGTCTGCTGGCTGTTGCTGGCGCCTCAGCGCCGCGCAGTCGATCACGACGAAACGCGCCCGATCTGACCACGCATCAGACATATACTTTTCATACGTAGCATCCGGGGACTGGTCACGTGACCGAGATCAAAGATACTGAACGCGAGTTGCAGCTGTTCCGCCTGCGCCTGTCCGTGGCCGGCCTCGTGGTCTTCATCTGCTTCGGCCTGCTGATGCTGCGCTTCTTCTGGCTGCAGGCCATCCGTCATGGCGAGTACTGGGAGCGCGCCGAGAGCAACCGCATTTCGGTGGTGCCGGCCGTGCCCAACCGCGGCCTCATCATCGATCGCAACGGCGTGGTTCTCGCGCGCAACTTCTCTGCGTATACGCTGGAGATCACGCCCTCGAAAATCACGCGCCCGATCGACACCGTGATTGACGAGCTGGCGCAGCTGGTCGACATCCAGTCGCGCGACCGCAAGCGCTTCCGTCGCCTGCTGGAAGAATCGAAGACTTTCGAGAGCCTGCCCATCCGCACCCGCCTGACCGATGAAGAAGTCGCGCGCTTCGCGGCGCAGCGCTATCGCTTCCCTGGCGTCGACATCCAGGCCCGCCTGTTCCGCCAGTACCCGCTGGGCCAGACCGCGTCACACATGATTGGCTACATCGGCCGTGTCAACAAGAAGGAAGCCGAGCGACTCGAAGACAGCGAAGACGCCGCCAACTACCGGGGCACCGAATACATCGGCAAGGAAGGCCTCGAAAAGAGTTACGAGCGCGAACTGCATGGCATCACCGGTTATGACGAGATCGAAGTCTCGGCAGGCGGACGCGCAAACCGCACGCTGTCGCGCCACTCGCCGACGCCGGGCAACAACCTGATCCTGTCGGTCGACATCGAATTGCAGAAGATCGTCGAGAAGGCCTTCGGCGACCGCCGCGGCGCGCTGGTGGCCATCGAGCCCGAGACCGGCGACATTCTTGCCTATGTGTCGATGCCGACCTTCGACCCCAACCTGTTTGTCGAAGGCATCGATACGAAGAGCTGGGAAGAGCTCAATACCTCGCTCGACAAGCCGCTGCTGAACCGCCCGCTGATCGGCAGCTACCCGCCGGGCTCGACCTTCAAGCCCTACATGGCACTGGCCTCGCTGGAGCTGGGCAAGCGCACGCCGGAAATGGCGATCTCGGACCCCGGCTACTTCTGGTTCGGCAATAACAAATTCCGCGACGACAAGGAAGGCGGGCATGGCCGCGTGGACATGTACCGCTCCATCGTCCAGTCCTGCAACACCTACTACTACAACCTCGCCAACGACCTAGGCATCGATGCCATCCATGATTTCATGAAGCCCTTCGGCTTCGGTCAGATCACCGGCATCGACCTCGAAAACGAGCGGCGCGGCGTGCTGCCGTCGCAGGCCTGGAAGAAGCAAACCTTCAAGCGCCCCGAATTGCAGAAGTGGTACGCGGGCGAAACCATTTCGGTCGGCATTGGCCAGGGCTACAACTCGTTCACGCCGCTGCAGCTCGCGCATGCGGTGTCCAATCTCGCCAACAATGGCGTGGTGATGAAGCCGCACCTCGTCAAGTCGGTCGAAGACGCCTCCACCAGGGCGCGCAGCCTGACCGTGCCCAAGGAAAGCTACCGGATACCGCTGAAGCCCGAGAACATCGAGGTGGTGAAGAATGCGATGATCGGTGTAACCAAGGAAGGCACGTCGGCGCGCTCGTTCGCGAATGCGTCTTACATCTCCGGCGGCAAGACCGGTACGGCACAGGCAGCGGCGATGAGCCGTACCGTCAAGTACGACGCCAGCAAGATTGCCGAACGCCTGCGTGACCACTCGCTGTACATCGCCTTCGCACCGGCCGACAAGCCGAAGATTGCGCTGGCCGTGATCGTCGAGAACGCCGGCTTCGGTGCTGCAGCGGCTGCGCCGATTGCGCGACTGGCGATCGATTACTACCTGCTGGGCAAGCGCCCGGAAGAGCCGGTCGCCAAGGTCGAAGGCAGCATCAATGGCCAGCCGGGTCCGGTGCCGCCGACAGCACCTCCGACCACGGAACCGGCCGCAGCCACACCCGCAGCACCCGCCGTCCCCGCAAAGCCGGGTGCCGCGGTACCAGCGGCCCCAGCTACGCCAGCTGCGCCGGCAGCAGCACCGGGCAAGCCCGCGGTCGCACCGACAACCGCTGCGACCGCCGCCGCGGCAGCGTCCGCCACGGCCAAGCCTGCAGCACCGACGACAGCGGCGCCTGTCCCTGCTCCAGCTCCAGCGACGAACAAACCGGCAGCAGCGCCTGCGGCAGCACCGGCGACCAACAAACCGGCAGCGGCACCTGCACCCGCGACAACGCCTGCTGCCCCGGCCGCAGCCAAATCGCCAGCAGCATCGGCCGCAGTACCTGCAACTGCACCCGCGGCCGCTCCTGCGGCAACCAAGCCGGCAGCGACCCCGACAGCCAGTACGCCTGCAGCGACACCTGGTGCACCGACCTCCGCGCCGGCCCCTGCCGCAGCGAAGCCGTCGACGGCGCCAGCTGCCAAGCCAGCTGCAGCACCGGCGACCAATGCGCCGGCTGCGCCTGCAACGACTGCTCCGGCACCGACCAAGCCGGGTGCGACGGCCGCACCGGCGTCGGCACCTGCACCTGCACCGGCGCCCGCCCCCGCGAAGCCGGCGGCAGCCACTGCGCCCGCCATGCGCGCCAGCAATGTCAGCAAGCCGACCGCCGGCACGCGCAGCGATGACAGGAGTGAACCATGATGTCCCTCGGTGATGGCAACCGTACCCACTTGCTGGAGTCGCTGCGTCGGCGCTTCTTCATCTTCGATCGTTCGCTGACGATCATCCTCGGCCTGATCCTGTTGCTGGGTTGTCTGGCCGTGTCATCGGCGGCGATGGACTTCCCGGGCCGCTTCGAAGGCCACCTGCGCAATATCCTTATCGGCATCGTCGTGATGTGGTTTGCGGCGATGATCCCGCCGCAGAAGCTGATGCGTTTCGCGATGCCGATCTACATCCTCGGCATGGCGCTTCTCGTGGGTGTCGCGCTGTTTGGCCTCGTGAAGAATGGCGCGCGGCGCTGGATCAATATCGGCGTGGTAATCCAGCCGTCCGAGATCATGAAGCTGGCGCTGCCGCTGACGCTGGCCTGGTACTTCCAGAAACGCGAAGGCATGATCCGCTGGCGCGATTTCGGCGTCGCTGGTCTGCTGGTGCTGATGCCAGTCGGCCTCATCCTGCGCCAGCCCGACCTCGGTACCGCGATGCTGGTGGTGTCGTCGGGCTTCTTCGTGATCTTCCTCGCGGGCCTGTCGTGGCGGCTGATCATCGGCATCGGCATCGCTGGCCTCGCCAGTCTGCCGCTGGTGTGGTCAATGCTGCATGACTATCAGCGCAACCGCGTCATGACGCTGATCGATCCGACCTCGGACCCGCTGGGCAAGGGCTTCCACATCATCCAGTCGACGATCGCCATCGGTTCCGGTGGCCTGATTGGCAAAGGCTGGCTCAATGGCTCCCAGTCGCATCTGGAATTCATTCCCGAACGAACGACCGACTTCATCTTCGCGGTGTTCTCGGAAGAATTCGGCCTGCTCGGCAATGGCGTGCTGCTGGTGCTGTACCTGCTGCTGATCGGTCGCGGCCTGATCATCGCCGCCAATGCGCCGACGCTGTTCTCGCGCCTGCTGGCCGGTGCGCTGACGCTGGCGATCTTTACCTATGTGTTCGTCAATATGGGCATGGTCAGCGGCATCCTGCCGGTGGTCGGCGTTCCCCTGCCCTTCATGAGCTATGGCGGCACGGCTTTCGTGACGCTGTCGCTCGGCGTTGGTACGCTGATGAGCATACAGCGGCACCGCAAGCTGGTGCAGACCTGACGCGGAGGCAATCGATGGCTGGCTCCACAGCATCCTTCGACGCGCGCGCCAACGCAGCCTCTGTCGCCCGCGCCGAAGCATCCCGTATCGCGCCGCGCTGGCTGCACCCGGGCTTGCTGTCGATGGTGGTGCTGCTGTCGGCCTGTACGACGGTCGACTTGCGTCAGGAAAGCCCGCCCGCCACCGAGAAATCCGCGCGCGGCCCGCAGCCAGCAGCGAGCACGACACCAGGCACGACACCGGCCAAACCTGCGCCGACCCCCGCGCCGGCCGCGCCCGCGACTGCGGCAAAAAAGCCGGGCGGCTATTATCAGGATGACGGCCCGGCCGACAAGATTCCCGAAGGCTTGCTCGACACGCCCGATGCCGAGCCCAAGGTCGAGCCGCTTGCCAAGGGGCCGAGCAAGCCCTACACCGTGTTCGACCAGACCTATGTGCCGATCACGGACAACCGCCCCTTCGTGCAGCGCGGTGTCGGCAGCTGGTACGGCAAGAAATTCCACGGCCAGAAGACTTCGTCCGGCGAGCTTTACGACATGTTCAAGATGACGGCCGCGCACCCGACGCTGCCCATCCCGTCGTATGCGCGCGTGACCAACCTGCGCAATGGCAAGCAGGTGATCGTGCGCATCAATGACCGCGGTCCCTTCCATTCGCAGCGCATCATCGACCTGTCGTACACGGCGGCGCTGAAGCTCGATTACATCCGCGGCGGCAGTGCCGAGCTGGAGGTCGAGCGTTTGCTGCCGGAAGAGATTGCGCGCATACAGGCCTCGAAGCGCAGCAAGTCGGCCGTGGCCGATGCGGACAATGATGCGATTGCCAAGATGGCCGGCAACAATTCGCAGCCGGCCGTCAATGCCGGTACCGGCGGTTACTACCTGCAGTTCGGTGCGTATGCGCAGGAACAGAATGCGCATGCGATGCGCGAGCGCCTGTTGTCAGGCTGGCCCTCGGGTATTCCGCAACCGACGGTCGTGCAGAGCCAGGGCTTGTACCGCTTGCATGCGGGTCCCTTCGAGAACCGCGAACTGGCCAGCAACGCGGCACGCCAGCTGAAGTCTTCGTCCCAGATACAGACGACGGTCGTGCAGCGCTGAGCACGCAGGCCCTGCCTGCAGGCGCTCAGTCTTCGTCTTGCTGCGACATCTGCAGCGCCAGCGTGTAGAGCGCGTTCTTCTTCATCCCGGTGATCTTTGCCGCCAGCGCGGCAGCCTGGCTGACCGGGCACTCTTCCAGCAGGATGGCCAGCAGCTTCTTCGCGTCGTCCATGCCGTCATCGTCCCTGGCGGGCGCGGCCTCGACCAGCAGCACGAATTCGCCACGCTGATGATTCGGGTCGGCGGCGATCCATGCGGCGGCTTCACCCAAGGGGCAGCGATGCAGCTGCTCGAACAGCTTCGACAGCTCGCGCGCGATCATCACCCGGCGCTCTGCACCGAAGGCGCGGGCGCAGGCGGCCAGCGTGTCGGCGATGCGGTGCGGCGCTTCATAGAACACCAGTGTCGCCGTGCTGTTCGCCAGCGCTGCCAGCACCGTATCGCGCTGCTTGTCCTTCGGAGGCAGGAAGCCGACAAAGCGAAATTCATCCGCTACCAGCCCTGACGCCGACAGCGCAGCAATCGCCGCGGAGGGGCCCGCAATCGGCACTACCGGCAAACCCGCTTCCAGCACCGCATCGACGATGCGCGCGCCCGGATCGGACACGGCAGGCGTGCCCGCATCCGACACCAGTGCAATGCGATCGCCAGCACGAAGACGGTCAACGATTTTTTGTGCGACCTCGCGTTCATTGTGCTGATGCGCCGCGAACAGGGTTTTGTTCAACCCGTAGCGTGCCATCAGCTGCCCGGTGTTGCGCGTATCTTCACAAGCGATGGCATCGGCGAGGTCAAGCACCTTCAAGGCCCGCACTGTGATGTCCGCGAGATTACCGATGGGGGTGGCCACTACATACAATGCGCCGCTCGGAAAGCTTTGGCGCGCCAGCTCATCGGCCAGCGACGCGAGGCTGTCGGAAAAATTCGACGCGGAGGAAGTCATGGGATCGGATGCGGAAGAAAGCGGGATCGGGAGTCGGGTCTGCGACATGCAGCGTGTGCGGCGCCTGTCATGCGCAGTTCATCGGGCTATTGTACAAAACTGACTGCTGTCCACATGACACGCGCAACGACAACGATGCTTGGCCGTGCGGCGGAAGACCGTGCATTGGCCTGGCTGCAGGCGCAGGGGCTGGTGTTGGTCGAGCGCAATGTGCGCAGCCGGCGCGGCGAACTCGACCTGGTCATGCGCGACGGGCCGGTGCTGGTGTTCGTCGAAGTCAGGCAGCGCCGCAGTGCATCGCATGGCGGCGCTGCCGCCAGTATCGATGCGACCAAGCAGGCGCGGCTATGGCATGCCGCCGAGCTTTACCTGTTACGCCGGGGCCGGCCGGCAGCCTGCCGCTTTGACGCCGTCTGTATCGAGGGCGATAAGCTGCGCTGGCTCAAGCATGTGCTGGTGCGCTGACAGGCGGGCAGCCGGGAAGCCTGCCATCATCGGCAGAGGACCTTGCTTCGCCGGAAGTTGTGGCAGGACAGACAAGGCCAACCGTGACCTTCAAGGCAAGGCTTTATAATTCGGCATCATGAACAGGCAACTTATCCTCGACCATTTCAACGAGAGCGCCGAGCTGAAGATCCAGGCTGCCGCCCAGCTGGCCCAGCCGATCAATGAAGCCGTCGACCTGATGTTTGGCGCGCTGTCGAATGGCAATCGCATCCTTGCCTGCGGCAATGGCGGCTCGGCCGCCGATTGCCAGCATTTCGCCGCCGAGCTGGTCGGCCGTTTCGAGCGCGAGCGCCTGCCGCTGCCGGCCATGTCGCTGGTCACCGATGCTTCTATCCTGACCTCGATCGGCAATGACTACGGTTTCACCGACATCTTTGCCAAGCAGGTGCAGGCCTTCGGTCAGGCCGGCGATGTGCTGCTGGCGATTTCGACCTCGGGCAATTCGCCGAACGTGATCGCGGCCGTCGATGCGGCACTCGAGCGTGACATGCGCGTGGTCGCACTCACCGGCAAAGGCGGCGGCCAGATCGGCCAGATGCTGACGGATGCCGATGTCCATATCTGCGTACCGCACGATCGCACGGCGCGCATCCAGGAAGTCCATATTTTGATCGTTCACTGTTTGTGCGACGGCATTGACGTCGCACTTTTTGGAGGAGATGCCGAATGAAAGCTGCAATCACTATTGCTGCCAACGCCGTCAAGCAGTCACGCCGTCCGCTGGCAGCGCTCGCGCTGGGCGCGGTGCTGGCGACCAGCCTGCAAGGCTGTTTCCCCGTGATGCTGGGCGCGGTTGCCGTCGGCACCGTCGCGGCCACCGACCGTCGCACGCTGGGCGCGCAGACCGATGACACCGCCATCCAGCTCAAGGGCGAAGGCCGTGCTGCGAAGGTCACTGGCGATCTGGGCCGTGTTGCCGTCACCAGCTTCAACCACATGGTGTTGCTGACCGGCGAGGTCAAGGATGAAAAAATGAAGTCGGAAGTCGAGCAGCAAATCTCGACCATCGATGGCGTGAAGTCGGTCGAGAACGACCTGGCGATTGCGCCGGTCTCCAGCCTCGGCGCGCGCTCGAATGACGCCTTGATCACCGGTAAGGTCAAGGCAGCGTTCATCGATACCAAGGATTTGTATGTCCGCGCTTTCAAGGTGCATACCGACCGCGGCGTCGTCTACCTGATGGGTCGCGTGACCCAGCGCGAAGGCAAGATCGCAGCCGAAGTCGCGCGCAATGCGGCCAGCGGCATCAAGAAGGTCGTCAAGCTGTTCGAGTACATCTCGGAAGACGAGCTGAAAGATCTCGCGACCCAGCCGGCGCCGGAACAGAAGGCCGACCAGCCGGCAAAATAAGCATCAGTGTCGGCCGCAGTCTGCAAGCTGCGGCTGCCCGGTTTCGTGTCTGGTATCAGGTTGTATGTCAGGTCTGGCGTCAGGCCCGGTTCGGACCCGACGGCGATGATGCGCCAGCCATTGCCCCTGAATGGCTGTAATCAATTGCCGGAATATCACTTTTCAGGCTGATGCGGCCTGCGTGGATACCCGCGCAGGCCGCTTTGCCATTCACGCCCCGCACGGAGGGGTGGCCTATAATGGGCGCTTCCCTGTTGCAATTGCAGAGCAATCCATGTCCCAGCCCAAAGTCCCGCGCCGTTTCGGTGGCCTCACCATCATCCAGACCATGACCATCCTCGCCATCCTTGGCGTGGTCTTGTTCTTTGCACTGTCACTGTTCAAGAAGGAAGCGGCTCCGGCCGTCACCTTCAAGACGCTCAATGGCGAACAGTTCACGACCGAATCGCTGAAAGGCAAAGTGGTGCTGGTGAACTTCTGGGCCACCAGCTGCAGCACCTGCATCGCCGAGATGCCGGAGCTGGTCGACACCTACAAGAAATTCCAGGGCCGCGGCCTGGAGCTGGTCGCCGTCGCGATGAGCTATGACCCGCCCAACTATGTGCTGAATTACGCAGAGACGCGTGAGCTGCCGTTCAAGGTCGCGCTCGATACCGACGGCAGCGCCGCGAAGTCGTTTGGCGATGTGAAGCTGACCCCGACCACCTTCCTGATCGACAAGGAAGGCAATATCGTGAAGCGTTATGTCGGCAAGCCGGAATTCCCGGCATTGCACCAGCTGCTGGAGAAATCGCTCGCAGCGTAATGTGGCGATGATGTATCGATAAAATACTGACGAGGTACGCAGTGCTTCGGCAACGAAGCCAGCGCCCATAAAAAAGCCCGCATGATCGCGGGCTTTTTTCATGGCATCGTTCAGGACGCCGTGGGCCGCACGGGCCCGCAGGCGATCAAGTCAGGCGATCGCTGCAAGTGGGTCGCCGCGTTCAGGCGCCGATATCCACGCCTGCCTGATGCGCCTGCTGGTCGGCGTGATACGAGCTGCGTACCATCGCGCCAACCGCGGCATGGCTGAAGCCCATCTTGTTGGCTTCTTCCTCGAACATCTTGAAGGTATCCGGATGCACATAGCGGCGCACCGGCAGGTGGTCGCCGCTGGGCATCAGGTACTGGCCGATGGTCAGCATGTCCACGTCATGCGCGCGCAAGTCGCGCATCACTTGCAGGATCTCTTCATCGGTTTCGCCCAGGCCCACCATGATGCCCGACTTGGTCGGCACGTCCGGATGCAGGGCCTTGAAGCGCTTCAACAGGTTCAGCGAATATTCATAGTCCGAACCCGGGCGTGCTTCCTTGTACAGGCGTGGCACCGTTTCGAGGTTATGGTTCATTACATCCGGCGGTGCAGCCTTCAGGATTTCCAGCGCGCGGTCCATGCGGCCGCGGAAGTCCGGCGTCAGGATTTCGATGCGGGTCGACGGCGACAATTCACGCACCCGACGGATGCACTCGACGAAGTGCGCCGCGCCGCCATCGCGCAAGTCATCGCGGTCGACCGAGGTGATGACCACGTACGACAGCTTCAACGCCGCGATCGTCTTGGCCAGGTTTTCCGGCTCGTTCACATCCAGCGGATCCGGGCGGCCATGGCCGACGTCGCAGAACGGGCAGCGGCGCGTGCACTTGTCACCCATGATCATGAACGTCGCGGTGCCCTTGCCAAAGCATTCGCCGATGTTCGGGCAGGATGCTTCTTCGCACACCGTCACCAGCTTGTTCTCGCGCAGAATGTCCTTGATTTCGTAGAAGCGCGTGGTCGGTGACGCTGCCTTCACGCGGATCCAGTCCGGCTTCTTCAGGCGCTCGGCCGGCACGATCTTGATCGGGATGCGCGCGGTCTTGCCGGCACCCTTCTGCTTGTCAGTGGCGCGGTAGCTGTCTTGGGTCGCGGCCTGGTTTGGTGCTTCGGTATTGTCGGATGCCATGGGTTGGAAACTCGGTTTGCGGCCCGGGTCGGGGCCTTCATAGTGGCCGGGATTGCCGCTTTTGTTGCAGTGTTGGTATCGCACAGTGGCGGCGGTTGCAGCGGCCGCAGCCGAAGCCCCGGCGCAGCCTTCAGGCGAGTCGCTGTATCAGCGCTTGCGCCAGCTGTTGCTGTACCTCGGCCAGCGGCGCATCGACACCCAGCGTCTTCATGTCCACGGTGGCCAGGCCCGGATAGCCGCAGGGATTGATCCAGCCGAAAGGCTGCAAATCCATCGCCACGTTCAGCGACACGCCGTGATAGGTGCATCCGCTGGCGCGGATCTTCAGTCCCAGCGCGGCGATCTTGGCGCCCGTCCAGCGGCTGCCGCTGCCGTCGTCGGCAACATAAATGCCCGGTGCGCCGGCCTTGCGCTCACCCGCCAGATTATACGCCGCCAGCACATCGATCACGGCCTGCTCTATGCCCTGCACGAACTCGCGCGGCAGCAGCTTCTTGCCCGGTTTGCGCAGGTCGAACAGCAGGTAGGCCACCGCCTGTCCGGGGCCGTGGTAAGTGACTTCGCCGCCGCGGTCGGTCTGCACCAGCGGGATGCCATGCGCATCGAGCACATGGCCGGGGTCAGCGCCGAGGCCGAGCGTGTAGACGGGGGGATGTTCGACCAACCAGAGTTGGTCGGGCGTGTCGGGCGTGCGCGCATCGGTGAAGGCGCGCATGGCGGCGAAGCTCGCTTCATAAGCTTCGACGCCGCGCATGATGACTTGCGGCCCGGTTGGGGCTGCAGTTGCAGCAGCGCCTGCCGTGCTCGCCGGTGGTGCGACCGTCATGCGGGCTTACAGCACCACCTTGACCATCGCATGCGACGACAGTTCGCGGTACAGGTTATCGAGTTGCTCGCGGCTGGTCGCACGCACGGTCACGGTCAGCGCAAGGTAATTGCCCTTGGATGAGGGGCGCATCTCCATTTTCCCGGCATGGAATTCGGGGTCATGCTTCTGCACCACCTCGACCATGGTCTGCGCGAATTGCTCCTGCATCGCGCCCATGATCTTGATCGGGAAGTCGCTCGGGTACTCGATCAGGCTTTCGCGCGGATTGTTCATGGTCTTTCCTCGGATACCGGCAGTCAGTCTTAGTATGCCGATTCAACGGTACAACATCAGGCGCACCGAGTCGAATGCGCGGCCGATGATGGTGGCCTGGCCGACCGACTCCAGCGCCAGCAGCGGCACCTGATTGACCAGCTTGTCATCAGCCATCAGCTTCAGCGTGCCGATGCGCTGGTACTGCGCGATCGGTGCGACCAGCGGATCCGTGCGCTCGATCACGGGCTTCAGCTTCGCGGTCGAGCCGCGCGGCAGCGTCACGAAGATGTCGCGCGTGAAGCCCAGCTTCACCTCGCCCTGCGAGCCCTTCCACACCGACGGCGTGATGATGGCCTGGCCCTTCGCATACACCTTGTAGGTATCGAAGTTCATGAAGCCCCAGTTGAGCAGTTTCTGGCTTTCCTGCGCGCGCATCGAATCCGATTCCGTACCCAGCACCACCGACACCAGGCGGCGCTCGCCATTGGCGCCAGCGGGCCCATTGGGGCGCTTCGCAGTCGCGATCAGGCAGTAGCCGGCGGCTTGCGTATGGCCGGTCTTCATGCCGTCCACGGTCGGGTCCAGCCACAGCAGGCGGTTGCGGTTCGGCTGCGTGATCTTGTTGTATGTGAAGCTCTTGGTCGAGTAGATCTTGTACAGCTCGGGGAAATCATTGATCAGACGCGTGGCCAGCACCGACAGGTCGCGCGCGGTCGAGAAGTTGTCCGGATGCGGCAGGCCATGCGGGTTCGCGTAGCGGGTGCTCTTCAGGCCCATGCGCTGCGCTTCCTGGTTCATCAGCGCGACGAAGGCGCCTTCGGTGCCGGCGACCGCTTCGGCCAGTGCCACTGCGGCGTCATTGCCGGACTGGACGATCAGGCCATACAGCAGGTCTTGCACGCGCACCGGCATGCTGGGCTCGATGAACATCTTCGAGCTGTCGCCGTCGACCCTCCACGCATTGGTCGACACCGACACCAGCTGGTTCAGGTCCAGCTTCTTGTCGCGCACCGCAGAGAACGCGAGGTAGGCCGTCATGATCTTGGTCAGCGAGGCCGGCTCGATCCGCATTTCCGGGTCTTGCGACGCCAGCACCTGACCGCTGGTCGCATCCAGCAGCAGCCACGAGCGCGCGGCAATCGTCGGCGGCGGCAGCGATTGCGCGGACGCAGCGTTGGCGAAGATGAAGAACAGCGGGAACACGAAGGCGCAGGCGGCCAGGAATTTTTTCATTGAAAAGCAGCGTGAAGGCAGGAAGGGAAGGCAACGCGAATTATAGCCTTCGATCACTGCGTGACGCAGTGCATGCGCAGGAATAGAAAGGCCGGCAAGGTCGCCCTTGCCGGCCTGTCATCGGGGGAGTTTGCCGGAGAGTCGAGTCCCTGTCGGGTATCAGGGCCGGCGCGCGTTCCAGTTGTCGATCACCTGCTGCTTCACATGGTGCAGCTTGCGATGGAAGAAGTGGTCGGCACCGGGAATCACGACCACGGCCAGGTCTTGCGGGCGTGCCCAGTCGAGCACATCGGACAAGGGAATCGTATCGTCCAGTTCGCCATGCACGATGAGCGTGTCGGCCGGCACCGGCGGCAGCGCCCACTTGCCGGCGGCCGAGCCGATCAGCGCGAGCCGCTCGGCCGGCGTGCCGCGCTCGGTCAGCCGCTGCTGCAGTTGCGATTGCACGAAGGTGCCGAACGAGAAGCCCGACAGTGCCACTGGCAGCCCCGGATAACGGGCCACCATGTAGTCGTGCAACTGCAGCATGTCGTCCGTCTCGCCGAGGCCTTCGTCATGCACGCCTTCCGACTGACCGACGCCGCGGAAATTCATGCGCACGCTGACATAGCCGAGTGCGACGAAGGCGCGCGCCAGCGTCTGCGCGACCTTGTTGTCCATCGTGCCGCCGTATAGCGGATGCGGGTGTGCGACCAGCGCGATGCCGCGCGGTGCGGCATGGTCCGCCGCGGGCGGGTCGAGCCGGCATTCCAGTTTGCCGGCCGTGCCCTCGAGCGTGAATTCCTGGGTCAGTGCGTTCATGCGGTGTTATTCAAATCTTCAGTCAGGTCTTCAGTCAGATCTTCGGTCAGATCTTCAGTCGCTCGACGACCTTGCCGCCGACAATGTGCGAATCGACGATCTCGTCGATGTCTTCCTTGTCCACATAGGTGTACCAGGTGCCTTGCGGATAGATGACCAGCACCGGGCCCTCTTCGCAACGGTCGAGGCAGCCGGCCTTGTTGATGCGCACCTTGCCCTGGCCATTCAGGTTCAGCGCCTTCATGCGCTGCTTCGCATGTTCCTGCGCTTCGCGCGCGCCGCGCTCGGCGCAGCAGGGGCGGCCGTCATCGCGAACATTGGTGCAGAAAAATACGTGGTGCTGGTAGTAAGAGTCGCTCATCGCTACGCGCCGGGGACGGCCCTGAAAATGGTGGTAAGGGGGAAGAATGGGCGACGCATCATACACCGGCCGCCGCAGGCGTGCGGTGGGTTGGATGCAGCAGGAACCACAGCGCAAAGGCCGGCCATGCGAGCGACAGGAACTGCGCCGCGCCATTGAAATTCAGGAACTTCCCCTGCACCCATTCCTGCAGCGTCGACAGGAAATACGGGTTCGACGGCAGCATGTTCAGCAACATCAGGCAGGTCGCCAGAGCGAACACGGCGGCGCGCCGCTGCGCGATCGGTGGCGCAAACGACAAGCCGCCCAGCATCACCGCACCGACCAGCAGCCCGCTGGCAGCCGAGGGCGTCAGCCATGCGAAGGCATCGTCGGGTGCGAACAGCACCGCATGCGCGAGCGCCTTGACGGCGACGGCGGCCAGCATCAGCCCGGCCGCCAGCAGCGTGCGCGGCGCGTGGCGGCGCGTCTGGCACAGCAGGGTCAGCACCGCGGCTGTCATGCCGAGCGCGGTGATGATCACTTCGGCCAGCAGATATTGGTCGATGCTGATACTGATGTCGCGCCAGACGAACTGCACCAGATCGACCGGCTCGTCCGTCCACTCCGACACCCAGGCCGACAGCGTCGGCAGCAGCTGGCCGTGGCCGAACAGATAAGGTTGCGGATAAATTTGCGCCAGCGGCCACAGGCCGACGATGATCAGCCCGCGGCTGGCCTGGTCCGAGAACCAGTGCTCGCGCAGCGAACGCAGCCAGCTCCTTTCCAGCAGCGGCGCGCGCAGCAGCTCGCCGACCAGCACGCCCAGCACGGTGCCGGTGGCATTGGTAATCAGGTCGAGGTTGCTCGGCACGCGTGACGGCAGATAGCTCTGCAAGGACTCCAGCACGGCCGCCAGCAGGATGCCGGCCAGCGCCGCGGCCAGCATCGCGCGTGCGCCGCGCAGCATCGGGTGCAGCGACAGCACCAGCAAGGCGCCCAGCGGCACATAGCCGATCACGTTCACGACCAGGTCGAACACCGTCCAGTAGCGCGGCATCGGTTCCGTGACCCAGCTCCACGGCAGCAATCCGGTGTCGCGCCAGCCACCGAACGGGTAGCAGCTGGCGTACACGATCAGCAGGGCATAGAAGCCGAGGGCGATGCGGGCCGAGGAGGAAGACTTGCTGCGCGATGACGCAGTCTGGGCCGGGCTGGCCTGGATCAGGAAGTCGGACATGCGGTCCAGTGTATTGGATGCCTGCTGCCGATACAATGCGCGACATGACTGATTCCCTCGATGCCGCGCGCATTTCCGGCCTGTTGGCCGGGCTGGCCGACGGACCTGCCGCCGCTGCAGGCGGGCCGCTGGCGATTGCCGTGGTCGCCGAAACCGGTTCCACTAATGCCGACCTGCGCGAGCGCGCCGCCTCGCTGCCGGGGCCGCTGCTGCTGGCCGCCGAGCGCCAGACCGCCGGCCGCGGCCGTGCCGGCCGCAGCTGGCTGGCCGAGCCGGGCGACAGCCTGTGCTTCTCGCTCGCGTGGCGCTTCGCCGGCCCGCTGCACCGTTTGACGGGGCTGTCGCTGGCAGTCGGTGTCGCACTGGCCGAATGCCTGCGCGCGCCGCGCATCGATGGCCAGCCGGGCACGCCGGTGATGCTGAAGTGGCCGAACGACTTGCTGGTCGATGGCGCAAAGCTGGGTGGCATTCTTATCGAAACGACAGGTGCCAGCGCGCTGCACGGCGCGTGGGCCGTGATCGGCGTGGGGCTCAATGTACGCGCGAACGCGGAACGCGATGCCAGCATCGACCAACCGGTCGCGGCGCTTGCTCCCGCCGGCAGCGCCATCGACCGCAATGCCCTGCTTGCGCAACTGGCGGCATCACTGGCGCGCGCCCTCGAGCGCTTCGACCGCGAAGGCCTGGCACCCTTCGTTGCGCGCTGGGACGCGCTGCATGCGCATGCCGGCCAAACGGTCTCCATCGTCGAGCAGGGCCGCACGCTACACCAGGGCCGGGCGCTCGGCATCGATGGCAGCGGCTGCCTGCAGCTCGACACCGGTGCCGGGATGCTCAAAGTGGCGGCCGGCGATGTGTCGCTGCGCGCCGCGCCAGCTTCTGCCAGCGAGGTGCCGCATGCTGTTCGTTGATGCCGGCAATACCCGCCTGAAGTGGGCCGTGGCCGACGACGCTGCGGCGCCCGGCGACTGGCGCGCATCCGGCGCACTGGGCTATGACGAACTGGGCCAGCCACCTGCCGTATGGCAGGGGCAGGTACAGGCGCTGTATTCGAATGTGGCGGGCGACGTGGTCGAGCAGACGCTGCAGCAAGCGCTGGCGGCCGCCGGCGTCGCACAGGCGCAGCGCTTCCGTTCGCGCGCTGACTGTGCCGGGGTGACTAATGGCTACCGCGACCCGACCCAACTGGGCAGCGACCGCTTTGCGACCTTGCTGGCTGCACAGCATCGCTTTCCGGCGCAGGCACTGCTGGTCGTCACCTGCGGCACGGCGACCACCATCGATGCGCTCGACAGCCATGGCCGCTTCATCGGCGGCATGATCCTCCCCGGGCTGCTGACAATGGCCAAGTCGCTGGCCGTCAACACCGCGCAACTGCCGGAAGTGAATGAGCTGCAGGTCGCCCGTCAGTTCGCCGACAACACCCGCGATGCGATCGTCAGCGGCTGCATGACCGCGCAGGCTGCAGCGATCGAGCAGGCGCTGCGCTCGCTGCAGGCGGGCGAGCCATCCGCGCGCTGCCTGCTGTCCGGTGGCGCGGCCACTTATATCGAACCCTGGCTGATACCTTTGCTGTCGGCGCGCGGGCCTGCTGGCGGGCGCAGCGAGCGCTTGGAGCGCATCGACAACCTGGTACTGCTCGGCCTGCACGTGGCCGCACGGGAGGACCGCTGATGCGATTGCTGTTGCTGGCGCTGCTGATGGCCAATGTGGTGCTGCTGCTGGTGCTGCAATCCTATCGTCCGTCCGGGCTGGAACCCGAGCGGCTCGCGCTGCAGCAGCATGCGGAACGCGTCACCGTACAGGAGCCGGGCAAGCCCTTGCCACCGCTGCCGCCGCGCGCGCAGGGCAAATGCATCGAAGTCGGCGACTTCCATGCAAGCACTGCGGAGAAGTTTGAAGCGGCGCTGGCGCAACTGTCGCTGCCGGTACCGCCGGTCAGGCGCGTGCTGCAGGCCGCGCCGTCGCAGATCGTGATGCTGCCGCCGCAGGCCAGTGAAGCCGCAGCCAGCCGGCGTGTCGCGCAGCTGCGCGAGCAGGGCTTCAAGGATGTGTCGGTGATCCGCGATGCGGGGCCACGGCATTGGGGCATTTCGCTCGGCGTGTTCAGCAAGCCCGAGCTGGCCGAGGCACAACTGGCGGCCTTGAAGCAGGCTGGCGTCACCGATGCGCGCATTGAAGAGCATCCGTTGAACGCAAGCCGGCTGGCTTACCAGCTGGCGGGGTTGGAGGGTGAGGCCGCTGACGGCGTGAAGCAGCTGGTGTCTGCATTTGCCGACGTCAGCTTGCGCGACTGCCCCTGACGCTTCAGGCCCGGTCCTCGGGTTGCGGGCTGCGCGCCAGCATCGCGCGCAGGCAATCCTGGCAGTAGCAGCCGGCCTTTCCGCTCTTGGCCGCCGCTTTCAGCTGTTCCGCCGGCAGCGGCGGCAGCCGGGTACACCAGCAGGGTTCGGGGGCGCCGGCATCAACCATCCCGCATTGAAATTCAGTCCCGCAAGCCACGCATGCACTCATTTGTCTCTCCCTGATCGGGCCTCAGGCTAAGGGTCATGACCGAAAAAGCGCAAATCTGGTCGCAAGCAGCACCGGGTTTTGGCTTAAAATCCGCGAAAGTTTTTTTCTCATCGATGGTCACCGCAATGCCGACTTCCTCTATCGCCCCCGAGATCAAGGCCGAGATCCTTGCCGAGGCACTGCCCTATATCCGCAAGTTCCACGGCAAGACGATCGTCGTCAAGTACGGTGGCAATGCGATGACCGAGGAGCGCCTGAAGCACGGCTTCGCGCGCGACGTCATCCTGTTGAAGCTGGTCGGCATGAACCCGGTGGTGGTGCATGGCGGCGGTCCGCAGATCGACAATGCGCTGAAGAAGATCGGCAAGCAGGGCAGCTTCGTGCAGGGCATGCGTATCACCGACGAAGAGACGATGGAAGTCGTCGAATGGGTGCTGGGCGGCGAGGTGCAGCAGGACATCGTCATGCTGATCAACCACTACGGCGGCCAGGCTGTCGGCCTGACCGGCAAGGATGGCGGACTGATCCGCGCGCGCAAGATGCAGATGCCGGACAAGGAAAAGCCGGGCGAGTTCCTCGATATCGGCTTCGTCGGCGAGATCGAGGCGATCAACCCGGCGGTGGTCAAGGCGTTGCAGGACGATGCCTTCATTCCCATCATCTCGCCGATCGGCTTCGGTGAAGACGGCCAGGCCTACAACATCAACGCCGATGTCGTCGCTGGCAAGATCGCCGAGATCCTGCATGCCGAGAAGCTGATCATGATGACCAACATCCCCGGCGTGATGGACAAGCAGGGCAACCTGCTGACCGACCTGTCGGCGCGCGAGATCGACGAGATGTTCGAGGACGGCACCATCTCTGGCGGCATGCTGCCGAAGATTTCGTCGGCACTGGATGCGGCCAAGTCGGGCGTGAACACCGTGCACATCATTGACGGCCGTATCGAGCATTCGCTGCTGCTGGAGGTGCTCACCGAGCAAGCCTTCGGTACGATGATCCGTTCCCACTAAATCCTGATCCGGGCCGCAGCGTTGCGTCACACCGCCTCGGCCCGCTCTCCCCGCAGCCGGGTCTGGCTGTTCGATCTCGACAACACGCTGCACAACGCGTCGCACGCGATCTTCCCGGCCATTAACGCCAACATGAACGCGCTGATCACGCGCGTGCTGGCCGACCAATCCCTTCCTTCCCATACCGAAGCCGTCAACGCCGTGCGTGTCGCCTACTGGCAGCGCTATGGCGCAACGCTGCTGGGCATGATCCGCCACCACGGCGTGCGGGCCGACGACTTCCTGCGCGATGCGCACCAGTTCGATGACCTGCCGGGCATGATCCGCGCCGAGCGCGGCATACAGCGGCTGCTGTCGCGCCTGCCGGGCAGGAAGATCTTGCTCACCAATGCGCCGCGCGACTATGCGCGCGAGGTGGTGCGCCACATCGGCTTGCATCGGCATTTCGCCGAGCATGTGCCGATCGAGGCGATGCGGGTACATGGCCAGTGGCGGCCCAAGCCCTCGAAGCTGATGCTGCTGCGCCTGTTGCGACGCCAGCGCCTGCTGCCGTCGCAGTGCGTGCTGGTCGAAGACACGCTGGCCAACCTGAAGTCGGCGCGCGCGCTGGGACTCAAGACGGTCTGGTTCACCGGCTTCCTGCCGCGCTCGCACCGGCGTTCGCCGTTTGCCGATGTCCAAGTAAAATCACTGCGACAACTCCCCGGACGCCTCAGTCGACTGCGCTAGGAAGGTGCCGGCAAATTGGCGTTTCATGCCGAGCCAGCGCAGCTGTGCGACGGGGTGGCCAGTGCGATCAAGGCCTCGGCCTCATCGCGCTTCGCGCAGTGACTGGTTTTTGCAAATCTGTGCTGCCGTAGTGTTACAGTCCGAACATGCGGGCAGCGACGGGGACCGCTGGCTGCACGGAGGGACCATCGGCCACAAGCCGCGACAAGTTTTGCCGGACAAATAACGAACATGCCAAACATGAAACCGGGTGAACGCAAGCTGCAGATCCTCCAGGCGCTGGCCGAGATGCTGGAAAACCCCAAGGGCGACCGCATCACCACCGCCGCGCTGGCCGCGAAGCTGGAAGTGTCGGAGGCGGCGCTCTACCGCCACTTCGCCAGCAAGGCCCAGATGTATGAAGGCCTGATCGAGTTCATCGAGACCTCGGTCTTCACGCTGGTCAACAAGATCGCACAGAACGAAGAAAGCGGGCGTCGCCAGGTGCTGGCGATGGCTGGCGTGCTGCTGGACTTCGCCGAGCAGAACCAGGGCATGACGCGGGTGCTGATCGGCGATGCGCTGGTCAATGAAGACGACCGGCTGCAGCAGCGCATGAACCAGTTCGTCGAGCGTATCGAACTGGCCTTCCGCCAGTCATGGAAGCTGGCCGCGACCCAGGGCGCGGTGCCGGAGTCGGAAGCGGCCGCGCGCGCGTCGCTGATGATTGCCTTCGTGATCGGCCGCTGGCATCGCTTCGCCAAGAGCGGCTTCCAGATCAAGCCCTCGGACGGCGCAATGCTGCAGATGGCTTTACTGGCTGGGTGATGCAGGGATTTCGCGACGCATGCGTCGCGCCTGCCGAAGCGGTTCGGCTTGCAAGCCGAACCGTGGAGAGAAGATCAATGCTCCGATAGACCTGAGCAGACGCTGCAGTCCGAAGCCTTCGTGGTCCGAATCGAAGTCCACTCCATATTCCGCGCATCCAGCATCAGCAGCCGGTTCGCCAGCGACTCCCCTATCCCCGCTACCAGCTTCAGCGCTTCGGCCGCCTGCATCGTGCCGATGATGCCGACCAGCGGCGCGAACACGCCCATGGTCGAGCACTGCACTTCCTCGAACTGCTGGTCCGGCGGGAACAGGCACGCATAGCAGGGCGTGCTGCCGCTGCGTGCATCGAACACTGCCACCTGCCCATCCATCCGTATCGCCGCGCCCGATACCAGCGGCACTTTCGCCTGGACGCAGGCGCGGTTGATTGCATGGCGGGTCTGGAAATTGTCGGTACAGTCCAGCACCACCGTCGCCGAGGCCACCAGCTCGGCCAGCCGCGCTTCATCGGCCCGTTCGGCCAGCGTCACGACCTCGACCTCGGGATTGATCGCCACCAGCGCCTCGCGGCCGGAGGCCACCTTGGGCTGGCCCACGCGCGCCGTGGTGTGCATCACCTGCCGCTGCAGGTTGGTCAGGTCCACCGTGTCATGGTCGACCAGCGTGATCTTGCCGATGCCGGCCGAGGCCAGGTAGAGCGCCACCGGCGAACCGAGGCCGCCGGCGCCGATCACCAGCGCATGCGCGGCGAGCAGCTTTTCCTGGCCTTCGATGCCGATCTCGTCGAGCATGATGTGGCGCGAGTAGCGCAGCAGTTGTTGGTCGTTCATGGGGCGGGGCGATGGATACGATTAGTTCGATGAATTCGGCTTGATTCGCTTTTATCTGCGTTTTATTTGCGTGGATGCGTGCTGATTCGGTGGCCCTGCCGAGGCGGGTGCCGGCCGGCGGCGCCTTGCCCTGGCGGCCAAATGAAAACGGCCGCATTGCTGCGGCCGTCATGCGGTCAGGGCTGCTTACTTCTTGTCGCCGTTACCGTTGCTGCCATTGCCATCGGGGCTGTTGATGGTCTGCTCTTTCTTGCTTTCGACCTTGGCCGACTTCGACAGCTGCACCGGCTGGCCCTTCAGGTGGTTCAGCGCCTGTGCCAGCTGGAAGTCTTCCTTGCTGCCGAACTCGAGCGGCTTGCGCTTCTTCTCCAGTGCCTGCAGGCGCTTGGCCTCTTCCAGTTCGTCCACGACGTTGGAAGCATTGCCGGCCTCCTTGTCCTTGTCGTTCGACAGGTGCTTCTGCAGGTCTGCTTCACGCAGGCGCAGGCCGTTCAGGCCGTCGCCATCGGCGTATTCGTCCACCAGCAGGTCGGGCACGATGCCCTTGGCCTGGATCGAGCGACCGTTCGGCGTGTAGTAGCGCGCGGTGGTCAGCTTGACGGCGGTGTCTGCCGACAGCTGGCGGATGGTCTGCACCGAGCCCTTGCCGAAGGTCTGCGTGCCCATGATGGTCGCGCGCTTGTAATCCTGCAGCGCGCCGGCCACGATCTCGGACGCCGACGCGGAGCCGGAATTGACCAGCACCACCATCTTCACCTTCTTGGCGGCCTCGGGCACGCGGGCCAGCGGGTCGCCGCCGGCGCGGGTGCCGTAGAACTCGCGGCGCGCGAAATAGGTCGCCTTCGAGTCCGGCAGCTGGCCGTTGGTGGACACCACCGACACATCCTTGGGCAGGAAGGCGGCCGAGACGCCGATGGCGCCCGGCAGCACGCCGCCCGGGTCATTGCGCAGGTCCAGCACCAGGCCCTTGATGGCCGGGTCTTGCTGGTACAGCTGGTTGATCTTCTTCGCGAGGTCGTCGACCGTCGGTTCCTGGAATTGCGACACGCGGATCCACGCGTAGCCCGGCTCGATGATCTTGCCTTTCACGCTCTGGACCTTGATCTCCTGGCGCGTGATGGTGATGATCAGCGGCTTGTCCTCTTCCTTGCGGGCGATGGTCAGCGTGATCTTGGTGTTCGGCTCGCCGCGCATGCGCTTGACGGCTTCGTCCAGCGTCATGCCCTTGACCGGGGTGGTGTCGAGGCGGGTGATCAGGTCACCGGCCTTCAGGCCGGCCTTGTACGCGGGGGAGTCCTCGATCGGCGAGATCACCTTCACGTAGCCGTCTTCCATGCCGACTTCGATGCCCAGGCCGACGAACTTGCCCTGGGTGCCTTCGCGCAGTTCCTTGAAGGCTTTCTTGTCGAGGAAGGCCGAGTGCGGGTCGAGCGAAGCGACCATGCCCGAGATGGCCTCGGTCAGCAGCTTCTTGTCTTCGACCGGCTCCACATAGTCGGACTTGATCAGGCCGAAGACGTCTGCCAGCGTGCGCAGCTCTTCGATCGGCAACGGTGTGCCGGCATTACGCTGTGCGAGTGCGTCGAACTGCATCGAGCCGGCGATGCCGGCGATCAGTCCCAGTCCCACCAGTCCGATGTTCTTCAGTCTGCTGCCCATCTGTCACCTGTTGATCCATGTAAGCGGGTCGATTGCCCGCCCTTGATGCCGCATTTCAAAGTATAAACCCGATTGTTCATTGCCGCCGCTGTTACCCACGGTGGCGACGACATCGCCCGCTTTCACCCGGTCGCCGGGGCGCTTGAGCACGGCCTGGTTGTTGCCATAGATGCTCATGTACTGGCCGCCGTGGTCCACGATCAGCAGGTTGCCGAAGCCGCGCATCCAGTCGGCGAATACCACCTCGCCGGCGCCGGCCGCATGCACCTCGCTGCCCTCGGCGGCCTTGATGAAGATGCCCTTCCAGGCCGGGCCGTCGGTGCGCCTGGCGCCGAAGGTGGCCACCAGCTCGCCCTTGACCGGCAGCTTCAGCTTGCCGCGCTGGCCCATGAAGGCATTGCCGTCCGGCGGAGGCGGCAGCTCGGCCAGCTCGTCGGCAGGCTTGCGCTCGCGGGCTTCCTTGGCAGGCGCGGCCTTGGCCACCGGCGGCAGCTTCGCATTGTCGGCGATGCCGTCCTTCGTACCGGCCTTGCCCTTGTCTTCCGTACGTGATTTTGCGGCCAGTTTTTCCCGGGCCTCGCGTTCTTTGGCCTCGGCGCGGGCGCGGGCGCGGCGCCTCGCCTCTTCCTCGTCGGCCTTGCGCTGTTGCGCAATTAGCACCGCCAGCCGGTCGACCAGCGACGACAGTCGTTGTTCGTCGCGCGCCAGGCTGCCAGCTTGCTTGCGCTGCTCGCCCAGCTTGGACGACAGCTGCGTGACCAGCGCCTTGCGCTTGCCCTTTTCCTTTTCCAGCAGCGCCTTCTGCTCGTGCTGTTCGGTTTCGATGTCGTCCAGCGCGGCGCGCGTCTCTTCGGCGTCAGCCTTGTTGGCTTCGATCGCCTCGAGGTTTTGCTGCAGCTCGGCGATGGCCTTCATCTGCTCGGCCGACACATAGCCGAGGTAGCGCATTTCACGTGCGATGCGGTTCGGGTTGTCGCCCGACAGCAGCAGGCGTACGCGGTCGTCATGGCCGGCCACGTACTGCTCGCGCAGCATTTTCTCCAGCCGTGCGCGCTGCTGCGCGACGGCCGCTTCCAGCTCCTGCTCGCTCTTGGACAGCTGCTCGAGGTGCTGGCGGGTGCGTTGCTGCTCGGCCGCCAGCTCGCGCAGCGAGCGGTTCGCGTTCGAGATCGCTTTCTCGGACTCGGCCAGCGCATCGGAGGCATGGCCATGTGCCTTCTCGGTTTTGGCGATATCGGTCTTCAGCGCATCGAGCTTCTTGCGCAGCTCGGCGCGCTCCTGCTCGGCTTGTTGCTTCTGGCGCGTGCGCTCGACGGACTTCAGCGGCTCGGCCTGCGCAAGCTGCGCGACCGGCGCCAGCAGCAGGGCCGCCAGCAGCGGCACCGACAGCAGGGACAGCGGCGACCGCTGCTTGCGCTGCGGTCGCGGGCTGCCGGGGTTCAGCTGGCGCGATGCGCGCCGGGGGTGCAGCTGGGGTCCGGACATCGTTGCTTACTTGGCCTTGCCCTGGCTGGCGACAGCCTGCATCGCGGCTTCGATCGCGGCCGCGTCGCCGAGGTAGTAGCTGCGGATAGGCTTCAGGTCAGCATCCAGCTCATAGACCAGCGGCTGGCCGTTCGGGATGTTCAGGCCGACGATATCGGCATCGCTGATGTTGTCGAGGTACTTGATCAGCGCGCGCAGGCTGTTGCCATGCGCCGAGATCAGGATCTGCTTGCCGGCGCGGATGGCCGGGGCGATCGACTCGTTCCAGACTGGCATCACGCGGGCGACGGTGTCCTTCAGGCACTCCGACAGCGGGACTTCTTCGCGCTTGAGCTTGGCATAACGCGGGTCTTTGTACGACGCGCGCTCATCGCTCGGGTCGAGCGGCATCGGCGGCGTGTCATAGCTGCGGCGCCAGACCAGCACCTGCTCGTCGCCGTACTTGGCGGCAGTCTCGGCCTTGTTCAGGCCCTGCAGCGCGCCGTAGTGGCGCTCGTTCAGGCGCCAGCTGTGCACGGTCGGCAGCCACATCAGGTCCATTTCGTCGAGCGTCAGCCACAGGGTACGGATCGCGCGCTTGAGCACCGAGGTATAGGTCAGGTCGAAGGTGAAGCCGGCATCCTTGAGGATGCGGCCGGCTTCGCGCGCTTCGGCGATGCCCTTGTCAGTCAGGTCGACGTCGGCCCAGCCGGTGAAACGGTTTTCCTTGTTCCAGGTGGACTCACCGTGGCGCATGAATACGATTTTGTACATGGGATATGCAGAGCTTGAATGGGAAATATGAAGGCTAGCCTTCTATTCTATAATGGCATGCTTGCTTCAAACGAAGCTTCCAACGAATTGCCGGGAACTGAATCGTCGTGAAATTCTTGATTGACAATATCTGGCTGGTGCTGATCGCGCTGGTCTCCGGTGGTGCACTCGCATGGCCGACCCTGTCCCGCAGCAAACTCAGCCTGTCGACGCTGCAAGCGACCCAACTGCTCAACCAGGGCAAGGCGCAGATTCTCGACGTGCGCAATGCCGACGAGTTCGGCGCCGGTCACCTGCGCAATGCCAAACATATTCCGGTCGACCAGCTCGCATCGCGCCTCGGCGAACTCGACAAGGCGCGCCCGGTGCTGGTGGTCTGCCAGACCGGCCCGCGTGCGCAGCGCGCCGCCGGCCAGCTGGCCCGTGCAGGATTTGCTGAAGTGTTTATCCTTGACGGTGGTTACGCCGAATGGCAGTCGCAGGGACTGCCGACGGCGAAGTAAAAACAAGCAAGCGTAGCAATCAGGAGCGAATTTGATGGGTGCGAAAGTCCGCATGTACAGTACCGGGGTCTGCCCGTATTGCAACATGGCCGAGCGTCTGCTCAAGGCCAAGGGTGTCGGCGAGATCGAGAAGATCCGTATCGACCTTGAGCCCGAGCAGCGTGTACTGATGATGGAAAAGACCGGCCGCCGCACTGTGCCGCAAATTTACATCGGCGACACCCATGTCGGCGGTTTTGACGATCTGTCCGCGCTCGACCGCGAAGGCAAGCTCGAGCCGCTGTTGCAGGCCGCCTGAGCCGACCCGAGCCCGCCTGACCGGCACCCGACCCACACCCGAATTGATCCAGCGCGTGGCCGTCGCTCGCGACGGCGCGCATCATTCCCAACTACACGAAAGCTTTTCATGTCTGACCAGAACCAGCAAGAGAACCAGCCCACGTTCAACATCCAGCGCGTCTACCTGAAGGACATGTCGCTGGAGCAGCCGAACTCGCCGGCGATCTTCCTCGAGCAGGAAGGCCCGTCCATCGAGGTGGCCATCGACGTCGGCTCCGAGACGCTGGGCGAAGGCATCTACGAAGCGACCTGCACCGTGACCGTCACCGCCAAAGTGCGCGACAAGGTCGCCTTCCTGGTCGAAGGCAAGCAGGCGGGCATCTTCGAGGCGCGCAACATCCCCGAAGGCCAGCTCGAGCCGCTGCTCGGCATCGCCTGCCCGAACATCCTCTATCCGTACCTGCGCTCGAACATCGCTGACATGGTGACCCGTGGCGGCTTCCCGCCGGTGCACCTGGCCGAGATCAACTTCGAGGTCTTCTATCACCAGCGCCAGCAGGTGCTGGCACAGAACGCACCGACCCAGGTGCAGTAAGCAAGGAGCATCGCATGGCCGCGCCGCGCATCCGCCACGTCCTCGCAGCCCTGCTGCCGGCCACGCTGGCGGTGTTGGGTACTGCGGCACAGGCCGTCGATTTCCGTTCCGTTTCGCCGGGCCCGGCCGTCATGTATGACGCGCCCGGCCTGAAGTCGAAAAAAGTCTTCATCGCGCCGATCGGCATGCCGGTCGAGCTCGTTCTCACCAATGGCGACTGGAGCCGCGTGCGCGATGCCGGCGGCGACCTCGCGTGGATCGAGAACAAGCACCTGTCGAACAAGCGCACACTGGTGGTTGAGGTACCGCAAGCCGCGGCTCGCGCCAGCGCCAGCGACACTGCAGCCGTCGTGTTCAGCGCCGGCAAGGGCGTGGTGCTCGAACTGGCCGAGCCGGTGTCGTCCGGCTGGATCAAGGTGCGCCATCGCGACGGTGAGATCGGCTACGTCAAAGCGGCGGACGTCTGGGGCGAATGAAGATTTCCATTCTTGGCGCCGGTGCCTGGGGCACCGCGCTGGCCATTGCGCTGGCCGATCGCCAGTCGGTATTGCTGTGGGGCCGTGAGCCGCAAGCCATCGCCGACATGGCCGCGCGCCGCGAAAACGCGCGCTACCTGCCCGGTATTGCCCTGCCTTCGCCGTTGCAGCTGACGTCCGACCTCACGCAAGCGGTGGACCATGCGCAGGGCGGCTTGCTGATCCTCGCGACCTCCTTCTCCGGCTTGCGCCCGATGCTGCGCTCGCTCAAGGGCCAGCCGCTGCCCAACCTGATCTGGCTGTGCAAGGGCTTCGAGCCGGGCACGGCAATGCTGCCGCACCAGGTGGTCGCGCAGGAGCTGGGAGAGGCCATCGCCTGCGGTGCGCTGTCGGGCCCGTCCTTCGCACAGGAAGTCGCGCGGGGCCAGCCGTGTGCGCTGGTCATCGGCTCCGCCTCGGAGGACTTGCGCCGTCAGGCCATCGCCGGCGTGCACGGTGCTCACCTGCGCGTGTACTCGAGTGATGACATCGTCGGCGTCGAAGTCGGCGGCGCCGTGAAGAATGTGCTGGCCATTGCGACCGGTATCGCCGATGGCCTCGGGTTGGGCATGAATGCACGTGCCGCGCTGATCACGCGCGGACTGGCCGAGATCACACGACTGGGCACCGCCCTTGGCGGCCGCACGGAAACCTTCATGGGCCTGACCGGCGTCGGCGACCTGATCCTGACCTGCACTGGCGACCTGTCACGCAATCGCCAGGTCGGCCTTGGTCTGGCGCAAGGCAAGTCGCTCGACACCATCGTGGCCGAACTTGGCCATGTGGCTGAAGGCGTGCGCTGCGTACAGGCGGTGCAACAGCTTGCGCAACAACATCAAGTCACGATGCCGATCGTCGATGCGGTCGCGCAGGTGTTGTTTGGTGGTGATGCGCCGCAGGCTGCGATACAGCGCTTGCTGGCGCGCGAAGCGCGCGACGAAGCCGCCTGACCCCGAACCGGACGGCCTCCCCGCAACCGGGGCTTGCGCCGCGTCCAAGATTCAAATTCCCCCTGCCGAATAATCACCGCACTCCTTGCGAGTGTGTGCCGGTTCGCAAGTGCCGTCAGCACAGGCTTGCTCTGCGGCCTGCCGCGCGGCTTGCTGTCGTGACTGCACTTTCGCGAGGGAAGGTGGTCTGAATCAAGAGCTGCGCTTCCTACCCCGATTGCCAAATCACATGCCTATGCCCATGAGCTTGCGTATCCGCCCAGTCTCGTATCGCCATTGCGTATTTCGGCGTGCGCCGGGCAATCGCGCGTTCACGCTGATCGAGATCATGGTGGTGGTCGTGATCATGGGCGTGCTCGCCGCGCTGGTGGTGCCGCGGCTGATGGGCCGCACCGACGATGCGCGCATCCTCGCCGCGAAGCAGGACATTGCGACGTTGATGCAGGCACTCAAGCTCTACCGCCTCGACAACAACCGCTACCCGACGACCGAGCAAGGCTTGCGGGCCCTGATCACGCGCCCGACCAGCGGCCCGGTACCGCCCAACTGGAAGACGGGCGGCTATGTGGACCGGCTGAACAAAGACCCGTGGGGCAATCCCTATCAATATTTGTCGCCGGGCGTACATGGCGAAGTGGACTTGTTCTCGCTGGGTGCCGACGGCAAGCCGGGCGGCGCCAGCATCGATGCCGACATCGGATCCTGGCAGGACTGAGGCGTGAGCTTGCACCGGGCATCGACCCAGCGACCAGTCCGCGCCAGCCGGCCCGGCAGCGCGACGGGCTTCACGCTGCTCGAGTTGCTGGTCGTACTCGTCATCGTCGGCATCCTGCTCGGGGCGGTTGCGCTCAATGCCAATCCCGGCGACCGCCAGCTGCTGCAGAACGAGGCGCAGCGCGTCGCGCTGCTGCTGCAGCTGGCCCGCGATGAAGCGATCGTGCGCAATCGCCCGATTGCCTTCGAGGCCGATGATTACCGGTATCGCTTTTTATTGCGACAGGGTGAAGGCTGGCAGCCTTTGGCCGGCGACGCGCTGCTGCGTGAGCGCGAGTTCCGCAGCGCGCCGCTCGCGCTTGCGCTCACGCCGGCCACGTCCGGGCAACGCCCCTTGCGCATCGTGTTCGGCAAGGAACCGGTCGACAAAGCCTTTGCGCTGACGCTGGCGCTCGGGCCGCAGGCGGCGACGATACGTGCCGATGGCATCGGCAATTTCACGGTCGAATAAGGGATCAGGGCGATGCACACGACGCCTTCCGCGCGCAAGCCACGGACATCGCGCCAGCGATGGACGAGCGGCTTCACGCTGCTTGAAGTGCTGGTCGCACTGGTCATCGTCGGCACCTCGCTTGCGGCCAGCCTGCGCGCCGTCGGCAGCCTGACGCAAAACAGCAGTGACTTGCGTTCGGCGATGATGGCCACCTGGTCGGCCGAGAACCGGCTGACGCAAATCCGTCTCGCGCATGAGTGGCCAGCGATCGGCAAGCGTGAATTTGCCTGTCCGCAGGGAGAGCTGCCATTCCGCTGTGACGAGCAAATACTGTCCACACCCAATCCTTCATTCCGTCGCGTCGAAGTCAGCGTGATCGACGAGCGCAGCCCGGGACGCAAGATCATTACGCTGTCGCAGGTGGTGCCCAATGCGCTGTGAACTTCGCTTCGCAGGACGGAAAACGCGCGGGCAAGCGAGCTCGCAGGTGGTGATGCGAAACGCCCGTTCGCAGTGCGGCCTGACGCTGGTCGAATTGCTGGTCGCCATTGGTGTGTTGGCCTTCGTCGCCGTGCTGGGCTGGCGCGGACTGGACTCGATCACGCGCGCCCGCACATCGCTGAATGCCGAGCTCGAGCAGACGCGCGGCCTGCAGCTGGCCTTTGCGCAACTGCAGGCCGATTGTGCAAACGCAGTCGATGCAACGCTGCTCGACGGCCGCTCGCCATTGGCGGTCAATGTCGACCGAATCACGATCGCGCGCCGTATCCAGCCCGATGCCCAGCCCGGCATGCTGCAGCTGGTGACCTGGCGTTTGCGTGAAGGCATGCTGACGCGCGAGGAATCGCCGCCCACGCGCGATCTCACGCAGCTCGACCAGTACTGGCGTTTCGCCGCCGCCGGCGGTGCCCGCCCGGTGGCATTGCGCCGTGGATTGCGTGCGATGAATTTGCGCATCTGGACCGATGACGGCCGCGGCTGGCGCAGCTGGACCCAGATGCAGGCACAGCCAGCGGCGGCGCCGCTGGCCTCGCGCGGCTCGCTGATGAACCCGGGCGCCGGCACCACTGCCATGCAGACCACCTGGAGCGGCCTCGAGGTGTCGCTGTACATCGAGGGCTATGCGTCATCGATGAGCAAGGTCTTCATGCTGGGAGCCACCTGATGCGCACGCAGCTGCCACCATCGCTACGCCGGTATCACGTGCAGCGAGCACGATGGGCGCAGCACGCATGTGCATCCCCATCCCCATTCCCTTCGCAGCAGCGCGGCGTGGCCATCGTCACCGCGCTTCTGCTGACGACGCTGGCCATCACCATCGTCGCCAGCCTGTTCTGGCAGCAGCAGGTGCAAGTGCGATCGATCGAGAACCAGCGCCTGCAGCTGCAAAAGCAATGGGTATTGCGCGGCGCACTCGACTGGGCCCGGCTGATCCTGCGCGAGGATGCGCGCTACTCGTCGATCGATGATCTGAACGAGCCTTGGGCCGTGCCATTGTCGGAGACGCGGCTCGACCGCTATGTTGAATCGGCATCGATACGCGGCAATGCGGGCAGCGCGGTGCTGTCGGGCGCGATCCAGGATGCGCAGTCGCGACTGAACCTGACCGGGCTGGCCACGCGCGGCGAAGTGAACGTGGCCGAGGTGCAGGCTTTCGAGCGCTTGCTGACAGCGCTGCGGCAAGACCCCGGGCTGGCGCGCGCAACTGCGCAGCAGGTGGCCGCGTCGCAGCGTGCTTCCAGTGCCGAAGCAGGCGCGCCGCGTCCGATCGGGTTCGCGCAGGTAGATGACCTGCTGGCCGTGCCCGGCTTCACGCCGGCAGTATTGGCGGCCGTGCGCAATAACGTGGTGTTCCTGCCGCGGGCCACGCCCGTCAACGTGAACACCGCGCCGGCCGAGGTGCTGGCGGCAAGGCTGGCGACATTGTCGCTGGCCGATGCCGGCAATGTCGTCAATGCGCGCCGCAGCGCCAGCTTCCGCGACCTGAGCGATTTTGCTGCGCGCCTGCCCGGCCGTCCGGAGCCGCCGCCGACTTCACAGGTCGCAGTCGCGACCAGCTACTTCCTGGTGAACGGCCGCGTGACCATCGGCGAAGCCAGCCTGCAGGTGCAGGGGCTGGTCGAGCGTCACGGACCGACCACGCACCTCGTCTGGCTGCGCGAGGTCTGACACGATGAAAGCCATCCTGGCCACCACTCCTGCTGCGCTCTACCTGCGTCTGCCGCCACGCGCGCTGCCGGCAGACGCCGCCGCTGCGAGCCCCTCGCTGTCATTCGCGATTGCTGCCCGCGGCCGCTTGCAGCGCATCGGCCATGCCAGCCTGCACGAATTGTCGGCGCTGATGCAGCAGTCGCAGCGCGTGGTGCTGCTGCTGGCCGCGTCCGATGTCAGCCTGTTCCGCATCGCCGTACCGCCGTTGCCCGCGGCGCGCCTGAAGGCCGCACTGCCAGCGCTGGTCGAGGACCGCGTGATCGGCGACCCGGCCGCCTGCGCGATCGCGGTGGCGCCGGCAAACGGCGGCACCATCGCCGGAGCCACGCCAGTAGCCACAGGCACCCCGGCCACTCCAGCCACCACAGCAGGCAATCAGCGGCTGATCGCCGTCACCGATCGCGCGTGGCTGCAGGGCTGGATCGATACCGTGCGCCGACACGGCGCACGACGCGTGTCCGCCTTGCCCTTCGTGCTTTGTTTGCCGCTGCCGGCGGCGCACGTGGCGGCCAGCGTGGTCGAACACGCAGGGCGGCGCGAACTGGCGCTACGGCTGTCGGCGCAGGAAGGTATGGGCTTGCCGTTGTCGTCCGATGACGCGGACTCGTTGCCGGTGGAGGTGGCGCAGTTGCTGGCGACGTTTGCAAGCCAGCGTCCGGTGCAGCTGGCGCTGCCGCCGCTGCTGCTGAAGATTTTTCGCCGCAGCTACGGCGAGCATGCAGCCGATGCGATGCATGCGGCATCGGGCGGAGCCGTGGGCAGCGCTACGGTGCCGGGCGACAGCATCGCGGCCGATGAGCTGCCGGCACCCCACGTCATCGAGCTGCGCGAAGAAAACTGGGCGGCGTGGGTCGAGGGCGCGAGCCATGTGCCGGTCGACCTCGCGACGGCCATCGCTGCCGATGAAGGTGAAGGTCCCGACTGGCGCCGCTGGCGCTGGCCGGTAGCGCTCGCGGCCGCGCTGGCGCTGGTGAACATCGTCGCGCTGAACTGGGACTGGTGGCAATTGCGCAGCGAAGGCCTGCAATTGCGCGAAACCATGGCGCGCAGCTTCCACCGCAGCTATCCGAATGAAGCGCTGGTCGACCCGGTCGCGCAGATGCGGCAGAAGGTCGCGGCATCGCGGCAGGCGGCCGGCGAGTTCGCGCCGGGCGATTTCGTTGCGCTGGCCGCCACGCTGGGCGACGCCTGGGCCGAGGCCGGTGCGGCGATGGGCACCGATGCGCGTGCCATCGCGGCACTGGAGTATCGGGATGCGGCGCTGACAGTGCGCTTCAAGCCCGGCCTGCAAGCTTCGCTCGATGCGGCGCGCGCTGCGCTGGACGCACGCGGGCTGGAAGCGAGCCCCATTGCCGGTGATTCCGCTCAATGGCAAGTCAGGAGCCTGCGATGAACCGCAAGGTCGGCAGCAAGGTGAAGGGCCGCCTTGGCGCCCTCTGGCAGGAGCGTTCGGCACGCGAGCGCCGCGTGCTCGCCTGGGGTGGCAGCTTGCTGGTTCTTGTGCTGCTGTGGCTGCTGGGCGTGGAGCCGGCACTGGAAGGACGCGAGCGCTGGCGCAAGGACTTGCCGCAGCTGCGCGCCGATGCCGCGCAGGTGCAGGCGCTGGCACAGCAACTGGCGTCGGCGCCGCCGCCGCCGCGTACCGCCGGTTCGGCGGCTGCGTCGCCAACGGTCGACAAGGCCACGCTCGAGGCCGGCCTCGCCGCGCAGGGATTGAAGGCGCAGTCATTGAGCGTGCAGGATGCCGGTGGTGTGCTGCTGGTGCGCGTGAACTTCGATGACGTGTCGTTCTCGGCACTGACCGAATGGCTGCAGCAACAGCAGCGCGCCTTGCAGCTGGCGGTCAGCGAAGCCAGCGTGACGGCGCGCGAGCGTCTCGATCGCGTCGATGCCCGGCTGACGCTGCGCCGCGCCTCATGAGGCGCCCGGTCGCCTGGGCCGCGGCCGCGCTGCTGGCCGTGCTGGTGACGGTGGTCGCCACCCTGCCGGCGGCCTGGCTGGTGCCGCAGGTCGAGCAACAGACCGGCGGCCGTCTGTCACTCGGCGATCCGCAGGGCACGGTGTGGCGCGGTTCGGCCTTTGTGGGCGCGTCCAGCGGCACGGGCGAGCCGCTGGCCCCCTTGCTGCCCGGCCGCTTCCGCTGGCAGCTGTCGCCCCTGGCGCTGTTCGGGCGTATCGATGCCGAACTGGTCAACGAGCGTGCGTTGAGTCAGCCGCTGACGGTGCGCGGTAGCTGGCGCAGCTGGGACGTGAGCGCCGGCGCCATCGATTTGCCGGCCGAACGGCTGGCCGCGCTGGGCGCACCGCTGAACACCATCAAGCCTTCGGGGCGCATGCGCTTGTCATGGCCGGCGCTGGAGGTACTGCGCGCGCCGGACGGCCTGCGCATCGAGGGTCGCATGCAGCTCGACATGACGGAGATTGCATCAGCCTTATCGCCGGTCAAGCCGCTTGGTGCATACCGGATGGAATTCCTGTGGCACGGCGATGCCGCCCACCTCACACTGGGCACCCTTTCCGGTCCGCTGGTGCTTGAAGGGGCGGGAGATATCGTTCGCGGCCGGCTGCAGTTTTCCGGGCAGGCCTGGGCACGGGAAGGGAAGGAGCAGAGCCTGGCCATCCTGCTGAACCTGCTCGGCCAGCGTCGCCAGTCAGGAGGCCGTAGCGTGATCGCACTTGAATTCAAATGAAAAAAATTTCGTTCATTGTCCTGCTGCTGGGCCTGTCGCTGGTCGGCCTGCCCATCGTTCGCGCGCTGGCGCAAGATCCGTCGTCGAACCAGGCCAGCCTGAACTTCGTCGGTGCCGACATCGAGAACGTGGTGCGCGCGATCGGCCATTTCACCGGCAATACCTTCGTGATCGATCCGCGCGTCAAGGGCACGATCAACCTCGTGTCCGAGAAACCGGTCACCAAGGCGCAGGCCTTCGACATGCTGACCTCGGTGCTGCGCTTGCAGGGCTATGCCGTAGTACGCACGCCGGATTACATCAAGGTACTGCCCGAGGCCGACGCCAAGCTGCAGGCGGCGCCGGTCACGGCCGGCAAGGTGCGCGGCGACCAGATCGCGACGCAGATTTTCCGTCTCAACCATGAGAGCGCCAACAGCCTGGTGGCCATCCTGCGGCCTCTGATCTCGCCCAACAACACCATTGCTGCCGACGCGACCAACAACACGCTGGTCATCACCGACTATGCGGACAACCTGAAGCGGCTGTCGCGCATCATCGCCTCGCTGGATGTCCCCGCGATCGGCGAACTCGATGTGGTCAAGCTCGAGCATGCGATTGCGCTGGATCTGGTCGTCACTGTCAACCGCATGCTCGATGGCGGTGCCGGCGCGCAAGGCGCGGCCGACCCCGGGCGCGTGGTGTTGCTGGCGGATGCGCGCACGAACTCGGTGATCATCCGCGCGCCGACCGCTGCGCGTGCCAAGCTTGCACGCACGCTGATTGCGAAGCTCGACCAGCCGACCGCCCTGCCGGGCAATGTGCATGTGGTCTACCTGCGCAATGCCGAAGCGGTGAAGCTGGCGCAGGTGTTGCGCGCCGTCGTGGCCGGCGAATCGGGCGCTGCCGTGACGGCCACGCCAACCTCGACCACGCCGGCGACACAGGTACCGGCGGCGCAGGGCGGCCTGCAGGCACCGCCAGCTTCCCAGGCGCCGCAGCAAGGGCCCTTGCCGGCCGGCGGCGTGGCCGGCTTCATTCAGGCAGACCCGACGACCAATACCCTGATCATCACCGCCAATGAAAGCGTGTACCGCAACCTGCGCGCCATCATCGACCAGCTCGATGCGCGCCGCGCGCAAGTGTATGTGGAGTCGCTGATCGTCGAAGTCAGCGCCGACAAGGCGGCCGAAATCGGCGTGCAATGGGCCGCGCTGTCAGGCGACAGTAGCAGCAACTACCGCGTCGGCGTACTGACCGGCTTTGCCAGCGGCGGCGACAACCTGATACAACAGGCCACGTCGGTACTGGGCCCGAATGGTGTGCCGCAGGCGCCGGGCAATGGCCTGACGGCGACCATCTTCAAGCAGCGCAACGGCAGCCTCGGGCTGGGTGCGCTGGCGCGTGCGCTCGAGCGCGACGTGAAGGCCAACATTCTGTCGATGCCGAACCTGATTACACTCGACAACGAAGAGGCGCGCATCATCGTCGGCCAGAACGTGCCCTTCATCACTGGCCAGTTCACTACAGCCGCCTCGGCCGGCGCTGCCGGCGTCAATCCTTTCCAGACCATAGAGCGGCGCGACATCGGCCTGTCTCTGCGCGTGCGGCCGCAGATCTCCGAAGGCGGTACCGTGAAGATGGCGATCTACCAGGAGACCTCGGCGATCCAGCAGTCGACCACCTCGGGCCTGATTACCAGCAAACGCTCGATCGATACCAATGTGCTGGTCGACGATGGCCAGATCATCGTGCTCGGCGGCCTGATCGAAGACACGCTGAACGACACGCTGGAAAAAGTGCCGGGTTTGGGCAACATCCCGGTGCTCGGTTATCTGTTCCGCTACCAGACCAAGAAGCGGGTGAAGACCAACCTGATGGTTTTCATCCGACCCACGGTGGTGCGCAACGACGCGCAGAGCGTGGCCGTGGCCAGCGACCGTTACGACTATGTGCGCGGCGTGCAGCAGCTCATCAAGCCCGAATCGAATGTGCTGATGCCCGGCACCGAGCCGCCGATGCTGCCCCGGCTGGAAGGCGGCCGCCCGACCGGCGGCGCGATGCTGCGCCGGGATGCTGCGCCGGGGGCAGCATCGGGGCCAGCATCGGGGGCTGCAGCGGGTGCACCAGTGGATTCGGCGCCGGGTGCGACTGCCCCTATGCCCAGCAGCGGTGTGAAACCTTCGGCGCCGGCCGAGGTCTTTCCTGTCGAACCGCCTGTCATCAATCAACGATGAATTTCGTAGCCGCGGATCAATCCGGCGATAGTTCGCCGGATGCTGTGGCACCCCACAGGAACCGACCGGAGGCCGACCGCAAGCCGACACGAACCACCGGACCACAATCCAGGAACACCTGATGCAAGCCTACGATTCCCCCCGGCGCGCCGCTGAAGCGCCAGCCCCCGGCGCACCGCGCCTGTTGCCCTTCAGTTTCGCGCGCGACCATGGCGTGCTCGCGCAACCCGGCGCGGGCGATGTTGCCGATGTTGAGCGCGGCAGCGCCGACGCCGATGGCGCTGTCGAGGTCTGGGTGTCGGAAGCGACAGCGCCTTCGGCCGTCGCCGAGATCAGCCGCCGCTTTGGGCGCATGCGTATTCACACGATGCCACGCGAACAGCTCGAGAGCGCGATAGCACGCGCCTATGCCGGCCACGGTGGCGATGCGGCGCAAGTGGTGGGTGAAGTCGAGTCCGACCTTGATCTGGCGCGGCTGATGCAGGACATGCCGGCCGTCGAGGACTTGCTCGAGTCTGCCGACGATGCGCCGGTGATCCGCATGATCAATGCGCTGCTGACGCAGGCGTTGCGCGAAGGCGCGTCAGATATTCACATCGAGCCCTTCGAGCAAGTGTCGGTGGTGCGCTTTCGCATCGATGGCCGCTTGCGTGACGTTGTGCGGCCGAAGAAGGCGATCCATGCGGCGCTGATCTCGCGCATCAAGATCATGTCGCAGCTCGACATTGCCGAGAAGCGCTTGCCGCAGGATGGCCGCATCACGCTGCGGGTCGGCGGCAAGCCGGTCGATGTGCGCGTGTCCACCCTGCCCACCGGTCATGGCGAGCGCGCAGTGCTGCGCCTGCTGGACAAGGAAGGCGGACGCCTTGACCTCGAACAACTGGGCATGGCCGAACGCACCCGCGAGCAATTCGACAGGCTGATCAGCCAGCCGCATGGCATCGTGCTCGTCACCGGACCAACCGGTTCCGGCAAGACCACCACGCTGTATGCGGCGCTGTCGCGGCTCAATGCATCGACCACCAATGTGCTGACCGTCGAAGACCCGATCGAATACGAACTGCCCGGCGTCGGCCAGACCCAGGTCAATGCGCGCATCGACATGAGCTTTGCGAAGGCGCTGCGCGCGATCCTGCGGCAAGACCCGGACGTGATCATGATTGGCGAGATCCGCGACCTCGAGACCGCGCAGATCGCGGTGCAAGCCTCCCTCACCGGCCACCTGGTGCTGGCGACCCTGCACACCAATGATGCGGCAGCGGCCGTCACGCGCTTGCTCGACATGGGCATCGAACCTTTCCTGCTGTCGTCATCGCTGCTGGGCGTGGTCGCGCAGCGGCTGGTGCGCAAGCTGTGTACGCATTGCCGCCGGCATGACGGCCATCAGTGGCAGGAAGTCGGTTGCGACAAGTGCGGCCACACGGGTTACCAGGGACGCGTCGGCATCTACGAACTGTTGCTGGCGTCGGACCGCATCCGCGCGCAGATCCACGAGCAAGCCTCCGAAGCCGAGATTCGCGCCACCGCCCAGCGCGACGGCATGCAGCTGATGCGCGAGGATGGCGAGCGCTGGGTGCGCGACGGCATCACGTCGGAAGCCGAGCTGTTGCGCGTGACCAAGGAATAAGCCGAGACGCTCGCCCATGCCCGCCTTTCGCTATGAAGCCGTCGATGTGGCCGGCGCCACCAGCAAGGGCGTGGTGCAGGCCGACAGTCCGCGCGCGGCGCGCTCGGACCTGAAGTCACGCGGCCTCTTGCCGCTGGCCGTCGAAGCCATCGCCGGACAGGTCGATGAACAGGGACGGGCGATTGCGCGTGGCTGGCGCTTTGGCGAGAGGCTGTCAACGAATGAGCTCGCCCTCTTCACGCGCCAGCTGGCCTCGCTGCTGGAAGCGCAGCTGCCGCTGGAACAGGCTTTCGATGCGTTGATGGAGCAGGCCGAGCGGCCGTATCTGCGCGACCTGATCGCCTCGATACGTGCCGAAGTGATAGGCGGTTCATCCTTTTCGGATGCGCTGGCACGTCATCCGCGCGACTTTGCCGACATCTATCGCGCGCTGGTGGCCTCGGGCGAGCAGATCGGACAGCTGTCGCGCGTGCTGTCGCGACTGGCGGATTTCGTCGAGCGTCGCAATTCGCTGGTGCAAAAGGTCAGGCTGGCCTTCACCTACCCAGCCATCGTGACCGTGGTCGCGTTCGCGATCGTGGTCTTCCTGCTGACCTATGTGGTGCCGCAGATCGTGTCGGTGTTTGCGAACACGAAACAGAAGCTGCCTTTCCTGACGATTGCGATGCTGGCGCTGTCGGACTTCGTGCGGCACTGGGGCTGGCTGGTCGCGCTGCTGTTGGGGGCCGTGTTCATGCTGTGGCGGCGCGCGTTGCGCAATGAAGAGACGAAGCTGCGCTGGCACAGCTGGCTGCTGAACGCGCCCATGTACGGACGCTTCGAGCGCAGCCTGAATACCTCGCGCTTTGCGAGCACGCTGGCCATCACCATCAGTTCCGGCGTGCCGATATTGCGCGCGCTGCAGACCAGCCGCGACACACTGTCGAATCTCGCGATGCGCCGGCAGGTCGAGGAGGCGACCGCCAGTGTGCGCGAAGGCATGGGGCTGGCGCGCGCGCTGTCGGCGCACAAGCATTTTCCGCCGATGCTGATCCACATGATCCGCGCTGGCGAGGTCACCGGCGAATTGCCGCAGATGCTGAACCGCGCCGCGCAAATGCAGGAGCAGGACCTCGAGCGTCGCGCGCTGACCATCGCCGGCCTGCTGGAGCCTGTGCTGATCCTGGCGATGGGCGTGGTGGTGCTGCTGATCGTGCTGGCGGTGCTGATGCCCATCATCGAAATCAACCAGCTGGTGAGGTGAGGGATGGACACGGCTCGCCAGCGCCTGCCTGCCCTTGTGGCCTTCGTGCTGTTCGTCGCCCTGTGCGCGTCCGTTGCGTACTGGGTGCTGCAGTGGCTCGCGCCGGCGCCGCGACCGGTGGCCGCGCCGGTGGCGAACGAGCGCGCGCTGCCTCCGGTGTCGGCGGCAGCGAACCTGTTCGGTGGCGCTGCGAAAGGTGGCGGCATGGTGAATGTGCAGCTGCGAGGCATCATCCACGCGGGACGCTCGACTGGCAGCGCGGCCATCCTCGCGGTCGATGGCAGTGCGCCGAAGTTCTATCGGGTGAACGCCGAGCTGATGCCGGGCGTGACGGTGAAGGCGATCCACGCAAAAACGGTGGTGCTGTCGGACCGGGGGGCGGAGCGCGAGTTGCCGTTACCGGCCTTTGCCGCGCAGGAGGGCACGGGCGGCGGCGCACTGGCGAGGGCAATGCCGGAGCAGAACGCGCCGCAGAACCTGCCGCCGCAAGCCTCACCCGGATTCCAGCCGCAGCAGGCACTGCAGCAGCCGGGGCAGACTGGACAAGCGGGACAGCCGCCGGGGGCAGTGCCCGGGCAGCCGGGGGGGCCGCAGGCGCAAGCGCAGTCCGCCTTGCCGCCTCAGCAGGCCAGCCAGGGCATGGGACAGGCCGCGGGTCCCAGCGCGCTGGGACGCACCGGTGCCGGTGGCGAGCAGCCGGCAGTACCGGGCTCGCGTGCGGGACGCAATCCGCGTCGTCCGCGCTATCAGGAAGACTGAACGGAGCGAACGCGCGCGAAGGCGCAACCGGGCGACGGGGCCGGCGGCTTTACAGCACGTAGCGCGACAGGTCCTCGTTGACGGCCAGTGCCCCCAGCTTGTCATCGACATAGGCGGCATTGACTTCGACCTGTTGCTGGTCTTGCGTGCCGGCGTCGAAAGACACTTCTTCGAGCAGCTTTTCCATCACCGTATACAGGCGGCGCGCGCCGATGTTCTCGGTTTTTTCATTGACCGAGTAAGCGATCTCCGCCAGCCGGCGTATGCCGTCGGCGGTGAAGCTCAACTGCACCTGCTCGGTGGCCAGCAGCGCTTCGTACTGGCGCGTTAGGCAGGCATCGGTCGAGGTCAGGATGCGTTCGAAATCGGCGATCGCCAGCGATTCCAGTTCGACGCGAATCGGGAAGCGACCCTGCAGTTCCGGGATCAGGTCCGAGGGCTTGGCCAGGTGAAAGGCGCCCGACGCGATGAACAGGATGTGGTCGGTCTTGATCATGCCGTACTTGGTATTGACGGTCGTGCCTTCGACCAGCGGCAGCAAGTCACGCTGCACGCCGGCGCGCGACACGTCGGCGCCCTGCGTGTTCGAGCGCGATGCGATCTTGTCGATTTCATCGAGGAAGACGATGCCGTTCTGCTCGATGTTGCGGATGGCGCGCTGGCGAATCTCTTCTTCATTCACCAGCCGCGCCGCTTCTTCCTCGATCAGGAGCTTCATGGCTTCGGCGATCTTCAGCTTGCGCGACTTCTTGCGGCCGGCACCGATGCCGGCAAACATGGACTTGATCTGCTCGGTCATTTCTTCCATGCCGGGCGGCGCCATGATTTCCATTTGCGCGCGCGGCTCGGCGACTTCAAGCTCGATTTCCTTGTCGTCCAATCCGCCTTCGCGCAGCCGCTTGCGGAAAGTCTGGCGCGTCGCGTTGGCGCTCTTGTCTTCGGTCGCTGCGCTGCCGAAGCCGAAGTCGCGCGCCGGTGGCAGCAGCACGTCGAGGATGCGGTCCTCGGCGGCATCTTCGGCTTGTGCGCGCACTTCGCGCATTGCGCTCTCGCGGGTCTGCTTGACGCCGATCTCGGCCAGGTCGCGAATGATGGTGTCGACATCACGGCCCACATAGCCGACTTCGGTGAACTTGGTCGCTTCGATCTTGATGAAGGGCGCATCGGCCAGCTTTGCGAGCCGGCGCGCGATCTCGGTCTTGCCGACGCCGGTCGGGCCGATCATCAGGATGTTCTTCGGCGTGATCTCGTGGCGCAGCGGATCCGGCACCTGCTGGCGGCGCCAGCGGTTGCGCAGGGCGATGGCGACGGCGCGCTTGGCGCGCGACTGGCCGACCACGTGCTTGTCGAGTTCGGCGACGATCTGTTGTGGTGTCAGGTTCATGATGCGAGGTGTGGAAAGCTTGGCTGGTGACGAAGCCCCTGGTCCGCATTGCCCGCGCATCGCATGTACGTGCAATGGCTGGCAACAGTGGACTTCAGGCGTGCGTGTGCTGGTATCAGAGGGTCTCTATCGTATGCGACAGGTTGGTATAGATGCAGAGCTCGCCGGCGATGGTGAGTGCCTTCTTGACGATCTCGTCGGGCGCCAGCTCGGTGTTTTCGTACAGCGCCTTGGCGGCGGCCTGCGCATAGCTGCCGCCGGAACCGATGGCGCCTATGCCCTGCTCGGGCTCGAGCACGTCGCCATTGCCGGTGATGATCAGCGTGGCGTCGCGGTCGGCGACCAGCAGCATCGCCTCGAGGCGGCGCAGCATGCGATCGGTGCGCCAGTCCTTGGCCAGCTCGACCGACGCGCGCATCAGGTTGCCTTGATGGGTCTCGAGCTTGGCTTCGAAGCGCTCGATCAGCGTGAAGGCGTCGGCAGTGCCGCCGGCGAAGCCGGCCAGTACCTTGCCATGAAAGAGCTTGCGCACCTTGCGGGCCGTGCCCTTCATCACGACATTGCCGAGCGTGACTTGGCCGTCGCCGCCGAGGGCAACGACATTGCCGCGACGGACGGAAAGTATGGTGGTGCCGTGGAATTGTTCCATGCGTATCCAGAAATGCAGGGCAGCCCGTCTGTGCGACGTTGCTGGACAGCGAGTCTGGCAGTGCGTCGCAAGCTCAGGGCATGCGGTTGATGATCCTCGGCATCGCACTGCCGCAGGTCAGTTGCAGCAGCGTCGATACGAGGAAAGAAACTCCCTGCCATTCTACCGGTTTGCCGGCTGCGAGTTCGGTCAGTGCCGACTGCAATACGCTGGCCGCATGGAAATCGATGCGCTGCAGCCGATGGGCATCCAGCACCAGTGCCGGCGTGCCAGGGCCGGCTTGCCGTACATGGGCACGCAGTGCAACCAGCAATGGGTCAATCGGCATAGTGATGACTTCGGGCAATGCAAAGGCGGCAGTGGCCAGCGCCGGGCTTGCGCCGGTACCGATGCTTGTACTTGAACCTGCACCCGCTGCCGCGGCTGCACCAGTACCTGTGCTTGTCCGATGGCGAGGCGTTGCTCGTGTGCCGCTTGCAGGCTTGCTGCGATCGTTGATCGCGGGGGGCGGTGCGGCAGGCGGGGACATTTCAAACGTCAGGCTGTAGGCAAGGCAGGCATCTTCATAGCGTTCGACATCGCCGGCCAGTCGCAGCAATTCGATCAGCAATCTCCAGCCGGCATCATCGGCATCGCGGCGGCCGGACTGTATCAATGCATGCAGCATGGCCCGCATGCTGTCGCAGGCGCGCAGTTGTACCTGGGTGCCGCGCTGCTGCCAGTCGGCGAGCAAGTCCAGCAGCAAATGGCAACCGGCGAGGTCGACCGAGCTGACATGAGCCAGATCGATGTTGATATCGGCGACCGTCGCGCTGCGCTGCCGCCATTGCAGCAGCGTCGGCTGCGCGTCTGCGGTGAGCGCGCCGCGCAGGCCCAGCAGCAGCGGCGCAGCGGGGGCGGATTCGCGCACCCGCAGCTGCGGCTCCGCCCGAGGGGCGACCCATTGCGGCGGCGATGCTTCGTAGCGCTGGGCATAGGCAAGCGCGGCACGATCGAAATCCGCTTGCTGCCCCCGGGCTTGGTGCAACTCCAGCAGCATCCACCATGCGCGCCTTTCGATCTGGCTTGCAGGGTGCTGTGGCGTTGACAGTGCCGCGCCCAGCAATCGGGCGGCGGCATCGGGCTGCTCGGTCGCAAACAGCAACGCCGCTTCATCGATATGCTGCGATAACAGCGCGTGCTGCTGTTCGGCGCGTGCCGGCGCGACAGCAGAGCCTGGCATGGTCTGCGACGAATGTTTGCTGGCTTGTTGAATGTCGGCGCAGGCTGGTTGGGGGCTGCGTGCTGCTGTCGCTTGCTCGTCCGTCAGGCCAGTCGGCTCGTCGTGAGGGCTGCCGTCTTGCGGGCGACGACGGAAAGTCACGGGTTTGTTCAGCAAGTCGAGAAATTTCACGGGAGCCGTTGAATGCGATGTGCAGATGCCATTACAACCAGCGGCAGGCCGCTGGTCAAAGCAGACAACGAGCGTGAATGGCGATGTAACGCGTGTCGGGATGCGCAACGCATACGGTGTTGCGTCCAACAGACAAAGCAAGGGGCTCGCGAAGCTGATCAGACCGTGCGATCAGGCGGCGCCGGACTCGATGCGAGCCGAGCGCGCCATCGCAGCAGGCAAGGACGAACAGTGATTGCGGCAGGAAGCGGGGCAAGAAGCACCATATCAAGCACCGCAAGAAGGGCCGCAGGAAGCGGCCAGTCGATCAGAAGCGCGTACGCACGCCCACGACAAAGTTGCGACCCGGCTGCGGCACATAGTCCTTCAGCAGCGATGTCGACAGACGTATGTCTTGATTCAGCAGGTTGCGCGCCAGCAGGAACCATGTCATGTCGGTCGTGCCATGGCGCTGCACATAGCTGAGGCTGGCATCGAGTTGGGTATAGGCGCCGGTCACTGTCTCTTGCGACACCGTGGCTGCGGCAATCCGCGTATGCGCATTCGCATGCAGCACTGATAACGACGACTGCCACGGTCCCTGCCGATAGCCAAGCGACAGGCCGACGCGGGTCGCCGGTTGTAGTGGCAGGCTGCCCTGTCCGTCGAGGGTGCCGCGCGAGGCATCGAAGAACGCTCGTCCGGACACACCCGGCTGGTTCTGGCGATAAGCGACTTCCGCCTCGACGCCCTGCAGCGTGGCATCGTTTTGCGAGAAGTCGCGATCGAAGGCCAGCCCCTGCGTGCCGGGACTGATGCGGCCGTAAATGAAATTGGCCACGCTGTTGCGATACAGGTTGGCCTTCCAGCGCAAGTCGTCGCTGGTCTTTTGCAGCGACAGTTCCAGGTTGCGCGAGGTTTCGTTCTTCAGGGTGGCATTGCCGCGATCGAAGGAATCGGTCGGATGATGCTCGCCATTCGAATACAGCTCTTCAGCGGTCGGTGCGCGTTGTGCCAGCGACAGCGTTGCGCCCAGGCCGTAACCCGGGCGGAAAGACCAGAGTGCCCCCAAGGATGCCGAGCCCAGGCTGAACTTGCGCGCGCTGGCATTGTCCGGATCGCGCGACACGTGTTCGAAACGGGCGCCGGCATTGACACGCAGCGCGCCGAAATCACGCTCCTCGACCAGGAAGGCCGCCGTCGTCTTCGAGCGCGTGCGCGGCACGGTGGCGGCGCCGCCGGTCAGGCTGGCTGCTTGCGTATCGGCATTCTCCGCTTGCACGCCCAGCTTGCCGCGCCAGCCGGCCACGGGCTGGTGCGCCAGTTCCCAGCGTGCGTCGGCCACTTTGTTGGTGAAGCGCACGCTCGGGTCGGTACCATTCTCGAGTTCGGTGTGCTGGTAGTCGGTGTAGCCGAACTTGAACGCCAGGCTGTCGAAACCTTCCAGCGGTGACTTGAACAGGCTGTCGATGTCGAAGCGCGTGCGCGACAGGTCGATCGCCGAGTTCTCGTCCTTGCCATGCACGCCGTAATGCTTGTCGAGCTGCGCCAGCGAAGCGCCGACGCGGCCCCAATCCTGCAGCAGCGCTGCGCCCACACCCAGATTGCGCTCGCGCTGGCCGCTGAAGGACAGCTTGCCGCGGTCGCCTGTGCCATCGACATTCGCCGTGCCGGGTATGCGGTAGTCACCGGCATCGCTTGCACTGCCATCGACATGCAGGCCGATGTTGCCGGCCGCGCGCTCGGCCGAAAAGCCCAACCCGCTGCTGCGATCGACGCTGCCCACGCGCAGTTCGGCTTCGCCGGCCGCGCGCGGTGCGAGTTCGGTCGGGATGCGGTCGTTGACGATGTTGACCAGGCCGCCGATGGCGCCTGAGCCATAGGCCAGCGACGCCGGCCCGCGCAGGATCTCGACCTGGCGCGCCGTCATCATGCTGGAGCCGACTGCATGGTCGTTGGAAATGGCGGACAGGTCGCCGCTGCCCATGCCGTTTTCCAGAATCTTGATGCGCGGGCCTTCGAGGCCGCGGATCACCGGGCGCGAGGTGGCGGCGCTGAAGCCGGACGCTTGCACGCCCAGTTCGCTGCCCAGGGTCTCACCGAGCGACAGCCCGGCCTTGTTGCGCAGTTCATCGCCGGACAGAACCTTGGCCGGCGCGAGGATCATCGCATCCTCGCCGGCGCGCAGCGGGTCGGCGGTGACGATAACGGGGGACAGTGTCTTGCCTGCTTCCTGCGCGGAAGCGGTAACGAAGGCCAGCGCGCCAAAGATGGCATGCGCCAGCGCGGACTTCTTCAGGATCATGAAGCACTCCAGCCAGTATTGAACGCCGGCTGCGGCACACCCAACGGGTCGCGCAGCCATCCAAAGCTTCAGGCGTCCAGCGGCGGAGCACGCGTGGAGAAGAGTGGTGAAAATGCCGGCAGCCAGCGCGGCCCGGCAGGCACGGCCGGGGGCAGCTGCGGCGCAGGCACCACAGGCAGCGCGAGGCCGCTGCTGCACAGGCTGGCGCCCAGGGTGGCTGCATCGAGCGCGACGCACGTGCCGGATGCTTTCTGATGATCGAAAACGCTGGCAGCGGCAGCGGCGCCGCGCTCGGTCTTTTGAAGGTGCGCAGCGGCGCTGCCCTGCCCGTGCGAGTGCGCGATCGCATGCGCGTAACCGACCCACTGCGCGACCAGCAGGCAAAGCACCAGCCACGCGCCCACGAGCGCGCGTCGCCGGAGGATGCGGCCTTCATCGGAAGTACGTCGAACGTGGGCGAGTGTCAGGATCATGCGCGGGATGGGTATTCAGGCATGGATACTAACGCACAAGACTTGCTGCTGTCATGCGCAGCCATCCAGGACGGCTTGCGAATGCGGCGGGGGCTGCAGAAGCAAAAACCCCGCGCAGTGCGCGGGGTCATGTCGGGCGACAGCCCGTGGACCGGCGGCGAGCCGGCAACGCGACGCTCAGTCGCCGTACAGCTTTTGCTTGAGCTCGCGGCGCTGCTGCGCTTCGAGCGATAGCGTCGCGGTCGGGCGGGCGAGCAGGCGCGGGATGCCGATGGGCTCGCCCGTTTCCTCGCACCAGCCATAGTCGCCTGCATCGATGGCCTGTATCGATTGCTGCACCTTCTTCAGCAGCTTGCGCTCGCGGTCGCGGGTGCGCAGTTCCAGTGCATGCTCTTCTTCGATGGTCGCGCGATCCGCAGGATCGGGTACCAGCACGGTCTCGCGCAGGTGCTCGGTGGTTTCGCCGGCGTTCCTGAGCAGGTCTTTTTCAAGCTGCTGCAGCCGTGCCTTGAAGAACGCCAGCTGCGCCGCGTTCATGTAGTCCTTCTCATCCATGGCCAGGATCTGCTCTTCGGTGAGCAGTGCGCCTGCGGATGCTTTCGAGCTTTTTGTATTGGTTGCCACGTCGCTTGCTTTCGTCACTACGAAACGATGAATTTAACCCGGAGGACCTGCCAAATTCTTGCTGCCGCGCAGGCGCTGCCGGTCGTGGTTCCGGGCATGCAGCTTCCCTCGAGAAAGGCTGCCCGGCTGAAACCGGCGGCTATTGTAATCGCATTGTCGCTCCGCTCGACAAGCTTTGCATGATTTTTAAGGACTTTCGCAACAGGAATGTCATGTGCCTGTAGAAAAGGTTTTCAAGTTTATACCAGACACTGCGTCAAACCGTCGATAAACACTTGTTTTGGCAAGGCCTGGCCAATGAAAACGATCTTGCTGCCACGCGCTTCATCGTCGCCCCATGGCGCGCCGAGATCGCTGCCCATGGTCTGGTGCACGCCCTGGAAGATCACCCGGCGCGTCGCCCCTTGCATCCACAATACACCCTTGTAGCGCAGCATGCGCGGACCGTAGACCTGCACCAGGCTGCCGACGAATTCTTCGAGGCGCGCCGGATCGAAGGCGCGATCGCTGCGGAACACGAAGGCCGCGATCTGGTCCGTATGGCCGCCCTGCCCGTGGCCATGGTGATGATCGTGATGATGGTGTTCATGCCCGTGATCGTGGTCGTGATGTGCGCAATGCTCGTCGCAGTCATGGTGCTCGTGTTCGTCGGCCTTCAGGAAGTCGGGATCGATTTCCAGCTTGTCGTTCAGGTTGAAGCCGCGGATGTCGAAAATCTCGTCTATCGCAACTTTGCCGAAGTCCACGCGTGCGATCGGTGCGCGCGGGTTGATGCGCTTGAGCCGGGCTTCCAGCGCTTCCACCTGCGGCGGCGCTACCAGGTCGGACTTGGACAGGAGCATGCGATCCGCAAAGCCGACCTGCCGTTGCGCTTCCTCGAACTGGTCCAGCTGCTGCATCGCATGGCTGGCATCGACCACCGTAATCACGCCATCGAGCAGGTAGGACGTGGCTACATCATCATCCATGAAGAAGGTCTGCGCAACCGGGCCCGGGTTGGCCAGGCCCGTGGTCTCGATTACCACGCGGTCGAACTGCAGTTGCCCGTCGCGGCGCTTTTGCGCCAGCTGCGACAGCGCGGCGATCAGGTCGCCGCGCACCGTGCAGCACACACAGCCATTGCTCATCTCGACGATCTGCTCATTGCTATCCTGGACCAGGATCTCGTTGTCGATGTTCTCTTCGCCGAATTCATTCTCGATCACGGCAATCTTCTGGCCATGCGCCTCATGCAGGATGCGGTTGAGCAGCGTGGTCTTGCCGGCGCCGAGGAAGCCGGTGAGTATGGTGGCAGGAATCAATGACATTGGTGTTCAGTCCAGCAGGGTTTCAGGTAGTGCCTTGAAGCGCCGCTGTCGAGCGGTGTTTCAAGGGCGATCGTAAGTCGCGACAGCCGGCGCGGCAAGTGCGCCGAAATTCGGCGGCAACCGGGCCAATGCCGCATGACTGCAGCTCGGGCGTTGGTAGGCACACGCCGGCGCTGACAGGCAAAGGGCAGCCGCATCGACTTCAGACTTCAGGCCTGCCGGCAGCGTCAGTCCTTGTCGTCCTTTTTTTTCGCGCGCGGATGGGCGGCATCATATACCTGCGCCAGCCGCTGGAAATCCAGTGCGGTGTACACCTGGGTTGACGCAATCGATGCATGGCCCAGCAATTCCTGCACGGCGCGCAAATCGCCCGATGACTGCAGTACGTGCGACGCGAAAGAATGGCGCAGCACGTGCGGATGCACGTCGGCGGCGATGCCCAGCGACTGCGCATGCGCCTTGATGCGCGATTGCACCACGCGTGGCGTCATGCGGCGTCCGCGCGCCGACAGGAACAGTGCATGTTCGTCAGCCGGGGCGACCGGCACCCTCGTCTTGCCTTCGGGCGAGGCCTGCGGTGGACGCGCTGCCAGCCACGCCTTCAGCGCTTGCAGCGCCGCGCCGCCGACCGGCACGGTGCGTCGCTTGCTGCCCTTGCCGGTGACGGTCACTTCGCCGGCGTCGAGGTCGAGCCAGCCCTGCGATTCATGCGTGGCGTCGCGCACGTAGCGTACGTCAAGGCTGGTGAGTTCGGAGACGCGCAGCCCGCTGGAGTACAGCAGTTCGAACATGGCCTTGTCGCACAGGCTGCCCGCCACATCGTCATCCCGGACGGTGACATTCGACGACACCAGCTTGACCGCATCATCGACGCCCAGCGCCTTGGGCAAGGTCTTCGCACGCTTCGGTGGCTTCACGCCATCGACCGGGTTCGCCGCCAGCGCTTGCTGTAGCGCGAGCCAGCTGAAGAAGCCGCGCCAGGCGGACAGCTTGCGTGCGATAGAACTGGCCGACAAGCCGCTCGCATGCAGCTGGCTGGCAAAGCGCCGAATGTCGAACTGGTTCAGCTGTTCCAGCCGCGCGCCCGGACGCGCCTGCATCAGCGTCAGCAGTTGCACCAGGTCGCGCCGGTAGTTGTCCAGCGTATGTGCGGAGAGCTTGCGTTGCACCTGCAAATGCAGCAGGTAGCCGTTGACGTCGGCCGGCAAGCCCTCGGTGTCCACGGGATCAGGCAACCAGCCCTTGCAGGCTGGCGCTGGCGGCTTCGCCGATGCGGGCGAGGATGTCGGTCGCGAGGTCGCTGGAAAAACGCTGCGGATCAGGCGACGCCAGCACCAGCAGGCCGAAACTCTTGTCACTGCCTGCCTTGCGTAGCGGGACCAGCGCGGCCGATTGCATGCTTGCTGCATCGTCCAGCCAGGCCACGCCCGGCTTGCCGGCTGCCGGTCCGCAGCTTGGCGTCGCTTGTTCATCGGCCCAGGCACGTGCCTCGGCCAGCTCGCCCTCGGCAAACCATGCACCTGCATGGCCTTCGGTAATGTCCCACAGGCGCAGCGTCGCCGCCGGCACGTGGAAACTCTCTTTCATTGCATCGATCAGCACATCCGGCAAGTTGTCGGCATCGCGCTCGACCAGCAGCCGCAGTATCCACTGGTGGAAATTGCTGATGATGGTGTCGTTGCTGCCGGCAATGCGGGTCAGGTTGGCCAGCTTCAGCTCCAACTGGCGGATCTTTTCGCGCAGCACCTCGACCTGACGCTCCTGCAGCGACACGGTGCGGCCGCCGAGTGCCGTGGTCAGCCGCAGGCCGGCGATCAGGTCAGGATTCTGTTCGAAGAAGTCCGGATATTCCTCGAGGAAGAGCGCAACAGCATTGGCTTCAGGCAGGGCGGTCATTGGCAGTCGGTGAAAGGAAATGGAAGATAAGCCCGAATTTTAGCCGGGTCTCGCCAGCCCCCGTGAACTTCGGCAGGAGAGGGGTGCGTTTGGCAAGAATCACAAGCGGGTAAAGCACAGGGGCAAAAAAAGATGGCACCCGAAGGTGCCATGCAAGAGAGGAGATTAAGTTTGCAGAAGACTCTGCAGGCCGTTGACCATGAACCTGCCGGCCTATCCGGCATTGGCCCATCACTGCCTGGCCAGCGCCGAATCCTGTGCGGGCGCTGGGCCCGCGAAATTCAGAACAGGTGACGCACGCCGAAATTGAAGGCGCTGTCACTGGTGCCGGTTTCGGAGTTGTTGCCCACCGAGTAGATCGCGCCGCGCTTGTTGTCGATGTTGGCCCACGATGCGTAAACGTTCGTCCGTTTGGAAAGCGCATAGGTGTAACCGATGGCGACCTGGCTGGCATCGCGGTTCAGCGAGCTGCGGTCATCCTTGAAGATGTAGGACAACAGCACCGTATGCGGGCCGAACGGGATGCTTGCGCCGATCAGATAGTCGCGGAACTTGCGATTGAAGAATTCGTCGCTGTCCGCATAAGCCGCATGGAGCTTGGCCACGCCGAAATCCCAATTCCCGGTGAGCATCACGCTCGAGCTTGCGTCGGGCGCGCTCAGCGTACTCGCGTTCGCCCGGTAATAAGCAAGACGTACATTGGCCGGCTTGGCGCTATAGCCAATCGCGGCACTGATGACGCGGCCGGCCGTATTGCTGCCGGTGACCTCGCCAAAACCATAAGCGATTTCGCCGCTGATGCCGCTGAAGATGGGCGAGGTGTACTTCACCGTGTTGTCCATGCGAATACCCTGGCTTGGGCGCGAAGCTACCGAGGTGCCGGGGGCAGCGGTGGACTGAATGAACGGTGCGAGCATCAGGTTTTGTGCCGCACCGGACAGGCCCGAAGCGAAGGGATCGCCGACTTGCGACAGCGCAAGGAAGTAAGGCGTGTACTGGCGTCCCAGCGACAGCGTGCCGAAGTTGCCTTGCAGGCCGACGAAGGACTGGCGCGCGAAAGCGGCATTGCCCTGATTGAAGCCGCCGCGGTCTGCGGCAATGCCGGTCTCGAGCACGAACAGGCCCTTGAGTCCGCCACCGAGGTCTTCGGTCCCTTTGAAGCCAAGACGAGTGCCCGATTGCGCGCCGCTGGTCAGCTTGTTACCGCCGGGGGCCACCTGGGTGGCGCTGGGCGGGTTGGTCAGGCCCGGCACGTCGCCAGTCTCCCGGACGAAACCCATATCGACAACGCCGTAAATCTCGACCGCCGATTGTGCGTGTGCGGCACCGCTGAAAGCACCAGCCAGGGCCAGTGCAACAAAAGACTTCTTCATTTTTTCCATCCCTAATCAAGGTTTTTTCAAGCGATCCGCGCTAGTCGGATGGAGAAACCTTAATTTCTAAAATGGAAATTTCTCGAAGATCGGTGGTGCTGCAAACCGAGGTTTTGGGAAAGCGTGGGCGTTTTGGATGGGCTGTTGTTTTATTAACACCACGTTGCGTTGACGCCCCTTCGGTGGAACCAGCACAGTCGGATTTTTCACTTTTGATAACCCCGACTCTGCTTCGTATCCCCGCCCATGGCCAATCGAGAGGAATTGCTGATCATTCGTGCCGCCCGCGCTGGCCAGGGCCCGGCCCAGCTTGCATTGGGCAAACGCTACCTGTTTGGCAGCGCAAGCTTGCCGCAAAGCCACGCCACAGCCCTGCATTGGCTGGAAAAGGCGGCTGAACAGAACCAGCAAGAGGCATGGATGCTGATCGGCGAACATGTACCGTTCAGCATTGCGCAACAGGCTGGCGACCCGTTGCGGGTGGCCTTCTGGTACGAACGCGCATTCGAGAGCGGGTCGGCACGTGCCGGGCTGGTCTTGGCGATGTTGGTGTTCAACAGCTGGGCGCGCGCTGATTCGACGCTGCGCCAGAAATCGTTGCGCGCATTGAAGATGGCGGCCGAGGCAGGTATCCCGGATGCGCAGTGGCTGCACGCGCAGCAACTGGGCATGCGTGAGATTGCCGCCCAGCCCGAAGCGCTCGACCCCTCCCCCCAATCGCGCCAGCGTATTGAACAGGCGCTGGACTGGGCCACCCGTGCCGCCCGCAGCGGCGTGCTCGACGCGCAGCGTACCCTGGCCGATTACTGCTGGGCCCGCAAGGACTACCTGAAATTCCTGTTCTGGGCCGTGCCGATGGCGCAGGAGCTGGATCGCCGCAATGCCGGCAACCCTGCACGCCGCCGCCCCTATGTCGGCCACGAACTGGCGCTGCTGGGGCGAGTCGCACAGGCGCTGTTGCTGGTCTCCGATCCGAACTCGCGGCTGATCGAGCGCTACCTGCGCATTGCCGCCGAAGGGGGCGCGTGCGACGCGCAGCAGGCGTATGGATTGTGGATAGCGCGAATGGATGAACAAGGGGCGCGACTGTCGGGCGTGCCGGGAGTGGCGCATTACAAGAAGGCGTTGCGCTGGCTGCAGCTTTCAGCTGAACAGGGGTCGGCGGTTGCCTGGTATGCGATGTCGCGCATTTACCTGAAACCCGAATTCTCACGCCGCAGCGTCACCGAGGCGCGCCGCTACCTCGAACTGGCAGCAGTGGCCGGCCATGAGCAGGCGCAGGTGGAGCTGGGACTGGTCGCATGGCGCGCGCGCCGGGCGGAACCGAATTCCGACATACGCGCTGTCTACTGGCTGCAGAAGGCAGCCGGACAGGGCAACAAGGAAGCCAGGCAATTGCTCGACAAGATCGCACCGCCGGTACGCAAGGCTGACTGGGCCTACCAGGCGCGCGACAGCTTCAGCCGCGAACTCTGCAGCCAGTATCCTTTCTTGTCAGCGCGCATCGAACTGGGTTACTGGTTCGGCCTGACGCGCGCCGAAGCCCTGCTGATTGATGTCGAGGCTGCCGATCATGGTCATTGTCTCGAAGTCGACATACGTTCGACCCATCCGCGCAGCCGACGTCGGCTGATACAGATCCTCAGCGGTGACCAGCGGCAGGCGCTGGACCGCGCAGCGCGCATGTTCGACGTCGTCGATGGCAAGAGCGAGCATGGCCCTGAGGGGAATTACCGGCAGCGGCTGTACCGCTTCCGAAGCCTGATGACGCAGCGGTCTGCTCCTGCCGCACGCAATACGCATTAACTGCAATTGATTGCAGATGGATAGCACATAGCTGCAACAGGCTGCGGGAGGCAGCGAGCGGTGCGGGCGGACTCAGCAGCTAACCGAAGCCGCTAAACGCAGCCGCTAAACGCAGCCGCTAAACGCAGCCGGTGTGCGAAGCTGGCACACGAAGCCGGGATGGGTAGCCGGTAAACGAAGCCAGCAAATCTCGCATCAAATCTCGACGCTGCCCTCAAACACGCTGACGGCCGGGCCGGTCAGCATCACCGGCGCACTACCGCCTGCCCACGCTATCGACAGGTCACCGCCGCGCGTGGCGACTGCAACCGGTGAATCCAGCAAGCCTTGCGAAATGCCCGCCACCACCGCGGCACAAGCGCCGGTGCCGCAAGCCAGGGTCTCGCCAGAGCCGCGCTCGAATACGCGCAGCTTGATCTGGTGCCTGTCCACGACCTGCATGAAGCCGGCATTCACCCGCTTCGGGAACCGCGGGTGATGCTCGATCGCCGGGCCGTCTTCGGTCACGGGCGCGGTCTCGACATCAGCGACGACTTGCACGGCATGCGGATTGCCCATCGAGACCACCGCGAACTCCACGGTCTTGCCGTGGACGTCCAGCGGCCACAGTGCCGTGCTGCCGACGGCGCGCGACTGCAGGCCCTTGCCGTCGAAGGGTACGCGTTCGGTCTCGAACACAGGTGCGCCCATATCGACCGTGATGCGCCCATCATCCTCGAGCCGGGGTGCGATGACGCCCGACATGGTTTCGACGCGGATCTGGCGTTGCTCGGTCAGCCCCTTGTCGATCACGAATTTCACGAATGCGCGCGCGCCATTGCCGCACTGCTCGACCTCGCCGCCGTCCGAATTGAAGATCCGGTACCGGAAGTCGATGCCATCGCCGCTCGGCTTTTCAACCACCAGGATCTGGTCGGCACCAATGCCGAAGCGGCGGTCGGCCAGCCGCTGCCACTGAGAAGCGGACAGGTTGACTTGCTGATTGATCGCATCGATGACAATGAAATCATTGCCGGCGCCATGCATCTTGGTGAACTTCAGTTTCATGCTGTCAGGGAGTAGAAAGTCAAAGGAGCTGCTGGGAATGTCGCGCCATGCCCGGCGATGCGGGTGGATGGATTCGGCATGCCGGTTGCGACGGTGTCAGAAGCTATCGTACACGTATCGCAGCCGTTCATTCGTTCAGTGGTATACCGATGGCACGCCTTCCGGCCGGGTCTTGAAGCGCTTGTGCGACCAGAAGTATTCAGCCGGCGCTTCGCGCACGCGCTCCTCGATGAAGGCATTCATTCGCCGCGTCGCGGCTTCGATATCCTCGCCCGGATAATCTTCCCAAGGCGGATAGAAGATCACGCGCCAGCCCTGGTAATCGGGGAGGAATCGCGTGATAACCGGGATCACCTGCCCGCCCGTGGCCATGGTCAGCCGTGCGGGGGCTGTCAGCGTCGCGGCCGGCACGCCGAAGAAAGGCACGAAGATCGATTCGCGCGCGCCGAAGTCCATGTCTGGCAACATCAGGAACGGGCGGCCGTCACGCATCGCTCGTATGATCGGCTTGATGCCCGCGTCGCGCGCCATCAGGTTGCGTTCATCCGGCGTGAAGCGCAGGCGTCCCTTGCGCAGCGCCTCGTCAAAGACTTCATTGCGCTGGCGCGAATAGATCGAGCAGGCCGGGCCTTCCATCGTGATGGCGACGCCGGCCACTTCGAGGCAGACGAAGTGCGGGCACAGGAAGATGGTCGGCTTCGCGGCTGCGAGCACAGTGGGCACAGCCGGTTCGACCTTGATCAGCCGGCGCAGCCGCGCCTGCGGTGCCCACCAGAGGATCGCGCGCTCCAGCACGCTGCGCGCATAGCCCTGGAAGTGTTCGAGGGCGATGCGGCGGCGGGCGGCCTCATCGAGTTCAGGCATGCACAGTTCGAGGTTGCGCAGCGCGATGCGGCGCCTGCTGCCCATCACGAGGAACAGCACCGAGCCGACACCCTTGCCGATGCGGCCCAGTACCGGCAGTGGCAGCCAGTGCAGCAGCCACATCAGGCCCAGCAGCGCCCTCATGCGGCCTCCGCCGGGGTCGATGGCAGCGGCGTGCCCTTGTAGCGGTTGTAACTCCAGAAATACTGCGCGGGACAGCGCGCCACCAGCGACTCCATTGCCGCATTGATCGCGCGTGCCTGCTGTTCGGGGCTGCCTTCGAGCACACCGTCAAAGCGCACGAAGTGCACCGCATAGCCTTGCCCGCGCGGCAGGCGCTCCGCATACGACAGCACCAGCGGTGCGCCGCTCATCTGGTGCAGCTTGGCCGGCAGTGTCATCGTGTAGGCAGGACGGCCAAAGAATGGCGTCCACACGCCCTCGCCGAATTGCGGCACCTGGTCAGGCAGCAGGCCGATCGCGCCGCCGCTGCGCAGCGTCTTGATCAGCGTGCGCACGCCTGCCAGATTGGCCGGCGCCAACGACAGGCCGCCGCGTGCGCGTGCCTGCTCCAGCAGCGGGCGCAGCGCCGCTTTCTTCGGCGGGCGATAGAGCGCCGTCAGCGGAGCGCGGCTGGCGATGGCTTGCGCGATGATCTCGAAGCAACCGAGGTGCGGTGTCAGGAAGATCACGCCGCGGCCGCTGTCCAGTGCTGATTGTGCAACTTCCCAGTCATGCAGCGTCGCGGTCTGCAGCACGCGTTCGGGCGGCGCGCACCAGATGAAGGGCAGCTCCAGCACATTCTTGCCGGCTTCGACGATCGCTTGCGACAGCAGCTGCGGGTAACCGGCGCGGCCGAGGTTCTCCTTCAGTCGGCGGCGGTAGGTCGGCGACAGCAGGTAGACCAGCCAGCCCGCAGCGGCGCCAAGCTTGTGCAACAGGGGCAGCGGAAACATCGACAGGAAACGGAACAGGCGCAGCAGCATCAGGCAGGAACGGTGACGAAATCGGGGAGATGGTTATGGATTTTGCTGAATTGAAGCAAGTTGCGTAAAATAGCATGAGCAATCACCGCCGAGTTAACAGACAACTTGCGAGGCGGTCTACAAATCTCGCTAAAGCGTCGCAGGCTCACTTGGTTGACCGCGACACAACGTCAATCATCACAAGTAGGGAGCTTGCATGTCTCACGAATACCTGTTCACTTCCGAGTCGGTGTCCGAAGGTCATCCGGACAAAGTCGCCGACCAGATCTCCGACGCCATCCTTGACGCCATCCTCGAGCAGGATCCGCGCGCCCGCGTCGCTGCCGAGACCCTGTGCAACACCGGTCTGGTGGTGCTGGCCGGCGAGATCACGACCACCGCGAACGTGGACTACATCAAGGTCGCGCGCGACACCCTGAAGGGCATCGGCTACGACAACACCGACTTCGGCATCGATTACAAGGGCTGCGCCGTCATGGTCTGCTATGACAAGCAGTCGCCCGATATCGCGCAGGGCGTCGACGAAGGCAAGGGTATCGACCTTGACCAGGGCGCCGGCGACCAGGGCCTGATGTTCGGTTATGCCTGCAACGAGACTCCGGAGCTGATGCCGGCTGCGATCTACTACTCGCACCGCATCGTCGAGCGCCAGTCGCAACTGCGCAAGGATGGACGCCTGCCCTGGCTGCGTCCGGACGCGAAGTCGCAGGTCACGCTGAAGTATGTCGACGGCAAGCCGGTCGCGATCGACACCATCGTGCTGTCGACCCAGCATGCGCCGGAAATGGAGCACAAGCAAATCGAAGAAGCGGCGATCGAGCAGATCATCAAGCCGGTAGTGCCGGCCGAGTGGCTGAAGAACACCCGCTATCTGGTGAACCCGACCGGTCGCTTCGTGATCGGTGGTCCGCAGGGCGATTGCGGCCTGACCGGCCGCAAGATCATTGTCGACACCTACGGCGGCGCAGCTCCGCACGGTGGCGGCGCGTTCTCGGGCAAGGATCCATCCAAGGTCGACCGTTCGGCGGCCTATGCCGGACGCTATGTGGCGAAGAACATCGTCGCTGCCGGCCTGGCAGACAAGTGTCAGATCCAGATTTCGTACGCCATCGGCATCGCGCAGCCGACATCAGTGATGGTGACCACCTTCGGCACCGGCAAGGTCAGCGATGAAGTGATCGAGCAACTGGTGCGCGAGCATTTCGACCTGCGTCCGAAAGGTATCGTGCAGATGCTGGACCTGCTGCGCCCGATCTATCGCAAGTCGGCCGCTTACGGCCACTTCGGTCGCGAAGAACCGGAATTCAGCTGGGAGCGTACCGACAAGGCGGCTGCGCTGAAGGCTGCCGCCGGCCTGTAATCTGCCGACAGCGGCCAGCCCGTCGCTTGCCAGCGCGGGCTGCGCGACTGAGTCAACGGACAAGCACTGCTTGTCCGTTTTTTTTTGCGTCGACGCTTTGGAATCGGTTCCTTGCGTCGCTGGTTTTGCGGCTGACTCTTTGCAAGCCTGTGAAGCTGTCAACGCATTCCTTGTTGCATTGTCTTTTGCAATTGTCTTTTGTAAGTGTCATTCGCAAAAACAGGATGGCTTTTGCCTCTCAATACTCGCGAGTGAACGATTTCCCCGCTGCTACAGTGACGCGCCTCAACACTGCAGCACGGGAAGTCGAACATGGAAGTTGCTGTCACGTCGCGCACGGCCCGCGCACTGGAATCCATCGCGATGCTGGCGATGGCTGCGGTGCTGACAAGCACACAAGTCGCGGCTGCCGCGCCCTTGCACCTGAAGGCGGGCGCGCGTGCGATGCAGCCCTCCGCGCAAGCGGCAGCAGCCGAGGCTGCAGAAGCCCAGCCACTGGTCGAGCGCCTGATCATCACCGCCCACCCAACGCGCGGCGGCAAGCTCAATGCACAACTTGAACGCAAGAACACCGATCGTTTGAGCGCGCTGGCGTCATCGACACTTTCGGTCGAGCGCCGCTTGTCCCATCGTTCTCACCTGCTGAAACTGGACAAGCCGCTCAGCGTCGCCGAAGCCCGCGCGCTTGCCGCCAGGCTCAAGGCCAGCGGCGAAGTCGAAGCCGCCGAACCGGACTTGCTGATGCAGGCGCAATACATCGCCCCCAACGATCCGGGTTTTGCGGGCTCGCCCGGCCAATGGAATTACTTCGCGCCGTCCGGCCTCAATCTCGGCGGCGCTGACCTGCCCGGTGCATGGGACATGACACTCGGCAGCGGTAGCGTCACGGTCGCCGTGATCGACACCGGCTACCTTCCGCATCCCGATCTGCAGGCGATGTTGCCTGGCTATGATTTCATCAGCAGCACCACCGTCGCACTCGACGGCAATGGTCGCGACAGCGACGCGTCCGACCCCGGCGACTATGCGCCGGCCGGTGCCTGCGGCAGCGGCTCGGCTGCGTCCAGCTCCAGCTGGCATGGCACGCATGTCATGGGCACGGTCGCGGCACTGATGAACAACGGTTTGTATGGCACAGGTGTCGCGCCCGATGTGCGCATCCTGCCGGTGCGCGTGCTCGGCCGCTGCGGCGGTTATACGTCCGATATCGTCGATGCGATGCGCTGGGCCGCTGGCATCGACATTGCCGGCGTATCGCACAATGCGAACCCTGCCCGCGTGATCAACCTGTCGCTCGGCAGCACCGGCAGCTGTTCGGCAGCGTTCCAGAGTGCCGTCAACGACGTGAATGCGCGCGGCGCCATCGTCGTCGTAGCCACCGGCAATGGCGGCTACGATGCCGTGAACCAGCCGGCCAACTGCAGTGGCGTGGTGGCTGTCACCGCGCATGCCATCGATGGCGACAGTGCCGATTACGCGAACATCGGGCCCGAGGTCACGCTCAGCGCGCCGGGCGGCGGTTGCGGCACGCTGGCCTATACCTGCTACCCGGGCCTGACCGCCGATGGCCCGCCGGTCTACTCGCTCGGCAACAGCGGCCTCACCACGCCGCAAACCGATACCTATGCCTACAAGCGTGGCACCAGCATGGCCACGCCGCATGTGGCGGGCACGATCGCGCTGATGCTGTCGCTCAACCCTGCGCTGACGCGCAGCGAAGTCATCGCCTTGCTGCGCAATTCGGCGCGTGTCTGGCCGGCTGGTAGTGCCTGCACGCTGCCGGAAAACAGCGGCCTGTGCGGCGCCGGCTTGCTCGATGCAAGACTCGCGCTGTCCTCGGTGTCGCCCGTGGTCGCGGTGACCCAGCCCAGTCAGGTGGTGGCGCCGGGCGCGACCGTCAACCTGTCCGGTAGCGCGCAGCCGCCGCAAGGACGCAGCATCGCCGGCTATGCATGGAGCGCGGCGATGGCCAATCCGCAGGCGCTCAGCCTGATGAATGCACAGACCGCGAATGCCAGCTTCACCGCGCCGGCCAGCGGCCGTTATGCCTTTACGCTGTCGGCGACTGACAGCGCCGGCGCCATTGGCACCGCAGGAGCAACCGTACGCGTCAATAGCGTGCCGCTGACCTTGCCTGTCGCCGAGCAGAACGTGAACTTCGGTGCGCGACTGAGCGTGCAATTGCAGGCCGTCGATGCCGATGGCGATGCGATCACCTATCACGCCGCTGCCTTGCCGTCCGGCGCCACGCTGTCGCCTGCGGGACTGTTCAGCTGGCCCGCCGCTTCACCGGTCGGCACGCAGCGCCTCACTTGGTATGCAAGCGACGATGTCGGCGACAGCCTGCCGGCGGAATTGGTGATCAACGTCGCCGACAGCGGCAATGTGTCGCTGGCCGCGCCCGCCGGTGGCGGGGGCGGCAGCATGGAGGGCGATGCCGTGCTGTTGCTGGGGGCGGCAGGGATGGCCATTCTGCGCCGCCGCCGGCGTTGATCCGATGTGGCGATTGTTTGCGCTGATCGCGGTGGCTTGCATTGCGCTGCTAGGGTGGCCCGACGCCGTGGCTCTGCTGCGCTGGCAGCGCGGCGCACTCGGCGACGGCCAGGTATGGCGCATGCTGAGCGCTCACTTCGCGCATCTCGGGCCATGGCACGCACTGGCCAACCTCGCAGGCATGGCACTGGTAATCGAATTGCTGGGGGCGGCCGTGCGGCCGGCCGAGGCGGTGCTGCTGTTGCTGGCAAGCGCGCTGGCCATTGTTGCCGGTCTTTTCCTGTTCAGTCCGGCGGTCGGCTGGTATGCGGGCCTGTCCGGCGTGGTGCATGGCTGGTGGGCGGGATTTGCCTTGCTGGGCTGGTGGCGGCAGCGTGCGGGGCTGCAGGAAAGACAGCACATTCGGCAGCAAATCTGGCAGCAGAGACAGCAGCAGAGGCAGCAGCAGGCGCACGCGCAACCGATCCCGCATCACAAGCAGCAGATCCGGCGAGACTGGTTGCCGGCTGCCGCACTGGGCGTGCTGCTGCTGAAGCTGGCTTTGGGGGCGGCAGGCTGGCTTGAATGGCAATCCTTGTTGCCACCGCGGTTGCAGCCAGCCGGGGGCATATTGCCTGTCGTGCCACAGTCGCATGTGTACGGCGCCGTTGGCGGCGCGCTCGCCGCGCTGGCTCTCCTTGCCTGTCTGTCACGTGAGGCAATGCAACACGAATTTGGATTAGAATAGCGGCCTGCCAAGGAGCGTTGCGACGGGGTTCACCACCCGCCAGGCTTGGCAGGTCAACACAGCAACGGCGCTCACGTTACTTTTTTCGTTTTCAATGAAAGGAGGGCGTGATGAGCGCCGTACTCAAGTCTGCCACTACCCACGATTACCACGTTGCCGATATCAGTCTCGCTGATTGGGGCAACAAGGAAATCAAGATCGCCGAAACCGAAATGCCGGGCCTGATGGCGATCCGCGAAGAATTCGCCGCCAAGCAGCCGCTGAAAGGCGCCCGCATCACCGGTTCGCTGCACATGACCATCCAGACCGCCGTGCTGATCCAGACGCTGGAAGCACTGGGCGCACAAGTGCGCTGGGCATCGTGCAACATCTACTCGACGCAAGACCACGCTGCCGCCGCGATCGCTGCGGCCGGCACCCCGGTGTTCGCATTCAAGGGCGAGAACCTCGACGAATACTGGGACTTCACGCACCGCATCTTCGAGTGGACCGATGGCGGCTACTCGAACATGATCCTCGATGACGGCGGCGATGCAACCCTGCTGCTGCACCTCGGTACCCGTGCCGAAAAAGACCTGTCGGTGCTCGAGAACCCGGATTCGGAAGAAGCCGTCTGCCTGTTCAACTCGATCAAGGCCAAGCTCAAGACCGACCCGACCTGGTACTCGACCCGCCTCGCGCAGATCAAGGGCGTGACCGAAGAGACCACCACCGGCGTGCATCGCCTGTACCAGATGCACAAGGAAGGCAAGCTGGCCTTCCCGGCAATTAACGTCAACGACTCCGTCACCAAGTCCAAGTTCGACAACCTGTACGGCTGCCGCGAATCGCTGGTCGATGGCATCAAGCGCGCCACCGACGTCATGATCGCCGGCAAGGTCGCCGTCGTCGCCGGTTATGGCGATGTGGGCAAGGGTTCGGCACAGGCGCTGCGCGCGCTGTCGGCGCAAGTCTGGGTTACCGAAATCGACCCGATCTGCGCACTGCAGGCCGCAATGGAAGGCTACCGCGTCGTGACCATGGACTACGCCGCTGAACATGCGGACATCTTCGTCACCGCCACCGGCAACTACCATGTGATCACCCATGAGCACATGAAGAAGATGAAAGACCAGGCCATTGTCTGCAACATCGGCCACTTCGACAATGAAATCGAAGTCGCCGCGCTGAAGCAGTACACCTGGGAAAACATCAAGCCGCAGGTCGACCACATCATCTTCCCGGATGGCAAGCGCATCATCCTGCTGGCAGAAGGCCGCCTGGTGAACCTGGGTTGCGGCACCGGCCATCCGTCGTACGTGATGAGCTCGTCGTTCGCAAACCAGACGATCGCGCAGATCGAATTGTTCACCAACACCGCCGCTTACCCGGTGGGCGTCTACACGCTGCCCAAGCACCTCGATGAAAAAGTCGCGCTGCTGCAGCTGAAGAAACTCAACGCGCAGCTGACCAAGCTGAGCGAAGAGCAGGCTGCCTACATCGGTGTCAAGAAAGAAGGCCCGTACAAGCCGGACCACTATCGCTATTAATGGCGATGCGGGGGCGCGCAAGCGCCCCCGTTTTTTTCTGTCTCAAACCCGGCTATCCATTTCATGCGCCTGCTGCTCGTCTGGCTGATCAACGCTGCCACGATCTTCGCGTTGCCGCACCTGCTTGCGGCCGTGCAGGTCGATAATTTCACCACGGCGCTGTTCGCTGCGCTGGTACTCGGCCTGGTCAACACGCTGATCCGTCCGATCCTGATCCTGCTGACCCTGCCCGTCACCTTCCTGACGCTGGGTCTGTTCGTGTTCGTGATCAATGGCCTGATGTTCTGGGCAGTCGCCGACCTGGTGCATGGCTTCCAGGTCGCCAGCTTTGGCTCCGCGGTGCTGGCCGCATTCCTGTACAGCGTGATTTCATGGGCGCTGTCTGCGCTGCTGATAAGAAGATAATTCCAAGAGTGATGTCCGAATCCATGTCACACCCCAGTTTCAGCGTCGAGTTCTTCCCTCCGAAGACGCCGGAGGGTGCCGAAAAGCTGCGCGCCACGCGCAAGCTGCTGGCCGAGATGAAGCCCGAATATTTTTCGGTCACCTTCGGTGCCGCCGGCTCCACCCAGGCCGGCACGCGCGACACCGTGTTCGAGATTCATGATGAAGGCCACAAGGCTGCGCCGCATCTGTCCTGCATCGGCCGTTCACGTGCCGACCTGCGCGAGATCATCAACGAGTACAAGGCGCATGGCATTCGCCAGGTCGTCGCGCTGCGTGGCGACCTGCCGAGCGGCTTCGGTGGCCTGTCCGGCGACCTGCACTATGCGAGCGAGCTGATCGAATTCATTCGCGCCGAGACCGGCGACTGGTTCCATATTGAAGCCGCCGCCTATCCCGAAATGCACCCGCAGGCGAAGTCGCCGCAGGACGACCTGCAAAACTTCGTGCGCAAGGTGAAGGCGGGCGCCAATTCGGCGATCACGCAGTACTTCTACAATTCGGACGCGTATTTCCGCTTCCTTGAAGATACGCAGAAGCTCGGTGTCGATATCCCCGTCGTGGCTGGCATCATGCCGATCACGAACTACACGCAGCTGATGCGTTTCTCCGACATGTGCGGCGCCGAGATCCCGCGCTGGATCCGCCTGAAGCTGGCCAGCTTCGGTGACGATACCGAGTCCATCAAGGCCTTCGGCCACGATGTGGTCACGCAGTTGTGCGAGCAGCTGCTGGCCGGCGGCGCGCCGGGCATCCACTTCTACTCGATGAACCAGGCAGCGCCGACGCTGGCGATCTGGAAAGAACTGCAAGCCTGAGCCTGCACCTTCTGCGTTCCGCCGGACCTCAGTCGGTAATGATGTCGTCCAGCGGCACGTCGTAGACATCGGCCGCGAAAGCCACCTTCGCCATCGCATAAGCCACGCCGACGGCCAACGGCCGCGGCGACTGTGCGAGCGTGCGGTCGAAATAGCCACCGCCATAGCCCAGCCTCAGCTTGCTTTCTGTGTAGCCGAGGCAGGGCGCAATCACGGCGTCCGGTTGCACGTAGCCCTCGCGTGCGGCCGGTGCCAGCGTGCCACTGGCGTCGCGCGCCAGTGCATCGCCCGGCTGCCAGGGCACGAAGCGCAGCGGGTGATGGCGCTTCACCACCACCGGCATCGCTACCCGTACGCCGCGTTCGGCCAGCATCGCATACAGCGGTGCCAGCTCCGGTTCGCCCGCCATCGCAAGGTAGCCGCCGAGCAGACGCACCTGATGCGCATCAATCCACCCTGCCAACCGCTCGATGATCCGCGCATCTGCCTGTGCCTTCACATCGGCTGGCATCGTGCGTCGTGCTGCAATCAGGGCGGCGCGCAAAGCCGGCTTTGTGGACAGCTTATTCATAGTTGAAAAAGGGCATTGCTCTGCCGATTGAAGTGGTGGCTGCGTGCTATTCTAAAGAACGAATTTAATCTCGGAAATTCCTTCCTTGATTCTTTCCTTTTCTCAGTGCAAGCGCCGCCCATGAAGTACCTGAATACTCTGCCGATCACCAAGGCCAGCGTGCTGGCCGGCGCCCTGCTGTGCGTGCTGGCCGCCGCCGCATGTCTGCCGCAGGCAGCGCAGGCGGCACGCCGCGCGCCCGTTGTCGCCTCGTCGGCAGACCTCGATTTCATCGCGCTGCGCGAAGCGTCGCTGCGTGGCGACACCGGCGAAGCCGGCCGCCTGTCGGCACGCCTGGTTGACTATCCGGTGCCCTCGTATGTCGAGTACTACCGCCTCTACCCGCGACTGGCGTCTGCGCCCGAAGGCGAGATCCGTGCCTTCCTGAACAAATACGATGGCACCGCGATTGCGGACCGCCTGCGCAATGACTGGCTGCTGCTGCTCGGTCGTGCGCGCGACTGGCGCTTGTTCGACGAACAATTCCCGCTGTTCGTGCTGAGCGACGATACCCAGGTCAAGTGCTATGCCCTGTCGTCGAAGCTGGCCAAGGGCGAAAACATCGCCAGGGCCGCACGCGAACTGCTGGTGCAGCCCAAGTACTACGGTGACGCCTGCCCGGAACTGATCGGCCGTCTCGCAAAAGACAAGCAATTCAATGACGCCGACGTCTGGCGCCAGGTGCGGCTGGCCGTCGAGGCCGGGCAGCCCGGTATCGCGCGCCGCATCGCCAGCTACACCGACGTCAACGACAAGCAGCTGATGCAGGCCATCGACAAGCCGTCCGCCGTGCTCGACCGCGCGCTGTCTTCCGCGCACACCTCGCATGAATTGTTCCTGATCGCGCTCGGCCGCCTGGCGCGCGACAACCCCGACAAGGCCGTCAAATACCTCGACCGGCAGCAATCGAAGCTGAGCCGCGAGGAGCTGGCGCTGGCCTGGTCGCAGATTGCCTTGCCCTCGTCGCTCGCGCTGTCCAGGGACGCCGCGCCCCAGTGGCGCAAGACCTGGGATGTGCCGCTGTCGCAGGAAGGCTACCAGTGGCGCGCGCGCGTCGCGCTGCGCGTCGGTGACTGGTCCATGGTGCTCAAGGCCATCGATGCGATGCCGGCCGACTTGCGCAAGGAGCCGTCGTGGATCTACTGGCGCGGTCGCGCACTGGCCGTGCAAGGCAATAGCGAAGAAGCGCTCAGGCACTTCCAGCTGATCGCGGGCCAGCATCATTTCTACGGACTGTTGGCCACCGAAGAGCTGGGCTTGCCCATCATGCCGCCGCCCAAGCCGACACCGCCGCGTTCGGAAGAAATCGCCGAAGCGGCCGCCAACCCGGGCTTCCAGCATGCGCTGCGCTTCTTCGACCTCGAGATGCGCTTCGAAGGCAATCGCGAGTGGAACTGGCAATTGCGCAAGCTGGGCGAGCGCCAGTTGCTGGCCGCCGGCGAATTCGCGCGCCAGAGCGAAGTGCTCGACCGCATGGTGACCACGGCCGACCGCGCCCGCAGCGAGATCGACCTCAGCCAGCGCTATCCGACGCCGCATGACGACATCATGCTCGCCGCCACCCACCCGATCGGCCTCGACATGGCCTGGGTCTACGGCCTGATCCGGCAAGAGTCACGCTTCGTGAAGAGTGCCAAGTCGTCGGTCGGCGCGTCCGGCCTGATGCAGATCATGCCCGGCACCGCGAACTACGTGGCAAAGAAGATTGGCATGAACGGCTTCACGGTCGCCAGCCTGAATGACATCCGTACCAACATCACGCTTGGCACCCAGTACCTGAACATGGTGCTGGCCAACCTCGGCGGTTCGCAGACCCTGGCCACCGCCGCATACAACGCCGGCCCTGGTCGTCCGCGGCTGTGGCGCTCGACGCTCGACAAGCCGGTCGAAGGCGCCGTGTTCGCCGAGACCATTCCTTTCTCCGAGACGCGCGGCTATGTGAAGAACGTGCTGGCCAACGCCACCTGGTATGCGGCGCAGTTCGAGAACAGGCCGCAGTCGCTGAAGGCGCGGCTCGGCGTCGTTGCGCCGCGCGATGCCAACCTCGCCGAACTGGGCGACCTGCCCTGAGGATGCCGATGCGACATCGCTCGATACTCCTGATTGGCGGCAGCGGATTCATCGGCACCCATATCGCCGCCCGCCTTGCCGATGCCGGTTACCGCGTCATCGTGCCGACGCGCCGCTATGCGCGTGCGCGTCATTTGCTGGTGCTGCCGACAGTGCAGGTGATTGAGGCCGATATCTTCGATGCGGCGCAGCGCGACCGCCTGCTGCAAGGCTGCGATGCCGTGATCAATCTGGTTGGCGTGCTGCATTCGCGGCCCGGCAAGCCCTGGGGCCCGGGGTTCGAGCGTGCGCATGTCGAGTTGCCGCGCCAACTGGTGCAAGCCTGTCGCCAGCGTGGCATCCGGCGTGTGCTGCACATGTGCGCGCTGGGTGCAGCGGCGGATGCGCCGTCGATGTACCAGCGCTCCAAGGCCGAAGGCGAAAAGCTGATGCTCGAGTCCGGGCTGGACGTGACGTCGTTCCGTCCGTCGGTCGTGTTCGGCCATGAAGACCATTTCCTCAACCTGTTCGCGCAACTGCAGCGCTGGCTGCCGGTGATGGCGCTGGGCGGCGCCGACGCCAGGTTCCAGCCAGTGTACGTCGGCGATGTGGCCGATGCCTTTGTCAGTGCGCTCGACGACCGCGCTGCCATCGGCAAGACTTACGAACTGGTCGGCCCGCATGTGTACACGCTGCGCGAACTGGTCAGGCTCGCCGGTGTCTACAGCGGCCATCCGCGCCCCGTGATCGCGCTGCCCGATGCGCTGGCGCGACTGCAGGCCGGCCTGTTCGAGTACCTGCCGGGCGAGCCGCTGATGAGCCGCGACAACCTCGATTCCATGCAAGCCGACAATGTCGCCAGCGGCCGCCATCCCTTGCCGCCGCACTGGCATCCGCAACCGCTGGAAGCGGTGGCGCCCGACTACCTCGCGCCCCGCTGACGGATGACACGCGACCCAGGGCAACTGAACACCTATGTCGTCGGCGGCGCCGTGCGCGATGCGCTGCTCGGCCTGCCGGTCAAGGACCGCGACCATGTGGTGGTCGGCGCCACGCCAGAGCAGATGAAGGCGCTCGGCTTTGTCGCCGTCGGCAAAGATTTCCCGGTCTTCCTGCATCCCGACACGCACGAGGAATATGCGCTGGCGCGCACCGAGCGCAAGACCGCGCCCGGCTACACGGGCTTTGCCTTTCACGCCGCGCCCGATGTCACGCTCGAGCAAGACCTGCAGCGGCGCGACCTGACGATCAATGCGATCGCGCAGCATGCCGACGGCACGCTGGTCGACCCCTATGGCGGTCGCGCGGATTTGCAGCAGCGCATCTTCCGCCATGTGTCGCCGGCCTTTGCCGAAGACCCGGTGCGCATCCTGCGCATTGCGCGCTTCGCCGCGCGCTTTGCCGGCTTCAGCGTTGCGCCCGAGACCCAGGCATTGATGCGGCAGATGGTCGATTCCGGCGAAGTCGATGCGCTGGTGCCGGAGCGTGTCTGGCAAGAACTGTCGCGCGGGCTGATGGAAGCGCAGCCGTCGCGCATGTTCGCCGTCTTGCGCGACTGTGGCGCGCTGGCGCGCATCCTGCCCGAACTCGATGCCTTGGCCGGGGTGCCGCAACCGGCGCAGCATCATCCCGAGATCGATACCTTCGTGCACGTGATGATGGTGGTCGACCTGGCGGCTGCTCGCGGTCTGTCGTTGCCGGTGCGTTTTGCCGCCCTCGTGCATGACCTCGGCAAGGGAGCCACCGATCCGGCCGACTGGCCGCGCCACATCGCTCATGAAGCGCGCAGCGTCGCGCTGGTCGACGGTGTGGCAAAGCGCCTGAAGCTGCCGAATGAAGTGAAGGACCTCGCGCTGATGACAGCGCGCGAGCATGGCAATGTCGCGCGCGCGCAAGCCATGCGCGCCAACACCATCGTCAAAATGTTCGAGCGTTGCGATGCATTCCGCAAGCCGGCGCGCTTTGCCGCGATGCTCGAGGCCAGCGAATGCGATGCGCGCGGCCGCACCGGCTTCGAGCACCATCCCTTCCCGCAGGCCGCGTTGCTGCAGCGCGCGCTGGCAGCGGCGCAAGCGGTGAATGCCGGCGCGATCGCCGCCGACGTGATGCAGCGCGCGCCCGAGCGGGCGTCAGAAAAAATAGCCGAGGCCGTGCACCAGGCACGCGTTGCAGCCGTCGAGCAGGCGCTGCAATAGCGACAGCTGTAGCGCTTCGGGGCTGCGCATAAAAAAAGGCCTGTCACCTTGGTGACAGGCCGGAATACGCCGGAGGAAGGCGTAGCTCGAGGAGACAACCGGCTGCCGGAAATGCCCGGACAGCCGATTGCGGGGGACGGTATGACGGTGCCGGCTTACTTCGGCTGGCGCTCAGGCATCATCGCGCGGATTTCGTCCGGGCTCAGCTTGCCATCCTTGTTCTTGTCCAGCTTGTCGAAGTCGCGTGACAGGTGGGTCATCTTTGCGGCATCGACTTCGGCCTTGCTGAGCGCGCCATCGCCATCCGTGTCAGCGGCCTTCCAGCGCTCCTGCATCTTGTCGCGCATCTTTTCACGCATCTTGTCGCGCATCGCCTTGTGGTGCGCTTCCATCTCTTCCTTCGAGATGAAGCCATCCTTGTTGGTGTCGGTTTCGGCGAACACCTTGTCGGTGCCAGCGCGCATCTCATCCTTGCTGATGCGGCCATCCTTGTCGGTGTCGAATCTGTCGAACATCGGGCCGGGGCCCATGCCGCCCATGCCACCATGCATGCCATGGTGGTGCATGTCATTCTTGGTAGTGGCGTCGCCGCCGTGATGGTCGGCCAATGCTGCTCCCGAAGCGAACAGGCTGGCGACCAACAGCATCAGGGTCTTGGAGGTCTTCATCGTTTTCCTTTCTTCAGTGAACTGCGATGTAAATCTGACTGGAAATCTGATGTCTGGCATCTTCCGCCCCGGCTGTTCACGGCGCCTGCGCTTTTACCCCTTGTTACAGGTGCAAAGGCCTGTCAGGCAAGCGGGCCGTGCCGAGCTGCCTTGCAGTGCTGCCTCGTGCCACTGTCTTGCACTGATGCCTACGCGCTGCCGCCCTCATCCGGGTGCCGTGGTGCAGCGGGTGCGACACGTCTATACTTGGAGCCATAACAAAGGGGAGCGCATGCTGCACTGCGGCGAGACAGGCGCATCCCACCCACATGGAGACGCGCATGAACGCACCGCTGGACAAGCAGCTTGCCCTGCAGCCGGAGGCCATCACCCTCGACGACAAGTACACGCTGGAGCGTGGCCGTGTCTTCCTTACCGGCACACAGGCACTGATACGGCTGCCGATGATGCAGCGCCAGCGCGACCTCGCGGCCGGGCTCAATACCGCCGGCTTCATTACCGGCTACCGAGGCTCGCCGCTGGGCACGGTTGACCAGACTGCCGCGAAGGCCAAGAAATATCTTGATGCACATCATGTGCGCTTCCATCCGGGCGTCAACGAAGACCTGGCCGCGACCAGCATCTGGGGCACGCAGCAAGCCAATCTCTTCCCGGGCGCGAAATACGATGGCGTGTTCTCGATGTGGTACGGCAAGGGACCGGGCGTCGATCGCAGTGGCGACGTGTTCAAGCACGCCAACAATGCAGGCTCTGCGCAGCACGGCGGCGTGCTGGTGCTGGCCGGCGACGATCACGCGGCCAAGTCCTCGACCAATGCACACCAGAGCGAACACATCCTGAAAGCTTGCGGCATACCGGTGCTGTATCCGTCGTCGGTGCAGGAATACCTGGACTACGGCCTGCACGGCTGGGCGATGAGCCGCTACACCGGCCTGTGGGTGGCGATGAAGTGCGTGACTGACGTGGTCGAGTCTGGCGCCACCGTCGACATCGATCCGGAGCGCGTGAAGATCGTGCTACCCGAAGATTTCGACATGCCGCCCGGCGGCCTCAATATCCGCTGGCCCGATTCGGTGCTGGGTCAGGAAGAGCGCCTGGTCAATTACAAATGGTATGCGGCGCTGGCGTATGCGCGCGCCAACAAGTTGAACCGCATTATCTGGGACAGCCCGAAGGCACGCTTCGGCATCCTGACCGCCGGCAAGGCTTATCTCGATGCCCGCCAGGCCCTCGATGACCTCGGCATCGACGAACAAGTCGCGCGCGACATCGGGCTGCGGCTCTACAAGGTCGGCATGAACTGGCCGCTCGAAGCCGAAGGCGTGCGTGAGTTCGCAACCGGCCTCGAAGAAATCCTGGTCGTCGAAGAAAAGCGCCAGCTGCTCGAGTACCAGCTGAAGGAAGAACTGTACAACTGGCGCGATGACGTGCGTCCGCGCGTGGTCGGCAAGTTCGACGATACCGGCGAATGGAGCAATCAGCATCACGCGGGCCATGGCGACTGGCTGCTGCCGGCCACCTATGAACTGAACCCCGCGCAAGTGGCGCGCGCGATTGCGGCGCGCATCTCGCGCTACTTCGCCGGCCACCCCATCGAGCAGCGCGTACGCGAGCGCATTGCCTACATCGAGTCCAAAGAATCGATCCTCAAGGTCAGCACCAGCAACCCTGAACAGGAACGCATCCCCTACTTCTGCTCGGGCTGCCCGCACAACACGTCCACCCGGGTGCCCGAAGGCAGCCGCGCGCTGGCCGGCATTGGCTGCCATTACATGGCGCTGTGGATGGACCGCGAGACAGCGACCTTCACCCACATGGGCGCCGAGGGCGCGACCTGGATCGGTACGGCGCCGTATACCAACGAGCCGCATGTGTTCGCCAACATCGGCGACGGCACCTATTACCACTCGGGCTTGCTGGCGATACGCGCGGCGGCAGCGGCCAAGGTCAACATGACCTACAAGATCCTGTTCAACGATGCCGTTGCCATGACCGGCGGCCAGACGCATGATGGCCCGCTGAACCCGGCCGCGATCTCGCGCCAGATCGCATCGGAAGGCGTCAATCCCATCATCGTCGTCACCGATGAGCCGGACAAATATCCTGCCGGCACCGACTGGGCGCCGGGCGTCACCATCCGCCATCGCAGCGAGCTCGACCAGGTGCAGCGCGAACTGCGCGAGGTCAAAGGCGTATCGGCCATCATCTACGACCAGACGTGCGCATCCGAGAAGCGCCGTCGCCGCAAGCGCAATGCGTATCCGGACCCGGCCAAGCGCGCCGTCATCAATGAAGCGGTGTGCGAAGGTTGCGGCGATTGCAGCGTGAAATCCAACTGCCTGTCGGTGGAGCCGCTGGAAACCGAATTCGGTCGCAAGCGCACGATCAACCAGTCCACCTGCAACAAGGACTTCTCCTGCGTCACCGGCTTCTGCCCGAGCTTCGTCACGGTCGAAGGCGGCCAGCTGAAGAAGCCGAAGAAAGCCGGCGGCAAGGAAGGCGGTGCTGCAGTCAAGGCGTCGGCACTCGAGCGCGCCCGGTCGCTGCCGCAACCGTCCTTGCCATCATTGGCCGAGCAACCCTATGGCGTGCTGGTGACCGGCATCGGCGGCACCGGCGTCGTCACGGTCGGCCAGATTCTGGCCATGGCGGCGCACGTCGCGGGGCAGGCTTGCAGCGTGCTCGACATGAGCGGCCTTGCGCAGAAAGGCGGTCCGGTGCTGTCGCATGTGCGCCTCGCGCATTCGGATGAACACATCTTCTCGACCCGAGTCGGCACCGGCGCGGCTGACCTCGTGATCGGTTGCGATGTGCTGGTGGCGGCAAGCAAGGACGCGCTGTCGCGCATGGGCGCGGGACGCACGCATGCGGTGGTGAACGCAACGCTGGCGCCGACGGCAGCCTTCGTGAAAAACCCTGACTGGAAATATCCGGATGCGGTGTCGGTCGATACGCTGCGTTCCACCTGCGGCGATGAGGCTGTCGCCGCCGTCGAGGCGGGCAAGCTGGCCACGGCGCTGATGGGCGATTCCATTGCCACCAACATGTTCATGCTCGGCTATGCCTGGCAGCGCGGCTGGGTGCCGCTGCCCGAAGCAGCGGTGCTGAAGGCCATCGAGCTCAATGGCGTGTCGGTCGACTTCAACCAGCAGTCGTTTGCCTGGGGTCGTCTTGCGGCGGCGGATCTCGCCAGCGTCGAGAAAGAAGTGCAGGCGCTGGCGCCGGCACAGGTGATCGAGTTCCGTCGCTCGCCATCGCTCGAAGATGTGATCAAGCGCCGCGTGGCCTTCCTGACGGATTACCAGAATACGGCGTATGCGATGCAGTACGCTGACTTCGTCGCGCAGGTGCGTGCGGCCGAAGAAAAGCTGGTCGATGCCAAGACTGCTGATGCAGCGGGCCACAAGCTGCGCCTGACCGAAGCCGTGGCGCGCTACCTGTTCAAGCTGATGGCCTACAAGGATGAATACGAAGTCGCGCGCCTGCACAGCGATCCGGCCTTCAAGGCCAAGATTGCCGGCATGTTCGAAGGCGATTACCAGATCAAGTACCACCTCGCACCGCCGCTGCTGTCAAAGCGCGATGCGCAAGGCCATCTGGTGAAACAGCAGTTTGGCAGCTGGGTCGGCAAGGTGTTCCCGCTGCTGGCAAAGCTGCGCTTCCTGCGCGGCAGCATGCTTGATGTGTTTGGCCATACCGAAGAGCGCAGGACCGAGCGTGCATTGATCGTCGAGTACCGCGACACGATCGCGCGCCTGCTGCCGTCGCTGACGGCGGAGCGCTTGTCGCAGATGGTCGAGCTGGCCAGCATTCCGGAAGACATTCGCGGCTATGGCCATGTGAAGGAGCGCCACCTGCGCAATGCAAAGGAAAAGCAGGCGGCACTGCTGGCGGCATTGCAGGCGGGGACGTCTCCTGCTCCTGCGCCGGCACCGGCACCGCAGGCCGGCCGTCACGCAGCCTGAGCTATGTACTCCCGATAGCCTTTCGCGCGCAATTCACAGGCGGGGCAATGGCCGCAGCCATGGCCCCAGTCATGCAGGGCACCGCGCTCGCCGAGATAGCAGGTATGCGTGTCGCTGCGGATCAGATCGACCAGCGGCATGCCGCCCAGCGTTTCGGCCAGCGTCCAGGTGGCGGCCTTGTCCAGCCACATCAGCGGCGTTTCTATCGCGACATCGGTCGCCATGCCCAGCTGCAGCGCCGATTGCAGCGCCTGCAGCGTGTCATGCCGGCAGTCCGGATAGCCGGAGTAATCGGTCTCGCACATGCCGCCGACCAGCACCGCGATGCCACGGCGATAAGCCAGCGCCGCGGCCAGGGTCAGGAAGAGCAGGTTGCGTCCCGGGACGAAGGTGTTCGGCAAGCCATTTGCTTGCATCGTGATCGCCGCATCGCTGGTCAGCGCCGTATCGGACACTTTGCCCAGCACGCCGAGGTCGAGCATATGGTCGTCGCCGAGACGCTCGCGCCATTCCGGCTTGAACGCGCGCATGGCGTCGAGCAAGGGCTGCCGCACCTGAAGCTCGACCGCATGCCTTTGCCCGTAGTCGAAGCCCAGCGTCTCGACGCGCTCATACCGGGACAAGGCCCACGCCAGGCAGGTGGCGGAATCCTGTCCGCCCGAGAACAGCACCAGTGCAGCATGGCGGTCCGGCTGGTCGGAAGTCTTCGGCGGATTCGGCGAGTTCGGCGGCACGCTCATTGCAGCGCTCCTTGGCCGACGCTGCGCGTCATGGGGTTGGTGATGGCATTCATTTGCGCGTGATCTTGTTCAGGGATTGTTCGATGTAATCGCCGTTGGGCTCGGAGAAGCGTATCTTCACCGGGAACCACTCCTGCGATGGTGCCAGCCAGATGTCGACTTGGGTGGTGGCCTTCTTGTCCGCAGGGACATGGGCGAAATGCCATGCCTCCACCTCGCCGAGGCCGGTCTGCACTTTCTGTTTGTCCTTCAGCAGGAAGCTCCAGGGTTCGCCGCCACGATGGCCGGCGACATAGTAAGTCCAGGTGTTGCCGGGCACCAGTGCCGGACGTGCGCGCGCCGTCGACAGCAATTGCCACAGCACGCTGGCCCGGTCCTGTTCGCCACCTTGCAATTTGTACGGTGCGCCATTGCCGGCGAAATTGATTTGCCCTGTCTTGCGGTCGAAAGTCGCGACCGCCGGGTCCTTGCGGAAACGTCGCATCGAATAACTGTCCGGCGCGATGCCATAGCTGTCGAAGCCGCCTTCGCTCTTGTCGGTCAGCAGCACGCCAGTCAGTGCGGTACGCGTCTCCAGCTGCAGCGCGTAGCGGCTTGCGTCGTTGGTCCAGCTGATCTGGCTGGTGCCTTCCAGCACCAGCCCCATCACGTCGGCGCGTATCCTGTAGTCGAGCTGGGCTGAAGGCGGCGGGTTGACCGTCATCTTGTCGGCGGCGGCGGACGGGCCGGGCGCAATGAAGGCGAGGCTGGCCACGCTCAATATCGCGATGAGGGCGTTGATGGCAGATGCGGCCATGCCGCGGTTTTGCAGGGTGTCCACTTGCTTGCTCGATTTCCTGTTTCACGCCGTTACCGACGTCATTGCTTCACCTCGGTCAGCAGCATCTCGACGCTGTTGCCCGCCTTGTCGACATGCCGCAGCATGACCGGATACCAGTCGCGTTCGGGCGCCAGCCACAGGTCGAACTGCCGGTCGAAGCTGTTCTCACCGGGGATCACCGACAGCCGCCAGGTCGATATCGCGCCTTGCGGCAATTCGACATTTTCGCGCCCATTCACATAAACGCGCCAGCCATCGAGTGACTTGTGGCCGGCGACCGACATGTCGAACACCAGTCCCGATTCGAACTTGTCCGGGTCGCCGCGCCCCAGCGAGGCCAGCTGCCAGATCCAGCTGCTGCGGTCCTGCTCGCCACCCTTGTACGGATAGGCATCAGTCGATGCGGAAAAGCTGATGCTGTTGCGCTCGCGCTGGAAGTGCGTGTTCGTCTGCGAGCGGCCGATGCGCTTTTCCGCATACGTGGTGGGCGCCAGCCCGATCTGGCTTACCTCGCCGACGCTCTTGTAGCTGAGCAGCGTGAAGAACAGCACACCGACCTCGCCCGTCAATGAATAGCGCTGGCCATCCTGCTTCCAGGTGATCTTGCCGTGGCCGCTGATGCGGCTGCCATTGCGCAAGCCCACCACCGCATATGACAGCTCGGCCGATGGCGGCAAGCTGACGCGTTCGAACAAGGCGGGAGCCGAAGTCTGCGGTGCTGCTTCGGCAGTGGCCTCGGCTTCGGCCGGCGCTTCGCTGATTGTCGACAGGGCCTGGCTGTCGGCAGCGGCGGGCGCATCGGCTGCCGGCGCCGGGGATGCGGCGGGCGTGTCGGGTATTGCCGCGACCGGTGTCTCGGTGGCCGGCACGGCAGCCACCGGCATGCTCTTGTCAGCGGCTTTCGGCGGCGGCAATTCCTTTATCTTCGGCATGACCGGCGGCACGCTGGGCGGATCCGGCGGCGCCTGCAGTGTGATGCTGACAATGCTGTCGTCTTCATCCTCATCGAGCAGCGCTACCAGTGGCAACTCATGCCGCAGCCATTCGATCACGGCCAGGTGCGCGACCAGCACCAGGAAGCCGAGCATGAAGCCGAGCTTGCGCTGCGACAGGCGGAGTGAGGACGGGAAAGCCGGGCGCGGGGACATGACGCTAGTGTAATGAAATCACGCCGCCGCACGCGTCGCGCGGGCCGGATCAATGTAAGCAAATGCAAGCTCGAACCCGCCGTGTTCAGCGTTCTATCGCAGCCGCATGCCGGAGACCGACTTGCCGCTGCGCCATGCCTTGCCATCCTGCCCTATTCGTTTTCCGTTTGACACGCATCCTGCGTACAGGCCTTACGCTGCCCTTGCCCGCCCGCTGTCATCTGCTAAGCTGCGAAGCAAGAGGCGCAGTGGCGGCGGTACCGCCCCGTCCCGACACGGAGGAAGCGATGTCCAGCAGCGGCATGAATGGCATTCCCGGCGCAAACGCGATGGGCGATACGCTGGAGTTCGTGAAGAACCTGTGGGGGTCGATGAAGATCCCCGGCATGGCCATGCCGTCGATGTCGCCCGAGGAAATCGACAAACAGATCGCCGACCTCAAGGCCGTCGAATCGTGGCTGCAGATGAACATGAACATGCTGCGCGGCTCGATACAGGCACTCGAAGTGCAGAGCGCCACTTTGTCGGCCTTGCGCTCGATGAGCGAAACCTTTGCACAGGCGGCCTCGGATGTCGCCGGCGCCTCGGGTGCGGCGACTGCTGCAGTTGCCGACGAGAAGCCCATCTTCGAATCGCCGTTCGCATCAGCCAGGGCGCATGAAGCCGAGCCTGCCGATGATGCCGAGTCACACGCTGGCCATCAAGCCGACCCTGCCGGGATGGCCGCGCCATTCGCCAATCCGGCCGTCTGGTGGAATGCGGTGCAAGACCAGTTCCAGCAAGCCGTGAACCAGGCGATGACGCCGCCGCCGGCGAAGAAAGCGGGCCGCAAGTCGGGCACCGCAAAGAAGAAGCCTGCGGCCAGCAAGGCGGCCGGCGGCACTGCAGGTAGCGCCGGTGGCGCGAGCAGTGCAAGTCGTGCCAGTCGCGCCAGTCGTGACACTGGCAGCAGCCAACGCAAGCAAGGCAGCACGCCGCGCAGTCGCCGCAAGCCGGGCGAGTCTGCGTAACTCCGGTTCGGTCAGCTGCGCGCGAGCCGCTTGAGCCCGCGCATCATGCTGCCCAGCAGCGGCAGCTTTTCATACAGCTCCTCGGCTGCATCCCAGTAATCGCGATGGAAGTTCGCGCGGCCATCGGCGGCGAACTTGAGGTGCGTCGCGCCGCGTATGCACTGCACCTCATCCGAGAAGCGTTTCATCCGGAACAGGAAGTCCCAGGTCAGGAAAGCCTGGTCGCCCTGCAGCACACTGCCGGTGACCACGAAGCGCGGCGCATCGACTTGCCGGAACATGTGCGTAAAGATGCGCGTCACTTCCGGCAGGCCGCGCACTTCATTGAACGGATCCTTGAAGTACACATCGTCCGTATAGACCGATGCCAGCTGGCCGGTCGTATCGGGGGCTATCGTTTCAAAGAAAGCCACCAGCCTGGCGAGGCTGGCTTCGTGTGCGGGGATGTCATTCATAAACCGGTGACTTTGTGGGTGAGCCAGAAATACCACCGGTAGGGTAGCATCCGGGCGACCCGCAACCAGTTCGTGAAATTGCGCGGGAAATGGATGTGGAAGACGCCACGCTCGATGCCGCGCAAGATATGACCCGCAGCCTCGGGCGCGCTGATCAGCCCTGGCATGTCGAAATCATTGGCGGCGGTCGCCTGTGTGGCCACGAAGCCCGGATTGATCAGGTAGACCGAATTGCCGCGCGGGTGCAAGTCGAAGTACAGCGATTCTGCCAAATTGATCAGCGCCGCCTTGGTCGGCCCGTAGGCCAGTGCGCGTGGCAAGCCGCTGTAGCCGGCGACCGAGGACACGATGCCGATGCCGCTGCCCGGTTGCTTCAGCAACACCGGCAATGCGGCATCGATGCAATGGAACACGCCACGCAGGTTCACATCGATCAGTCGGTCGACCACCTGCATGTCGAAATTATCGACCCTCATCTCGCAGTAAGCGCCGGCCACGATCAGTATCAGGTCGATGCCCTGCCATGCGCTCGCCAGCACGTCGCGCGCGGCCAGCACTTGATCGTGGCGGGTGACATCCAGCGGCAACACCATGGCGTCACGATGGCCGGCTGCGATGTCGTGCAGCGCATCGGCCTTGCGTGCAGACAAGGCCACGCGCGCACCGTGCGCGAGCAGCATGCGCGCCGTCTCGGCGCCAATGCCGCTCGATGCGCCAATGACCCAGACGCGACGGCCCTTCCAGCTGCTGATGTGGGGATTCATGGTCCAGTCGCTGCGCAGCAGCGGAGCGCCGCGCATGCGAGTCTGGCCGGGTGACTGCAAATGAAACATGTCAGGCAGGCCTTTTGCGGAATGACAGCGTGACTTCGCCGAGGCGGAAGCCGAATTTGCTCATCACTGCGCGGTTGAGCATCACGTTCTCATCCATCAAATACATCCAGTCATCAAAATCCATGTGCCAGGTGCGGCCATCTACCGGCAGCGCCAGCACATATTTCCAGTTCAAGGTATTGCCACCGGTTTCACCGATGGCTTCCCCGACCACATCCGAGGCGGTGCCCACGTAACGGTTCTCGCCAACCTTCTTCAGCGTCCAGACCCGCTTTTGCGTCGTGCCATCCGAATACGTGAAGTCCTCGTCCAGCACGCCGGTGTCGCCATCCCAGTGGCAATGCATGACCACCGTGAAGCGCTTGACGACCTTGCCCGAGCGATCCTGGAACACGCCCCAGGCATCGACGGTGCCGTTGAAGTAAGTCTTCAGGTCCAGCAGTGGCCGTTCGGCCGCGTAGTCAGCAGGCTTCATCGTTGCCCCGCATCCGGCCAGCAAGGCGGCCACCAGCAGTGCCAGCAGCCGCTTCAGCCACGCCCTGTGTGTTGCATGCCATGCATTCATGGTGATCATTCCTTTTCATCATTGGTCGGCGTCGCTGCTCGTGCCGTCTTCACACTTCATCCAGTGGCGCGCGCCACAGCAACAGCGCAGCGCAAGCCTTCAACACGCAAGGCAGTACCGCATAGGCCAGGACCAGTGCCTGCGTGCCGGCCGCGTCAGGCGCGCCCGGCACATAGCCCAGCCATTGCAGCAGCGGCAGCGCGATGCCGGCCGCCAGCGCGAGATTGAGTTTGGTAATCCAGCTCCACAGCCCGAAGTACGCGCCCTCGCGCTCGCCACTGTGGCCGGCAGCATGGATGACGCCCGCCAGCAGTGCTGACGGCAAGGCGAGGTCGGCACCCAGCGCCACGCCCGACAGCGCGCAGATCACCGCAAAGCCCACCAGTGCGCCGCTGCCCAGTTGCGCAGTCCATGCGAACGCAGCGATGGCCAGCAGCATGCTCGCCAGCCACGCGCGCTTCTCACCAATGCGAGCGGCCAGTCCTGCCCACAGCGGCAGCGCGACTGCAGCCGCCACGAAATACAGCACCAGGAACAGGCCTGACCATGCGCCCAGTTGCAGCCGGTCCGATGCAAAGAACAGGAACAGCGTGGCCGGGATGGCGGCGGCAATGCCATTGATGGCGAACACCGCTAGCAAGCTGCGGAAGCGCGCCACGCGCAGCGGCGCTCGCCAGTCGATCGCGCGGAAATGTGCGCGCGCGGCGCTGTACATCGGGCGCGGCGCGCGACGGACCAACAGCGCGACCGTAATGAACAGCAGCACGATGAAACTGGCCGACAGTGCGGGCAGTCCGGCCACTGCAGGCAGTGCCGCCGCCATCACCACGCCGGCCAGTGCCCAGCCTTCGCGCATGGCCGTCAGTCGCGCACGCTCGCCGCGCGCTGGTGCCAGCTGTGCGCCCCAGCTGTTGTGCGCAATCGTCGCCAGGCTGTAGCCCGCATAGACCAGCACCAGGCTGGCGCCGAACCAGGCCCCCAGCGCCAGATTGCCCTCCGCGCCGGCTGTGCCGAGTGCCGGCGGATGCAGCAGTGCCAGGTAACCGACCGCCAGCAGCGGCACGGCCAGCAGCACGAAGCCGGCATGGCCGCGTTGATGCGCGTGACGATCTATCCAGAGACCGAGCAGCGGATCGATGAATGCGTCCAGCACGCGTGCGGCGAGCAGGATGGTGCCGACTGCTGCCAGCGACAGGCCGAGGCTGCCCGCGTACAGCTGCGGCACCAGCACATAGACCGGCAGCGCGACCAGCGCCAGTGGCAGGCCGAACACGCCATAGGCAATCAGGTCGGTCGTCGACAGCGTGCGCGCAGCACTGGCTGCGCCATCGCGCATCAAATCGCTGGCATGCTCGTTCATCGCCGGGTCAAGTGCCGCAGTCATGGTTTCAGTCCGAACAGCGCAAGCCTCAGTTTTGCTGCACTGGTTTTGGGGTGCAGCCAGATCGCAAAGAAGGCCTTACCGAATTCCGGATCGGCAATCTCGCCCGCAGGCTGGCCGTCGCGCAGGAAACGGGTAGCGCCGCCCGGCTGGTAGATCCCCACCAGTTGCGTGCCTTCTGAAACATCCGGGAACACGCGCTTCATCGCGTCCAGCCATGCCGCGTGCTGGGCGGGCGTGCCGAAGCCCACGTTGCGCATCTCGTCGACGCTGGCTTTCGCGATGCGCTCGCCATACAGCGTGCGTGCATAGACCAGTTCCAGTGCCATTGGCGTCGCCTCCCAGTTATCGGGCGAGAGCCCCTTGCGGGCCGACCACAGGCGGGCGTCATACAACTTGAGGCCGAACCAGCGATAGCTGCCACCACCGCTCAGCTCGGCATCCGGCAACGCGGCCCGAATTGCTGCAGGCACCGGCGTTGTCGATTGCGCGAACGCGACCGGCATCGTTGGCGAGGCTGCCAGCATTGCCCACAGCAGCAGGCCCGTCACTGCTCGCCACACCGACCCGCCACGCACCTGGCACAGGCGGCGACGGAAGACAGCGGAGGCGTGCTGCGACAGGACCACGATGTGCTCCTTCAGGCCTTCTCCAGCGTGAACTGGAACAGGTCGATGCTGTGTTCGCGGAAGCCGGCCTCGCAATACGCGAGGTAGAACTGCCAGGTGCGAATGAAGCGCTGGTCGAAGCCCTGCGCCTCGACCGCTTCACGTTCGTGCAGGAAGCTGGCATGCCAGGCCGCCAGCGTGCGTGCGTAGTCAAGCCCGAAAGCCAGTTCATTGACGACATGCAGGCCATGCTTGCGCGCGTGATGACGGAACACCGACGGCGACGGCAGCATGCCACCCGGGAAGATGTACTGCTGAATGAAATCGGTGCCGCGCCGATAGCGCTCGAACAGCGCGTCGTCGATCGTGATCGTCTGTATGCAGGCGCGGCCGCCGCGCTTGAGGCTCTGCGCCACGCAGGCGAAATAGCTGTCCCAGTACTCTTCGCCGACGGCCTCGAACATCTCGATCGACGCAATGCCATCGAACTCGCCGCGCACGTCGCGGTAGTCCTGCAGACGCAGGTCTGCGCTGTCAGCGAGGTCGGCATGCGCCAGCCGCTGCTGTGCGTAGGCGAGCTGCTCGGTCGACAGCGTCAGGCCCGTCACATGCGCGCCCTGGCGCGTGGCCAGTTCGGCGAAGCCGCCCCAGCCGCAGCCGATCTCGAGCAGGCGCGCGCCCGGCGCCAGTTGCAATTCGTCGCAGATGCGCTGGTACTTTGCCTGTTGCGCCTGTTGCAGGCTCATCGCCGGATCGGTGAACAGTGCGCTCGAGTAAGTCATCGACGGGTCCAGCCACAGCTGGTAGAAGCGGTTGCCGATGTCGTAATGCGCGTGGATGTTGCGGCGGCTGCCCGATTTCGAATTGCGGTTGAACAGGTGGCGCGCACGGTACATCAGGCTGCCCCACCAGCTGCCGTAGATCGCCGTTTCCAGCGCGGCGCGATTGCGCAGCAGCAGCTGCAGCAGGCCGGCCAGGTCATCCGTGTGCCATTGGCCGGCGATGTAGCTCTCGGCAAAGCCGATGTCGCCGGATTTGAGCGCGGCGGCAAACGGCGCCCAGCTGTCGAGCTTGAGCGTGATGGGTGCGCCTTCGCTGCCGAAGTTCAGCACGGTGCCGTCCGGGCAGCTGACGCGCAGCGCGCCATCGCGCAGTTTCTGCAGCATGCGCAGCGCCAGTTTTGCGTGCGTCGGCACGGCAGCGGAGCGGGCATAGCTGGAAGTGATCTCGCGTTCGATCGCGGCGGTAGGCATCAGGGGCTGGTTCATCGTGTGACCGGGCTCGCAGGCGGCAAGGGTTTGCGGAAAAAGGGCACGCGCTTGGCGAACAGCTTCAGCGCCTGCCAGTGGATGCGGGCGATCACGCCCAGTGTCATCAGCGGATGGCGAACGAAGGCGGCGGCGACGCTGCCATCGGTGAGTGCCTGTAGCCGACCAGAGACGCTGGTCAGCAGCAAGGGGCCTTCGCTGTCGTCGTAATCGATGCGTGCGACGATGCGCTCCACGCTCTCGCCACCGACCTGCTGCGTGGTGCGCATGAAGCGGAAGCGGTAAGCGCCTTCGACGTTGCAGAAGGGCGATACATGGAATACCTTGCGCGCCGCCAGCGCCACGCCCCAGGGCATCGCGCCGCCGGTGTCGAGCAGGTAGCAATGGCGCTCGCCGAAGGTGTTGTTGACCTCGCAGACGATGGCGCGCAGCGCGCCATCCTTGCGATGGCAGAACCAGAACGACACCGGGTTGAATACATAGCCCAGCACGCGCGGGAAAGTCTGCAGCCAGATTTCGCCATCGGCATCGCTGATGCCTTCCGATGCCAGCAGTCCGCCCACCCAGTCCAGCAGCGGCGTGCGGCCGTCGCCATGGTCGGCATCATGGAAGGACAGCAGGTTGAAGCGATTGCGCGAGCACAACCGGGTCGGCAGCGGCGCTGTGCCCAGCGTGCGCAGCGGCAGCATCAGCGTGTAGACGCCATAGCGGAAGCTGTTGGCGGCCGGACGCAGGCGGCTGTGGCGCACCTGTCCCATGCTGATCAACGGCTGTTTCGCGAGTGTGTGCATCGTTCCTGCCTTGTGTGCCTTGTCTGCCTTGCTTGCCCTGCGTGCGTGGTGAATCTTGGTCGTGCCGGTCACGCTGCCATGCGGCCGGGCAGCGGCATCTGCTGCGGAAGCGCGCCAATGGCGGCGGCCACCGACAAGCCGGATTTCAAGCCATCTTCATGGAAGCCGTAGCCTGTCCATGCGCCGGCGAACCAGGTGTTGTTCATGCCCTGGATGTCGACCAGCGCGCGCTGTGCCGCGATTGCCGGGCCATCGAAGATCGGGTGCGCATAGTCGAAGCGGGCCAGCACCTTGTCGGGGTCGATCTCGTGGATGGGATTGAGCGACACGATCACCGGCGTCTTCACCGGCAAAGGCTGCAGCATGTTCAGCAGGTAGTGCACGCAGACGCGCGCTTCGCCGCCGGATGCGCCGGCGCTTTCGTAATTCCATGCCGACCAGGCCTTGCGGCGTTCTGGCAGGCAGCGGGCGTCGGTATGCAGCACCGCATGGTTGGGCTGGTAGCCAATCGCGCCCAGCAGCTTGCGCTCTTCGGCGCTCGCGTCCTGCAGCATGGCCAGCGTCTGGTCGCTGTGGGTGGCCAGCACCACATGGTCATACAGGCGCGTGCCCATTGCGGAATCGACGCGCACCTGCTGCAGCAATCCGGCTGCGATGCGAGTGATGCCATGGACCGGGGTGCGCAGGAACTTGTGCGCGATGGCGGGCAGCATTTTTTGCACATAGTGGCGCGCGCCGCCGGTGACGGTGTGCCACTGCGGGCGGTCGTTCACCTGGATCAGGCCATGGTTGTGGCAGAAGCGCACGAAGGTCGCGAGCGGGAAGGCCAGCATCTGCGCCGTGGGGCAGGACCAGATGCAGCCTGCCATCGGCAGCAGGTACCAGTCGCGGAATTCGGCGCTGTAGCCATGCTGGTCGAGGAAATCGCCCAGCGGTATCTCGTCCATCGCGCCTGGCACTTGCGCCAGTTGCGTGGTCTGGCGGTTGAAGCGCAGGATGTCTTTCAGCATGCGCAGGAAGCGCGCATCGAGCAGGTTGCGCCTTTGCGCGAAGACGGTGTCGAGGTTGGCGCCGGCCCACTCCAGCATGCGCGTGCCGCTCCTGGACGGAATCGGCATCTTGACCGCGAACGACATGTCGCTGGCGGTGGTATCGACCTTGAGTTCGTCGAACAGGCGCACCAGGTTCGGGTAGGTGCGGTGGTTGAAGACCAGGAAGCCCGTGTCGACGCCGAAGCGTTGTCCTTCGACGTCGATATCCACGGTGTTGGTGTGGCCGCCGAAATAGGCGCCCGCTTCATACAGCGACACCTCATGGCCGGCGCGTGACAGTTGCCACGCCGAGGACAGGCCCGAGATACCGGCGCCGATGACTGCAATCTTCATGCTTTGTCCCCAGGGCCTGAGCCCGCGGTTGGAATAAAAAAGCTGCGATGCCCGTCGGACGAAAATACGGGTTGGGGGAAGATCGCCCCGACATGCCACCGGCCAGGGGACCGGGAGGCATCACAGCGAAAAACTTAAGGTGCAGCCAGCGCCTTCTCGAGCGCCGCCACAAAGGCCTTGTCGTCAGGCCGGGTCATGCTGTTGTAGCTGCCGACCAGCTTGCCTTCGCGATCGATCAGGTACTTGTAGAAATTCCAGCCCGGCTCCTTGGCGCCGGCCTTCACCATGGCGGCGAACAGCGGGTTGGCTTCCTTGCCCTTCACCGAGGTTTTCGAAAACATCGGGAATTTCACGCCGTAGGTGTTGTAGCAAAAGTCGGCGATCTTCTTATTGTCGTCCGGCTCCTGACTGAAATCATTGGACGGGAAGCCGAGCACCACCAGGCCTTTGTCCTTGTACTTCGCGTACAGCTTTTCCAGCCCTTCGTACTGCGAGGTGAAGCCGCAGTAGCTGGCCGTGTTCACTACCAGCGCCACCTTGCCGCTGTACTGGCAGAGGTTTTGCAGCGATTCGTCCTGCAAGCGCTTGAACTGGTGGTTCAGCAGCGGCGCACATTCAGCCGCCTGCGCCGGGCGCGGCGCGAACGCCAGCAAGGCCAACAGTGCCAGCAGCGTTCCCAGCATCAGGGCGCCTGCCATCAAACCGAGGGGGTGCTTCAGGGATGCTGTCTTGAGAGTCTTCATCGCCGGAATACCATAAGGTTTAAAATTGAACTGTTCAGTCATTTTATCCTAGTCGTGGAATTTGTGTAGTGAATCAATGCTGTCGTTACAGTTATTTGCCTGGCAGCCATTCAACCGGCGCAAATCCCAGCGTTTTCGCGGCTTTTCGGTCCATTTCGTTTCTAATATGAAAGCATTTCAGGCATGCGTACGCTGATTCTGGTGTTGGGCGACCAGCTGGATCCGAGCAGTCCGGCGCTGGCCGGCTTTGATCCGGCGCAAGACCGGGTGCTGATGATCGAAGCGGCGGGCGAGGCAACCGTGGTCTGGTCGCACAAGGCGCGCATTGCGCTATTCCTGTCCGCCATGCGCCATTTCGCTGATGCGATTGCCGGCCGTGGCTGGCCGATCGACTACGTGGCACTCGATGACAAGGCGCCCGGGCCGGACTTCGGATCGCGCCTGCGCACAGCACTGGCGCGGCACCAGCCGCAGCAGCTCAAAGTCCTCGAAGCCGGCGAGCTGCGCATGCAGCAGCTGATCGACGAGGTCTGCCGCGAAGCCGGCGTTCCCTTGCAGTGGGTCGATGACACGCACTTCATGTGCAGCCGGCAGGCCTTTGCCGACTGGGCGCGCGGCAAGAAGGAATTGCGCATGGAGTTCTTCTATCGCGTCATGCGCAAGCAGTACCGGGTATTGATGGCGGGTGCAGAGCCGGTCGGCGGTGCGTGGAATTTCGATGCTGACAATCGCAGCGCCTGGCCCAAACGTACAGGCCCCGGGCTGATACCGCCCCCCGCACATTTCGAGCCGGATGCGATCACGCGCGACGTGATGGCCCTGGTCGAGCGCCACTTCCCCGAGCATCCCGGTTCACTCGCAAAATTCTGCTGGCCCGTCACCCGCGAGCAAGCCTTGCAGGCGCTGACCATCTTCATCGACACCCGGTTGGTCAACTTCGGCACCTATCAGGATGCGATGTGGACCGACACCCCGACCGGCTGGCATTCATTGCTGTCGGTTGCGCTGAACCTGCACCTGCTCGATCCGCGCGAAGTCGTCGCCGCCGCCGAACAGGCGTATCGCGCCGGCCACGTGCCGCTGGAGGGTGCCGAAGGTTTCATCCGCCAGATCCTCGGCTGGCGCGAGTTCATACGCGGCGTCTACTGGCTGGATATGCCCGGCATGAAGGCGGCCAACCACTATGACCACCAGCGCGACTTGCCAGACTGGTTCTGGAGCGGCGACACCGGCATGGCCTGTGTGCGCGATAGCCTGAAGCAGACGCTGCAACTCGGCTATGCGCACCATATCCAGCGGCTGATGGTGACCGGGAATTTTGCGACCCTGGCCGAGCTGTCACCGCAACAGGTGTGCGACTGGTACCTGGCGATCTATGTCGATGCGATCGAATGGGTGGAGTTGCCCAACACCGCGGGCATGGCCTTGCATGCGTGCGGGGCGCGCTTCACCAGCAAGCCCTACATAGCCAGCGGCGCCTACATTCAGCGCCAGAGCAATTACTGCAGCGGCTGCCGTTACGATCCCGCGCGCCGACATGGCGAGGGTGCCTGTCCGTTTACCACGCTGTACTGGCATTTCATCGACAAACATGAACAAGCCTTGTCGGCCAACCCGCGTACAGCCTTGATGGCGAAGAACCTGCAAAAACTGTCAGCCGAAGAACGCCAGGGAATCCGCGCGCAAGCGGCGGCCATGTTGGAAAATCTGGAGGCGCTGTGATGGCGCGCCGCAAAAACTGCCTCATGGCAAGTTTGAAAGAAAGCCTAAACGATCTGCTTACCCGGCAATCGAACTGTCACGCTTTGTTGGTAAAATCGCTGCACTGCAAAAATGCCAAAGACGACCATGCTGTTCCCTGAACTCTTCCGCTCGCTCGAACAAGTCCGCTGGAATATGGAGAAAGACATTCCATGGGACCAGTTCGATGCTTCCCTGCTCACCGATGAGCAAGCCCGTACGATCAAGATGAATGCGATCACCGAATGGGCTGCGCTGCCGGCGACCGAGATGTTTTTGCGCGATAACCGCCATGACAGCGATTTCTGCGCATTCATGTCGGTCTGGTTCTTCGAAGAGCAAAAGCATGCGCTGGTGCTGATGGAATACTTGCGCCGCTTCCGTCCGGACATGGTGCCGACCGAAGAAGAGCTGCACAACGTGCGCTTCGAATTCGACCCCGCGCCGCCGCTCGAGACGCTGATGCTGCATTTCTGCGGCGAGGTGCGCTTGAATCACTGGTACCGCTGCGCCGCTGAATGGCATACGGAGCCGGTGATCAAGCACATCTACAAGACCATCAGCCAGGATGAGGCCCGTCATGGTGGCGCTTACCTGCGCTACATGAAAAAAGCACTGGGCGAGGCCGGCGATGTGGCGCGTGCCGCATTTGCGAAAATCGGCGTGCTGATGGCGTCTGCGCGTCGTACCGAGAAGCCGCTGCACCCGACCAACCTGCACGTGAACCAGTCGCTGTTCCCGAATGACACCGTGCAAAGCCGCCTGCCTGACCCGGACTGGCTCGAAGCCTGGCTGGACAAGCAGATCCGCTTTGACGGCGAATGGGAAAAGAAAGTCGTCGACCGTATCCTGCACAACCTGTCGCTGCTGTTCGAGCGTAGCTTCGAGACCGTGCAAGACCTGAACCGCTACCGCAAGGAAGCCGCAGCCCGCCTCGCGCCGGCCGCCTGATCGAAGGCGCCGCTGCGGCGCAGAGCTTCTTTCGCTGCCTGTCAGCGCGTTCCGGGCTTGCCCCGGAACGCGTGATGAGCCAGCTCCCTCCCCCTGATTTCGAATACAAGCTGTGTGCGCCTGCGGTGCTGCCGGCACGCGCCCGTCTGTTGCCGCGTCCGCTGGTGATGACCAATGGTGTGTTCGACCTGCTGCATCGCGGTCACGTGACCGGGCTTGCACAAGCGCGCGCGCTGGGTGCTTCGCTGCTGGTGGCGGTGAATGATGATGCGTCAGTGCGTCGGCTGCGCAAAGGATCCGGGCGTCCGTTCAATCATTGCGAGGACCGCATGGCGCTGCTGGCGGCGCTGGCCTCGACCGACCTCATCACCTGTTTCGACGGCGACGATGCGTTGGCCATCGTCGAGGTTGTACGGCCGGATCTGTATGTGAAGGGCGGCGATTACGATGTGGCCGCAACGCGTGAGGGCCGGGCCGTCATTGCGCAAGGGGGGCGGGCTGCAGCACTCGCCTTTGTGCACTACACTTCCACCAGCCTGCTGGCCGCGACAATTCGCCGCTGCAGTGACTGATGCAAGGAAGCCCGACATGAAACGACGTACCGTACTGAAAGGCGCGAGCCTCGCGCTGCTGACACCCCTGTTTGCGCAAGCCGAGCGCAAACCGCAGATCACCGTCTACAAGACGCCGACCTGCGGTTGTTGCCATGAATGGGTAGCGCACCTGGAGGCCAACGGTTTTGCGGTGGTCGCCAATGATGTGCCGAATACGGCGCCCTACCGCGCACGCTACGGTGTGCCCAAAGAACTGGGGTCCTGCCACACCGGCGTCATCGATGGCTATGCGCTGGAGGGCCATGTGCCGGCGTCCGAGATCAAGCGTCTGCTGGCCGAAAAACCGCAGGCGCGGGGGCTGGCGGTGCCGGGCATGCCGGTCGGCAGCCCGGGCATGGAAACCGGCGGCACGCTACGCGATGCCTTCGATGTCGTGCTGTTCAGCGACGACGGCCAGCGCAGCATCTACCGCCACTACGACGCGCGCCGCTAAGCCTGTCGGGCAGCGCGTCATGCTGGCGCGCTGGTAGCCACGCTGCCAGTCGCGCTTTGAGTCGCGCTCAGAGTCGCGCTTTCAGTTGCGCTGTCAGTCGTGATGATGGTGTTCGTGGCTGTCGTGATGCATGTCGCCGCCCTTGGCCGGCATCGCGATCTCTTTCACCGTCACGTCGACCGTCACCTTGCCCGCCTTGCGGAAGTTCAGCGTCAGCGGGAAGCTGTCACCCGCCTTCAGCGGCTGCTTCAACCCCATCAGCATCACGTGCACGCCCGAGCCGGGTTGCATGTTCACTTTTTCGCCGCCCTTGATGTCGAGCTTGTCGAGCGAGCGCATCTTCATCACGTCGCCTTCCATGCTCATCGTGTGAATCTCGACCTTCGCCGCCACCGGGGCGCTGGCCGAGATCAGCGTGTCATCGCCCTTGGACGACAGCTGCAGGTAAGCCGCGCCATTGGCCTGCTTGCCGACGGTGGCGCGCGCGAACGCGCCATCGACCTTGGCTTGTGCGTGCGCGAAGCCGGCGGCCAAAGCCAGCGACAGTGAGAAAGCGGCAGAGAGGGCGAAGCGCAGTTTCATGGGAACTCCGGAAAGACGTGGATAGTGTGTGGGCGGCATGCGCGTGAAGCAGTGCTCGGCGCATGCCGATCGGTGGGGCAAATTATAGGGCGATGCTGCGCCATGGGGCGAGGCCGCAGGTTCAGCTGCCGCCGGCGTAGCCGTGCTGGCGCCATGCTTCGAATACCGTCACGGCAACCGCATTCGACAGGTTCAGGCTGCGATTGCCCGGTTGCATCGGCAGGCGTATGCGCTGCGCCAGCGGAAAGCTGTCGCGGAAGGCCGGCGCCAGTCCACGCGTTTCGGCGCCGAACACGAATACATCGCCCGGCTGGAACTGCAGCGACGAAAACAGGCTCGAGCCATGCGTGGTGAAGATGAAGATGCGCTGCGGGTCGGGCCGGCTGTCGGCAATGAACGCTTCCCAGTCCTTGTGCACCCGCATGCGGGCAAACTCGTGATAGTCGAGGCCGGCGCGGCGCATGCGCGCATCATCGAGCGGAAAGCCGAGCGGCTCCACCAGATGTAACTGCGCGCCGGTATTAGCGCATAGCCGGATCACATTGCCGGTATTGGGCGGTATCTCGGGTTCGACGAGGACGACATGAAACACGGGAAGCTCCGGCCCGCAGTGCCGCGCGCTTCAGCGCGCCGGCGTACGGGCGATCACGAGGTTGGTGACATGCGCAGCGCCGTGGCGCTTGAGGCAGGCGGCCAATGCGGCCAGGGTATGGCCGGTGGTCATCACGTCGTCGATCACCCAAAAGGCTTTGCCGGCGACGGCCTGCCGCTGTAACACGGCGAACGCGCCGCGCATATTAACCTGCCGTTCGCTCGCCGGCAGTGAAGCCTGCGCTTCGGTATGCCGGATGCGGGCGCAGATGTCGGTGGCGATCTTCAGTTGCAGCATCCGGGCCAGCGGGCGCGCGATTTCCTGCGCCTGGTTGAAGCCGCGCTCGGCCAGCCGCTCGCGGGACAGTGGGACAGGCAGCAGCATGATCTCGGGCGCATCCGGATGCGGCGGGTAAGTCAGTTGCTGCTGCGCTGCGTGTGCCAGCAAGTCGCCGACTGCTGCAGCAAGTGGCAAATGTGCGCGGAACTTCAGGTCTTGCAGCAGACGGTCGAGCGGCGGCGCGTAATCGGTCAGGACTAGCGTGCGATCGAATGCCGGTGAGTCATGGGCGCACGCCGCGCAGTTCACGGGTGCTGTCCATGTCGCGCCGCTACCATCCTTGCTTCTGCAGCGGCTGTGGCTGCTCTCTGCAGTTTGCGGCAAGCGAATCGCGCATCGCTCGCAGCGCAACACCGCTGCCGGCATCAGGGTTCGACAGCACAAGGCGCAGATCGGTCCCGGGCCGTTGCCGCCGCACAGCGCGCAGCAACCGGGTAGCAGCCGGTCTGTCAATGTGCGTAACAGGAAGCGGACGGACAGGCGTGGCATGTCATGGCTGCGGTAAACTGCGTGCGCTTGTTTCAGAATTTTTCTCGATTCTTCCACCGCGCTTGCGCGTGCGCGCCCGCATGTCATTGCCACCTGACGACAACCCGACTTCGCAACAGATTGCGCCCATTTCCGTCGCGCGCGTGCGTCGCCTGTTTGCGCAGCCGGCGCAGGTGGCCGAGTCACAATTCCTGCGCCGTGAGATTGCCGGCCGCATGTTCGAGCGCCTCGCGCTGATCAAGACGCAGCCGGCGCGCATCCTCGATGCTGGCTGTGGCGAAGGCGATGACTTGCTCGGCCTGCACCAGGCCTTCCCGCAGGCGCAACGAATGGGCGTCGATGCCTCCTCGGCAATGCTGGCGCAGGCACGTCGTGCCGGCGCGCAATCGGCGTCGGGCATGCAGCGGGTGCTGGCCCGGCTGTTTGCGCCGCGCGCCGGTGCGATGCAGGGCGCCACGCTGGCTTGCGCCGATTTCGGCCGGCTGCCGCTGCCGCCGGCCACCATTGACCTGCTGTGGTCCAACCTTGCGCTGCACTGGCATCCGCAGCCGCATGCCGTGATCCGCGAATGGGCACGTGTATTGCGCACCGATGGCTTGCTGATGTTCAGCTGCTTTGGTCCCGACACTTTCCGCGAACTGCGCGAGGCATTTGCCGCTGCCGCCGGTACCAGCGATGCAGGAGACCGGCATGTACTGCCCTTCGTTGACCTGCATGACTATGGCGACATGCTGGTGGCCGCCGGTTTTGCAACGCCGGTGATGGACATGGAAAAGCTGAACATTACTTTTTCGGCAACGGATAAATTACTCGCCGATGTGCGCGCGTTCGGCGGCAACCCGCTGGCCAGCCGAGGCAAAGGCTTGCATGGACGCGGTGCATGGCAGCGCATGCTCGATGACTTAATGGCAATGCGCGGACCGGACGGCAAGCTGAATTTGACGATCGAGGTCATTTACGGCCATGCATTCAAGCCGCAGGCACGCACTACGGCAGCCGGCGAAGCCATCATCCGTCTCGATTTGAAACGAAACTGACCGTCACACGCAAAAACCGACCGGCTCGTGCGTGAAACCGGCCATCGTCCTTGATTTCTCAGGGTTTCCGCTTGGCTTGGTTCAGCCTTTTGGCTTATACTCCGCGGGCTTTGTGCCCGTGAACTGCTGAACAATATTCGAACAGAGTGTTGTCTGATGGCGACGCGTGAGTGGATTTCCAAGAAAAATTGCTCGATTTCGCCTCGCCAACTGGCCAAGGCGTACATGGCGTTGTGCGTGGCTTCGTTCCTCGTAGCCAGCTACTTCGTGGTGCACGGTGCCTGGCTCGTGATGGTGTTTGCAGTACTGGAGATGACGGCTGTGGCCATCGCCTTTTTGTACTTCGGACGTCACGCGACCGATCGCGAGTTGATCGCCCTCAGCGATGAGGGTCTGGTGGTGCAGCTGGTGCAGGCTGAGAAAGTGAGCCGGTACTGGATGAACCCGCTGCTGACCCGCGTCGAGTTGCCCGAACTCAGGCATGGCCTGATCAGGCTCGAGGCTGATGGCGACCGGGTTGAAGTGGGCAGATACCTGACCGACAAGAAGCGGCGGGAATTTGCGCATGAACTCAAGAATGAACTGATCGGCTACCGTGCCGGCAGTAAGTTGGACCAACTAAACAGATTTCAATCAGGCATTTGAGGAAAATATGAACTACGCGAAGCGCCTCTTCCACTCGTTGATGGCTGCCGCCGGCCTGCTGGTTGCCGGTTCGTCGTTTGCAGTCAATGACATGGTCGGCGGTCCGGCTGTACACCAGCTGAACTTCCAGGCTCCGGTGACCGCCATTGCTGCCGACATTTACCAACTGCACATCTGGATGATCGTGATTTGCGTCGCGATCTTCGTCGCTGTCTTCGGCGTGATGTTCTATTCCATCCTCAAGCACCGCAAGTCGCTGGGCTACAAGGCCGCGACTTTCCACGAAAGCACCGCCGTCGAGATCGCGTGGACCATCGTTCCGTTCCTGATCGTCGTGCTGATGGCCCTGCCGGCCACCAAGACCGTGGTCGCCATGAAAGATACGTCGAACGCCGACATCACCATCAAGGCGACCGGCATGCAGTGGAAGTGGGGCTATGACTACATCAAGGGCGAAGGCGAAGGCATCTCCTTCCTGTCGGCCCTGTCCACCCCGCGTGACCAGATCCACGAAGCCGGCGCCAAGGGCGAGAACTACCTGCTCGAAGTCGACAACGCACTGGTCGTGCCGGTCAACAAGAAGGTTCGTATCGTCACCACCGCCAATGACGTGATCCACGCATGGGGTGTGCCGGCCTTCGGCGTGAAGCAGGATGCGATCCCGGGCTTCGTCCGTGACACCTGGTTCAAGGCAGAGAAAGTCGGCGTCTACCGCGGCAACTGCTACGAGCTGTGCGGCAAAGAGCACGCGTTCATGCCGATCGTCGTCAACGTCGTGTCTGAGCAGGACTACGCGAAGTGGGTCGGCGAGCAGAAGAAGAACATGGCCGCCACGGCTGAAGACCCGAACAAGGTCTGGACCGCCACCGAACTGGCTGCCCGCGGCGAAAAAGTCTATGCGGCGAACTGCGTGGCCTGCCATCAGGCCAACGGCGCAGGCGTTCCGGGTGCATTCCCGGCACTGGCCGGTTCGCCAATGGTGAACGGCGCACAGGATGGCCAGATCGGCATCCTGCTGAACGGCAAGAACGGCATGCCGGCCTGGAAGGCCACGCTGTCGGACACCGAAATCGCGGCCGTGATCACCTACACCCGCAATTCGTTTGGCAACAAGCCGGAAGACAATATCGTTCAACCTGCCGAAGTCCTGGCTGCGCGCAAGTAATCGAGAAATCAGGAGAAACACATGAGCACTACCCTTGATCACGCACACGGTCACGGCGCCGACCACGCGCATGACGACCACCACCCGCACGGCTGGCAGCGCTGGTTGTTTGCGACCAACCACAAAGACATCGGTACCCTGTACCTGTGGTTCTCGTTCGTCATGCTGTTGATGGGCGGCGTGCTGGCTCTCGGCATCCGTTCCGAACTGTTCAAGCCGGGCCTGCAACTGTTCCAGCCGGAGTTCTTCAACCAGCTGACCACCATGCACGGCCTGATCATGGTGTTCGGCGCGATCATGCCGGCCTTCGTCGGCTTCGCCAACTGGATGATCCCGCTGCAAATCGGCGCATCCGACATGGCGTTCGCGCGCATGAACAACTTCTCGTTCTGGCTGCTGCCGCCGGCTGCGATCCTGCTCGCAGGTTCGTTCCTGGTGCCGGGCGGCGCGACCGCTGCCGGCTGGACCCTGTATGCGCCGCTGTCGACCCAGATGGGCATCGGCATGGACATGGGTATCTTCGCGATGCACATCATGGGCGCGTCGTCGATCATGGGCTCGATCAACATCGTCACCACCATCCTGAACATGCGCGCTCCCGGCATGACGCTGATGAAGATGCCGATGTTCTGCTGGACCTGGCTGATCACCGCCTACCTGCTGATCGCCGTGATGCCGGTGCTGGCAGGTGCGATCACCATGACCCTGACTGACCGTCACTTCGGTACCTCGTTCTTCAACGCCGCCGGCGGCGGTGACCCGGTCATGTACCAGCATATCTTCTGGTTCTTCGGTCACCCCGAGGTGTACATCATGATTCTGCCGGCCTTCGGTATCGTGTCGCAGATCATCCCCGCCTTCGCTCGCAAGCCGCTGTTTGGCTATGCATCGATGGTGTACGCCACCGCGTCGATCGCGATCCTGTCGTTCATCGTCTGGGCGCACCACATGTTCGCCACCGGTATGCCGGTGACCTCGCAGCTGTTCTTCATGTACGCAACCATGCTGATCGCAGTGCCGACCGGCGTGAAAGTGTTCAACTGGATCGCTACGATGTGGCAAGGTTCGATGACCTTCGAGTCCCCGATGCTGTGGGCTGTCGGCTTCATCTTCGTGTTCACCATGGGCGGCTTCACTGGCCTGATCTGTGCGATCACCCCGGTCGACATCCAGCTGCAGGACACCTACTACGTCGTGGCGCACTTCCACTACGTGCTGGTGGCAGGCTCGCTGTTCGCGCTGTTCGCAGGCTTCTACTACTGGGGCCCGAAGTGGACCGGCTTCATGTACAACGAGACCCGCGGCAAGATCCACTTCTGGATCTCGATGATCTCGTTCAACGTGACCTTCTTCCCGATGCACTTCCTGGGTCTGGCGGGCATGCCGCGTCGTTACGCTGACTACGCAGCCCAGTTCACCGACTTCAACATGATTGCGACCATCGGCGCATTCGGCTTCGGCCTGTCGCAGGTGTACTTCCTGTTCTTCGTCGTGCTGCCGGCAATCCGCGGTGGCCAGAAGGCTGCGGACAAGCCGTGGGATGGCGCGGAAGGCCTCGAATGGACCGTGCCGAGCCCGGCACCGTTCCACACCTTCGAGACCCCGCCGGTCGTGAAGTAATCGGAAGTATCTGAAGCGATTCAGGAACTGATGTAACCCCAAGCCGGCGGCTACGGCCGCCGGCGGAGCAAGGTACCAATGTCTGACCAGAAAAAGCCCGGGAACCTGCGCACTGCGCTGATCCTCTTGTCCGTTGCCGTAGTCTTCTTCCTCGGCGTGATCGTCAAGCACGCGCTGTTCAACTGAGGTCGGGATGAGCGACGCACAGGACGCGCGCCAGCAACCAGGGCGCCGCGGACGCAAGAACACCCGCATGCTCGGCAAGTTGTTGCTGATCGCCGTGCTGATGTTTGGTTTTGGTTATTCGCTGGTACCGCTGTACAAAAAGATTTGTGAGCTCACCGGCATCAATGTGCTGGCCGTTCAGGAAACGCTGAACAACAAGACGGCCAACACCCAGGTGGACACCAGCCGGACCATCACCGTGGAGTTCGATGCGAACACCACCGGTCCCTGGCGGTTCAAGCCTGCAGTCGCAAGCCTGCAGGTGCACCCGGGCGAAATGGCGCAGGTGATCTACGAAGTGGTTAACTCGCAGGGCAGGGCAATGGAAGCGCAAGCGATCCCGAGCTATGCCCCGCAAGAGGCGGCGCAGTACTTCAAGAAACTGGAGTGCTTCTGCTTCAAGCAGCAAACCCTCGGCGCGAACGAGGCGCGGCAGATGCCGGTCAGCTTCTTCGTCGATCCGGCACTGCCGACGAATGTGAAGACGATTACCTTGTCCTACACATTCTTTGAAGTCGGTGCGAAAAAGGGTAGCTAGGAGCGCGTCATGGATGATTTGAAACAGGCAGTCCAGCGACAAATGTCGTTTGGCCAGACGGTGAAGGCAGTGCTGTGGTCTTTCTTCGGTGTGCGCAAGAACAGCGCGTATGAAGAAGACACGCAAAAGCTCAATCCGCTGCACGTGGCCATCGCCGGCGTCCTCGCCGCGGTGATCTTCGTGATCAGTCTGTTAATGATTGTGAAGTTGGTAGTAGCTGGATAATCTTTAATCAGGGGAAGTAGATGAGTACTCAACAAGGCCACGCGCCCTATTATTTCGTTCCCGGTCCCTCGCGCTGGCCGGTCCTGATGGGCACGGCCCTGCTGATCACCATGATCGGTGCATCTGGCTGGGTGAATGGCCTCGCCTGGGGCAAGACCCTGAACATCGTCGGCATCATCGCCGCGCTGTTCGTGCTGTACAACTGGTTCGGCGACGCAATCGCTGAATCCGAAGGCGGCCTGTACAACGCCCGCATCGATACCTCGTATCGCTGGAGCATGAGCTGGTTCATCTTCTCCGAAGTGATGTTCTTCGGCGCATTCTTCGGCGCACTGTTCTACGCACGTGCGATCACGATGCCGTGGCTGGCCGATCTGGACCACAAGCTGCTGTGGCCTGACTTCGCTGGCGTCTGGGGCAACGTCGGCCCGGCAGGTACCGTCGAGAAGTTCGAGACCATGGGCCCGTTCCCGATCCCGACCATCAACACCGCACTGCTGCTGACCTCGGGCGTGACCCTGACCATTTCGCACCACGCTCTGCGCGCCAACGAGCGTGCCAAAGCCGCGTTCTGGCTGGCTGCTACCGTGCTGCTGGGCGCAGTCTTCATGGGCTTCCAGGCTTATGAATACATGCACGCTTACAGCGAACTGAACCTGAAGCTGACCTCGGGCATCTACGGTTCGACCTTCTTCATGCTGACCGGCTTCCATGGCTTCCACGTGACCATGGGCGGCATCATGCTGGCCGTCGTGCTGTATCGCCTGATGAAGGGCCACTTCACGCCTGAGCATCACTTCGCCTTCGAAGGCGCTGCATGGTACTGGCACTTCGTCGACGTCGTCTGGCTCGGCCTGTACGTTGTCGTGTACTGGATGTAATCAGTACCTGCGAAAGAAAAAGCCGCACCTCGGTGCGGCTTTTTTCATGGGGCGGCGAACGTTGCTGGGATGACCAGCGATCATCACCCTGGACGACAGCCCTGCGCTGGCCTGCGGGTGGGCTGCCGAGCCGACAGCCGGGATTTAATACATAATCCCGGTCGGCTGTATCAGGCCCATGCGGTTCATGATCAGCAGCATGATGAACAGCGCCACCGAGAAGCCGACGCGCAGCGCCAGTGCATGCACGGTACGATTGCTGCGGCCCTTGTCACGCATCAGGAACACGAGCGCCGAGCCCAGGCTGCCGATGATGAGGATGAAGGCGATGGCGACAAAGATTTTCATCTGGATTTCCAAGGCCGGCAGCGCCGGCAAATGTGCAGCAATTGATTCAGCAATGATTGCAGCGGATTGAACGAATACCCTCGATTGTAATGCCTGCGATGCGACGCCCCTTACGACTGCGCTGGATACCCCTGATTGCGATGGCGCTGGTGATCACCACGGCTATCTCCCTGGGCAACTGGCAGACCCGCCGTGCCGAAGAAAAGCTGGCGATCGAGCAAGCCATCATCGCGCGCGGCCAGCACGCGCCGCTGGACGCGGCCAGCATCCAGCCCGGCCAGCAACCCGAAGAATTTCGTCGCGTGGTGGCCGACGGTGAGTTCATGGCCGACTGGCCGCTGTACCTCGAGAATCGCCCGCACGGTGCGCAGTCCGGTTTCTACCTGTTGATGCCATTCCGCATTGCCGGCAGCGGCGATGTCGTTCTGGTTGCGCGCGGCTGGTTCCCGCGTGATCCGGTCGATCGCACCCGCGTGCCAGAGGTGCCGGTGCCCCAGGGCCGCCAGCATATCGAAGGCAGTGTGCGCAGCCATGCGACGCGTGTGATGCAGCTCGGCGATGCATCGGCCGTCAAGCCCGGCGCTTTCCTGCAGAACATCGATCCGGCCAGCTTTGCGGCCGCCAGCGGCCTGCACGTGCAGGCTTTTATAATCGAGCAGCTCAACGACACGCACGACGGTCTCGTGCGCGACTGGCCGGCACCGTCGGCCGGTGTCGACAAACATCGCGGTTATGCGTTCCAGTGGTATGCGCTGGCCGCGGCCGCTTTCCTGTTTTACCTGATCACGGGAATTCGAAGTGCACGCAAACGACATGAACAAGCCTGACAACGCCAACCCGTCTGCCGTATCGGCCCAGGCACCGGCACCGGCCGAGGTGAAGCGCCGTACCAACTGGACGCTGTTCCTGGTGATCCTTGTGTGCGCATCGCCGGTGCTGCTGTCCTACTTCACCTACTACGTGATCAAGCCGCAGTCGCGCACCAACTACGGCGAGCTGATCGACCCGCGCCAGTACGCCATCCCCGACCTTGGCGCCACCACGCTCGACGGCAAGCCCGCCTCGCTGAAAGACTACGCCGGCAAGTGGCTGATGCTGCAGGCCGATGTCGCCGCGTGCGCCAAGCCATGCACCGAGAAGCTGTACTGGCAGCGCCAGCTGCGCACCGCGCAGGGCAAGGAAATGGAGCGGGTCGAACGCATCTGGCTGGTGCTCGACGACCAGCCGATCTCGACCGAACTGCTCAAGGAATATGACGGCACCCGCGTGCTGCGCGTCGATGCGAAGAAACTGACCGCCTGGCTGCCGGTGCCGGAAGGCGGCAATGTCGCCGATCACCTCTACATGATCGACCCGCTTGGCAACCTGATGATGCGTTGGCCGAAAGACCCGGACGCCAACAGGATCAAGAAAGACATCATCAAGCTGCTGAAGGCTTCAAGCATAGGCTGATATGCTGCTCTTCCTTGCAATCAAGGCGCTGCTGGTGGCCACCGTGCCACTGACCATCGTCTACCTGTCGCGCGGCACCGATCGCTATCGCAAGTTGGCGTGGGTGATGGTGTTCTTCACCTTCGACCTGATCGTATTCGGCGCCTTCACGCGCCTGACCGATTCCGGCCTCGGCTGCCCCGACTGGCCCGGCTGCTATGGCGAAGCAAATCCCTTCCTGGCGCACGAAGACATCAGCGCGGCCGAAGCGGCGATGCCGAGCGGCCCGGTGACGGTCTTCAAGGCATGGATAGAAATGATCCACCGCTATCTGGCGATGGCGGTCGGCCTGCTGATCATCGTTACGCTGGTGGCCTCGGTGCGCCTGTGGAGGCGCGAGCGCCTGCCGCGCCATGCGCCGCAGCTGCCGGCCCTGCTGCTGTTTTTCGTCTGCGTGCAGGGTGCCTTCGGCGCGTGGACTGTTACGCTCAAGCTGCAGCCTGTCATCGTCACCATCCACCTGCTGCTCGGCATGTCGCTGCTGGGCTTGCTGGTCTGGCATGCGATGCGGCAAAGCGAAGCGCCCTTAGTTGGTGCCGCTGCGGCCCGCCTGCGCCTGCCGGCCGCCATTGCGCTCGGCGTCGCCTTCGTGCAAATCGCGCTCGGTGGCTGGGTCAGCACCAACTATGCGGCGCTGGCCTGTGGCAGCTTCCCGCTGTGCCGTGGCGAACTGATGCCTGCGATGGACTTCACGCACGGCTTCACGCTGTGGCGCCACCTCGGGATGACTGCGGGTGGCGATTACCTGCCGTTTGAAGCGCTGGTGGCCGTGCACTGGGTGCACCGCTGCTTTGCGTTCGTGGTGCTGGCCGTGGTCGGCTGGACCGCATGGCGCGCGCTGGCCATCGAGGGCGCCCAGAAACTGGGTCGCCTGCTGCTTGCGCTGATCTTGCTGCAGTTCTGTTCCGGCATCGCGACCGTCGCTTTCGACTGGCCACTGCTGCTGGCGGTGCTGCATAACGCCGGCGCGGCGCTCTCGGTGCTGTTGCTCGTCATGCTAAACTACCGCCTCTCTTTGCATCCGGCGAGCACAGGCGCCGCCTCCCGGACCACGCTGTCTCCCGCCTGAAATTTCCAGTTTCATCCATGACGACCCTCACCGCACAGCCCAATCGCATCGCCCAATACTGGGCGCTGACCAAGCCGCGTGTCACGCAGCTGGCGGTGTTCTGCGCCGTGATCGGCATGTTCCTCGCCGTGCCCGGCCTGCCTGACTGGCGCGTGCTGATCGCCGCCACCGTTGGCATCTGGCTGCTGGCCGGTGCTGCCTTCGCGGTCAACTGCCTGGTCGAGCGCGAGATCGATGCGCGCATGGCGCGCACCGCGCGCCGTCCGATGGCGGCCGGCGAGATCACCGTGCCGCAAACGCTGGTGTTCTCCGGCATCATCGGCGGCATCGGCATGTGGGTGCTGTACACGCTGGTCAATCCGCTGACCATGTGGCTGACTTTCGCCACCTTCGTCGGTTACGCCGTCATCTACACCATCATCCTCAAGCCGGCGACGCCGCAGAACATCGTCATCGGTGGCCTGTCGGGTGCGATGCCGCCGGCGCTGGGCTGGGCGGCGATCGCCAACGACGTGCCGATGCAAGCCTGGATCCTGGTGCTGATCATCTTCATCTGGACCCCGCCGCATTTCTGGGCGCTGGCCATGTACCGCCGCGACGACTATGCGAAGTCGGGCCTGCCGATGCTGCCGATCACGCACGGCATGGAATTCACCCGCTTCCACGTCTGGCTGTACACGATTGCGCTGTTTGCCACCACCATGCTGCCGTTCGCGGTGCGCATGAGCGGTCTGTTTTACCTCGTGTCGGCCGTGGTGCTGGGCGCGATCTTCCTGTGGTACGCCTGGCGGCTGTGGAAGCACTATGACGACCTCGTCGCCCGCAAGACCTTTGCGTATTCGATCATCTACCTGTCGCTGCTGTTTGCTGCGCTGCTGATCGATCACTACATTCCCTACTGATCTGACTCCGAAGGAGACGGGCATGCGCATGCAGCTGACGTCCTGGATCCGCGTGCTGGTGTGCGCGCTAGTTTGTTCGATGGCGCTGGTCGCCTGTGACAACAAGCCACCGACACCGAAAGCGGCCTTCACCAATACCGATATCACCGGTATCGACTATGCGCAGGGCTTCGAGCTGATCGACCATGCCGGGCAGAAGCGCACGCTGGCCGACTACAAAGGCAAGGCAGTGGTCGTGTTCTTTGGTTTCACGCACTGCCCGGATGTGTGCCCGACGACGCTGGCCGAAATGGCCGCCGTGAAGAAGGAACTCGGCGCCGATGGCGACAAGCTGCAGGTGCTATTCGTGACCGTCGATCCGGAGCGCGACACGCAGCAGGCCCTGGCCGACTTCGTGCCGGCCTTCGACCCCAGTTTCGTTGGTTTGTACGGCACGCCCGATCAGACGGCAAAGCTGCAGAAGGATTACAAGCTGTTCGTGCAGAAGGTAAAGAACAAGGTAGGCGATGGCTACAGCGTCGACCATACGGCCGGCAGTTACGTGTATGACCCGCAGGGCCGCATTCGTCTGTTCGTGCGCAGCGGCCAGGGCCCGCAAACGGTGCTGAAAGATATCAAGCTGATTCTCGCCGGTGCCTGAACCGGGTAAGCTGCGCGCAGTTGGCCAGCCGATAAAAAAAGCGTCCCGAGGGACGCTTTTTTGTTGCTTGTCGCAGAAGGACGAGGCGCTGCTCGCGGCTTATTGGTACTCGGCAAGCGCCGCCTTCATTTTTTTCATCGCCGACGATTCGATCTGGCGAATGCGCTCGGCCGACACGCCGAACTCGTCAGCCAGCTCGTGCAGGGTCGCGCCCGAGCCATCGTCGTTTGCCAGCCAGCGTGCCTCGACGATGCGGCGCGAGCGTGCATCCAGCTGCGACAGCGCCTGCTCCAGCCCTTCCGATTGCAGTCGGTCGTACTGACGCGCCTCGAGTACCTTCAGCGGCTCCGAATGCTCGGACGACAGGTAGGCGATCGGGGAGAACTTGTTTTCCTCGTCGTCATCGGTCGGTGCTTCCAGCGCGACATCGCGACCCGACAGGCGGGTCTCCATCTCGATCACTTCCTCGCGCTTGACGTTCAGCGTCTGCGCCAGCTGGTCGACCTGCTCGGGCGACATCGCATCGAGGCCAGTCTTGTGGCTGCGCAGGTTGAAGAAGAGCTTGCGCTGTGCCTTGGTCGTGGCCAGCTTCACCATGCGCCAGTTGCGCAGGATGTATTCGTGGATTTCGGCCTTGATCCAGTGCATCGCATACGACACCAGTCGCACGCCCTGTTCCGGGTCGAAGCGCTTGACGGCCTTCATCAGGCCGACATTGCCTTCCTGGATCAGGTCGGCATGCGGCAGGCCGTAGCCAAGGTAGCCGCGCGCGATCGACACCACCAGTCGCAGGTGCGACATGATCAGTTGCTGCGCAGCGGCGAGGTCGCCCTCATCACGCAGTTTGCGGGCGTACGCGGTCTCTTCCTCCTGCGTGAGCATCGGCAGGCGGTTGACCGAGGAAATGTAGGCATCAAGGTTGCCCAGGCTGCCGGAAAACCCGAGCGCCAGTGCCGAGCGACCAGCCGGCACGAGGGCAGACGATGCGGACATAGCAGTCATTGTTTCTCCTGGATTGGACTTGGGGGACACCATCCATGGCAGTCCCGACAGATCAATATTAGCACTCTCGCGGGTTGAGTGCTAATCCCCGCACGGGGGCGGGAGGGCCGCCGGAAAGCCGCCGGAAAGCCCCCGTAAAGCCTGATGGGCAAGCGCTGAAATTTATCAGACCGGCAACGGAGGGAAAGGTGCCCGGAAGCGGCCCGGGCGGCGCAGCCATGCGCCGGCCAGACCAACCAGAGCGATTGTCAGCCGGCGATCCGCAGCGCGCGGCGCACCGACAGCGCAGCGCCCAGCACGCCCAGTGCGGCGCTCGCGGCCAGCAGGCCGGCCACGGTCTGCGCATTCAGTGGCTGCAGCAGGAAGGCCGAGCCATACAGGCTGGCCAGCTGGCCGACCGAGGTATTCAACAGGCCCAGCGCTCCCAGCACGGCCAGCAGCGCCAGCGCGCCTGCCGCCAGGCCCAGCACGCCGCCCATGTAGTAGAACGGACGGGCGACGAAGGCATCGGTGGCGCCCAGCAGGCGGGCTACGCCGATTTCTTCATGTTGGGTCACGATCTGCAGGCGGATCGTGTTGAACACCACCGCCAGCACCACGCCGCACAGGGTCGCGGCCAGCAGCGCCAGCACCGACGAGGCCAGCTGCAGCAGCGCGGCGAGTCGCTTGACCCAGGCCGCGTCCAGCTGAACCGTCTCGACGCCGGCGATCTTCTGCAGCGACGCCGCCAGCTGCTCGATGCGCGCCGGCGCGGCGCCTTCGCCATCGTCGGCATGGTCGCTGCCGCCGATGCGCACGACGTAGGCATCGGGCAGCGGATTGCTGCCGAGCGCCGCGACCACGTCACCCAGTCCGGCGCGCGCCTTCATCGCCTCCAGCGCCTTTTCACGCGGAATGTAGTCCAGCTTGGCCTTCACGCCTGCCTGCTGTGCGGCCTGGCGAATGTCATCGGCGATGGCCTGCGCGCGGTCGCGCGCCACCTCGGTCGACAGGAAGACGCTGATCTCGGGCTCCACCACCAGCTCACGCGACACTGGCCGCAGGTTTTCCAGCAGGGTTAGCCCGGCCAGCGGCAGCATCAGGGCCAGCGCAATCACCAGCACGTTGAAGCCGAAACTGCCCGGCATGCTGCGGATGCGCGCCAGCGCGGCACTCAGCGCCATCGAATGTTCTCGGAACCAGGTCTTCATGCGCCCACCTCGCTGCTGGCGTCGTGCATGGCGACGACCTTGCCATGTTCAAGCAGTACCACCCGGTCGGCGCGCTGCAGCAGCCGGTCATCGTGGGTGGAGATGATGCAGGTGACACCGGCCGCATTGAAAGCTTGCAGCATGTCGAGCACCACGCGCGCGCTTTCGCGGTCGAGGTTGGCGGTCGGCTCGTCGGCCAGGATGATGCGCGGCTTGTGCACGACGGCACGCGCAATCGACACGCGCTGCTGTTCGCCGCCCGACAAGGCCTGCGGCGGCAGGTTGCCCTTGGCGGCCAGTCCCACACGGTCCAGCGCCACTTTCGCCCGCTGCTCGGCCTCGGCCGGCGTAGCGCCGCTGACCACCAGCGGCATCATCACGTTCTGCAGCACGCTGCGGTCATTCAGCAGGCGGTGCTGTTGCAGGATCAGGCCCAGCTTGCGACGCAGGTAAGGCAGCGTGGCGCGGTTGAGCTTGCGCATGTCCTGCCCGCTGACCAGCAGCACGCCGCCGGTCGGCCGTTCGATACCGGCGATCAGCTTCAGCAGCGTCGACTTGCCGGCGCCGGAGGGACCGGCGAGGAACACCAGTTCGCCTTCGTTGATGTCAATCGTCACGTCGGCCAGCGCCGGGACATTGCCCGGGTAGGTCTTCGAGACGTGGGAGAAAGAGATGATGGACATTGGGTAGGTGTCGGAAGTATGGCGTTTCATGCCGAGCCAGCGCAGCTGTGCGACGGGGGAGCCGTTCGATGCAAAGCCAGCAAGCCAGTAATTAAGCGACGAATTTTCCGTTGTTTGGCAGATCCATGCGTGATTGGGCAGTTATCGGAAGTATGGCTTTTCTTGCCGGTCAACCGAGCAGCGCATCGACGAATTCTTCGGCGACGAAGGGCTGCAGGTCATCGATGCCTTCGCCGACGCCGATGAAGTACACCGGCACCGAGCGCTGCTTGACGATCGCGGCCAGCACGCCACCCTTGGCCGTGCCGTCGAGCTTGGTGACCACCAGGCCCGTGAGCGTCAGCGCATCGTCGAAGGCCTTCACTTGCGTGAGCGCATTCTGGCCGGTGTTGCCATCGATGATCAGCAGCACTTCATGCGGCGCGGTGTCGATGGCCTTGCCGATCACGCGGCGCACCTTCTTCAATTCATCCATCAGGTGCAGCTGCGTCGGCAGGCGGCCTGCGGTATCGATCATCACGACGTCGGCGCCGCGCGCGCGGCCGGCCTGCACCGCATCGAAGGCCACCGCCGCCGGGTCACCGGATTCCTGCGCGATCACGTCCACGCCATTGCGCTGGCCCCAGATGGCAAGCTGTTCACGCGCCGCGGCGCGGAAGGTGTCGCCAGCGGCCAGCAGCACCTTCTGGCCGTGCGCCTGCATGTGCTTGGCCAGCTTGCCGATGGTGGTGGTCTTGCCGGCACCATTGACGCCCGCGATCATCATCACCAGCGGCTGCTCGCGGCCCAGCACCAGCGGCTTTTCCAGCGGGCGCAGCAGATCGATCATCAGCGTGCGCAGCGCGGCCTTCACCTGCGCTGCTTCGGCCAGCTTTTCCTGCTTCACTTTCGCCTTCAGCGCATCGAGCAGGTACTGGGTCGCCTCGACGCCGGCATCGGCCATCAGCAGAGCGGCCTCGAGCTCGTCGTACAAGTCCTCGTCGATCTTCGTGCCAGTAAACAGCGTCGCAATGCCCGACGAGGTGCGCGACAGGCCGGCCTTCAGGCGGCCCAGCCAGGAAGTCTTCTTGGCTGCAGCAGCGGCCGGGTCGGCGACCGGCGCTTTGACGATTTCGGCATGAACCGTGGCATCAGGCTGTCCGGCATGGGTTTGGGCGGACGGTGCCTGAAGTGCGGCTTGCGGTGCGGCCGCGACCGCGCCTGCGGCATCCGGTGCGGCAGGTGCAACTGGCGCGGCGGTTGGCGCTGGCGGGACTGTTTCAGGCGCGATGGCGGGCGCGGTAGCAGGCGCTGTAGGGGGTTCTTTGGGTTTGCGCTTGAAGAAACTAAACATCGTGGCCCGGGGCTGCGCTGCGAGGAAAAAAATTGACGGCTACAATCCGGCGGCTGGGGTCGACAGACCGTGCAGCGTCGAAGCAGCATTTTCATTCGAATACAACCCGTGATTTTAACAGAGCGAAGACCATGATTTTCCGACCCGGATCGCTGGTGCTTGCCAGCTTGTTCAGCTTCCTCACGCTCGCGCTGCTGCCCGCCGGCAGTGGCCTTGCCGCCGCCACGGCGCAGGAATTCCTCCTGTCCAATGGCATGAAGGTCATCGTCAACGAAGACCATCGCGCGCCCACCGTCGCGCACATGGTCTGGTACCGGGTTGGCAGCATGGATGAACAGAACGGCGTCACCGGCGTCGCGCATGTGCTGGAGCACATGATGTTCAAGGGCACCAAGCAGCTCAAGCCCGGCGAGTTCAGCGAGCGGGTGGCCAAGCTGGGCGGTCGTGAAAATGCCTTCACCAGCAAGGACTACACCGCCTACTTCCAGCAGGTCGAGAAAAGCCGCCTCGAAAAAGTGATGGCGCTCGAGGCCGACCGCATGCACAACCTGACGATGGATGCGGCCGAGTTCGGCAAGGAGATCCGCGTCGTGATGGAAGAGCGCCGGTTGCGTACCGACGACCAGCCCTTGTCGTTGCTGAACGAAGCACTGAATGCGACGGCTTGGGTCGCGCACCCTTACCGCAATCCCATCGTCGGCTGGATGGACGACCTGCAGAACATGAAGGCCAGCGATGCGCTCGACTGGTACCGCCGCTGGTATGCGCCGAACAATGCGACGCTGGTGGTGTCGGGTGATGTCGATGCGAAGCAGGTGCTGGCGCTGGCGCAGAAATACTATGGCCGCATCCCGTCCAAGCCGCTGCCGGTGACGCGCCCGCAGCAGGAGCCGGTGCAGACCGGCATCAAGCGCGTGACGGTGAAGGCGCCGGCCGAGAACCCTTACCTGATCATGGCGTGGAAAGTGCCGAAGCTAAACGATGTCGAGAAGGATGACGAGCCCTTCGCCCTCGAAGTGCTGGCCGCCGTGCTTGACGGCTATGACAACGCGCGGCTGCCGGCGCGGCTGGTGCGCACCGAGCGTCTCGCGAACTCGGTCGATGCCGGCTATGACGCCATGGAGCGCGGACCGGTGATGTTCGCGATGTCCGGCGAGCCCACGCCGGGCACGCCACTGGAAAAACTGGAAGCGGCCTTGCGCGCCGAGATTGCGCGCGTGGCCAATGACGGTGTGTCCGAACAGGAGCTGCGTCGCGTGAAGGCGCAACTGATCGCCAGCCAGGTCTACAAGCGCGACTCGGTGTTCGGGCAGGCGATGGAGATCGGCACCATGGAAATGGCCGGCATCTCGCACAAGCAGGTCGACCGCATCATCGAGCGCCTGTCGGCCGTCACGCCAGCGCAAGTGCAGGCAGTGGCCCGCAAGTATTTTTCCGATGACCAGTTGACCGTAGCCACGCTGTCGCCGCTGCCGATGACGGAGCCAGCGGCTCGTCCGGCCAGCGTCCCCGGCCTGCGCCATTGATCGGGAGCTCACCATGTCCCTGCTGAAGACCAGGAACGTCATGTCCATCAAGAACACCATGCCCCTCTTGTCTGCCCTGCGCCGCAAAGGCATCGCTGCCATCGCGGCCGTTCCGGCGATCGCCAGGCTCACGGTCGTGACCTGCATCGCAGGCTTTGCCGCGGCCGGACCGGCGCATGCCGCCCTCAACATCCAGCACTGGACGCTGGACAATGGCGCGCGCGTCTATTTCGTCGAGAGCCACACCATACCCATCCTCGACGTCAGCGTCGAATTCGATGCCGGCAGTCGGCGCGACCCGTCCGGCAAGGCCGGCCTGTCATCACTGACGAATGCGATGCTGGCGCGCGGCCTGCAGGCCGCGACCTTGCCGGATGGCCGCCAGGAGGCGGCCATGAGCGAGGCCGAGATATCCGATGCGCTGGCCGACGTGGCCGCGCAGCGCGGCGGTGGCGCATCGACGGATCGTGCCGGCATGTCGATACGCACATTGGTATCGAAGGGCGAGCGCGAGGTCGCGCTCCGCATGCTGGCGCGCCTGCTCGCGCAGCCGAGCTTCCCGGCCGAGCTGTTCGCGCGCGACAAGGCGCGTACTGTGTCGGCGATCCGCGAGTCGCTGACCAAGCCGGAGTCCATCGCCAGCAAGGCATTCTGGCGCCTCGCGTATGGCAGCCATCCCTACGGGGTCGAGGCAACGGTGGAATCGGTCGAGTCCATCACGCGCGACGAACTGCAAGCGTTCCATCGCACGCACTACGTGGCGCGTCATGCCGTGATTTCGATGATTGGCGATATCTCGCGCGCCGAAGCCGAAGCGATTGCGCGCGAACTGACGCAGCGCTTGCCGGTGGCAGCACCGGATGGCAAGTCCTTGCCCGTGCTGCCGGAAGTGACGCTGCCGCAGCGTGCGGAAGAGCGCATTCCGCATCCGGCATCGCAGTCGCACATCCTGATCGGCATGCCCGCACTGTCGCGCGGCGATCCGGATTTCTATGCGCTGACGGTCGGCAATTACATCCTCGGTGGTGGCGGTTTCGTGTCGCGGCTGACCAAGGAAGTGCGCGAGAAGCGCGGGCTCGCCTATAGCGCTTACAGTTACTTCAGCCCGATGCTTCAGCAGGGTCCGTATCAGGCGGGCCTGCAAACCCGCAAGGACCAGAGCGATGAAGCGCTGCAAGTGGTGCGCGACAGCATCGCCACCTGGTTGCGCGACGGCCCTACCGAGGCTGAACTGAGGGCGGCCAAGGACAACCTGATCGGCGGCTTCGCGCTGCGTATCGACAATAACCGCAAGATCCTCGACAACATCTCGGTGATCGGTTATTACCAGTTACCCCTGGATTATCTCGACACCTGGACTGATAAAGTGGCGAAAGTGACGATTGCCGATATTCGTGCGGCATTCGCGCGCAAGCTGGCAATGGATCGCATGGTGACCGTGATCGTCGGCGCCGAAGTCGATGCCAGGGCCAATGCCAACGGCGCGAACGTCGCCAAAGAGGCCAGCGCCACGAAGGCCGGCGCTGCCAAGACTGAATAACCTGGAATCTCTCTTTTGAAAAAACACAGCCCTGCGCGGCACGCGGGACCGCCCCGGCAGGTGCGCATCATCGGTGGTGACTGGAAACGCACGCCCTTGCCGGTGCCGGAACTCGAGGGCCTGCGTCCAACGCCGGACCGGGTGCGTGAAACCGTGTTCAACTGGATCGAGCACCTGCAGCACCGCAACTGGACTGGCCGTCGTTGCCTGGACTTGTTTGCTGGCACAGGCGCGCTCGGCTTCGAAGCGGCCAGCCGTGGCGCTGCGGAAGTGACGATGGTCGAATCCCATCCCGCAGCGACCCGTCAACTTCAGGCAAGCTGCGACAAATTGCAGGCAACGGCGATCAAAGTGCTGCGCGGGGATGCGGTACGCCAGTTGGCGACGCTGTCCGGGCCGTATGACCTGATCTTCCTCGATCCCCCTTACGGACTCAAGCTGCTGCCCGAGCTGCTGCCGCGCTGTGCCCGCTTGCTGCTGCCCGGCGGGCTGGTCTATGCTGAATCCGACCAGCCGTTTGCCGAGCCGCGTGCCGACTGGCTGCAAGGCTGGCAGGTGGTGCGGGCGGACAAGGCCGGGCAGGTGTATTTCGGCCTGCTGATGCCGGATGACAATGGCGTTATTTAGGGCATAATTCGCCTTCCTTGAGATAGGGCAGGCAAAGATCTTGCCCGTATAAAAGAAACCAAAGGGACAGCTCCATGGTCACAGCCGTTTATCCCGGAACCTTCGACCCGCTGACGCGTGGTCATGAGGATCTGGTGCGTCGGGCCTCCGGCCTGTTCGACAAGCTGGTCGTCGGCGTGGCCGACAGCAAGGCCAAGCGCCCCTTCTTCACGCTCGAAGAGCGCCTCGATATTGCCCGCGAAGTGCTGGGGCATTATCCGAATGTCGAAGTCCAGGGTTTTTCCGGACTGCTCAAGGATTTCGTGCGCACCCATGATGCGCGCGTGATCGTGCGCGGGCTGCGCGCGGTGTCCGACTTCGAATACGAATTCCAGATGGCCGGCATGAACCGTTACCTGTTGCCTGATGTCGAGACCCTGTTCCTGACCCCGTCCGACCAGTACCAGTTCATCTCCGGCTCCATCGTGCGCGAGATTGCACTGCTCGGCGGCGACGTGTCGAAGTTCGTATTCCCATCGGTCGAGCAATGGCTCAACAAAAAGATCGCTGCACAGCAGGCTGCGCCGCAGTCCTGAGCGGGCCGCTTGCCGGACCGCGCCGACTTGCGCTCGCCTGCCCTCTCGCGACCGACGATCCTGACGATTCACCGAGGCGGCACCCATGGCACTGATGATCACCGACGATTGCATCAACTGCGACGTCTGCGAACCAGAGTGCCCGAATGAGGCCATCTTCCTCGGCCCGCTGATCTACCAGATCAATCCCGACAAATGCACCGAGTGCGTCGGCCATTTCGATGAGCCGCAGTGCCAGCAGGTGTGTCCGGTGGCTTGCATCCCGATCGACCCCGGCCATACCGAAACACGCGAACAACTGCTGGCCAAATACCAGCGGCTGCAGGCAGGCGAAGCGCCTGCTGCGTGACGCGCGGCGCGCATGCGGGCAGGCATTCTGCCTGCGGACATTCCTTGCGCTGCCGCAAGCGCGAAACTGAAACCCGGTCTGCGCAGTCTCATTCAACTCACGTTGCACTATAGTTAGCCAAACGTCGTCGTCGTCCTGACCGGAGTGTGCCAGCGATGAGACCCGTGCTGCGTGGTGTATTGCTCTGCATGGCCTATGGTGCCTTTGCCGGGCTGGGATTGATCTGGGCATTGGCTTTCGTCAATGGCACGGTGTCGCCGGTATGGCCGCCGACCGGTCTCGCCATCGTCGCCTTGACTTGCCTGGGACTGCGGTACTGGCCAGCGATTGCCGCAGGTGCCTTTGCCGGCAACTTCCTGATGGCCAACGACCCCTTGCTCCTGTCGCTGGGTATCGCCACCGGCAACACGCTGGAAGCGGTGATCGGCGCCAGCTTGCTGCAGCGCTGGCAACTGCGCGGCGAGATCACGCGCCTGCGTGATGCCGCAAAAATGCTCACAGTGTCGCTGGTTGCACCGCTGGTGTCGGCTGCCATCGGCATGCTCAGCCTGACGCTCGCGGGTGTCTCGGCGTGGTCTCAGTACCTGCAGTCCTTCTTGATCTGGTGGTTTGCCAATTGCATGGGGGCGCTGATCTTCGTTCCCGTTCTGCTGGGTTACTGGGGCCATGCGTGGCAAATCAAGTTTCCGGGACGCGCCTTCGAATTCGCGGTCAACTGCCTGGTGGTGCTGCTGATGCTGAAGCTGGCTTTTGCCCCGCCTGCGGTGTTTGCAACGCTCGGCATCGAACGTTTGCCGCTGAGCGTATTTGCGCTCCCGCCCTTGTTGTGGGCCACCCTGCGCCAGCGGCCGCGCGAGGCGGCAGCCGTGCTCGCCTGGACCTGCATGCTGGCCGTGAGCTTCACCGCCAGCAGCGCATCGCAGTCCGCGCTCGGCCCGCTGGTGCAATTGCAACTGGAGTTGTTCGGCATCGCCGCCAGCACGCTGGTGATGGTCGGCGTGATCATCGAGCGCACCCAGGCGCGCGAAGGCGAGCGTGACGAACGTGCGCGGCTGGCGGCCATTCTCGCCAGCCTGCGCGAGGGCGTGGTCGTCGCCGATATGGGCGGCAATGTGCTGGAGATGAATCCGGCTGCGCTCGAGATCCATGGCTACCGGCATGCGGTGCAAGGTGTCGGCAAGATGACCGATTTCGCCTACGACTTCGAACTGTGCGACCTGACCGGCGAGGTCATTCCCTTGTCGCAGTGGCCGCTGGCACGCGTGTTGCGCGGCGATGTGTTTGCCGACATGGAAGTGATTGTCAGGCGTCGCGACCACCAGGACCAGATCGTCGTCAGTTACAGCGGCCGACAGGTGCGCGATGACGAGGGTCGCGCAATCCTGTGCGTAATGACGATACGCGATGTCACCGAGCGCAAGCGCGCCGAGCAGCGCGAGCGCGAAGCGGCCTTGCACGATCCGTTGACGCAGTTGCCGAACCGGGCGCTGGTGCTCGAGTACGGCAGCCACCTGCTGGCAGCGGCAAGGCGCAACCACTGCGCCAGTTCGTTGCTGTTCGTGGACCTTGATCATTTCAAGCCCATCAACGACCAGTACGGCCATGCGACCGGCGACCGCGTACTGCAGGTGGTCGCCAGCCGGCTGAAGGAATGCACTCGTCAGGAAGACCTGGTCGGCCGCCTTGGCGGCGACGAGTTCGTGATCCTGCTGCCTTACCTGGATGTCGGCCGGCAGTGGGCGGCGGTGGTGGCGCAGCATGTGGTCGACAGCATCAGCCGCCCGATCATGATCGACAAGATGGTGCTGTCAGTGGCGCCGTCGATTGGGATCAGCATCTATCCCGACCACGGCCAGGATGTCGCGTCGCTGATTCACGCGGCGGACCTTGCGATGTATGAGGCCAAGCAAAGCGGGCGCGCTTGCTTCCGCATTTATTCGCCCGCCACCGATAGCCAGAGTGCAATGCCCGTCAGTACAGACGCGCGCAGCAGTGCCCACAAGGATGGGCACGCGTCAGGGTGACGCGCTCTTCGTCGGATATGGCGTCTGCCGCGTCGGCTGGGTGGCGGAGCCAGGCGGCTCCGCCCGTACCATCAGTCGAGTACTTTCTGCGTGCACACGCCGGCGTAGCCGAGATGGTTGTCGCCATTGGTCAGCGTGTACAGGGTATGCACGCCCCAGATGTGGCGGTTGGCCTTCACGCTGACGGTCGCGATCGTGCCATTCATCACCGGCTTGTTGAGGGCCACTTCGCCTTCGAACCACTGCACGCTTTCCTTCAGCTCTGCGACCACCGGGCCGCCGTACAGCGTGGTGAAATGGACTTTCTTTGCGGTGGTGTCGACCACCAGGTCGATCGGATCCTCTTTCAGGCTGCTCATCTGTTCGACGCGCTTGCCCCAGCCGTCGTATTCGACATGGGTGCCGCTGCAGATGTAGCGGATCTTTTCGGCATTTGCGCTGCCTGCCAGCAGACACAGTGCGAGCAGGGTGGAAAGTCTCATCATGGTTTTTCGTCGGACGTGGAATGAATTCGCGTGGGTTCAGCCTGGATTCGGCGGTTTTCTGCTGCGCCATGTGGCGGCAGCCCATAAGTGTAACAAGGCGCCAGCGTTAATCCGTGCAGGGCAGTGCGCCGAGCGACTACCCCAGCGGCAAGGAAGGCGACGTGCCGATGCATCTCCCCGACCTGGATTTGCGATTCCTCAAGGAGGTGTTGCCCCGACGACTCACATTATGAATTCAATCACTATGTTCCGGGGGGCAGCATGCAGACCTTGGTCGAGTATGTTGTGGCGCGCCTGGCTGTCGGACGTTCGCGTGCCGACATATGTGAAGAGTTGGCGGCTCTCGGCTGGACCGAGGGCAGCGCGCAGTCCGCCTACCGCGAGGGACTGATCGCGCTCGGCGCACCGGTGCCCACTGCCGCAATGCCGGCAACGGCTTCATCGAAGGTGTCGACCGGCGAAGTCGTCGCCAACATCTTCTCGTTCATCCTGCTCCACATCGTGATCTGGTCGACGGTTTTTTTGAGCTTCGGACTGATCGACCTCGCGCTGGTGTATGCAGGGCATGCGAACGATGCGCGCCTGATGGCAGACAAAATCGCCTCGCTGAACCGCTGCATTGCCGCACTGGCGATTGCCTTCCCTTTGTATGTGCTGGTCATGCGCCACTGGCTGCGCGGATTCCATGGGGCTGAGCCGCGAACCGACTCGCGACTGACCACATGGCTGACTTACATAGTGCTGCTGATCGCGTCCATCATGATGGTCAGCGCGATGATCTCTTTACTGTACTCGCTGCTGCAGGGCACTCTTGGCGTGCAGGAGGCGCTCAGGGTGGCGGTCGTGTTCGGTTTGTCGGCGCTGGTATTTGGTTTCTATACGTACGAGCGTCAGTTGGTGCGGTACCGCGAGCAGGCGCCGTATCTCGCGCGGCTTTACTTCTGGATTGCCGTCATTTTGCTGGTGGGCACGGGTGCCGGATTCTTTGCCGTAGGTGTGCCGCAGATCATGCGCGACCTCGCATTCGATGACAGCCGCTCGATGGCGTTGAACAAGCTGTCTGGCTGCATCGAGCAGTATGCAGCGAAACATGCCGGCTTGCCTGAATCATTGGAAGTGATCGAGCGTATGAACCCGCCCCAGGATTGTCCGGTGGCAGATCCGCAGACCGGAGAAAAATATGGCTACCGGATTGTCAGCGCTTCGCAGCAGCCACGTGGCAAGCGTACCGGCGAGTTCGAATTGTGCGCAAACTTTGTGTTCTGGTCAGGCTTGCAGACCACTGAAGGCAAGAAAAGCCCGAACTGGCTGGATCACGGCGCAAGCCGCAACTGCAAGCAACGACAGGTGCCGCTGCTTGCAGAATGACGCCGGCACCTGCAGGTGCCGGCGCGAGGCGTCAGACGTTGGTCAGGCCCTGATCAGACGTTGAACAGGAAGTTCAGCACATCGCCATCCTTGACGATGTATTCCTTGCCTTCGGCGCGCATCTTGCCGGCCTCCTTCGCGCCATTCTCACCCTTGTGCGTGATGTAGTCGTCGAAGGCGATGGTCTGCGCGCGGATGAAGCCGCGCTCGAAGTCGGTGTGGATCACGCCCGCCGCTTGCGGCGCGGTGTCGCCCTGATGGATGGTCCATGCGCGCACTTCCTTCACGCCGGCGGTGAAGTAGGTCTGCAAGCCGAGCAGGCTGAACGCAGCACGGATCAGGCGGTTCAGTCCCGGCTCTTCCATGCCCATATCAGCCAGGAACTCCTGCTTGTCAGCGTCGTCCATGTCGGCGATCTCGGCTTCGATCGCGGCGCAGATCGCAACGATGGGCGCATTCTGCGATTTCGCGTATTCGGTCAGCTGGTCGAGCAGCGGGTTGTTGCTGAAGCCCGAGTCCGACACGTTGGCCACGTACATCGCCGGCTTGGCCGTGATCAGGCACAGCGGCTTGAGCATCGCCATCTGGTCCTTGTCGAGGCCCATCGCGCGTACCGGCTTGGCGTCGTTCAGGTGGACTTGCACCTTCTCCAGCAGCGCGCACAGCGCGATCGCTTCCTTGTCGCCGGCGCGCGCCTTCTTTTGCTCGCGGTGGATGGTCTTTTCGACCGTGCCGAGGTCGGCCAGCGCCAGCTCGGTCTGGATCACATTGATGTCATCGATGGGGCTGACCTTGCCGGCGACGTGGATCACGTTCGGGTCTTCGAAGCAGCGCACCACGTTGACGATGGCATCGGTTTCGCGGATATGGGCCAGGAACTGGTTGCCCAGGCCCTCGCCCTTCGATGCACCGGCCACCAGACCGGCGATGTCGACGAATTCGACGGTCGCCGACAGGATGCGCTCGGGTTTGACGATCTCGGCCAGCTGTTGCAGGCGCGGGTCCGGCACCTCGACGATGCCGACGTTGGGCTCGATGGTGCAGAACGGATAGTTTTCAGCCGGGATGCCGGCCTTGGTCAGTGCATTGAAGAGGGTCGACTTGCCGACGTTGGGCAGGCCGACGATGCCGCATTTGAGGCTCATGGTAATCCTTGGAAATCGAAGCGCGCATTATACCGCCCGGGGATGGCTTCCCCGGGGCTATCCGGCGGTCGGACGGCTCAGGGCAGCGAGCGCGGCAGTTCGACGTTCCGCAGCAGCAGGCGCAGTGCGTAGAGGGCGGTGAAGATGCCGAGCACGTCGGTGCTGAACAGGCGCAGCATGTGCAGCGCCAGGTCGGTGGTGGGCTGGTGCAGGGTCACGATGGCAACCCGAACCACGCTGTTGACGCAAGCGTAGACCAGGCTGAGCATGAACAACCGCTGCCAGGTCAGGCCCGACAGGTCGGGCATCAGGCAGTACTCGAACCAGTGGCAGACCATCAGGGGCACCAGACCGGCGGCAATCGCGACCTCGGCCGACAGCACCCAATTACCGGGGAAAATGTAGAGGACGGTCCATACGAAGCAGAACGCAGCGATGGCGGCCGAGCCCAGCCAGCCCAGCAGCAGGACCAGTACCAGCTTGATGCCGCTGGAAAGGCGGAACAGGTTCGCGCCGGGAAGCTCGTTGAAGCTCTGGATCAGCGCGTCGTTGAGGCTGTAAAACAGCCCGTAAAACGTAACGGCGACAAAGAAAATACCGAAGGACTGCGTGATGTTTTTTGTTCGCGTCATGTTCCGAGTCGATCAGCCATCGACCCGGTGAGAGTGCCTGAACCCTTGCAGCTTGTAAATACGTGGGACTTTTTGATTACACAAATGTCATTTTCGTGGAAACGTCGTTGCTTCTTCCCTATTGGCTGCTTTGCGCACCAGACGCAGGCCCCTGTCGTGGTGGCGCTTTGCAAAGGCTCACCACGCAGCGATGGCATGGGTGACTGCAGATTGTTTTTGCAAGGAAGGCATCGCGTCCGAAAGTGTTTATGATGCGCGACGGGTCCCCTGCGGCCTTCCATCCCAATTCAATGCTGCCTGATCATGAAACGTGCCGTCGATATTGTCATTGCGACCCTGCTGTCCATCTTGCTCATCCTGCCCGCGCTGCTGGTCGCGCTGGCCATCAAGCTCGATAGCCGCGGTCCCGTACTGAGTCGCCCGCATCGGGTCGGTCGCAATGGCCGCATGGTCAAGGTCTGGGAATTCCGCACCGCGATCGCCGAACCGGATGCGATGGAAACTGTCGGCGGTTGCCATGGCGAACAGGTCACGCGGGTCGGTGCGCTGCTGCGCAAGCTGGGCATTGCTCGTTGGCCTTTGCTGTGGAGCGTGCTGAAGGGCGATTTTTCGATGGTCGGTCCGCGGGCTGAAATGCCGCGTTATGTGGGCGTGTATCCGCCGGCGCTGCGCAAGGTGGTGCTGTCGGTGAAACCAGGGCTGGTGGATTTGTCGAGCCGTGAACTGCATGCCGAACGCGCCCTGCTGGCCGGGCTCGAGGGCGATGCGCTCGAAGAAGCGTATGTGGAGAAGGTGCTGCCGCGACGCCTCGAACTGGGCAAACAATATGTCGAGGGCCGCGGATTCTGGATGGACCTGCGCATCCTGGCCGGATGTCTCGCAGGTCCCTTGCTGCGCTGAGACTTTTTGATGGACGGTTAAGACCCGTTCTCAGGCGGCCTTGTTGATCAGGAACTGGGCCTTGTCTCGGCCGGCCATCCATTTCGGCGGCTTGCCGCGGCCGCTCCAGGTTTCTCCGGTCGCGGTATTGCGATATTTCGGCGCCACGGTGCGGCGCACTGCCGGCTTGGCGGCTTTCGCGCGCTTGCCGCCGCCAAAACCGAGGTCATCAGCCGAAATACCGAATTCCTTCATTTTCGCGTGAATATCTGCAATCGCATTCGCGAGTTCAGTTTTACGCGCCTGTTCGGCTTCCTTTTGCAGTTTCTCAATCTGGCTCTGCAATTCCTTGTAAGTGGACATTGAATTCCCCCGCTAGGTTAGGTTTCTGGTGAACAACGGACTTCATCATGAAGCGTTGCCTGCCCGCGCATTATAGGTCAATTATTAGCATTAAGGTATTAACCTGTTTTGGCGGCTTGAAAAATAATCTAAGCTTTTGATTGTTATGTGATTTTGCGAATTAATTTTAATTTCAAGAAACAATTTGTCCGACGTGTAGCAAGCATTCGCGCCGGGTAATGTATCCAATAATCGGATCAATCGATCCGATTATTAGAATGGTTTTCTGGTAATTGATCGACCGAAAATGAAAGGCGCTAGCCATTACCGGCATTTTTTCATTGCCGGGGCGGAATTGCCTTGATCTTCATCGTTGGGAATGCGGCACGAATATGCGTGCCGCCATGCGGGCCATCTGTGGGCGACGCTGGGCTGGTACAAACAGCGACAGCGCCCGGGAGGAATGCTGTACCGGGCGCGATCAAAGCATCCGGCGGAGGCAGCGGTATTAATCCGCTCAGGCTTTTTTCTCGGTGTGCAGCACTTTCATCGCAAGCTCGAACTGGCCCTCCACCAGTTGCGGGACGACGGACAGCGACTTCGCAATTGCATCGTCGATGCCGGCCTGCTCTTCCTGCCGCGGCCGGTGCAACACGAAATCGACGACGGCCTGCTGCAGTTTCAGTTCGCGCGGATGGCCAATGCCTATCCTCAGGCGCCAGTAATCCTGCGTGCCGAGCGCAGCGGTGATGTCCTTGAGCCCGTTATGGCCGCCGGACGAGCCGCCTTTTTTCAGCCGGGCGGCGCCGGGCGGCAGGTCCAGTTCGTCATGCACCACCAGCACTTCATCCGGATTGATCTTGTAGAAGCGGCACAGCGCGCCGACCGACTGGCCGGAGCGGTTCATGTAGGTCTGCGGCTCGAGCAGCCAGACCTCACTGCCGGCAATGCGTACCTTGGCAGCCAGTGCATTGAAGCGCACTTCACGCCGGAGGTCGCCGCGCGCCAGTTCATCGACCAGCCAGAAGCCGGCATTGTGGCGAGTGGACTCGTACTCTGGGCCGGGGTTGCCGAGGCCGACGATGAGGCGAATGGGTGCGCTGGGCATGGACGGGTATCTGGGACGGGTTTAACGGTTCAACAGGGGGGGCGGCGCAGGCCAGCTGCCGCATTATCAATCAAAGCCGGCAGGCGCAAAAAAGCCCGTCTCCGGGACGGGCTTTTTCGCCGCAGGCAAAAAACCTGAGATGGATCCGGCTTTTTCGCCGCAGGCAAAAAACCTGAGATGGATCCGGGTTTTTCGCCGCAGGCAAAAAACCTGAGGTGGACCCGGGTTTTTCGCCGCAGGCAAAAAACCTGAGCTTGACTCGGGTTTTTCGCTGGCTGGGAAGGATTAGGCCTTCGCTTCGCCTTCGGCCGCTTCCGTCTTCGCGCCGCGCGGGATGACAGCGGTAGCGATGGTCGGGTTTTCCTTCGCGTGCACGGCGACGACGCCGGCCGGCAGCTTCAGGTCAGCCACGTGGAACGACGCGCCTTCAGTCATGCCCGACAGGTCGACTTCGATGAACTCCGGCAGGTCCTTCGGCAGGCAGCTGACGTCCAGTTCGTTCAGGACGTGGCTGATCACGCCGCCCGACAGCTTCACGACCGGAGCGATGTCGCCGTTGACGAAGTGCAGCGGCACTTTCACGTGCAGCTTCTGGTTCGGGTCGACGCGCTGGAAGTCAGCGTGCATGACCAGTTGCTTGTATGCGTGCACCTGGAAGTCGCGCAGGACGACCTTTTCCGACTTGCCATCCACTTTCATGTCCAGGATGGACGAGTGGAAAGCCTCTTTCTTCAGCGCGTGGTACAGCGCGTTGTGATCGAGCGAAATGGCGACCGGGGCTTCAGTGCCACCGTAGATGATGCCGGGGGTCTGGCCCGCACGGCGCAGGCGGCGGCTCGCTCCGGACCCCTGCTCGGTACGTGGGAATGCTACGACTTCCATGTTTACTCCTGTGTCGGGCTTGCGCCCTTGAATTGAATCCCCCGCGACCAGGGGACCGTAAAAAAGGACCGTGCTTGCGCACAGTCCCGAATTCATTCGCCGGCTGCTTCGTCTTCGGCGAACAGCGACAGCACCGAGTCACCGCGGCTGATGCGGCGGATGGTCTCGGCCAGCAGCGGCGCGCACGACAGTTGGCGGATCTTGCTGCAAGCCTTGGCTTGCGCATTCAGCGGAATGGTGTCGGTGACGACCAGCTCGTCCAGCGGCGATTTCGCGATGCGATCGATCGCCGGGCCCGACAGCACCGGGTGCGTACAGTAGGCGACGACTTTCTTCGCGCCACGCTCTTTCAGCACTTCGGCTGCCTTGGTCAGCGTGCCTGCAGTGTCGACCATGTCATCCATGATCACGCAGTTGCGGCCTTCGACTTCACCGATGATGTTCATCACTTCGGACACGTTGGCCTTCGGACGGCGCTTGTCGATGATCGCGAGGTCGCAGTTGAGCTTCTTCGCGAGTGCGCGTGCGCGCACCACGCCGCCGACGTCCGGCGAGACCACCAGCAGGTCTTCGTAGTTCTTGTGCACCAGGTCGCTCAGCAGTACCGGCGACGCGTAGATGTTGTCGACCGGGATATCGAAGAAGCCCTGGATCTGGTCTGCGTGCAGGTCCATGATCAGCACGCGTTCGACGCCGGCATCCTGCAGCATGTTGGCGACAACACGGGCCGAGATCGCAACGCGCGCCGAGCGCGGGCGGCGGTCCTGGCGGGCATAGCCAAAATAGGGAATCGCGGCGGTGATGCGGCCGGCCGACGCACGCTTGAGCGCATCGACCATCAGCATGATTTCCATCAGGTTGTCATTGGTCGGCGCGCAGGTGGACTGCAGCACGAAAATGTCCTTGCCGCGGACGTTCTCGTTGATCTCGACCATGATTTCGCCGTCGGAGAACTTCGACACCTGGGCTTTGCCCAGCGCGAGGCCCAGTTGGCTGGCGACGCCGGCGGCGAGGTCCGGGTTGGCGTTCCCGGTAAAGACCATCAGGTTCTCGTGGACCATGGGATCCGAAAGCCTTCTCTCAAAGTTTGAAAAGCCGGCTGGAGGACTTGCGTCCTGCGCCGGCTTTTTGTCATTGCCATTTGCACCGGCTCGGGGCCTGGCACACGTGGCAGAAAGGATGCGATTTGCTTTTTTTGTATCTCGGCCGCCCCCGAACGGGCGACGGCCAAAACTGATGGCAGGGGAACAAGGATTCGAACCTTGGAATGCCGGAATCAAAATCCGGTGCCTTAACCAACTTGGCGATTCCCCTACACAACCTGTTGCCGGGCCAGACAGCCCGACGAATTCTTCACGATGGCAGCAGCGAGGCCAGTGGGTGGGCATCCAGCGTCCTGGCTTTCCAGCCCCGCCATTCGGTAGGCAGGTCGCTGAGTGCGGCATCTGCTTCGGATTCCGTGGCAAATGCGGCAAAAACACAGGCGCCGGAGCCGGTCATCCGGGCTTCACCATGGTGCGACAGCCACTTTAGGGCGTCTGCGACCGGCGGGAAAGCTCGGGCGGCTACTGCTTGCAAATCGTTTTTCCCAAACCCGGGGAGGCGATTGGAAAAGTCCGACATTTTGACGGGTTTGCTGTCCCTTGTCAATTCGGGATCGCGGAAAATCATCGGCGTCGGTACCGACACCCCCGGATGCACCAGCACAAACCAGCTGGCAGGGGTGTGTACCGGCGTCATTTGCTCGCCTATGCCCTCGACAAAGGCATTCCCGCCCGACAGGAAGAACGGCACATCCGCGCCCAGTTGCAGGCCGAGTTGCATCAGTTCGGCGCGCGACAGGCCGAGCTGCCACAGGTGATTGAGCGCTATCAGCGTGGTCGCCGCATCGGTCGAGCCGCCACCGATACCGCCGCCCATCGGCAGCCGCTTGGTGATTGCAATATCGGCGCCCTGCACCGGCTGTCCGCGTGCCTCGGCCGCTCCTTGCAGCAACCGGGCCGCGCGTACGACCAGGTCGGCTTCGGCCGGCACCCCCGGCAAGTCCGTGGTGCGCACGATGGCGGCATCGTCGCGCACATCGAAGTCCAGCGCATCGCCCAGCGCAATCAACTGGAATACCGACTGCAGCAAATGGTAGCCATCGTCGCGACGGCCGACGATGTGCAGGAACAGGTTCAGCTTCGCGGGGGCGGCACAATCGTGCAATGAGCGAAGGCGGGCGCTCGTGTTGGCGGTGGCCACGCTCATTGGCTCTCCGGCCGCCAGTCGTCGATCACCAGCCGCAGTGCGATCTCGCCGGCATCGGCTTCCAGCCGCGAGAAGTCGATGCGTTTCGGGCAAGGGCGGCCGTCGATCTGCTGCCAGCCCACGTAGCGCACGCGCCAGCCATCGCCTTCCTGTTCATTGCCGTCGCCCACGGGCACGGCCAACAGTTCGCCGGATAGTGTGCGCAGGTAGCCTTGCAGCCAGTAGCGCAGCCCTTCGACTGGCAACGGCCAGCCCAGCACGGCCTTGGTCAGCGCGCTGGCGTCGGTGGCTTCTGCTGTCGGCTTGCCGGATTGCTCCAGGATGGCGCTGCCCGGCAGCAGCGTGATGCGCGCCAGCGTCTGACCGAGCGGCGACGCCAGTTCGATGTCAGTGCGGGTCGCCGATTGCTGCCACAGGAACTTTCCCTGCACCGATTCCGGTTTGCCATTCTGCTGGTAGCGCACCGAGAGCCGTCCGCCGACGCTGATGTCATCGTGGAAGCGGCGTGTACTGTCCGCGCCGGGCGCGGGGGCGAGCGTGCCGCAGCCGGCCAGCGCCAGTGTCGCCAGCGTCGACGCCGACGCCAGCAGGAAGCTGCGACGGGTCAAAGCTTCACCTGAAGTCGCTGCAGGGTGCCCTTCAGGGTCTCGTTTTTCGGGTCTTTCGCATTGGCCTTGCGCCACAGCTGCTTGGCTTCTTCCTCGCGCCCGTGCGCCCACAGCACTTCACCCAGATGGGCGGCGATTTCGGGGTCGGGCTTGAGGCCATACGCACGACGCAGCGTCGCCTCGGCCTTCTCGAAACGGCCGAGCCGGAATTCGACCCAGCCCAGGCTGTCCATGATGTAGGGATCGTCGGGCGCGATCTCGTTGGCCTTCTTGATCAGGTCATAGGCCTCCGGCAGGCGCACATTGCGGTCCGCGAACGAATAACCGAGCGCGTTGTATGCATGCTGGTTCTCTGGCGCGACCTTGATGATCTGGCGCAGCGAGCGCTCCATCGTGTCGAACTGCTTGAGCCGCTCGGCCAGCATCGCATGCTCGTACAGCAGGTCGGTATTGTCCTTGCTGGATTCGAGTGCGTCGTCGATCAGCTTCAGCGCTTCCTGCACCCGGCCGGCGTCGCGCAACAGCTGCGACTCGGCGATCACGAGCTTCACGCGCTCGTCGTCGCTGTCGACATCGGCCTGGCTGAGCAGCGCGCGCGCCGCGTCGAGCTTGCCGCTCCTGGCGGTCAGCTGGGCGCGCTTGAGCAGCGCGGAGAACGCATTGCCCTGGTTGCTGTTGTCGACCAGCTCCAGCCACTTCAGTGCGGATGCGTAGTCATTGCGATCCTCGGCGATCTGCGCCAGCACCATCAGCGCCTGCGACGAATCGCGCTCGCGGTCCGGCTTGCCGTCCAGCGTCTTGATGTAGGCCGACAGGTAGGTCTCGGCATCCTTCAGGTCGTTGGTCTGCACCGACAGCAGCCCAAGCGCGTACAGCGTGGTCTGATCCTTCGGGTACAGCTGCAGCAGGGTCTGGAATTCCTTCTTCGCGTCGGCCACCTTGCCCTGCTCGAACAGCATGCGCGCATGGGCGAGGCGTACTTCGCGCGCCTTCGGATTCTTTTGCAGGAAGTCGCCCAGCGCCTTGGCTGCTTCGGCCTTGTTCTCGATGATCTGCGCCAGCGTCAGCGCGGCCAGTTCCGAGTCCGGGAAGCGCGTCAGCGCATCGCGCGCCTCGCGCAGCGCCGCAGCCCGGTCGCCGCTGATCATGGCCACCTGCGCCAGCGTCAGCCGCGCGTCGAGCGAATCGCGGTAGGGGTTGAGCAGCTCGCGCAGCATCGCCATCGCGCGCGCACGGTCCTGCACGCGCGCCAGCTGGCGCTGCACACCGGCGATTGCGATCGGCAGCGTGATCGGCGTAGCTGCCGCCAGTTGCTGCGCCAGCGCCTGCTTGGCTTCATCGTAGCGGCCGTTGGCCAGCTGCAGCCCGAGCAGCGCTTGCGCGGCCTCTTCGGATTTCGGCGCCAGCTCGTGCCACAACTGGCCTGCCCGCAGCGCCTCGCCCGGCAGCTGGCCGGACAGCGCGAATTCCAGCGCGCGGCGCGCCAGCCGCGGGTCGCCGGAGCTGCGTGCGATCGAGAGCATAGTTGCATAGGCAGCGAAATGCTCGCCGCGCTGATGCGCCAGTTCAGCCGACAGGAACTTGTACATCAGCTCCTCCGACAGCGCGACCTTGGGCAGGCCATCGGTCGCGGCTGCGGTGTCCGTAGTGGCGGTGGCAGGCGCCGACCAGGCTGTGCCTGTCGCAGACAACAACGCGGACAGCGTTAGAATGAGCGAGAAATTTTTCAAGGGGTCTTCCTGCGCGGCCGGGCCACGGTAGGGTGCAGCGAACAGATGCAGCAAACGAATGCCGCAAACCAAAAAGAATTTTACGACGAAAGCCCGATTCGCCGCGCCGCCCGCCCCGCCCTTCATTGACCTGACCTGCATGAGCTGTCGCGTGCCTCCTTTCCAGCCTTCTTTTTCGCCTGCTTTTGCGGCTCGCCATGGGCTTGCCCTTGCGCCGGTCCTCGCTTTTGTAGGGTCTTTCCTGACTGCGGCCAGCCATGCCTGAATTGCCCGAGGTCGAAGTCACGCGCCGCGGCATTGCGCCGCATGTCGAAGGCCGCACCGTCACTGGTGTCGTGATGCGCCGCAGCGGCCTGCGCTGGCCGTTCCCGCCGGATTTGCCGGCACTGCTGGCGGGCCGCCGCATCGAAGCCACCGGCCGGCGCGGCAAATACCTGCTGATCTGCCTCGCGCATGGAACGCTGATCGTCCATCTCGGCATGTCCGGCCATTTGCGCATGCTGGCCCCCGGCGTGCCGCCGCAAAAGCATGACCATTTCGACCTCGAACTGGGCAGCCAGGTGATGCGCTTCACCGACCCGCGCCGCTTCGGCGCCGTGCTGTGGCATGCGGCCGACGAGGGCGACATCGAAGAGCACATGCTGTTGCGCAGCCTCGGTGTGGAGCCGCTCGGCCGGCTGACCGCGACCGAGCTTGCGCAACTGCTGCACCGGCAGACCCGCACCCGCAGCGCTGCGATCAAGCAGGTGCTGCTGGCCGGCGACATTGTGGTTGGCGTCGGCAATATCTATGCGTGCGAGAGCCTGTTCATGTCCGGCATCAACCCGAACACCATGGCACGCCGCATCTCGCTGCCGCGCTATGAGAGGTTGGCGACGGCGATACAGCAGGTGCTGGCGGCCGCGATCGACAAAGGCGGCAGCAGCTTGCGCGATTTCATCGGCGCCGATGGTGCGTCCGGCTATTTCCAGCAGAGCTATTTCGTGTATGACCGCGAGGGCGAGTCCTGCCGGCAGTGCGGCACGACGGTGCGCCGCATCGTGCAGGGGCAACGCTCGACCTTCTATTGCGTGAGCTGCCAGAAATGAAACCTGCCCCATGAAGCGCGTCCTTCCTGCCTCCGAAAGCCCGTCCGTGCCCGGCCAGGGCCAGCGGCAAGCGTCGGCTGATGCCATGTCGCCCGAACTCGTCGATCCCTCATTCAGCCGCGCACTGGTCGCCTGGCAAAAACGCCATGGCCGCCACCAGCTGCCCTGGCAGCAGACGCGCGATGCTTACCGCATCTGGCTGTCGGAGATCATGCTGCAGCAGACGCAAGTGGCGACCGTGATCCCGTATTACGCGCGCTTCCTCGAGCGCTTCCCCGATGTGCGCGCACTGGCGGCAGCGCCGGTTGGCGACGTGATGGCCCTGTGGGCCGGCCTCGGTTATTACACCCGTGCGCGCAACCTGCATCGCTGCGCGCAGGCGGTGGTCGAGCGGCATGGCGGCGAATTCCCGCGCGAGGTCGAGTTGCTGGCCGAGTTGCCGGGCATCGGCCCGTCGACGGCGGCTGCGGTCGCGGCCTTTGCCTTCGGCGCGCGCGCCGCCATCCTCGACGGGAACGTCAAGCGGGTGTTCTGCCGCGTGTTCGGCATCGAGGGGTTCCCCGGCCAGTCGCAAGTCGAGAAAGCCTTGTGGCAGCGCGCCAGCGCACTGCTGCCGGAGCAGGATATCGAGGCGTACACACAGGGGCTGATGGATCTGGGTGCGACGGTCTGCACCCGCAGCCGGCCCGACTGCGGCACTTGCCCGATGCAGGCGCGCTGCGTGGCCTACGAAACGCAGCGCACTGCGGAGCTGCCCGCCCGCAAGCCAAAGAAGGTCGTGCCGGAAAAATCGACCGTGATGCTGGTGGTGCTGCACAAGGGTGAAGTGCTGCTCGAGCAGCGGCCGCCGCAAGGCATCTGGGGCGGCTTGCTGTCATTGCCCGAACTGTCGCGGCTGGGCGAGGAAAGCCTCGCGCCCGAGATTGGCGAAATTGCGCTGGCGCTGTCAGCGTTCGGTGACGTGCAGGCAGCCGAGCCGCTGCCGACATTCACGCATGCGTTCACGCATTACCGCCTGCACGTGCTGCCGCTGAAGATCACACTGGGCCGCCGCGCGTCCGGTGCGGCACAAGCGGCCTATGACTGGCATGCTTTGTCGGCGATGGCGGGTGCTGCCTTGCCGTCACCGGTGCGCAAGCTGCTCGACAGTCTTTGATCTGACCGGGGCGGGACGCTGGCCTATGTAGCGTTTGTAGCGTGCAGTGTGCGCAGGGTTTGCAGTGCGAGCAGTGCTTTGCCATGCCGGGCTGCGCCGCAGCGAGCCGCTCGCCGTCGCTTACCGCGTCAATCCATTTCGCGATGCCGCACCAGCACGCGCGCATGTTCGCGGAAGTGCGCTGCCAGTCGCTCGACCATGAACACGGAACGATGCTGGCCACCGGTGCAGCCGATGGCCACGGTCAGATAGCTGCGATTGTCGCGCTGGAAGGCGGGCAGCCATTTGTCGACGAAGCTGCGTATGTCATCCAGCAGGCTCATCGCATCCGGCTGCGCGGTGAGGAATTCGATCACGGGCAGGTCGCGGCCCGTCAGCGGGCGTAACTGCTTGTCATAGAAGGGGTTGGGCACCACGCGCACGTCGAATACCAGGTCCGCATCCAGCGGCACGCCGTACTTGAACGCGAAGGACTCGAACAACAGCGTCAGCGGTGCCGGCTTGGCCTGGTGGATCAGTTCCTTGATCCATGCGCGCAGCTTGTTGGCCGACAGACCGGACGTATCCAGTACATAGCCCAGGCCTTCGATCTCGGCCAGCATCTCGCGCTCTTGCCGTATGCACTCGATCAGCGTCGGGTCTGACTGCTGCGTGTCTTGCGCAATGCGGTGCGACAGCGGATGGCTGCGGCGGGTTTCGGAAAAGCGATTGATCAGGGACTCGGTCTTCGCGGTCAGGAAGATCACGTCCAGATGGTGGCCCTGCTCCTTCAGCCAGGCCACGTCGGCCGGCAATGCATCGAGCGACGAAGCGCTGCGCGCGTCGACGGCGACGGCCAGGTTTTGCGCGCCTTCCTCGATGCGGGTCGCGACCAGCGCGCGCAGCAAGGAGGGCGGCAGGTTGTCGACGCAGAAGTAGCCGGCATCTTCCAGCGCGTTCAGGCAAACAGATTTGCCGGAGCCGGAAATGCCAGTGAGGAGGATGATGCGCATGGCTGCATCATAGCGGAAGAATGTTGCGTGCCGCCGGTTTGCAGCGGCTTATTCGCCGCCCATCGCGCGCTGCTGGCGCTCCATGAAATTGGCCAGCGTGTCGATGCCGCGCATCTGCAGGATGGTGTTGCGCACCGCAGCTTCCAGCAGCACCGCAATGTTGCGGCCGGCTTCGACCGGGATCACGACCTTGCGGATGGCCAGCCCCAGTACTTCCTGCGTCTGGTGGTGCAGCGGCAGGCGCTCGTAGTTTTCTTCCAGCGTCTTGCGGCGCACCAGGTGCACGATCAGCTTCAGCCGCATCTTGCGGCGCACCGCGGTCTCGCCAAAGATGGTCTTGATGTCCAGCAGGCCCAGTCCGCGCACCTCGAGCAGGTTTTGCAGCAGTGGCGGGCAACGGCCTTCGATCATGTTGGGCGCGATGCGCGAAAACTCGACGGCATCGTCGGCCACCAGGCCGTGGTTACGCGAAATCAGTTCCAGTCCCAGTTCGCTCTTGCCGAGGCCGGATTCACCGGTGATCAAGACGCCCACGCCCAGCACGTCCATGAATACGCCATGCATGGTCACGCGCGTGGCCAGCTTTTTCGACAAATAGACGCGCAGGTAGTCGATCACCTGCGCCGCCGGCATCGTCGTGGTCAGCAGCGGGATGTTGTGCTCGCTGCAGAGCGCCACGATCATCGGGTGTGGCTCCAGCGATTGCGCAATGATGAAGGCCGGCGGTTCGCCGTTGACCAGTTCGCGCGCATGCGCGATGCGACTGTTTTCGGAGATGCGGTGCAGGTAGTCGTTTTCCTGCGTGCCGAACACCTGGATACGGCCCGGGTGAATCAGGTTCAGGTGGCCGACCTGGTCGGCGGCCGATGCGGCATCGCCATAGATCAGTCGTTCGCCACCGGACTGGCCAGCCAGCCAGGCCAGCTTCAGTGCTTCGAGGTTGTCGTCGTACAGCTGCTGTATCGACAGCGGGGTATTGAGGGGCATGGGGTCGTGTGGCGCCGGGTCAGGCGACGCTGCGCTCTGGCGGATGCCAGTTCACGAGGCGAGTATGCAGCAGGGCTGCATCGGCTTCCTCGGTCATCGCCAGCCGGAATGCCTTGTCCGAAAACATTTCAGCGATCTCGGACAGTATCTCCAGATGCTGCTGCGTCACATTGTCGGGAATCAACAGGAAGATCAGCAGCTTGACCGGCTCGCCATCGGGCGACTCGAACGGGATCGCGTCCGACAGACGCACGAAGGCGGCCAGCGGCGCTTTCAAGCCCTTGATACGCCCGTGCGGTACTGCCACTCCGTGGCCGAGGCCCGTCGAGCCAAGGCGCTCGCGCGCAAACAGGTTATCCGACACGGTCGAGCGGGCGATGCCGCAGTTGTTCTCGAAGATCAGGCCGGCCTGCTCGAATGCGCGCTTCTTGCTGGAGCACTCGAGGTCCAGCATCACATTCTTGGCAGGGAGGATTTGGCTGAAGTGAGTCATGATGCGTTGCACAATAATACGTTCGCCGTGAATTATAGGAGCTTTTTCAGAGGACGGCGAAGCGCGGTCATGGTTGCATCAAGACTTGTTCGGGGCTGGTGTGCTGCATGGCAAAACTACCAAGCCACTCGTTATTCGTCGTCTTGATGCCAACTATTGCCCGGGCGCTAAATCTATACCTGTGCCCGGCGGAGTGCAATCGCTTAGTGCTTAAGTGTTGCTTGCACCCGATGGTCGCTTGCATCTTCGGGATATTACTGGCGGGCATGGCGCACATTGGCCGGCAGCTTTGATATCGAAAAGTTACTGCGCCATGGGTTGATATCGATGCCACCGCGCCGCGTATAACGGGCGCTGACCAGCAATTTGGTCGGCTGGCACTGGCGCAGCAGATCCATGAAGATGCGTTCGACGCACTGCTCGTGGAATTCCTGATGCGTGCGGAAGCCGATCAGGTATTTCAGCAAGCCTTCCTGATTGATCGGGTTGCCGACATAGTGGATCTGCACGCTGCCCCAGTCCGGCTGGCCGGTCACCAGGCAATTCGACTTCAGCAGGTGCGACACCAGCGTTTCCTCGACCGGGGCTTCGTCGTGGTTCACGCTCAGCAGCGCCGGGTCGGGCTCGTAGTCGTCGATCTCGATATCCAGCCGGTCCAGCAGCAGGCCATCGAATTCGCCCATTTGCAGCTTGCCGAAGTCCTCGGGCAGGATGAGCTTCACTTGTACGTTGGCGCCGATCGCGTTCGACAGGTCGGCACGCAGCAGCTCGACCAGCGCCTCGGGGCTGGCAACCCTGGACTGGTTGAACGAGTTGAAGTACAGCTTCATCGACTTCGATTCGATGATGTTCGGCGAGTCCGCCGGTATCTGCATCGTTGCAATCGCCACCTGCGGCTTGCCGCGCATGTTCAGCCACGACACTTCGTACGCATTCCATACATCCATGCCAAAGAAGGGCAGGGTACTGGTCGCTGCCAGTCCGAGCTCCGCGCGCTTGTCGGCGCGCGGCAGCGGGAACAGCAGGCCGGGGTTGTAATTGGCTTCGTACGCGCTGGCCTTGCCCAGCGGCGAGTCGGACGGAGTATGGGGCGAGCTCATGCTTGATGACGGATGCTGTGACGGGGGCTGAAGGGGATGGCCAGGGACGGCAAAGAAAAATCGGGAAAGGTTTACAGGAACAATTTGTAGACCGGATTCTCGCTCTCGTCCCATGCACGATAGCCCAGCGTCGCCAGGAACGCACGGAAGGCCTTCATTTCCTTCTTCGGCACTTGCAGGCCGACCAGCACGCGGCCGACATCGCCGCCCTGGCTGCGATAGTGGAACAGGCTGATGTTCCAGTTCGGCGCCATGCTGTCGAGGAAGCGCATCAGCGCGCCCGGACGCTCGGGGAATTCGAAGCGGTACAGCAATTCATCCTGTGCCAGCGCGCTCTTGCCGCCGACCAGATGGCGGATGTGCAGCTTGGCCAGTTCGTCATGCGTCAGGTCGAGGTTCCTGAAGCCATGCTTGTCGAACTGCTTGCTGATCTTGCCCGGCTCGTCGCGATTCTGCACCTGCAGGCCGACGAACACATGGGCTTCCTTCGCATCGCTGATGCGGTAATTGAATTCGGTCACGGAGCGCGAGCCGATCAGCTGGCAGAAGCGCTTGAAGCTGCCGCGCTCTTCGGGAATGGTGACGGCAAACACCGCTTCATGGGCCTCGCCGACTTCGGCGCGCTCGGCGACGAAGCGCAGGCGGTCGAAATTCATGTTCGCGCCGCAGGCAATCGCGACCAGGTTTTCATCGCGCAGCGGCTTGCGCGATTTCGCCGCGCGTTCCACATAGGCTTTGGCGCCGGCCACCGCCAGCGCGCCGGCTGGCTCGAGAATGCTGCGCGTATCGATGAATACATCCTTGATCGCCGCGCAGACGGCATCGGTGTCGACCAGGATGATCTCGTCCACCACCTGCTTGGCGAGGCGGAAGGTCTCTTCGCCGACCTGCTTGACGGCGGTGCCGTCGGAGAACAGGCCGACGTCATGCAGCATCACGCGGCGGCCGGCGGCCAGCGACTTGGCCATCGCGTCCGAGTCCGTGGTCTGCACGCCGATCACCTTGATGTCCGGGCGCACGGCCTTGATATACGCACCCACGCCGGCAATCAGTCCGCCGCCGCCGATGGCGACGAACACCGCATGGATCGGGCCGGCATGCTGGCGCAGGATTTCCATTGCAATCGTGCCCTGGCCCGCGATCACATAGGGATCGTCGAACGGATGCACGAAGGTCAGCTTGTGTTTTTTCTCGAGCGCCAGCGCATGCTGGTAAGCGTCCGAATACGAATCCCCGGCCAGCACCACTTCACCGCCGCGCGCACGCACGGCTTCAACCTTCACGGCTGGCGTGGTGGTCGGCATCACGATCACGGCGCGGCAGCCGAGGGTTTTGGCGGACAGCGCGACGCCCTGCGCATGATTGCCGGCCGATGCGCAAATGACGCCGCGCTTCAGCTGGGCCGGCGTCAGGTGCGCCATCTTGTTGTACGCGCCACGCAGCTTGAAGCTGAACACGCTCTGCATGTCCTCGCGCTTGAACCAGATACGGTTGCCGGTGCGTGCCGACAAGGTAGGGGCAACTTCCAGCGGCGTCTCGATCGCGAGGTCATACACGCGCGACGTGAGGATCTTTTTCAGGTAATCGGTGGTCATGGGGGCTCATTATAATGGACCCCCTTCTTCACTCGACCGGCCTTTCCCTGTGATCGATGCCCTGCTGGCTGCCCTGTCCTTGCCTGCGGTTAGCCTGCCTTCCCTGTTCATCATCGCCCTCATCTCGGCAACTCTGATGCCCATGGGCTCGGAGCCGGCCGTGTTCGCGGTCATCAAGCTCAACCCTGACCTGTACTGGCCGGCGATCCTCGTTGCGACGGCCGGCAACACGGTGGGCGGCGCGATCAGTTATGCGATGGGCTATGGCGCCAAGCAGGCGTTTGCGCGAGAGAGCGAGACCCGCAGCCTCGGCTGGCTGCAGCGCTACGGGCCGGTGACGCTGGTGCTTTCCTGGCTGCCGGTGGTGGGCGACCCGCTGTGCGCGCTGGCGGGCTGGCTGAAGATGCCGCTGCTGCCAAGCATCGCGTGGATGGCCGTCGGCAAGCTGGCGCGCTACCTGACCATGACCTGGCTGCTGATGCGGGTGCCGGATGGCTTCTGGCACGCGATCGGTCACTGGTTTTGAGGGGCCGGGTCGGCTGAAGCCGATCGGCAATGCGCTGGCGGCGGGGTAAACCCGCACAAAATCAAGGGTTTCTGCCCCATTTGGGCTGTTCCGCACCCATTCGTGGTGCGCCGCAGTACGGTAAAATGCGGCTTTAGATTCAGGCATCCCTAAGCCACAATGAACGCCCCCGCGCAGCTGCAAGCTTTGCTCACCGACGCCCCGGAAGGTTCGGCGCGCCTTCGAGAGATCCCGTACAACTACACGTCGTTCTCAGATCGCGAGATCGTCATCCGCCTGCTCGGCGACGAAGCCTGGGAACTGATCACGAACCTGCGCAGCGTGCGCCAGACCGGCCGTTCGGCGCGCATGCTGTACGAAGTGCTCGGCGACATCTGGGTCGTGCGCCGCAATCCCTACCTGCAGGATGACCTGCTCGACAATCCGTCGCGCCGCGAAGCGCTGGTTGATGCGATGTACCACCGCCTCGGCGAGGTGGAGTCGCGCCGCCTGGGCGCCGAAGGTGACGAAGGCCTCGACCCCGAGACCCGCCGCCGCAAGGTGCATGTCGCCACGCTGATTCGCCTCGCGACCAAGGCCGTCGAAGAGTTCGCCGCCGAATTCCGCCAGATGCAGGACCTGCGCCGCCGCTCGCAGCGCGTGCTCGGCCGTTACACGGCCGCCGACAACATCAAGTTCGATGGCTTGTCGCGCGTATCGCACGTGACCGATGCCACCGACTGGCGCGTCGAGTACCCGTTCGTCGTGCTCACGCCCGACAGCGAGGAAGAGATGGCTGGCCTGGTGAAGGCCTGTATCGAACTGGGCCTGACCATCATCCCGCGCGGAGGCGGCACCGGCTACACCGGCGGCGCGATTCCGCTCACCCCCATGTCGGCCGTCATCAACACCGAAAAGCTCGAGCAGCTCGGCGAAGTCGAGATGATGACCCTGCCCGGCGTGAACCGCGAATACGCGACCATTTACTCCGGTGCCGGCGTGGTCACCAAGCGCGTGTCGGATGCGGCAGAGCGTGCCGGCTTCGTGTTCGCCGTTGACCCGACGTCGGCCGAGGCTTCCTGCATCGGCGGCAATATTGCGATGAACGCCGGCGGCAAGAAGGCCGTGCTGTGGGGTACCGCGCTCGACAACCTCGCCAGCTGGCGCATGGTCGACCCGAACGGCGACTGGCTCGAAGTGACCCGCATCGAGCACAACCTCGGCAAGATCCATGACGCACCGGTCGCGAAGTTCAAGCTCGAGTGGCGCCACCCGGCCGAACGCGGCCGCGGTCAGCAGGCGCCGTTCAAGACCGAAACGCTGGAGATCCAAGGCCGCGTGTTCCGCAAGGAAGGCCTCGGCAAGGACGTCACCGACAAATTCCTCGCCGGCCTGCCCGGCGTGCAGAAGGAAGGCACCGACGGACTGATCACGTCCGCGCGCTGGATCCTGCACAAGATGCCGAAGCACACGCGTACCGTCTGCCTCGAATTCTTCGGTCAGGCACGCGATGCGATCCCGACCATCGTCGAGATCAAGGATTACCTCGACAGCGAAACCAGAAAGGGCGGCGCCATCCTCGCCGGCCTCGAGCACCTCGACGAACGCTATCTGCGCGCGGTCGGTTATGCGACCAAGTCCAAGCGCGGTGTGCTGCCGAAGATGGCGCTGTTCGGCGACATCGTCGGCGACGACGAAGATGCGGTCGCCCGCGCGACGTCGGAAGTGATCCGTATCGCCAACAGCCGCGTCGGCGAAGGCTTTGTCGCCGTCAGCCCCGAGGCACGCAAGAAATTCTGGCTCGACCGCGCGCGCACTGCCGCGATCGCCCGTCATACCAATGCGTTCAAGATTAACGAAGACGTCGTGATCCCGCTCGACCGCATGGGCGAGTACACCGATGGCATCGAGCGCATCAACATCGAACTGTCGATCAACAACAAGTTGAAGCTGCTGGGCGAGCTGTCGTCCTTCTTCGCGAAGGGGCATCTGCCGCTGGGCAAGAGCGACGACACCGAAGGTTTCGACATCCCGCCGGCCGAGCTGCTGGAAGACCGCGTGGCGCAAGCCACCAGCCTGATCGCCGGCGTGCAGACGCGCTGGTCCTGGCTGCTGGCGAACATGAACATGCCGCTGGTCGATGCGCGTCGCCCGCTGGCCGACCTCGGGTTGGCTGCGTTACTGCCGGCGATCGAAGCGCGGGTCGAGGCGCAACCCGGCGTCACCGTGTTCGACGTGCTGCAGGACCGTACCATCCGCATCTCGTGGAAAGCCGAAGTGCGCGCGCAGCTGCGCCAGATCTTCAGCGGCGCATCGTTCAAGCCCATCGTCGACGAGTGCGTCGCGATCCACAAGCGCGTGCTGCACGGCCGCGTGTTCGTCGCGCTGCACATGCACGCCGGCGACGGCAACGTGCACACCAATATCCCGGTCAACTCGGATGATTACGAAATGCTGCAGGCCGCGCATGCGTCGGTCGAGCGCATCATGGCGCTGGCACGCTCGCTCAACGGCGTGATCTCGGGCGAACACGGCATCGGCATCACCAAGCTTGAATTCCTGACCGAGGATGAGATCGGCGCATTCAGGAAATACAAGCAAATGATCGACCCCGAGGGTCGCTTCAACAAGGGCAAGCTGCTGAACCTGCCGGGCCTGCATGCCGACCTGCGCAATGCGTACACGCCGTCGTTCGGACTGATGGGCCATGAATCGCTGATCATGCAGCAGTCCGACATCGGCGCGATTGCCAACAGCGTGAAAGACTGCCTGCGCTGCGGCAAGTGCAAGCCGGTGTGCGCAACCCACGTGCCGCGCGCCAACCTGCTCTATTCGCCGCGCAACAAGATCCTCGCCACCTCGCTGCTGGTCGAAGCCTTCCTGTACGAAGAGCAGACCCGCCGCGGCGTGTCGATCAAGCACTGGGCCGAGTTCGAAGACGTGGCCGACCACTGCACCGTCTGCCACAAGTGCGTCACGCCTTGCCCGGTCGATATCGACTTCGGCGATGTGTCGATGAACATGCGCAACCTGCTGCGCAAGATGGGCAAGAAGTCGTTCAATCCCGGCACGGCTGCTTCGATGTTCTTCCTGAACGCGACCGATCCGGCGACCATCAATGCCACCCGCAGCCTGATGATGGGCTGGGGCTACAAGGCGCAGCGCCTTGCGCATGATGTGCTCAAGAAAGTCGTCAAGAAGCAGACCAAGGCGCCGCCGTCCACGCACGGCAAGCCGCCGGTGCGCGAGCAGGTGATCCACTTCGTCAACAAGAAGATGCCGGGCAACCTGCCGAAGAAGGCGGCGCGCGCGCTGCTCGATATCGAAGACGACAAGTTCGTGCCCATCATTCGCGACCCGAAGGCCACCACGGCCGAGTCCGAGGCGGTGTTCTATTTCCCGGGCTGCGGCTCCGAGCGCCTGTTCTCGCAAGTCGGCCTGGCCACGCAGGCGATGCTGTGGCAAGTCGGCGTGCAGACCGTGCTGCCCCCGGGTTACCTGTGCTGCGGCTATCCGCAGCGTGGCTCGGGCGACTTCGAGAAGGCCGAGAAGATCATCACTGACAACCGCGTGCTGTTCCATCGCATGGCCAACACGCTGAACTACCTCGACATCAAGACCGTGGTCGTCTCCTGCGGTACCTGCTACGACCAGCTGCAGGGCTATGAATTCGAGAAGATCTTCCCGGGTTGCCGCATCGTCGACATCCACGAGTACCTGCTCGAGAAGGGCGTCAAGCTCGAGGGCGTGAACGGCGTGCGCTACATGTACCACGACCCCTGCCACAGCCCGATGAAGCAGCAGGACCCGCTGAAGACGGTCAACAGCCTGCTCTCCACGGCCGACGGCACGCGCATCGAGAAGAACGACCGTTGCTGCGGCGAGTCCGGCACGCTGGCGATTTCGCGTCCGGATATCTCGACCCAGGTTCGCTTCCGCAAGGAAGCCGAGATGACCAAGGGCGCCGACAAGCTGCGCGCCGATGGCTTCAAGGGCGAAGTGAAGGTGCTGACTTCCTGCCCGTCCTGCCTGCAGGGCCTGACGCGCTACAACGATGACAGCGGCACCGACGCCGATTACATCGTCGTCGAGATGGCGCGCCACCTGCTGGGCGAAAACTGGATGCCGGAATACGTCGCGAAGGCAAACGACGGCGGCATCGAGCGCGTGCTCGTTTAAGCGGCAAGGCGAAGGGGCAAGACCATGAGCATCACGGTAGCCGGCTGCGAGCTGTGCGAGACGCCCGGGGGCGAAGTGCTGCACCAGGGCACGCAGTTTCGCGTGGTGCTGGTCGATGATGCGCTGTACCCGGGCTTTTGCCGCGTCATCTGGCGCGACCATGTGCAGGAAGTCACCGACCTGAACGAGCTCGACCGCATGCTGCTGATGGACGTGCTGTGGCAGGTCGAGCACGTGGTGCGCGACGTGATGCAGCCCGAGAAAATCAACCTCGCCAGCTTCGGCAACATGGTGCCGCACCTGCACTGGCACGTGATTCCGCGTTACACCGACGATGCGCATTTCCCGCAGCCGGTGTGGGGCCAGCAGCAGCGTGAACCGTCAGCGGCATCGCTGCAGGTACGCGCCGAGCGCCTGCCGGCATTGCGTGCCAAAATGCAGCAACGACTGGCTACTTACCTCTGAATCCCGTGAGCACCACCAAGCACATCCCGACCGCACTCACCGTGCACAAAGCCTCGCGCACGCTCGAAATCGCCTTCGGCGACGATAGCTACCATTTGCCGTTCGAATTCCTGCGCGTGATGTCGCCGTCCGCTGAAGTGCGCGGCCATGGCCCGGGGCAGGAGGTCCTGCAGACCGGCAAGCGCCTGGTCGAGATCAAGGGCATCGAGCCGGTCGGCCATTACGCAATTCGCCCGGTGTTCTCGGATGGCCACGACAGCGGCCTGTACACCTGGGACTTCCTGCACGAGCTGTGCGTCGATCACGACAAGCTGTGGGAAGGCTACCTGCAGCAGCTGGAGGCTGCCGGCTTCACGCGTGACGCCGGCCGCGACACGCCGATGGTCGCCGCCGGCGGCGGTTGTTCGAGCCACTGAAGGGCACACAGCCGGCAGCGGCCCGCCCGGGCTTGCCTGGGCTCGCCGCACGACCGGATCGAAGCCCGGCAGCAGCAAACCCCGCTTGTATAATGGCGGCCATCCTTTCCCCGGCATTGTTCCCTCCGCAGCCATGACCCAGACCCATTTCGGCTTCCAGCAAGTCCCTGAAGAACAGAAGGTGAAGAAGGTCGCCGAGGTCTTCCATTCGGTCGCGGCCAAATACGACGTGATGAACGACCTGATGTCGGCTGGCCTGCACCGGCTGTGGAAGGCGTTCACGATCACGCAGGCGGCCATCCGCCCCGGCTTCAAGGTGCTCGACATCGCCGCCGGCACCGGCGACCTGACCAAGGCTTTTGCCAAGCGCGCCGGCCCGACCGGCGAGGTCTGGCATACCGATATCAACGAATCCATGCTGCGCGTCGGCCGCGACCGCATGATCAACCACGGCCTGGTGCTGCCGACGCTGATCTGCGACGCCGAGAAGCTGCCGTTCCCGGACAATTATTTCGATCGCGTGTCGGTCGCCTTCGGCCTGCGCAACATGACGCACAAGGATCAGGCGCTGGCCGAGATGCGCCGCGTGCTGAAGCCGGGTGGCAAGCTGCTGGTGCTGGAGTTCTCCAAGGTCGCCGCGCCGCTGCAGAAGCCCTACGACATCTATTCGTTCAAGGTGCTGCCGTGGCTGGGCCAGAAGATCGCCAATGACGCCGACAGCTATCGCTATCTGGCCGAATCGATCCGCATGCACCCGGACCAGGAAACGCTGAAGGGCATGATGCAGGACGCCGGCCTCGACCGCGTCGACTACTTCAACCTGACCGGCGGCGTCGCGGCGCTGCACGTGGGCGTCAAGCTCTGACGCCCCGATGCTGAAACTTCCGCTTTTCGGCACGCCGGTCGTCGCGACCCTCAACCACCTGTTGTCGCGCCAGCCAGCGTTGGCCGCCAAGCTGGCTGCACACGCGGGCAAGGTCGCCGCGATCGATGCGGGCTTGATGCAGTTGGCGTTGCGCATCGGCGCCGATGGCCTGCTGCAGGACGCTGCCGCAGATGCAGCTCCCGGCACTGCAGCCCCTGTGAATGCGGATGCCGCAAGTTCAGACAGCGCGAAGCCGTCAGCGCCTGCCAACGTCAGCATCCGCATCAATCCCTCCGACCTGCCGCAGATCATGGCGGACATGAGCCGTGCGTTCGCGTACGTGAACATCAGCGGCGACGCCGAATTCGCGAAGACAATCTCGGATGTGGCCAATGGCCTGCACTGGGAAGCCGAAGAAGACCTGGCGCCGCTGGTCGGCGATATCGCCGCGGTGCGCCTGGCGCGCGCTGGCCGCGAGGCGGTCGATGTGATGAAGACCGGCAGCCGCAAGCTGGTCGAGAACATTGCCGAATACCTGCTCGAAGAAAACCCGACGCTGCTGTACCGCTCGGCCGGCGAAGCGTTTGCATCGGACGTGGCGGTACTGCGCGACGATGTCGAGCGCCTGGCCAAGCGCATCGCGCTGCTGGAAAAGCAGCTGCCGCCGGCGGGAGCTGCGCAATGAGCCGGCGCCTGTGGCGTGTGCTCAAGATCGCGCGCGTCGCGTTGCGCCATGGGCTCGACGAGATCGTGTTGTCCAGCGACCGCCTGCCGCGCTCGCTCAAACTGTTGTCGGCATTATTTTTCTGGCGCGACCTGTCCGCGCCGCGTGGCGTACGTCTGCGCCGCGCGCTGGAAGAGCTAGGCCCGATCTTCGTGAAGTTCGGTCAGGTGCTCTCGACGCGCCGTGACCTGCTGCCACCCGATGTGGCGGATGAGCTGGCGCTGCTGCAGGACCGCGTGCCGCCCTTCCCGTCGGAGCTGGCGATCGCCGAGATCACGCGTGCTCTCGGCCAGCACCCGGACCAGCTGTTCGCCAGCTTCTCGCGCGAGCCGGTGGCCTCGGCCTCGATCGCTCAGGTGCATTTCGCTGAGCTGAAGGATGGCACCGAGGTCGCGGTCAAGGTGCTGCGGCCGGGCGTCAAGCGCGCGATCGAGAGTGACCTCGCGCTGATGAAGATCCTGGCCGACTGGCTGCATCGCTCGTCGGCCGACGGCCGCCGGCTGCGCCCGCGCGAAGTGGTTGCCGAATTCGACAAATACCTGCACGACGAAATCGACCTGATGCGGGAAGCGGCCAATGCGAGCCAGCTGCGCCGCAACTTCGCCGATTCATCGCTGCTGATGGTGCCGGAAATTCACTGGGATTACTGCGCCGAGTCGGTGATGGTGATGCAGCGGATGAAGGGCATCCCGATCTCGCAGACCGCGAAGCTGCGGGAGGCGGGCGTGGACCTGAAGAAGCTCTCCAGCGATGGCGTCGAGATCTTCTTCACGCAAGTGTTCCGCCATGGCTTCTTCCATGCGGACATGCACCCCGGGAATATCCTGGTCTCGATCGAGCCCGAGAGCTTTGGCCGCTACATCGCGCTGGACTTCGGCATCGTCGGCACCTTGAACGATTTCGACAAGGACTATCTGGCGCAGAACTTCCTCGCCTTCTTCCGCCGCGACTACAAGCGCGTCGCGCAGGCGCACATCGAATCGGGCTGGGCACCGAAGGAAACCCGGGTCGATGAACTGGAATCGGCGGTGCGCGCCTGCTGCGAACCCATCTTCGATCGTCCGCTGGCGCAGATCTCGTTCGGCCAGGTGCTGCTGCGCCTGTTCCAGACCTCGCGCCGCTTCAACATCGAGATCCAGCCGCAGCTGGTGCTGCTGCAGAAGACCCTGCTCAACATCGAAGGCCTGGGCCGCCAGCTCGACCCGGAACTCGACCTGTGGCAGACCGCCAAGCCTATCCTCGAGACCTGGATGGCCGAGCAGATCGGCTGGCGCGGTCTTGTCGACAAGCTCAAGGTCGAGGCGCCGCAGTGGGCGCACATCCTGCCGCAGCTGCCGCGCCTCGTGCAGCAAGCGCTCACCGTTCAGGTGCAGGCGCCGCACGACAGCCAGGATCAGCTGCTCAAGCGTCTGATCGCCGAGCAGCGCCGCACCAACCGGCTGATCGAAATCGCGATTTATTTCGGCGGTGGCCTGCTGGCCGGTTTCCTTGCGATGCAGCTGCTCCTGCGCTGGTACGAGACCTTCTACTGACCGATTCCGGGGCGCCCCTGTTGGGGCCCTCTGTTAGGCCGCCCGTCCTCCTCTATAATCCCCGCCAACCGCGGGAGCCCGTCGCACGGCGCCCTGTTCCTCCGCTTTCGCTGCCTGACATGAATACTCTGCTCTGGTTCGTCATCCTCTACTGGGTCATTTCGGTGGGCATCGGCCTGTATGCGGCGCGCTACGTGAATTCCTCGAGCGACTTCGCGCTGGCCGGCCGCTCGCTGCCGATGTATGTGGTGACGGCGACGGTGTTCGCGACCTGGTTCGGCTCCGAGACCGTGCTCGGCATCCCGGCCACCTTCCTGAAAGAGGGCTTGGGCGGCGTGGTGTCCGATCCTTTCGGATCCTCCTTGTGCCTGGTGTTCGTGGGCCTGTTCTTCGCCCGCAAGCTGTACCGAATGAACCTGCTGACCATTGGCGACTTCTACAAGCAGCGCTACGGGCGCACGGTGGAAGTACTGGTCACGCTGTGTATCGTCGTCTCTTACCTGGGTTGGGTCGCGGCGCAAATCAAGGCGCTGGGCCTGGTGTTCTCGGTGGTATCCGGCGGTTACATCACGCCCGAGGCCGGCATGCTGATCGGCGCTGGCAGTGTGCTGATCTATACGCTGATGGGCGGCATGTGGTCGGTAGCGATCACTGACTTCCTGCAGATGACCATCATCGTCATCGGCATGCTCTACATCGGCTGGGAAGTGGCCGGCATGGTCGGCGGCGCCGGTGCCGTGATCAATCACGCGGCCGCGGCAGGCAAGCTGGAATTCTGGCCGGCGCCTACGGCGCGCGAAATGCTGTGGTTCATCGCCGCAGCAATCACGATGATGCTGGGCTCGATTCCGCAGCAGGACGTGTTCCAGCGCGTGTCCTCGTCGCGCACCGAGCAGATCGCCGGCAACGCCTCGGTGCTGGGCGGCGTGCTGTATTTCATCTTCGCGTTCGTGCCGATGTTCCTCGCTTACTCGGCCACGCTGATCGACCCCGACATGGTCAACAGCCTGATCGACGTCGACCCGCAGAAGATCCTGCCGACGCTGATCATGACCAAGGTGCCGGTGCTGGCCCAGGTGATGTTCTTCGGCGCGCTGCTGTCGGCGATCAAGAGCTGCGCCAGCGCGACCCTGCTGGCGCCGTCGGTGACCTTCACCGAAAACATCATGAAGGAAATCATCCCGAACCAGAGCGATCGCCAGTTCCTGCTGACCATGCGCATCGTGGTGCTGACCTTTACGGTCTTTGTGACCTGGTTCGCGCTCAACAGCGAGGCCAGCATCTTCAAGATGGTCGAAAACGCTTACAAAGTGACCCTGGTGGCCGCGTTCGTGCCGCTGGTATTCGGCCTGTACTGGAAGCGCTCAACCAACCAGGGGGCACTGGCGGCCGTCCTGCTGGGCCTGGCCAGCTGGATAGGCTGCGAAATCGTCGCCCCGGAAGGCCTGTTCCCGCCGCAGCTGGTGGGCGTGCTGCTGGCCTTTGCTGGCATGATCGTCGGCTCCTTGCTGCCACAATGGCAACGTTCGGCCGACGCGGCGCCCGCCTGAGGCTCCGGCCGGGCCTGAAACCCTGCGGAAACCCTTTATAATTCAAGGTTTTCGAAATTTTGCAGGGAGGATGCACCATGCCTATCTATGCGTATCGCTGCGACGCCTGCGGCTTTGCCAAAGACGTGCTGCAGAAAATCTCCGACGCCCCGCTGACCGATTGCCCCGAGTGCGGCAAGGCTGCGTTCAAGAAGCAGCTGACCGCGGCCGGTTTCCAGTTGAAGGGTACCGGCTGGTACGTGACCGACTTCCGCAATGGCGGCAGCGGCGGCGCGTCGCCAAAGACGGAATCGTCGTCGGTATCGTCGTCTTCGGCCACGGCTTCTGCAGCGGCTTCGTCGGATAGCAGCGCATCATCGTCGACCAACGCGTCCGCCAACGACAGCAAGCCGGCCTCGGCCAATAACTGACACCCATGCGCAAATACTTCATCACCGGCCTGCTGGTGCTCGTACCCCTCGTGATCACGCTGTGGGTGCTGAACCTCATCATCGGCACGCTGGATCAGTCGCTGATGCTGCTGCCGCCCGACCTGCAGCCGGAGGCGCTGTTCGGCTTCCACCTGCCGGGCTTCGGCACGGTGGTAACCCTGCTCATCATCCTGCTGACCGGCCTCATTACCCGCAACATCATCGGTACCCGGCTGCTGGGGCTGTGGGAGCTGATGCTGCAGCGTATTCCGGTGGTGAGTTCCATCTACTCGAGCGTCAAGCAGGTGTCCGACACCCTGCTGTCCTCGTCCGGCAATGCCTTCCGCAAGGCCTTGCTGGTGCAGTATCCGCACGCCGGCAGCTGGACCATTGCGTTCCAGACCGGCGTGCCGGGCGGTGACGTGAAGAACCACCTGCACGGCGACTATGTCAGCGTGTACGTGCCGACCACGCCGAACCCGACCTCCGGCTTTTTCCTCATGTACCGCCGCGAAGACGTCATCGAACTCGAGATGAGCGTCGACGAGGCGCTGAAATACATTGTGTCCATGGGCGTGGTCGCACCGCCGCCGAGCAAGAAGGCGCACACGAGCACCCCTGAGGCCCCCTCGGCCCCCGAGACCACCTCCCACTGATTACCAAACCGAGACTGAAAACATGTCAATGCGTACAAACTATTGCGGCCTGACCACCGAAGCCCTGATGGGTCAGACCGTCAGCCTGTGCGGCTGGGTGCACCGTCGTCGTGACCATGGCGGCGTGATCTTCATCGACCTGCGCGACCGCGAAGGCCTGGTGCAGGTCGTGTGCGACCCGGACCGCGCCGAGATGTTCAAGGCGGCCGAGTCGGTCCGCAACGAGTTCTGCCTGCGCATTACCGGCCTCGTGCGTGCGCGTCCGGAAGGCACCGAGAATGCCGGCCTGAAGTCGGGCAAGATCGAAGTGCTGTGCCATGAGCTGGAAGTGCTGAATGCGTCGGTGACGCCGCCGTTCCAGCTCGACGACGATAACCTGTCCGAGACCACCCGACTGACGCACCGCGTGCTCGACCTGCGCCGTCCGCAAATGCAGAACAACCTGCGCCTGCGCTACCGGGTTTCGATGGAAGTGCGCAAGTTCCTCGACTCGAACGGCTTCATCGACATCGAGACGCCGATGCTGACCAAGTCCACGCCGGAAGGCGCGCGCGACTACCTCGTGCCGTCGCGTGTCAACGCCGGCAACTTCTTCGCGCTGCCGCAGTCGCCGCAGCTGTTCAAGCAGCTGCTGATGGTGGCCAACTTCGATCGCTACTACCAGATCACCAAGTGCTTCCGCGATGAAGACCTGCGCGCTGACCGCCAGCCGGAATTCACGCAGATCGACTGCGAAACCTCGTTCATGGGCGAGCAGGAAATTCGCGACATGTTCGAAGGCATGATACGCGGCGTGTTCAAGAACGTACTCGACGTCGACCTGCCGAACCCGTTTCCGGTGATGGACTTCGCGACTGCGATGGGCATGTACGGTTCGGACAAGCCGGACATGCGCGTCAAGCTCGAGTTCACCGAGCTGACCGACGTGATGAAGGATGTCGACTTCAAGGTCTTCTCGGGCGCTGCCAACATGGAAAACGGCCGCGTGGTCGGCCTGCGCGTGCCGGGCGGCGCGAAAGAGAACGGCGGCATGCCGCGCTCCGAGATCGATGCCTACACCCAGTTCGTCGCCATCTATGGCGCGAAGGGCCTGGCCTATATCAAGGTCAACGACAAGGCCAAGGGCCGCGATGGCCTGCAGTCGCCGATCGTCAAGAACATTCACGACGCCGCACTGGCACAAATCCTCGAGCGCACCGGCGCGCAGGATGGCGACCTGATCTTCTTCGGCGCCGACAAGGCCAAGGTGGTCAACGATGCGATCGGCGCGCTGCGCGTGAAGATCGGTCACAGCGACTTCGGCCGCAAGAATGGCCTGTTCGAAGACACCTGGCGTCCGCTGTGGGTCGTTGACTTCCCGATGTTCGAATACGACGACGAAGCCAATCGCTGGAACGCGCTGCACCACCCGTTCACCGCGCCCAAGGCCGGTCACGAAGACTTCATCGAGACCGCACCGGGCAAGGCCATCGCGCAAGCGTATGACATGGTGCTCAATGGTTGGGAACTGGGCGGCGGCTCGGTGCGTATCCACCGCGCCGACGTGCAGAGCAAGGTCTTCAAGGCGCTCAACATCGATGATGAAGAAGCGCGCATCAAGTTCGGCTTCCTGCTCGACGCGCTGCAGTATGGCGCACCGCCGCACGGCGGCCTCGCCTTCGGCCTCGACCGCATCGTCACGATGATGACCGGCGCCGAATCGATCCGCGACGTGATCGCTTTCCCGAAGACCCAGCGCGCACAGTGCCTGCTGACGCAGGCGCCGTCCGAGGTCGACGAGAAGCAGCTGCGCGAACTGCACATTCGCCTGCGTGCGACGGAGCCGGCCATCAAGGGTTGAAGCTCCCGTCAACGGCAGTAATCCCGAACAAACCGGCCGCACGACACTGTCTGCGGCCGGTTTTGTTTTTGAGCTCGGCAACGCGTCGCCGCAACCCATGGCGATGCATATTCGTCGGGCGTGATGCCCGCACCGGCCGGCCACCTGATCCTGCCTGCCGGTGGACTTGCCTTGCCTCAGCCCGGACAAGGCATAATGAAGGCGCTGAATCCCAGCGCCTTCATGGTTTTTGAACTGGCATGCGCCCCCACAAGATTCCCGAATCCGTCCTGGTCGTGATCCACACCGCCGACTTGCAGGTGCTGCTGATCGAGCGCGCGGACAAGCCCGGTTTCTGGCAATCGGTGACGGGCTCGAAGGATACGCCGGACGAGCCGCTGGTCGAGACGGCCATCCGCGAAGTCTTCGAAGAGACGGGCATTCGCATCGGCAGCGAGCAGGTGCCGATGGAAAATCTTCGGGACTGGAAACTTTCCAACGTTTACGAGATCTATGCAGTGTGGCGCGCTCGCTATGCTCCCGGCGTCACGCACAACACCGAACACGTCTTCGGCCTGCAGGTGCCGGCCGACGTGACGGTGACGCTGGCCCCGCGCGAACACCTGCAGCATTGCTGGCTGCCCTGGCGCGAGGCGGCGGACCGCTGCTTCTCGCCGTCGAATGCGGAAGCGATACTGCAATTGCCGATGCAGCGTTTGTCGACACCGGGACAAGCCACGCTGCAGCCAGCATCGCCCGCCCCGCAGCAAGCTGCCGCACCACTTGCGGCGCGGCCGGCGACGAGCGGCACCCACTGAAGCGCACACCATGAAGTTACGCATCGCCACCTGGAACATACACAAGGGCGTCAGCGCCATCGGCACGCGGCCGCGCGTGCATGGCATCAAGCAGGCCTTGTCCGGCATGGCGGCCGACATCGTCTTCCTGCAGGAAGTGCAGGGGCGGCACGACTTGCTGGCGCTCAAGCACACCAGCTGGCCCGCACAGGCCCAGCATGAATTCCTGGCCGGCGACAGCCATCACAGCGCCTATGGCATGAATGCCGTGTATGACCATGGCCACCATGGCAATGCGTTGCTGTCCTGCTTCCCCATTGCGTCGGCGAACAACCATGACGTGTCCGACCATGCCTTCGAATCGCGCGGCATCCTGCACTGCGTACTGACGCTTGAGCAGCAGCCCGTGCATTGCTATGTGATCCACCTCGGCCTGTTCGCCGGCAGTCGGCGGCGCCAGACCGATGCCTTGATCGAGGCCGTCGAATCGACCGCGCCGCCAGGTGCGCCGGTGCTGATTGCCGGCGACTTCAACGACTGGACCAATGCGCTGTCAGACACGCTGCGCGAACGGCTGAATGTCGTCGAGGTCTTTGACGAGCGGCTGACGACCCAGCGCTTCGGCGATTATTTGCGTCGCCTGTCCGGACGCGGCCCGCGCAAGGCGCCGGCCCGGACATTCCCGGCCGCGATGCCGGTGTTGCAGCTCGACCGCGTCTACGTGCGCGGCTTTGATGTGCTGTCCGCGCAAGTGCTGCACGGCCCGCGCTGGGCGCGCCTGTCCGACCATGCGCCCATCGTCGCCGAACTGCACCTGCCGACCAGCAAGGCGACCGCAGACACGCAGCGCAGCGCTGCCCTGCACGGACATGACACCCTGACCGATCCCCAAACGGACGCGCATGCGGGCAGCGAGCTATAGCCACGGCAACCACCTGACGCTATTGCACCGGGGAGCGGAATTCTTCCCGGCGCTGATTGCGGCCTGCGATGCCGCGCAGTCCGAGATCTATCTCGAGACTTACATCTTTGCTTTGGATATCACCGGTCAACAGGTGAAGGACGCGTTGCTGCGAGCCGCCGCACGCGGCGTGGCCGTGCAGGTGCTGGTCGACTGGCTGGGCACCGGCCGCGAACGCATCGCGCAGCTCAGGCGCGAGTTCGTCCCGGCCGGCATTCATTTCGCTGCCTTCAATCCCTGGTTCCGGCGCGGCATTGCGCGCACCCACCGCAAGATCGTGGTCGTCGACCGTCGCATGGCCTTCCTCGGTGGCCTGAACATCAACGACGATCATATTTCCGACGACGACTCGGCCATGCCGCTGCCCGCGCCGCGCTGGGACTTCGCCGTCGGTATCGTCGGCCCGTTGGTGGAAGCCGTGCATGCGGAGGCTCAGCGGCAATGGCAACGCACCCGTTTGCGCCCGCTGATGACGCGCATCGAGATCCTGCGCGATTCCGTACGTGCACGCCAGCCGCTGCGCGCGGTACGCGTCGAGGAAGCGGCGCTGGTGGTGCGCGACAACCTGCGCAACCGGCGCGCGATCCAGCGGGCGCTGCTGCAGGCGCTGGGCCATGCGCGTGAAAGCGCGCTGCTGGTCACGCCCTACTTCGCGCCTGGCCGCAAGATGCGCAAGGCGCTGATACATGCGGCACAGCGCGGCATCAAGGTCACGCTGCTGATCGGCGTCGGGCAGTTCGCCATGCAGGACGCCGTGGCCCAATCTTTTTATCCGCGCCTGATACGCGCCGGCGTGAAGATCGCCGAGTATCGTCGCACGCAGCTGCACGGCAAGGTCGCGGTGGTCGATGGCGACTGGGCGACAGTGGGCTCAAGCAATTTCGACGGGCTGTCATTGTTCGTCAACCACGAGGCCAACATCATCGTGCGCGATGCCGAATTCACGTCGGCCTTGCGTGAGTACATCCTGCGCGGCGTGGCCGAGGGTGTCACCGTGACGGCCGATGACGTCGCGCGGCTGTCGCTGCCGCGCCGGTTGTGGAATCGTTTTTCGTACGGCTTGTATCGCGCCGTGCTGCAAGTGCTGACGCTGGGCAGCTACACCCGGTAAATGCGGAACATCCTTCGTGATCGTCGTGAACCGTCGCAGACAGTCGTAAAATCGCAGGCATGAGCGATAACCTCCGACTCGACAAATGGCTGTGGGCCGCCCGCTTCTTCAAGACCCGCTCGCTGGCGACCGATGCGATCGAGCGCGGCCGCGTGAAGGTCAATGAAGAGCGCGTGAAGCCGGCGCGCAATGTGCGCATCGGCGATGTACTCGACATCGACAATGGCAGCAGCGAATGGCAGGTGCGCGTGGCAGACCTGTCCGACAAGCGCGGCCCGGCGCCGGTCGCCCAGCAGTTGTATGCCGAGACCGAACTCAGCGTTCAGCGCCGGCAGCAGGAATCGGAGCGCCGCCGCCTGTTCGCCGAACCCGCCGAGGGCATCCACGGTCGTCCGACCAAACGCGACCGGCGCCAGCTGGATCGTTCGCGTAGCTGACGGGCCGGCGCCTTTTCATGCACTTTGGGCGCAAGCTGCAGCGCATTTCCGGGATATTCGTGCATAATAGGACGGTCGTTCTATTTTCCCGGGAGCCGGGCCGTGTCCGAAACCAAACCCAAACCGCTGCGCAAAGGCGAGCAGACCCGCGCCAGCATCCTTGAAGCCGCCCTCGAGCTGGCCAGCCGCGAAGGGCTGGAAGGGCTGACCATCGGCGCCCTGGCCGAGCGCATGGGCATGAGCAAATCCGGCGTTTTCGCGCATTTCGGCTCGCGTGAAGACCTGCAGCTGGACGTGCTGCGCTTCTACAACCACCTGTTCGAACAGGAAGTCTTCTACCCCAGCATGACCGAGCCGCGCGGCTTGCCGCGCCTGCGCAGCCTGTTCAACCGCTGGATAGGCAGGGTCAGCCGCGAGATCGCCTCCGGATGCATCTACATCAGCGGCGCCGTCGAATATGACGACCGTCCGGGACCCATCCGCGACCAGCTGGTGGGCATGGTGCAGACCTGGCAGAAGGCATTGCGCCGCGCCGCGCAGCAGGCCAGCGATGAGGGTCATCTGTCGACTGGCATCCACCCCGATCAGCTCGCCTTCGAGATGTACGGGCTGGTGTTGGCGCTGCATCACGATGCACGCTTCATTCGCAGCCCGGATGCCGTGCAGCGCGCGCAGGCCGGCTTCGAACGACTGGTGGGCGCTACCCATGCCGGTCGCTGACGTCCGGAAAATGGTGCAGCAAGAACTCATGCGCCACGGCAGGCTGCCGGATATCCGAATCGACTAGCCTCAACCGACAAGTTTCGTTTCACCCTCGACAACTACCCCGGCGCGAGCCTCGACGACGAAGCCCGACCCGGCAGCCGTAACGACAAGGAGACACCGATGCCCACTTACACTCCGCCGCTGCGTGATATGCATTTCGTGCTGCATGAACTGCTGGATGTGGAAGGCGAGCTGAAAGCGATGCCGCGCCATGCCGACCTGGATGCCGACACCATCAACCAGGTGATCGAGGAAGGCGGCAAGTTCGCCGCCGAAGTGATCTTCCCGTTGAACCAGTCCGGCGACCGCGAGGGCTGCCACTATGACGCCGCCAGCCGCAGCGTGACCGCCCCCAAGGGCTTCCGCGACGCATACCGGCTATACGTGGATGCGGGCTGGCCGTCGCTGTCCTGCGATCCCGAGGTTGGCGGGCAGGGCTTGCCGGTGGTGCTGAACAATTCGCTGTACGAAATGCTGAACTCCGCGAATCAGGCCTGGACCATGTACCCGGGCCTGTCGCATGGCGCGTACGAGTGCCTGCATGCGCACGGCACGCCGGAACAGAAGGCGCTGTACCTGCCCAAGCTGGTGTCCGGCGAATGGACCGGCACCATGTGCCTGACCGAATCTCACTGCGGCACCGACCTCGGCTTGCTGAAGACCAAGGCCGAGCCGCAGGTCGATGGCAGCTACAAGCTCACCGGCAGCAAGATCTTCATCTCGGCAGGCGAGCACGACATGGCCGCCAACATCATCCATCTGGTGCTCGCGCGTCTGCCGGATGCGCCGCCGGGTACCAAGGGCATCTCGCTGTTCGTGGTGCCGAAGTTCCTGCCTGACGCCAGCGGCAATCCGGGCGAGCGCAACCCGATCAGCTGCGGCGCGATCGAACACAAGATGGGCATCCACGGCAACGCCACCTGCCAGATGAACCTCGACGGCGCGACCGGCTGGATCATCGGCGAAGCCAACCGCGGCCTGAATGCCATGTTCGTGATGATGAATGCCGCCCGCCTCGGCGTCGGCATGCAGTCGCTCGGCCTCACCGAAGTCGCGTACCAGAATGCCATTGCCTATGCGCGCGAGCGCGGCCAGGGCCGCAGTCTGACCGGCACCAAGGCCGAGGACAAGCCGGCCGATCCCATCCTCGTGCATCCGGACGTGCGTCGCATGCTGCTGACTGCGCGCGCGTATGCGGAGGGCGGCCGTGCATTCACCTCGTATGTCGCGCTGATGATCGATCGCGAACTGAACCATCCGGATGAAGAAGTACGCAAGCAGGCCGCTGATGAAGTGGCACTGCTGACGCCGATCGTGAAGGCCTTCCTGACTGACAACGGCTGGATTGCCACTTCCGAAGCGCTGCAAGTCTATGGCGGCCATGGTTACATCGCCGAATGGGGCATGGAGCAGTATGTGCGCGATGCACGCATCAACATGATCTACGAAGGCACCAACACCATCCAGTCACTCGACCTGCTGGGCCGCAAGGTACTGATGGACAACGGCGCGAAGCTGCGCGTGTTCGGCGAGAAGGTGAAGGCCTTCGTCGAGGCGCATGGCACCGACGAGAAGATGGCCGAGTTCATTACGCCGCTGGCGGACATTGGCGACAAGATGACCAAGCTGTCGATGGAAATCGGCATGAAGGCCTTCATGAATCGCGACGAAGTCGGTGCCGCGGCCGTGCCCTACCTGCGCGTGGCCGGCCATCTGGTCTTCGCCTACTTCTTTGCGCGCATGGCGAAGATTGCGCTCGACAAGGAAGGCAGCGGCGATGATTTCTACAAGGCCAAGCTTGCCGTTGCGCGCTTCTATTTTGCGCGCCTGCTGCCGGAAACCGCCACGCTGATCCGTCAGGCCCGCGCTGGTTCGGCCAGCCTGATGGCCATGGAAGAGCACCTGTTCTGACCCCTACCCCAGGAGATCGAAGCCTTGTCCAATTTCATCGTGAAAAAAGTCGCCGTGCTCGGCGCGGGCGTGATGGGGGCGCAGATCGCAGCCCACTGCATCAATGCGCGCGTGCCGGTGATCCTGTTCGATTTGCCCGGCAAGGAAGGCCAGCCGCGCAATGCACTGGTCGAGCGTGCGCTGGAGACGCTGAAGAAGCTCAACCCGGCGCCACTCGCGGACGCCGCCCAGGCGGACCTGATCGAGGTCGGCAATTTCGATGACGATCTCGGCAAGCTCGCGCAAGCCGACCTCGTGATCGAAGCCATTGCCGAGCGCATGGACTGGAAGCATGCGCTGTACGCGAAGCTGGCTTCGCACATTGCGCCACATGCGATCTTTGCGACCAATACCTCGGGCCTGTCGATCACCGAGTTGTCAGCGGGATTGAGTGACGAACTGAAGCCGCGTTTCTGCGGCGTGCACTTCTTCAACCCGCCGCGCTACATGCATCTGGTCGAGCTGATCCCGACGGCGGGCACCGATGCAGCCATCCTCGACCGGCTCGAAACCTTCCTGACCACCACGCTGGGCAAGGGCGTGGTGCGCGCGATCGATACACCGAACTTCATCGCCAACCGTGTCGGCATCTTCGGCATGCTGGCCACGATGCATGAAGCCGAAAAATTCGGCCTGTCCTATGACCTGGTTGATGACCTGACCGGTTCCAAACTCGGCCGCGCGAAGTCCGGCACCTTCCGCACCGCCGATGTGGTCGGTCTCGATACCATGGGCCATGTGATCCGCACGATGACGGACAAGCTGCCCGACGATCCGTTCGCCGCGCTGTACCAGCAGCCCGCCGCGCTGCAAAAGCTGATCGCGGCAGGTCGCCTCGGTCAGAAGACGGGTGCCGGCTTCTACAAGAAAGCCGGCAAGGACATCCTGCGTTACGACGCGGCGAAGGATGACTATGTGGCTTCGGGGGCGAAGGTCGATGAACTGATTGGCCGCATCCTGAAAGAAAAGCATCCCGCCAAACGCATGCAGGCCCTGCATGATTCGACGCATCCGCAGGCGCAATTCCTGTGGGCGATTTTCCGCGATGCCTTCCACTACATCGCCGTGCACCTCGAGAGCATTGCCGACAACGCGCGCGAACTCGATTTTGCGCTGCGCTGGGGCTTCGGCTGGAAGCAGGGCCCGTTCGAGCTGTGGCAAGCAGCCGGCTGGCAGCAGGTCGCGCAATGGGTGAAGGAAGACATCGAGGCCGGCAAGGCCCTGTCGTCGGCACCGCTGCCGGGCTGGGTCTTTGATGGCCGCGACGGCGTGCATAACTCGCAAGGTTCCTGGTCGCCGGCGAAGCAGGCTTATGTGCCGCGCTCGTCGCTGCCGGTTTACCAGCGCCAGGCGTTCCGCGCGCCGCTGGTTGGCGATGCTGCGGCAAACGGCACCACGGCTGGCACCACCGTCCATGAGGACGAAGCGGTGCGCCTGTGGCATCAGGACGATGGCGTGCTGGTGTTGTCGTTCAAGACCAAGATGCATGTGATGGGGCCGGACGTGATCGGCGGCCTCGAGCGTGCGGTCGCCGAAGCCGAGCAAAACTATCGCGCACTGGTGATCTGGCATGCGGATTCGGCTGAAGGCGGCCCGTTCTCGGCCGGCGCCGACCTGCAGGCGATGCTGCCGATGTTCATGTCCGGCGGCGTGAAAGCGATCGAGCCTTTTGTCGCGCGCTTCCAGAATGCGCAAATGCGTGTGAAGTACGCCAACGTGCCGGTGGTTGCCGCCGTCGGCGGACTGGCGCTGGGCGGTGGTTGCGAATTGTTGATGCATGCGAGCCGCCGCGTGGCCTTGCTCGAGTCCTATATCGGTCTGGTCGAGGTCGGCATCGGCCTGCTGCCGGCCGGCGGCGGGCTGAAGGAGATCGCCGTGCGTGCCGCGCGCGAAGCCAAGGGCAACGACATCCTCCAGTTCCTGAAGAACCGTTTCACGCAGGCGGCGACGGCGGCGGTATCCAAGTCGGCATCCGAAGCGAAAAAGATGGGCTACCTGTCCAAGGGCGACGAGATCGTGCTGCATCCGCATGAGTTGCTGCATGTCGCGAAAACGCAGGCGCTCGCGATGGCTGACGCGGGTTACCGTCCGCCGCTGGCGACGCTGGTGCCCGTTACCGGCCGCTATGGCATCGCGACCATCAAGGCACAGCTGGTCAACATGCGCGAAGGCGGTTTCATCTCCGCACATGACGACCATATCGCCAGCCTGATTGCCGACATCGTCTGCGGCGGTGACATCGAGCCCGGCAGCCGCGTCAGCGAGCAGTGGCTGCTGGACAAGGAGCGTGCGGGCTTCATGGCGCTGCTGGCGCATCCGAAGACCCAGGAACGCATCATGGGCATGCTGCAGACCGGCAAGCCGGTACGCAACTGAACAGAGAGGACCTCATCATGACCCGACAACTGCAGGATGCCTACGTCGTTTCCGCAATCCGCACCCCGATCGGCAAGGCGCCGCGCGGCGTGCTGCGCCATGTGCGCCCGGATGACTTGCTGGTGCATGCACTGAAAGGCGCGCTGGCACAGGTGCCGAACCTCGACCCGGCCACCATCGAAGACGCGATCGTCGGCTGTGCCTTCCCCGAAGCCGAGCAAGGTCTGAATCTCGCCCGCATGGCGGTGCTGCTGGCCGGCCTGCCGAAGACCGTCGGCGGCGCGACCGTCAACCGCTACTGCGCATCCGGCATCACGGCGGTGGCGATGGCGGCCGATCGCATCCGCACCGGCGAGGCCGATGTAATGATCGCCGCCGGCGTAGAGTCGATGTCGGTGGTGCCGATGATGGGCTACCACCCGTCGATGAACATGGGCATCTTCAAGGATGAAAATGTCGGCATGGCCTATGGCATGGGCCTGACCGCTGAGAAAGTCGCGCAGCAATGGAAGGTGTCGCGCGAAGCGCAGGATGAATTTGCCGTCGAGTCGCACCGCCGTGCCGCCGCAGCCATGGCCAATGGCGAGCGCGAAGGCGAGATCCTGCCGATCGAAGTCATCGAGAAATTCCCGAACCTGGCCACCGGCCAGATCGACGTGCGCACGCGACTGGTGACCGATGACGAAGGCATCCGTGCCGACACCACGATGGAAGCGCTGGCCAAGCTCAAGCCCGTGTTTGCGGCCAAGGGCTCGGTCACGGCCGGCAACAGTTCGCAGACATCGGACGGCGCCGGCGCGCTGATCCTGGTCAGCGAAAAAATCCTCAAGCAATTCAACCTGCAGCCGTTGGCGCGTTTCGTGTCGTTCGCGATTCGCGGCGTGCCGCCGGAGATTATGGGCATCGGCCCGAAGGAAGCGATTCCTGCGGCGCTGAAGAACGCAGGTCTGACGCTGGACCAGATGGACTGGATAGAGCTGAACGAAGCCTTTGCCGCGCAGGCGATTGCGGTGCGCAATGACCTCGGTCTTGACCCGGCAAAGATCAATCCGCTCGGCGGTGCGATTGCGCTCGGCCACCCGCTGGGCGCGACCGGTGCGATCCGCGCGGCGACCGTCATCCACGGCCTGCGCCGCCGCAACCAGAGATACGGGATGGTGACCATGTGCGTCGGCACCGGCATGGGCGCGGCCGGCATTTTCGAGCGGGTGTGACGATGGCGATTCGTTTTGATATCAGCGGGGGCGTCGCGACGCTGGCCTTCAACCGTCCGGACAAGAAAAATGCGATCACGGCAGCGATGTACCAGTCGCTGGCCGATCACCTGAAAGAAGTCAACCGCGATGACGCGGTTCGCGTGATCGTGATCACCGGCGATGGCGGCATGCTCACTGCCGGCAATGACCTCGAGGATTTCCTCAAGCACCCGCCGCAGGGCGACGATAGCCCGGTGCTGCAGTTCATGACGGCGCTGCGGACTACGGCCAAGCCGGTGATGGCTGCCGTGCCCGGCATCGCGATCGGCATCGGCACCACGCTGCTGCTGCACTGCGATCTGGTCTATGCGGCCGATACCGCAAAATTCGCCATGCCATTCACGTCGCTTGGGCTGTGCCCGGAATTCGCGTCCAGCGTACTGCTCGCACGTGTGGCGGGCTACCAGCGTGCCGTAGAGAAGCTGATGCTGGGCGAAGCCTTTGATGCTGCCGAGGCCGAGCGCATCGGCATCGTCAATCGCGTGCTGCCGGCAGCCGACTTGCCGAGCTTCGTTGCCACGCAAGCGGCGAAGCTGGCAGCGTTGCCGTCCGAATCGCTGCGCATCACGAAGCAGCTGATGAAAGCCGACCTGCAGACGCCGGTCGCGGCGGCGATGTTGACGGAGATGCAGCATTTCACGCGCCTGCTGCAAGGGCCGGATGCTAAGGAAGCGTTCTCGGCGTTTCTGGAGAAGCGCAAGCCGGTATTCCGCTGATGCATCGGTAGTTGCGGCGGCTGTTCGTGTGCCCCGCACCCTGTCGCAGGTACAATGCGTGCGTGAAGCAGGCCAGACAGTCGCTGGTCATCGTGTCAAAGCGATGGCGGGAGGAAGGTCCGGACTCCACAGAGCAGGGTGATGGCTAACGACCATCCGCCGTGAGGCGAGGAACAGGGCCACAGAGACGAGTCTTCATGACGCAAGTCATGAAGGGTGAAACGCGGTAACCTCCACCCGGAGCAATCTCAAATAGGCACGCGTTGATGTTGCTCGCGGAGCGTGCGGGTAGAGAGCTTGAGCGCCGGAGTAATTCGGCGCCTAGAGGAATGACTGTCACGCCGGCCGCAAGGCAGGCGCTACAGAATCCGGCCTATCGGCCTGCTTCACACTTTCTTTTCTTTCGCTGCCAGCGACACCTCGCTGCAAGGCGACACCGTGTCAAATATCCACTGCGCCATCATCGGCTCGGCCAGCAGTGACACTGGCGGCATGATCAGCTGCGAGATCGGTAGCGGGCCAGGTAATGGCGTCTGCGCCCCCGAATCCATCCGTGTTCGTGCAAGCAGTGCGGCGGTGGGAATCATCGCCGGTCTCCTTTGGCTACCTTCTCTTCCTGCATATCTCGGATGTCTGCAAAGCTCAGTACGTCCAGCACGCGCCGTGCTTCTTCTTGCGGCAGGACGCTGTCGATCGCTGTGGCGATGGCGAAGGCTTCGTCTTCGCGCAGCGCCGGCCAGTGCTCGTCGTCGTTGTGCCGGAAGCCCGACAGCATCTGCAGGCCGAGTGCGGGCGCTGCAATGCGCTGCAGTTGCTGTTGTCGCTCCTCCAGCAGCTGCCGGTTGCGTGCAGTCAGTACGTCGAAGCGGGCCAAGGCCCTGGCAATGGGCGGGCGTGCCCGCCTGTTGGCGTCTTTGAAAACGAAGCGACATGCCAGCAGCGTGGTGTTGCCCTGGATCTGGTCGGCAATACGTTCGAGGCTGCCCGCTAACGAGCCTTCCGCATCCCTTGCAGGCAGGAAGCGGGTCAGGGTGAGCTCGGTGATGCGTGGATTACTGTTCAGCAGGCTGATGAGGTCGTCGACGCCATCGGCCCCCCACAGCGACACCGAGCGTATCGACGGGCTGCGCTCCAGCCCCTTCAGCACGTTGGCCGATGGCGGCAAGCTGGCGCGGGGCGGCGGCCGCAGCTTGACGGACGTCAGGCGGCTGTTGATGGCGAACAGCTGGTTGAGGGCGTCGGTCGCGTCCGTCGTTCCAGCGGTGTTGTCTTCTGCCGCGATGATGCCGGGGTCGAAGTGGCGCAGGCTGGTGTTGGCTTGCAGCCCCTGCCGGATGAGCGTGACATTGGCAAGGTCCAGCTTGCTGTGAATGCTCAGCGCCTGCAGGTGCCGGTTGGACTGGAGCAGCGCGCCGATGGCGCCGCCGAGTGCCGGACGAACGTCTCCGTCCAGAGCGAGGCGATGAAAGTAGAACTCCCGCAGGACTGTGTTTTCTGCCACCGCGCCAATGACCATCTCCAGTTCATCCGGATACCAGCCATAGCTGCCTTGCAGGTTCAGCGCGCTGAGGGGCCGGTTCGATGCCAGCAGGGAGGCCAGGGCCGGCCCGCAGCCCCCGAGGTCGCTCTCGTGCAGGTCGAGCACTTGCACGCTGTCGTTGCCTTCCAGTCCGGGCGCGATGGCCTTGAGCAGCACGGGAAGGGCGCCGCAGTGATTGAAGTGCAGGAGTTTCAGGCTGGTGTTGTCGCGCACCAGTGCCGCCAGCTGTTGCGGGTTGTGCAGGGATATGGTTTCGAGGCGACAGGTCAGGAGCTTGAATGAGCTCAGGTGCGGATGCGAGAACAGCGCGGTGAAAAACGTCTGGTCGAGGTTGAATTTCCGTTCGTCGCCTTCCCAATCCCACAGCGCCAGTTCGAGATGCTGCAATGGCGTTTTCTTTTCCAGCAGTGCGGTCAGCTCGGCCAACAGATCCGGCACGCAGTTCTCGAGCGTGCCGATGATCTTCAGGGTCTGCACCGTGTGGTTGTGGTGCAGGGCTTGCAGTGTTGTCCTTACGGCGTTCTGATAATCGCCATCGAGGGTGAGGTGGGTAATGGTTTCGTTCTTCGGCAGCGCATTGCCCAGTTCGGCGAGCTCCCGGGGTTTTACCACGTCGATTCTCAGCTGGGTCCGCTGGTTCAGGGCAAGCTCTGTGTAGCTGGAGCGATGCAGGCCGGACGTCCCGGAGGCACCCTCATCGGCATCGCTGTCGTCGGAGTCGACTTCGATCTGCATATCAGACGCGAACTCGGCCAGATCAGGCGGCCTGAACAGGGGAGCGGTGTGCACGGCGGCGCCGGTTGCGGGCTGGCCGGCAGCGACTTCTGATGGCGGCGGCAGCATGCCCGGGGCCGGAACCGTCCACAGGTAAGCGGTATAGGGCATGGCGGCGTTCATCCCGGGGTAAGCGGGGTATTGCATCCCGGCGTGGCGGCCGTGCTGCACCGAGGCCATGTTGGGTGGCTGCGGCGGAGCCGCATGGCCGCCCGGTGCGGGTCCGCGTTGAAGTGCTTGTTGGTTTTGCGGTACTTGTTGGCCTTGCCCTGCTCCCGGAGCGGGAGCGTCGGTGCGCGCGCCGGTGCGATCCGTTGTGTCGGCATTGAAGCCGCCTTCCGGAGTGCCTCGAATCATGATGTGCTCCTTGGTCGCTCAGTCAGGATGGGCGGATGTCTGCGAAGCGCAGTACGTCGAGCATGCGCTGTGCTTCTTGCTCCGGCAGGACGGTATCGATGGCGCTGGCGATGGCAGTCGCAGTTTCGTTGTTCAGCGCTGGCCAGTTCGTATCGTCGTTGCGCGTGAACTCGTTCAGCAGCCCGATGCCCGCCGCCGGTGCGCGCACGCGTTGCTGCTGCGCTCGGCGCTCCTCATACAGCTGATAGTTGCGCTCGGTCAGGTCTTCGAACCGGGCCAGCGCGGCGATGACGCCCGGATCCCGCAGCAAGTCGACATCGTCGTGCTCGAACTCGAATTTCAGCAGCGTGGTGTTGCCGTCGATGGAGAGGGCGATGTCTTCGAGGATCTGCGCCATCGACTGGTGCGATACGGTGTTGCGCAGGTAATTGGTCAGGGTGAGGTGGGTGATGCGCGGGTTGCTGTTCAACAGGCGCTTCAGCCCATCCACGCTGTCGGCGTCCTCCAGCACCAGCGTGCGTACTGATCGGTTGCGCACCAGTCCCCGGATACCGACGGTCTCGTCAGTAACGCCGGTTCGGCCCGGAGGGCGCAGCGTGATCCAGGCGAGGCGGGAGTTGGTGGCGAACAGCTCGTTGATCGCGTCAACCGCATCGGTCGTGCCTTCGCTGTTCTCCGTTCCGGCGATACTGCCGAGGTCGAGGGACCGCAGGCTGGTGTTGGCGTTCAGGCCTTGCCGGATCGGGGTGAGGTTCGCGAGGTCCAGCTTGCATTCAATGCTCAGCGCCTTGATCTGCTGGTTGGCAGTGAGCATGGCGCCGATTGCCATGCCCAGCGGGCGCGGCTCATTCTGCGTACGGCTATTCCATTCCTCCCTGGCGTGGAAAAAATAGAATTGCTGGACGGCCGTGTTGACCGCCATCGCTTGCACGATCTGCTGCAGGTCGCCGGGTCCCCAGTCGGCAGTGAACTGCATGTCCAGTTGCTTCAGCGTCTGGTTGGCTTTCAGCACGCTGGCCATGGCTGATCCGCAGCCGGTCATGTAGCTGTGGCGCAGGCTGAGCGAGAGGATGCTGCAATTGCCTTCGAGGCCGGGTGCAATCGCCTTGAACAGCTTGTGCAGTTCGCCACAGCGCTTGAAGGTCAGGGTTTTCAGGCAACGGCTGTCACGGACCCTGTCGGCCAACTGCTGCGGGTCGTGCAGCCAGATGGTCTCTCCCTCGTTGAAATCTAAATGGATCTTTTGCAGATGCCGGTGGCCGAACAAGGCCTTCAGGAAGGCCTGGTCCAGCACGAATTTTCCATGTTGGCCGTCGCCTTCACGTAACACCAGCGTCAGTGAAGTCAGCGGCGACTGGCTCTTGAGCAGCGCGGTGAGCCGGGAGATGAGCTCCGGGGCGAAGCGGTCCATGCTGCATTCGATGGTCAAATCCACTTCGCTGAGATTGCTGCGCAGCGCGTGCAGTACCACGGCAACCGTCGCTGCCTCATTGCCATCGAGCGTGATGACAGCGTGGCGACATTCGGGCAGCCAGCGGGCAAGGTCATCCAACTCTTCGGCAGACGCTGCGGAGAGCTGCAGGTCGCTTGTCTCGAACAGTCGGTCGCGGGTATAGCGTGACGGAGGATGGCCTGAAGCGTTGGCGTGGCCCATGTGCGGCAACGGTGTCGGGCGCGCATGCAGCCCGGGGGCTGTCTGGTGCGGGAGACGACCGAACGGGGCCGGATGCTGCGCAGGGATAGCCTCCTCGGCGGAGTGTTGCCACATGTTGGACCCGACAGCCGGCGGCAGTTCGAACGGTGGCGGCATGCCGGCCATGGCCCACGGCGGTGCTTGCTGCGCAAGGAAATGGAACGGTTCGGCCACGTGCTGCTGCGGCATGAATGGCACGGGAGCGTGGGGCGTGGCCCACTGCAGCAGTTGTTGTTGTAGTTGTTGCAGTTGTAGCGGGTGCATCTGCCCTGCGTTCAACGGGCCGAGGTCGATGGCATAGCGTCGCGGGCGCTCGACCATCTGCGGCGTTGCGCCGGGTGCGCCCTGTACGACCGCGTGCGGTGGGGTTGCGGTCGGGGTGCCTGCCTGAGGTGCCGGCAGGCCGCCGGGTGCGGGCGCAGGGGGTGCGGCGTTCGCGCCCTGAGCGGCGGTGCCGGTGCGCGCGTCGGTGCCCATATCAGTGCGATAGGCCGGCGTATCGGTAGTGAAGCCGCCTTCCGGGGTGCTTCGTAGCATGGTGTTCTCCTAGGATTGTTGGTCAGGCTTTGCGGAAATCGGCAAAGCTCAGTACGTCCAGCACGCGTCGGGCTTCTTCTTGCGGCAGGACGGTGTCAATGGCGCTGGCGATGGCCATCGTTTCTTCGGTGCGCAGCGCAGGCCAGTTCGCATCTTCGTTGCGGCGGAATTCGTTCAATAGTCCGATGCCTGTCGCCGGCGAACTCACGCGCCGCACCTGCTGTTCGCGTTGCTCCTGCAGTCGCTGGTTGCGTCCGCACAGTGCATCGAAGCGAGCGAGGATCAGGTCGACCTCGTCCTTCCTCGAGTCATCGGGGATATGGGCGTCGAGCCGGAATTCCCGCAGCGTGGTGTTGTCCGCCACGGCATCGAAGATGGTTTCGAGTTGTGATGCGAGCAGTCGCGGGTCCTGTACGCGTCGCTCGGTGATCAGGGTGAGCGCAGTGATGTGCCGGTTGTTCTGCAGCAGGCTGATCACGCCTGCGGTGGCACCGGTGAATTTCAGCTTCAGCGATCGGACCGATGCGTTGCGCTCCAAACCTTTCAGGCCGCAGGACGGGTCGGCGTCTTTGCCTTGCGGCGGGCGCAGCATGACCGAAGTCAGGCGGGAGTTGGCGGCAAACAGCTGGTTGATGGCTTCGGTCGCATCTCCCTCGGTCCTTTCTTCCGCGGTCTCGGCTTGGCCGGGGCCCCGGATCTCGCCAGGATCGAAGAAGCGCAAGCGAGTGTTGGCGTTCAGTCCCTGGCGAATGGCGGCGACATTCGGCGTGTCCAGTTTGCTTTGTATACCCAGCGATTCCAGATGCTGGTTGGTCGTCAGCAGCTTGCCGATCGCTTCGCCCAGCGCGGGGCGGACGTTTTTCATGTCGGAGTCGGTGGCGGACTCGCTGGCGCGGTAGAGGTAGAACTCCCTGGGCGTCGTGCTGCGGGCCACGGCATCGATGACGACGCAAAGTTCAGCTGCCTGCCATTCGGTGCCCTGGAGATCCAGCGAGGTGATGGCCGGGTTGGCCAGCACTAGGGATGCGATCGCAGGCGCGAGGCCCGAGAGATCGTTGTGGCGCATGTCCAGCGAGGTGATGCTGCGATTGCCTTTCAGCCCGGGCGCGATCGCTTGCCAGAGCGTGGTGCAGTCCTTGAAGCCCCTGAGCTCGAGGTGTTTCAGTTTGTTGTTGTCGATTAGCAGTGCGGCCAGTTGCTGCGGGTTGCGCAGGTAGACGCGGTCGACCTTCTCGCAATCGATGCGGATCGTCTCGAGATGGGGATGCGCGAACAGCGCCTCGAAAAAATCCTGGTCGAGGGTGAAGACCCGGTCGCTGTCTTCGGACTCGGCGATGCACAGTTCGAAGGTCTGCAGCGGCGTCTGCTTCTTCAGCAGTGTGGTCAGCTGCGTTGCCACTTTCGGGTCGAAACAGCTCTGCCAGCAGGTGACGCTCAGGGACGTCACCGTGATGTTGGTCTGCAGGGCCGTGAGCACGGCCTTGGCCGCTTCGGGGTGGCTGCCATCGAGGTCGATGCGGGTGATGGTGGTGTTGGAGGGTAGCGCCATCCGCAGGGTCTGCAGGTCTTCGCTGGAGGCGTCGTTTTCCACCTTGAGTTCCGTGCGCTGCGCCAGGTCCTTTTCGCCGAAGAGCTCCGGGGCCTCGCTCTCGCTGTCGTCACCGGTCCCGGACGAGAGTTCGTCCATGGACTCGTAGTCGGCCAGCGAGAATGCGTCGCCCGAGGCCGGTCGCGAAGCCATGGTCGGAGCCTTGTGTTGTGCGGGCGTGCCGACGGAACCGGGCATGCCCGGGGATCCGGTCGTGCCGGGCGTCGAGCCGGTCTGGGCATTTGGCGAATTCAGGGCAAAGGGCTGCTCTACGGCGCGGCTGGCGCCCTCTTCAAGCGTGCGTTTCATCGGGAGCTCCGGAAGGAAAAGTGCCGCTTGCGTTGGGCGGCGGGCGGCGGGTCGCGGCTTAGTAGGGAGCGCCTTGGACTGGTTCCGGAGAGGAAAATAGTAATTACTTACATGGTTGATATTCGAACGCAACGTTCCCGCCAGCGGGTTTGCGCCGTGGTTCAGGGAATGGAGTGCGGGCCAGCGCCGCCTGGCCATTGCGTGAAGTTTGCTTAAATGCAAACACATGTGTTTTTCTAAAGTTCAACTTTCACTGTTCGCGCTAAGTGCTTAATTTTTGTAGCTATTCTCTCTTTCCGGGCTTCAAGTGTGTGCGCTAAGTCCTTGGTTTCATTGAAAAAATACCTACTTCGCGTCCGCGATATTCCTTGACCGTAAAAGCACGCTCCTCTAAAGTGGGCGCAAGTGTGGAAAAGTGTGTTTTTGTGGGGCAATCGGCAGCTTTTGTCGATGGCCCTTTTGGCAAAAATCCGCGGTTCCGCTGACCCGAATTTCCCGAATACGCAGGCAACAGGAGCCAGCTTCCCGTGTTTCAAGGCGCTTCCGCCCTCAGTCTTGATGCCAAAGGCAGGATGAACATCCCGGCCCGGCATCGTGACGCGCTGTCCGTACAGTGCGAAGGACGAGTCACGCTTACGAAGCACCCGCATGGCTGCCTCTTGTTGTTCCCCCGTCCGGTATGGGAAGTGCATCGCGAGCAGATCGCGGGCTGGCCCATGTCGGCGCGCGCCTGGCAGCGCATCTTCCTTGGCAACGCCTCGGACGTGGAGATGGATTCCGCGGGCCGCATCCTGATCTCGCCCGAGCTGCGCTCCGCCGTCGGCCTTGCGCGTGACGCGATGCTGCTCGGCATGGGCAGCCATTTCGAAGTCTGGGACGCCGCCAAGCTCGAGGAGAGCGAATCGCAGGCGATCGCCGGCGGCATGCCCGATGTGTTGAACAATTTTTCCTTCTGACGGCCGCAGATGAATGAGGTACCGGTGCCCGAATACTCGCACCGCACTGTGCTGCTGGATGAAGCTGTCGACGCGCTCGATATCAGCGACGCGCGTCGCGATGGCGTTTTCGTCGATGGCACCTTTGGCCGCGGCGGACATAGCCGGATGATTTTGAGTCGCCTGTCCGCCAAGGGCAGGCTGATCGCGTTTGACAAGGATCCGCAGGCCGTGGCTGTGGCCGATGCACTGGCGCAGCAAGATCCGCGCTTTTCGATCGTGCACCACAGCTTCGCGACGCTGGAGGAAGCGTTGACCGAGCGCGGCATAGGCAAGGTCGATGGCGTGCTGATGGACCTCGGTATTTCATCGCCGCAGGTGGATGAGGCCGCGCGCGGCTTCAGCTTCCGCGCCGATGGCCCGCTGGACATGCGCATGGACACGACGCGCGGTATGTCAGCGGCTGAATGGCTGGCCAACGAGACGCAGGACAACCTGGAGAAAGTGATTCGCGACTATGGGGAAGAACGGTTTGCTTTTCAGATTGCAAAGGCGATTGTTGCTCGCAGGGCAGTCGAGCCCATCACTCGCACCGGACAACTTGCCGCGATCGTGGCTGGCGCCGTCAAAACCCGCGAAAAAGGCAAAGACCCGGCCACCCGGACTTTTCAGGCTGTACGGATTTTCGTCAATCAGGAACTTGAGGAACTTGAAGCAGGTTTGAATCAGGGGTACGCGCGTCTGGCGCCGTACGGGAGAATGGTGGTGATCAGCTTTCACTCGCTGGAAGATCGCATCGTCAAGCGGTTCCTGGCCTCCAAGGCCAGCGTACCGCAGCCCGACCGCCGGCTGCCGATCCGTGCGGCCGACCTGCCACAGCCGACCATGAAGCTGTTCCTCAAGATGAAGCCCTCCGAGGCCGAGGTCGCCGCCAACCCGCGCGCGCGCTCGGCCGTCATGCGTGGCGCGATCCGCATGCCCGAAGGAGCGGCTGCGTGAACCCGTTGAACTCAATGAGCAATCGCACCCTGCTGCCGCTGCTGGCACTGCTGGTGCTGTGCTCGTTATTGCTCGTCAATTCGCAATACCAGGCGCGCCGCCTGTTCATCGAGCTCGAGCGCACACAGCTGCGCCAGCGCCAGCTCGAAACCGAATGGGATCAATTGCAGGTCGAGCAATCGAACCTGGCGCGCCATTCGCGCATCGATGGCATCGCGCGCACGCTGGGCATGAGTGCGCCCGGCCCGGCACGCACGCAATACATGACTGCCGGAGGCGGCCGCTGATGCGCGCTCCCACCCGCAAAGCTGCTGCGCGCGGCATGTCCTTCTCCGCCAGCCCGGTGCTGGCGGTGCAGCTGCCGACCTGGCGCTCGAAGTTCACGCTGTTCATCCTGTTCGTCGCCTTCGTCGCGCTGGGCGTACGTGCGTTCTGGCTGCAGGCGCTGTCGACCGACTTCCTGCAGAAGAAAGGCGAGGCGCGCTATGCGCGCACGCTGGAAACCCCGGCCGTGCGCGGCAAGATCCTTGACCGCAACGGTGAAGTGATGGCCTCGTCGCTGCCGGTGAAGGCGATCTGGGCCATTCCCGAAGCAGTCGATGCTGATCAGGACAAACTGCGTCGCCTCGCGCAACTGCTCGACATGCCGTTTGCGGAGCTGAAGAAGAAGCTCGATTCTGACCGCACCTTCGTTTACCTGAAGCGCCAGGTCGAGCCGGAAGCGGCCGACCAGATCGCCGCGCTCGAGCTGCCCGGCATCCACAGCAAGAAAGAATACAAGCGCTACTACCCGGCCGGCCACATCGCCGCGCACGTGCTCGGCTTCACCAACGTCGAAGACAAGGGTCAGGAAGGCGTCGAGCTGGCGCAGCAGTCGGCGCTGGGCGGTGTCACCGGCAGTCGCCGCGTGATCCAGGATCGCCTCGGCCGCGTGGTCGAGGATATTGCCTTCATTCGCGACCCCCAGGACGGCAAGGACCTGACGCTGTCGATCGACGGCAAGATTCAGTACATCGCGTTTACGTCGCTGCAGCAGGCGGTCGAGGAAAACCATGCAAAGGCCGGCGCCATCGTCGTGCTGGATGTGAAGACGGGTGAAGTGCTGGCGCTGGCCAACATGCCGACCTACAACCCCAATTCGCGTGTCGGCCTGACGGGCGCGCAGTTGCGCAACCGCGTGATGACGGATACCTACGAGCCGGGTTCGACGCTCAAGCCCTTCACTGTGGCGCTGGCGCTGGAAAAAGGCCTGGTCAAGCCCGACACCATCCTTGATACGCCGGGCAAACTGTCCATCGGCCCGTCCACCATCGGCGATTCGCACCCGCACCCGGGCTCGATGTCGGTGGCGCAGATCATCCAGCAGTCGTCCAACGTCGGCACCGTGCGCATGGCACTCAAGTGCGAGCCGCGCGAGATGTGGGACATGTTTACCTCGGTCGGCTTCGGCCAGGCGCCGCGCTTCGGCTTCCCCGGCGCCGTCGCCGGCCGCATGCGCCCGTACAAGACCTGGCGCCCGATCGAACAGGCCACGATGAGCTACGGCCACGGCATTGCGGTATCGCTGATCCAGGTCGCGCGCTCGTACATGATCTTCGCGCGCAATGGCGAAATGATCCCGCTGTCCTTCCAGAAGCTCGACCATCCGCCGCAGCCGCAGCGCGTGATCTCGGAAAAGACGGCGCTGCAGATGCGCGAGATGATGGAAAAAGTGGTCGGCCCCGGCGGTACCGCGCCGCTGGCGCAGGTGCGTGGCTATCGCGTCGCCGGCAAGACCGGCACCGCGCACAAGCTGGAGAACGGTCACTACGTGAACAAGTACGTCGCGTCCTTCGTCGGTCTCGCGCCGGCGTCGGACCCGCGCATCATCATCGCGGTGATGGTCGATGAGCCGAGCAACGGCAAGCACTTCGGCGGCCAGGTGGCTGCCCCGGTGTTCGCCAACGTTGCAGCCAGCGCGCTGCGCTCGCTGAACGTGCCGCCGGACGCCAGCATCACCAACGTCATCCTGCCGACCCAGCCTGTCACGGAGAGCATGTGATGGGATCGCTGATGAACCCCGCCGAGCTCACCGATTGGCTGCGCGCCGCGCTGGCCGATGCGGCGCCGAAAGCCGGCCTGTCACTCGATTCGCGCCGCATTGCGCGTGGCGACGTGTTCCTGGCTTGCCCGGGCGAGGCCGGTGATGGCCGCCGCTTCATTGCGCAGGCCATCGAGGCCGGCGCAGCCGCCGTGCTGTTCGACGATGCCGACGGTTTTGCGTGGGACGATAGCTGGACCGTGCCACACCGCGCCGTCAAGGCGCTGGCCAGGGCCGCCGGCCCCATCGCGCATGCCTGGTATGGCGAGCCAGACCGTGGCATGTTCAGCGTCGCCGTGACCGGCACCAATGGCAAGACTTCGTGCACGCAATGGCTGGGCCAGGCGCTGTCGCGCGAGCAGATGCCGACGGCCGTCATTGGCACCCTCGGCGTGGGCCTGTTCAAGCGCGGCAGTGCCAGCGGTTTCGCAGCGACCGGTTTCACGACGCCGGATGCAGTGCAATTGCATCGCAACCTTGCAGAGCAGAAAAAACAAGGCGCGACCGCGCTGGCCATCGAAGCCTCGTCGATCGGCCTCGTGCAGGGCCGCATGGACGAATTGCATGTCGACGTCGCCGTGCTGACCAATTTCACGCGCGACCATCTCGACTTCCACGGCACCATGGAAGACTATGAGGCGGCCAAGGCCATGTTGTTCGACTGGCCCGGCCTGCAGCATGCGGTGATCAATCTCGACGATCCGATGGGCCTGCGCATGCTGGCCCGCGTGCGCCAGCGCCAGCCCGCCGTAGGCCCGATTGCCTACACCACCGAAGGTGCTCAGGCCGAAGGCGTGCCGACCTTGTCAGCGACCGATATCCGCATCAGCCAGAGCGGCACCACGTTCCTGCTCAATTCGCCGTACGGCCAGGGCGCCGTGCGCACCCAGCTGATCGGCCGCTTCAATGTCAGCAATGTGCTGGCGATCGCCGGCGTGCTGTTTGCGCGCGGCATGAGCTGGAACACGGTCGTTCACCTGCTCGAAGCGCTGGTGGCAGTGCCCGGCCGCATGCAGCAGCTCGGCGGACAGGATGGCCCGCTGGCCGTGATCGATTACGCCCACACGCCGGATGCGCTGTCCAAGGCGCTGTCCACGCTGCGTCCGGTGGCCGAGGCGCGCCATGGCGAGCTGTGGTGCGTGTTCGGCTGCGGCGGCGATCGCGATCCGGGCAAGCGCCCGCAGATGGCGGCGGCAGCGCTGCAGGCCGACCATCTGGTTGTTACCAGCGACAACCCGCGCAGCGAAGAACCGGCAGCCATCATCGAGCAGATCGTCGCCGGTCTGGATGATGACAGCCGCAAGAAACTGCAGGTGATCGAGGACCGCGCGACCGCGATCCTGTCCGCGATCCGTCATGCAGGCAAGAACGACGTGATCCTGGTGGCCGGCAAGGGCCACGAGGACTATCAGGAAATCAAGGGCCGGCGCCACGCATTCCGCGACGCCGACCACGCGCAGCTGGCCCTGGCCACGCGCGCTACCCGTTACGGAGGCCACTGATGCAGGCCACCCTGAACGAACTGCTGAAGGCCATCTCTGGTGCGAGCTTGCGCGCGCCCGCCGATGCTGCCATCGCGTTCACTGGCGTCTCCACCAATAGCAAGACCGTGGAGCCGGGCAATTTGTTCGTCGCCTTGCGCGGCGAGCGCTTCGATGCGCACGACTTCCTCGCTGATGTCGTCGCGCGCGGCGCGGCTGCGGTCGTGGTCGAGCACTTGCCGGCCGGCGTGTCGGTGCCGGCACTGATCGTCGGCGACACCCGCCACGCGCTGGGCCAGATCGCCAATCTGTGGCGTCGCAGCTTCGACATTCCCGTCATCGGCGTCTGCGGCAGCAATGGCAAGACCACGGTCAAGGAAATGATCGCGTCCATCCTTGCCGCGGCCTTCGGCGACGACAACTACCTGTCCACGCGCGGCAACCTGAACAACGAGATTGGCGTGCCGCTGACCCTGTTCCGCCTCGCGTCGCGCCATCGCGCCGCCGTCATCGAGATGGGCATGAACCATCCGGGCGAGATTGCGCGGCTGGCCGAGATTGCCGAACCCACGGTCGGCCTGGTGAACAACGCGCAGCGCGAGCACCAGGAATTCATGGCCAGCGTCGCCGCGGTCGCGGAAGAAAATGGCGCGGTCATCAAGTCACTGGGCGCGCAGGCTTGCGCCGTGTTCCCGGCCGATGATGACTACGCGCCGCTGTGGCAAGGCTATGCCGGCAGCCGTCGGGCCCTGACCTTTGGCCTCGACGCCAATCCGTCGGTGACCTGCAGCTGGCAACCCCAGGCCTTCGGTAGCCACCTGACGGTGACGGCGCAGGGCCAAACCTTTGACATCAACCTGGCCGCGGCTGGCGTGCACAACGTGCGCAATGCGCTGGCTGCCTGCGCTGCCGCGCTGGCCATTGGCATCGACGCCGATGCCATCATGCGCGGGCTGCAAAGCTTCGCCCCCGTCGCCGGTCGCCTGCAGAAGAAGCAGGCAGCGAATGGTGCGCTCGTGATCGACGACACCTATAACGCCAACCCGGATTCGGTGCGCGCCGCCATTGACGTGCTGGCCACCGCGCCGGCACCGCGCACGCTGGTGCTGGGCGACATGGGCGAAGTCGGCAGTGAAGGCGTCGCCTTCCATCAGGAAATTGGTACGTATGCGCGCCAGCGCCAGATCGACCAGCTGTTCACCCTTGGCACGCTCGCGCGCCACGCAAGCCAGGCCTTCGGCAACGAAGGCCGGCATTTCGACGATATGGATACATTGAATGCAGAGGTTGCGCACGTGCCGTCCGGCGCCAGCGTCCTCGTGAAAGGTTCGCGCTTCATGCAAATGGAACGCGTCGTGCAACGCCTGACAGGCGCCCCGGCTGCCCAGACGGGAGGACATTGACATGCTGCTTTGGCTAGCCCAACTCTTCCAGGATCAGATAGGCGCGCTGCGCGTCTTCAACTTCATTACCTTCCGCGCCGTGTTTGCGACCTTGACGGCGCTGCTGATCGGCCTGATCGCCGGCCCGGCCGTGATCCGCATGCTGACCGAGCTGAAAGTCGGCCAGGCCGTGCGTACCGATGGTCCGCAAACCCATCTCGTCAAATCCGGCACGCCGACCATGGGTGGCGCGCTGATCCTGATCGGCATCGGTATCTCGGTGCTGCTGTGGGGCGACTGGACCAACCGCTTCATCTGGCCGGTGATGATCGTCACGCTCGGTTTTGGCGTGATCGGCTGGGTCGATGACTACCGCAAGGTGGTCTTCAAGGATCCGAACGGCATGGCCTCGCGCGAGAAGTACTTCTGGCAATCCATCATCGGCTTGCTGGCGGCGTTCTACCTTGCGTTTTCGGTGTCCGGCCCGACCAACATGAAGGTGTGGGAGTTGTTCATGGCCTGGGTGCAGTCTGGTTTTGCGATGGAACTGCCGAACAAGGCCGACCTGATCGTGCCCTTCGTGAAGACGATCAGCTATCCGCTCGGCGTCTGGGGCTTCATCGCGCTGACCTATTTCGTGATCGTCGGCACCTCCAATGCGGTGAACCTGACCGACGGCCTCGATGGCCTCGCGATCATGCCGACCGTGATGGTTGGCTCCGCACTTGGCCTGTTTGCCTACCTGACCGGCAGCGCGACTTACTCGAAATACCTGCTGATTCCGCACATCCCCGGCGCCGGCGAGCTGCTGATCTTCTGCGGCGCGATGGCGGGCGCGGGGCTGGCTTTCCTGTGGTTCAACGCCTATCCGGCGCAAGTCTTCATGGGTGACGTCGGTGCGCTGGCACTCGGTGGCGCGCTCGGCACCATTGCCGTCATCGTGCGCCAGGAGATCGTGCTCTTCATCATGGGCGGCGTGTTCGTGGTCGAAACCCTGTCGGTGATGCTGCAGGTCGCTTACTTCAAGTACACCAAGATGCGCACCGGCGTCGGCAAGCGCGTGCTGCTGATGGCGCCATTGCACCATCACTATGAACAAAAGGGCTGGAAAGAAACCCAGGTCGTGGTCCGCTTCTGGATCATCACGATGATGCTGGTGCTGGTGGGCCTGTCGACGTTAAAGCTGCGTTGAACGGGTAGATGAAGGTTATTGAAAGTTTGAATGAGTAACGAACAGGATACTGTCGGGATGCAGCAAGAGATGCACAAGGAGATGCAGGAAGACGCACGGCACGATTCGGCTCGCGAAGACGCAGTCGAGGTGTCGGCGGTCGCTTCCGCTGACGTGCGCGCCGACATGCCTGTTGAAGCGTCTCCGGTTGTTGAACTGGACGAGTCGGTTCACGTTGGCAGTGATGCACATATCGATGAACCTGCTGTCAGCGCCATTGCGGGCGATGAAAGCGGCGTTGCTGACGAGCCCGCGACAGAAGAGAACGCTACCGAAGAACCCGCGGTCGACGAGCCGGGCGTGGAACCGTCGCAAGGCGACGAGATCCCGGCCGAAGAAGATCAGCCCGCACAGCCCACCCTGCTGCCCGAACCGGAACCCGAGCCAGAGCCGGAACCGGGCCCGGATCATCGCGAAGCCTTCGCCGGCAAGCGTGCGCTGGTACTGGGCCTCGGCGAATCGGGGCTGGCGATTGCGCGCTGGCTACTCCATTGCGGTGCGCGCCTGCGCGTGGCCGACACCCGTGCGACCCCGGAGCGCCTGCCGGCGCTCAAAGAAGCCGATCCCGATGTCGAGTTCGTCCCCGGCGAATTCACGGCCGCCCTGCTGGACGGCATCGACTTCGTCGCGCTCAGCCCGGGACTGGCGCCGAAGCGCGAGCTGACCGTGATGCTGCCGATCGCGCAAGAGCGCGGCATCCCGGTCTGGGGTGAGATCGAATTGTTTGCACAGGCACTGGCGGCGCTGAAAGCCGAGCGCTTCTACGCGCCGAAAGTACTCGCGATCACCGGCACCAATGGCAAGACCACCGTCACCAGCCTGACTGGCCAGCTATGCAAGGCCGCCGGCCTGTCGGTCAAGGTCGCCGGCAACATCAGCCCGGCCGCACTGGACGTGCTGCGCGAATCGATCGCCGGTGACGACCTGCCGCAATGCTGGGTGCTCGAACTGTCCAGCTTCCAGCTGTTCTCGACCTACAGCCTGAATGCGGACGCGGCCGTGGTGTTGAATGTCACGCAAGACCACCTGGACTGGCATGGCGACATGGAATCCTATGCCGCCGCCAAGACCCGCATCTTCGGCCCGGACACCACCCGCGTACTGAACCGCAACGATGCGTTGACGATGAAGATGGCGCGCGCCGATACGCACGTCGTCACCTTCGGTACCGACAAGCCGGCAGCGCCCGATGCGCTCGGCCTGTCCGACGAAGGCGGCATGCAGTGGCTGATGCTGGCGATTGCGCACGATGATGAAGCGCCGAAAAAACGACGCGGCAAGGTGCAGCAGGAAATCGAGCTGTACCTGAACCGCCTGATGCCGGTCGATGCGCTGAAGATCCGTGGCCAGCACAATGCGACCAATGTGCTCGCGGCGCTGGCCTTGTGCCGCGCGATCGACCTGCAACTGGCGCCGTTGCTGCACGGCGCGCGCCAGTACACGGGCGAGCCGCATCGCGTGGAACTGGTCGCGACCATCACCGGCGTCGAATATTTTGACGACAGCAAGGGCACCAATGTCGGCGCCACCGTTGCGGCGCTCGAAGGCCTGGGTGCGTCGCATCCGGCCGGCGACAAGCGACTGGTGCTGATCGCCGGCGGCGATGGCAAAGGGCAGGATTTCAAGCCGCTGGCACCGTCGGTCGCGCGCCATGTGAAGGCCGTGATGCTGATCGGTCGCGATGGCCCGGCCATCGGTGATGCGCTGGCTGACACCGGCGTCGCGACGACCTCGTGCGCCACACTCAACGATGCCGTGCGTGAAGCAGCCGCCATCGCGCAAGCAGGCGACCAGGTGCTGCTGTCGCCGGCCTGCGCCAGCTTCGACATGTTCACCAGCTATGCGCATCGCGCGCAGGTGTTCGTCGATGCGGTGCGCGAGCTCGGTCTCGACAAAGGCGAGGTGATCGCGTGAAGCTCACCCTGCCCTTCTTTGGCAACGCCGCCGAAGCCATGCGTGAATCGCGCATGGCCGATGCGCCCATGGTCCAGCGCTCGAAGATGCTCGAGTACGACCAGGCGCTGGTCTGGGTCGTGCTGTTGCTGATGCTGGGCGGGCTGATCATGGTGTATTCGGCATCGGTCGGGCTGCCCGACTCACCGAAGTATGCGAACTACAAGAACCACCATTTCCTGGTGCGTCAGGCAGGCTTCATTGCCTTCGGCCTGTTTGCCGGCCTGTTCGCTTTCCGCTTCAAGGTCGAGCAATGGGAAAAGTGGACGCCCTGGCTCTTCCTCGGCGCGCTGGTGCTGATGGTGCTGGTGCTGATTCCCGGCATCGGCAAGGGCGTCAACGGCGCGCGCCGCTGGATTGGTTTCGGTGGCCTGAACCTGCAGCCGTCCGAGATCATGAAGCTGATGATGGTGATCTACGCGGCCGACTTCACCGTGCGCAAGCAGCAATACATGCATAGCCTGACCAAGGGCTTTGTGCCAATGGCGATTGCGGTGGCTGCTGCTGGCGCGTTGCTGATGCTGCAGCCCGACCTGGGCGCATTCGGCGTCATCGTCTGCATCGCGATGGGCATCCTGTTCCTCGGCGGCTTCAACATTATCTGGTTCGGCGGCATGCTGGGCGTGCTGGCGCTGGTGTTCTTCTCCATCATCCTGATTTCGCCGTGGCGCTACCAGCGCATGGTGGCCTTCATGAACCCCTGGACCGATGGCAATGAACTGGGCAAGGCTTACCAGCTGACCCACTCGCTGATTGCCTTCGGTCGCGGTGAACTGTTTGGCGTCGGCCTCGGCGGCAGCATCGAAAAGCTGCACTACCTGCCGGAGGCGCATACCGACTTCCTGATGGCCGTGATCGGCGAAGAGCTGGGTCTGGCCGGCGTGTTGCTGGTGATCGTGCTGTTCTACTGGATCGTGCGCCGTGCATTTGATATCGGTCGGCAGGCCATCGCCGCCGAAAAATACTTTGCCGGGCTGGTCGCCAAGGGCATCGGCATCTGGATCGGCGCGCAGGTGTTCATCAACATGGCCGTCAACCTCGGCCTGCTGCCGACCAAGGGCCTGACCTTGCCGCTGATGTCGTATGGCGGCTCCGGTATTGCGATTAACTGTATCGGTCTCGCTTTGCTGCTGCGTATCGATTACGAAAATCGCGTCATGATGCGAGGAGGTCGCGTATGAGCCTCCGGAGTCAAAGCATGGATAGCTTGATGCGATTTCGGCGCAGGCTAACTTCGCGCAGCGAAGTTAAGTGCGCGAATGCGCACGGCCGTAGCCAAAATCTGGTGATGATGCGTGGAGGTCGGGTATGACGACCCCGCAAAAGCATTTGCTGATCATGGCGGCCGGTACCGGCGGCCACATCTTCCCGGGTCTCGCGATCGCCGACACGATGCGCGCACGTGGCTGGCAAGTGTCCTGGCTGGGCACGCAGCGCGGCATGGAAGCCGACATCGTGCCCAAACACGGTCTGGCTTTCGATGCGATCGACTTCGCCGGCCTGCGCGGCAAGGGCTTGAAGCACACCCTCACCGGCGCGCTGAAGATGGTTGCCGGCTTCCTGCGCTGCCGCAGCATCATCCGCGCGCGCAAGCCGGACGTGGTGCTGGGCATGGGCGGTTATGTGACCGTGCCGGGCGGGATGATGGCTGCTCTGTCAGGCAAGCCGCTGGCGCTGATGAATGCAGATGCAGCGCTGCTGATGTCGAACAAGGCGCTGCTGCCGTTTGCAAAGCGCATCCTGTTCGGCTTCCCGGCCGACGATGCGGCGCAAGCGAAGTCGCAAGTCACAGGCAACCCTGTGCGCAAGGAAATCAGCAGCCTGCCGCCGCCAGCGCAACGCTATGCGCAACGCAGCGGTCCGCTGAACCTGCTGGTGATCGGCGGCAGCCTCGGTGCCAAGGTGCTGAACGACACCGTGCCGGCCGCGCTGGCGCTGCTGCCGGCCGGGCCAGACGGCATGCGGCCACGCGTCGTGCACCAGTCGGGCAAGCAGCACATCGATGCCTTGAAAAAGAATTATGCGGATGCCGGCGTCGACGCTGAAGTCGTGGACTTCATCGATGACATGGCAGGCCGTTATGCAGCAGCAGACCTCGTCATCTGCCGTGCGGGCGCAATTACCGTCGCGGAACTTTGCGCAGCCGGCGTTGCCAGTGTGCTGGTGCCTTTGGTGGTCTCGACCACCTCGCACCAGCGCAACAACGCGCAATGGATGGCGAAGGCCGGCGCCGCGACCCATCTGCCGCAGGCAGACATGGACAAGGTGGCACTGGCATCGCTGATGAGGGGCATGACACGCGAGACCTGCCAGCAGATGGCCGAGGCTGCGTACCGGCAGGGCCGGCGCGACGCGAATGACGCGATCGCCGGCGTGCTGGAAGAGTTAGGGAATACATGAAACACAAGGTCAAACATATCCACTTCGTCGGCATCGGCGGCAGAGCAGCGCGGTCGCGCTGCGCCGTTGATAGGGGCCGTGCCGGAGCCGCCAGTGGACTGAAGTCATGAAACACAAGGTCAAACATATACATTTCGTCGGCATCGGCGGCTCAGGCATGAGTGGCATCGCCGAGGTGCTGCTCAACCTGGGCTACACCGTGTCCGGCTCCGACCTCGCGACCAATGCGGCCAGCCGCCGTCTGGCCGAGCTGGGCGCGACGATACGCATCGGCCACGCGCCCGAACACATCGATGGCGCGGACGCCATCGTCACATCGACCGCCGTCCAGCCGAGCAATCCGGAGGTGCTGGCCGGTCGTGCGCGCCACATCCCCATCGTGCCGCGCGCCGTGATGCTGGCCGAGCTGATGCGCCTCAAGCGCGGCATCGCGATCGCCGGCACCCATGGCAAGACCACCACCACCAGCCTGGTAGCCTGCGTGCTGGCCGAAGGCGGGCTGGATCCGACCTTCGTGATCGGCGGCCGCCTGAACAGCGCTGGCGCGAATGCCAAGCTCGGCACCGGTGAATTCATCGTCGCTGAAGCCGACGAGTCGGATGCGTCCTTCCTGAACCTGTCGCCGGTGATCGAGGTGATCACCAATATCGACGCCGACCACATGGAGACCTACGACCACAGCTTTGCGAAGCTGAAGCAGGCCTTCATCGAGTTCACGCAGCGTCTGCCGTTCTATGGCGTTGCGATGCTGTGCATCGACGATGCGAACGTGCGCGAGATCATGCCGTTCATCTCCAAGCTGGTGCTCACCTACGGCTTCCACGAAGACGCCAATGTGCGCGCCATCGATGCGCGCGCCGTCAACGGCCATATGGAATTCACGGTGATCCAGAAGGATTACCCGCCGCTGGCGATTCGCCTGAATCAGCCCGGCATGCACAACGTGCAGAACGCCTGCGCAGCGATTGCGATCGCGCGCGAGCTGGACGTGGCCGACCATCACATCCAGAAGGCGCTGCAGGAATTCACCGGCGTCGGTCGCCGCTTCACCAAATACGGCGAGCTGGCATCGGCCGACGGTGGCCAGTTTGCGCTGGTCGATGACTACGGCCATCACCCGGTCGAGACCGCGGCCACCATTTCGGCGGCGCGTGGCGCCTATCCGGGCCGCCGACTGGTGCTGGCCTTCCAGCCGCATCGCTATACACGCACGCGCGACTTGTTCGAAGACTTCGTCAAAGTCCTGTCGACAGTTGACGTGCTGGTGCTGGCCGACGTGTACCCGGCCGGCGAGCAACCGATACCGGCTGCCGACGGCCGTTCGCTGGCGCATGCGCTGCGCGTGGTCGGCAAGACAGAACTGGTGTTCGTCGAAGACATCGCGGAGATGCCGGAAGTCCTGCTGAAGATGGCCAAGGACGGCGATGTGGTGATGACGATGGGTGCAGGATCGATTTCGAATGTGCCGGGGCAGCTGCAGCAACTGACGCAGGCAGCCAGCACGGCGGCACGGGAGCAGGCATGAGTACGGGCGGTAAAGATTTGAAGGCAGAGTTCGGCAAGGTCGGTGTGCTGTTCGGCGGGCGGTCGGCCGAGCGCGAGATTTCGCTGATGTCGGGAAGCGGCGTGCTGAAGGCATTGCAGTCGCAAGGCATCGATGCGCATCCGTTCGATCCGGCGCAGCGCTCGCTGGGCGAACTGGCGGCCGAGAAGTTTGATCGCGTGTTCATCGCGCTGCATGGTCGCTATGGCGAGGATGGCACGCTGCAGGGCGCGCTGGAGCAACTGGGCATTCCGTATACCGGTCCCGGTGTGCTGGCGTCGTCGATTGCGATGGACAAGGCCATGACCAAGCGCATCTGGCTGCACGAAGGCCTGTCGACGCCGAAATTCGAGATGCTGTCGGCCGACAGCGACTGGGCCGCGGTGGTGGCCAAGCTCGGACTGCCGCTGATCGTGAAGCCTGCGCATGAAGGCTCGACGCTGGGCCTGACCAAGGTCACCGATGCGGCGCAGCTGCCTGAGGCCTATGCGTTGGCCGCGAAGTTCGACAAGGCCGTGATGGCCGAAGAATTCATCAGCGGCATGGAGCTGACCTGCCCGGTGCTGGGTGCCGGTGACACGGCGCGCGCGCTGCCGGTGGTGCGCATCGTCGCACCGGATGCGAACTACGACTATCAGAACAAGTACTTCTCCGACGACACGCGCTACCTGTGCCCGAGCGGTTTGCCGCCCGAGCAGGAAAAGCAGATCCAGGAACTAGTGCTCAAGAGCTTCAAGACGCTGGGCTGCCGTGGCTGGGCACGTGCGGATGTGATGGTGCGCGCGAGCGACAACCAGCCCTTCCTGCTGGAGATCAATACCTCGCCGGGCATGACCGGCCATTCGCTGGTACCGATGTCGGCCGCGGTGGCAGGCCTGCCTTACGAGGCGCTGTGCGTGGAAATCCTGCGCATGGCGGCGCTGGACCTGAAGGTATCGCCGGACTGGAAGCCTTGAGCAAGCAGGTACGGGAATAAGAGAAAGAACGAGAGGAAGCACGCGACATGTGGAATGACATCAGGGCACTGAACATCGTCACCCGAGCCATGCTCGGCGTGGTGGTGCTCGCCCTGCTGTTTGCCGGCTACAAGTGGATTGCGCGCCAGCCCATGTTTGATTTGCGCGTGGTGCAGGTACGCGCCGCCGATGGCGGGCCGCTGCGCTATGTGGATGCGGCAACCGTGCGCAGCGCGGCGCTGCCTCGCATTCGCGGCAATTTCTTCAGCGTGAACCTGAATGCCGCACGCCAGGCCTTCGAGACCGTGCCGTGGGTGCAGCATGCATCGGTGCGCCGCGAATGGCCGGACAAGCTGATCGTGCAGGTCGACGAGTATCAGGCGCTCGGCACCTGGGGCGAGCAGGAAGGCCGGCTGATTTCGGTCGACGGCATTCTGTTCACGGCCAACCTGGATGAAGCGGAAGAAGACGGCAAGCTGCCGGTGCTCGATGGTCCGGACAACAGCGCGCGCGAAGTCGCGCAGCGGCTGGCCGACCTGCGCGAATGGCTGGCGCCGGTGAAGCTGGCGCCGCGCTCGCTGCTGCTGTCGAAGCGCTATGCGTGGACCGCGAAGCTGGACAACGGCATCGTGCTCAATCTGGGTCGCGCGCATGAGCGCGAGCAGCTGAAAGCGCGCGTGGACCGCTTCGTGAGCGTGTATCCGCAGCTGGCGGCCGCGCTGCCGGGACGAATTGAGAGCGTTGACATGCGTTATCCGAACGGGTTGGCCTTGAAGCGGCGTGCGCAACCGCTGCCGGGCAGTGTGCCGGCGTCGGATGCAGGCGCAACGTAGGGCGACGTAAGTACGACGTAGCAGGACCCGAGCAAGATCAACAAGAATTTTTTGAAAGCGACAGAGACAAGAACTCTGACAACTATGACTAAAGACGCGAAGAACCTGATCGTCGGACTCGACATCGGCACGTCGAAAGTGGTGGCCGTGGTAGCCGAAGTGCTGCCCAATGGCCGCCATGAAGTGATCGGCCTCGGCCAGAGCGAATCGAAGGGCCTGAAAAAGGGCGTGGTGGTGAATATCGAGGCGACGGTCGAATCGATACAGCGCGCGCTCGAAGAGGCCGAGCTGATGGCCGACTGCCAGATCCGCAATGTGTGGACCGGCATCGCGGGTTCGCACATCCGCAGCTTCAATTCCAGTGGCATGGTCGCGATCAAGGACAAGGAAGTCAGCGCCGCCGACGTGGCGCGCGTGATCGAGACAGCCAAGGCCGTCAACATCCCGACCGACCAGCAGCTGCTGCACACGGTGCCGCAGGAATTCATCGTCGACAACCAGGAAGACGTGCGCGAGCCCATCGGCATGAGCGGCATCCGCCTGGAAGTGAAGGTGCATATCGTCACCGGCGCGGTGTCGGCCGTGCAGAACATCGTCAAGTGCGTCCGCCGTTGCGGGCTGGAAGTCACCGACCTGATCCTGCAGCCGATGGCCTCGGCCGATGCGGTGCTGACGGCTGACGAGAAGGAACTGGGCGTGGTGTTGATCGATATCGGCGGCGGCACCACCGACATCGCGATCTTTACCGAAGGCGCGATCCGCCACACCGCCGTGATTCCGATCGCCGGCGACCAGATCACCAATGACATCGCGATGGCGCTGCGCACGCCGACGCAGGAAGCCGAAGAGATCAAGGTTCATTACGGCATTGCCAAGCAAGTGCTGGCCGATCCGACCGATGTGTTCGATGTGCCGGGCCTCGGCGACCGTGGCGCGCGCACCCTGTCGAAGGCGGCGCTGTCGGCCGTCATCGAGCCGCGTGTCGAAGAGCTGTTCTCGCTGGTGCATCAGGTGGTGCGCGAGTCGGGTGTCGAGGAAGTGCTGTCGTCCGGCATCGTGCTGACCGGCGGCAGCGCGCTGATGCCGGGCATGTGCGAACTGGCGGAAGACATTTTCCTGAAGCCTGCGCGCGTCGGCGTCCCCGAGTACAACGGCCAGCTGGCCGATGTGGTTCGGAGCCCGCGCTATTCGACGGCACTGGGCTTGCTGGAGGAAGCGAAGCGCCAGTACCTGCGCGGGCAGGTGGTCGTGCGCCAGGGCGGTTCGGCGACGGCGATCTGGCAGCGCATGAAGGAATGGTTCCTTGGGAATTTCTGATTGGGGCCAGCTGGCCGGCGGTTGAGCAGGGCAGCTGAGACGTAACGCAGCAGAAAAACAGAAACACAGCAGGAACAAGGCAGGAACAAAGCAGTAACCAAACAAGGCAGCAAAAAACTGGCAGTCACAAGAAAAGCAGTCACAAGAAAAGCAGAACGAAGCAGCAGAACAACGCAGCAGCAAGACAAGAAACACGAAGTTGGCAGTACGCAGGGTTTTAGTTTTTGAATATTTATTGAACCTCGCAGTTGTTAGTGGCTAGCCGTCACGCCAAGTGGCGGTTATCGACTGAGAACTGCAACACCAAGGGAGTCAACATGGAAATCGATATGCTGGAAAACACGAAGGGCACCATCATCAAGGTGGTCGGCGTCGGTGGTGCAGGCGGTAACGCCGTGCAGCACATGATCAACAAGGGCGTCTCCGGCGTCGAGTTCATCGTCGCCAATACGGATGCCCAGGCGCTGACGCAGTCGAAGGCACACAACGTGATCCAGATCGGTGAAACCGGCCTTGGCGCCGGCATGAAGCCGGCCGTCGGCCGCCAGCTGGCCGAAGAGACCCGCGATCGCATCGAAGATGCGCTGCGCGGCGCTCACATGGTGTTCATTGCTGCCGGCATGGGCGGCGGTACCGGCACCGGCGCAGCACCCGTGGTGGCCGAAGTCGCCAAGGAGCTCGGCGCGCTGACCGTGGCCGTGGTATCCAAGCCGTTCACCCACGAAGGCCAGAAGTGCATGGACATCGCCAACGAAGGTCTGGACGAGCTGACCAAGCATGTCGATTCGCTGATCGTGATTCTCAACGAGAAGCTCGAAGAGATCTATGAAGATGACAGCATGCTGGAATGGCTGGGCCATGCCGACGACGTGCTCAACAACGCGGTGGCCGGCATTGCCGAGATCATCAACGTGCCGGGCCACATCAACGTCGACTTCAACGACGTCAAGACCATCATGGCCGAGCAGGGCAAGGCGATGATGGGTACGGCTGTCGCTTCGGGCGTCGACCGTGCGCGTATCGCGGCCGAGCAGGCTGTCGCGTCGCCGCTGCTGGATGGCATCGACCTGTCCGGCGCACGTGGCGTGCTGGTCAACGTGACGGCCAGCCGCTCGCTTAAGGGCAAGGAAATCAAGGAAGTGATGGCGACCGTGCGTGCCTTCGCCGCCGAAGATGCCTCGATCGCACAGGGCATCGCGTACGACGACAACATGGGCGACGAGATCCGCGTCACCGTGGTGGCTACCGGCCTGGGTCGCGCACGTCGCGCACCGCAGCTGGTGTCGACCCCGGTCACCGTGGCACGTACCGGTACCTACAACGAGCCGGTGGCATTCGCTACCGCTGACGCTGTGGCTACCCCCACGCCCAACTTCGAGCCTATGCGCACCCCGGCGGTCTGGCGCAAGAACGATGCCGCCGACACCGTGCGCGCGATGGAGCGCAACGGTACCGAAACCTACGATATCCCGGCCTTCCTGCGTCGTCAGGCGGACTGATCGTAGCGGGCATCCTGCGGGTCGGCGCCCCTTTGACGCCCTCCCTGCAGGAAAATCCCAGCCAAGGCATACTGCGGCTGGTAAATGACCCGAAGCACGCCAGGCAAGCCGCACCTTCGGGTGCGGCTTGTTTTTGACCTGGCCGGCTTGTTGAATTCCCTGCCCACTGACATGAAGGAAAGACAATGACAATCAAGATCGGAGACCACCTCCCGGAAGGCAAACTGGCTGAGTTCATCGACGTCGAAACCGAAGGCTGCGCACTCGGCCCGAACACGTTCAACGTGTCGGACCTGGTCAAGGGCAAGACGATCGCCATCTTCGGCCTGCCGGGCGCCTACACCCCGACTTGCTCGGCCAAGCATGTGCCGGGCTATGTCGAGCACGCGAAAGCGCTGCACGACAAGGGCGTGGACGAAATCTGGTGCGTGTCGGTCAATGACGCTTTCGTGATGGGCGCCTGGGGCCGTGACCAGAAGGCCACCGGCATCGTGCGCATGATGGCTGACGGCAATGCCGATTTCAGCAAGGCCATCGGCCTGTCGGCGGACTTCAGCCAGTTCGGCATGGGCACCCGCTCGCAGCGCTACTCGATGCTGGTCAAGGACGGTGTCGTCGCCCAACTGAACGTCGAAGCACCGGGCAAGTTCGAGGTCTCGAATGCCGAGACCATGCTCGCGCAACTGTAATTTTTGATTGAGCAGGACCGCCGGATGATCAGGCAACGCACCATCAGGGAAACCGTCAGCACGACTGGTGTCGGGCTGCACTGCGGCACGCGTGTGCAGCTGACCCTGCATCCGGCACCGGTTGACACCGGCATCGTGTTTCGTCGCGTCGACGTGAACCCGCCGGTGTCCTTGCCGGCGTCGGCCAATGGCGTTGGCGACACCCGCATGGCCTCCGTGCTGGAAAAGGATGGCGTGCGTGTGTCCACGGTCGAACACCTGATGTCGGCCTGCGCCGGCCTCGGTATCGACAACCTGGTGGTCGACCTGACAGCCGAGGAAATCCCGATCATGGATGGCTCGGCCGCCTCCTTCGTGTTCCTGCTGCAGCAAGCCGGTCGGCAGGAGCAGGACGCACCGAAGAAATTCATCCGCGTCCTGAAGCCGGTCGAGGTGCGCGAGGGCCAGGGCGCCAACGAGAAGTGGGCGCGGCTGGAACCGTGGCACGGCTTCCGTCTGAAGTTCTTCATCGAGTTCAACCATCCGGCCATTGACGGCAGCGGCCAGATCGCTGAAGTCGACTTGTCGCTCGAGTCCTACATCGAAGAGATCGCACGCGCGCGTACCTTCGGCTTCATGCAGGATGTCGAGACCCTGCGCGGCATGGGGCTGGCACGCGGCGGCTCGCTCGAGAATGCGATCGTGATGGACGAATTCCGCATCCTCAACACCGGTGGCCTGCGCTACCGCAACGAGTTCGTGCGGCACAAGATACTCGATGCGATGGGAGACCTTTACCTTGCCGGCCATCCGCTGCTGGCCAGCTACAACGCGCACAAGTCCGGGCACGGACTGAACAACAAACTGCTGCGCGCCTTGTTCGCCGATGAATCGGCGTACGAGATCGTCACCTTCCCGAACGCGGCCTCGGCGCCGCCCGCTTACTCGACCCAGCTCGAGCAGGAGTGGGCGCCGGTCTGAAGCCGCCCCGCTATCGCGCACCCTGCTGGTGCGCGCTTCCCGTTTGGCTCCTTGTTGTGCACTTGTCTGGTGCAATCGCCACCGCGATTCGCGGCCATTTGCCCGCAATCCGCGGTTAACCCGCTTGGCATCAATGTTGCATTGACATGAAGTACCGAGAGGCTGGCTTGGTCTGGCGACCGATATCGCTTCTTGAGCAAGGACGCTAGGGTTCCGGTCGCATCAGCGTGCACAGCTTGGCTTTGCATGCGTCGCGATGACTGGTCCGAGAGCATCCGGCTCCGATCCTTCGCCGGTTCGGGGCTCCACGGAGGGATAAAAGCCCGGGAGGCCATTGCACATCGCAATCGCTCGCCTCCGGTATTTGTCACCCGAGGAGCCTGATGAAACCGGAATCCCTTCCGCCCCCTGATGCAAGCGCTGCGCGTGCCGTGAATGGCATGACTGGCGTGAGTTCAGGCCACCTGCGCAACCGCCGCACCGCCTGGTCCGTGCGTGGCGACATGCCACGCAGCGTCGGCCTGGCCTTGTCCGTCCTGGGTTTCCTGCTGCCCTTCATTGCCTGGCTGGTGCTGTCGACCGGCGGCTTCATGGACGAAGTCTTCATGCCCGATCCGCTGAAGGTGCTGCACAGCACTCTCAACTGGTGGAGCGACGAAGAACTGCTGTCCGACATCCTGATCAGCTGCGAGCGTATCTTCGGCGGCTTCCTGCTGTCGGCCGCCATTGCGCTGCCGCTGGGCGTGATGATCGGCACCTTCGCGCCGGCGCGCGCGCTGCTGGAGCCGCTGACTGATTTCTCCCGTTACCTGCCGGCGGTGGCCTTCATCCCGCTGATCATGCTGTGGGTCGGCATCGATGAAAGCGCGAAGATCACCGTGATCTTCGTCGGTACCTTCTTCCAGATGGTGCTGATGTTCGCCGAGGATGTCGCGCGCGTGCCGAACGCGGCGATCGAAGCGGCGCGCACCATGGGCGCGACCACCTCCGAAGTGGTGAAGCTGGTGATCCTGCGCGCCGCCCGCCCTGCGATGCTCGACACCATGCGCTCCTGCATGGGCCTGGCCTGGACCTACCTCGTCGTCGCCGAACTGGTGGCCGCCAACTCGGGCCTGGGCTTTGCGATCCTGAAAGCGCAGCGCTTCCTGCATACCGACAAAATCTTCGCCGGCATCCTGCTGATCGGCCTGATCGGCCTCGTCACCGACCAGGCCTTCCGCTGGCTGCACCGCACCGCCTTCCGCTGGCATTACCTCCGGAGCTGAACCATGACCATCAAGATCAGCGTCCGTCACCTGGACAAGTATTACGGCAAGGCCGAGCGCCGCGTGCATGCGCTGGCCGACGTCAGCCTCGACATCGCCGCCGGCGAATTCGTGACCCTGGTCGGCGCGTCCGGCTGCGGCAAGTCCACGCTGCTGCGCACGATAGGCGGACTCGAGGAATACGCGGACGGCGACATCCTGTGCAACGGCCAGATGGTCGACGGCCCCGCGGCCGAGCGGGCAATGGTGTTCCAGAGCTACAGCCTGTACCCGTGGCTGACCGTCAGCGAAAACATCCGCTTCTCGCGCCGCCTGAAGCATGGGCGCGAGAACCTGTCGTCGAACGACGTCGAGATTGCCTCCGGTCGCGCCGATGCGCTGATCCAGCTGATGGGCCTGTCGCATGTTGCGCAGTCCTACCCGGCCGAGCTGTCGGGTGGCATGCAGCAGCGCGTCGCGATTGCGCGCGCGCTGATGGGCAGGCCCGACGTGCTGCTGATGGACGAACCCTTCGGCGCGCTCGATGCGCAGACGCGCGAAGTGATGCATGACCTGATCCGCCATGTGTACCTGCTCGAAAAGACGACCGTGGTGTTCGTCACGCATGACGTCGAAGAGGCGCTGTACCTCGGCCAGCGCGTGGTCGTGATGGCGCCGCGACCGGGGCGTATCGACTCCATCGTCGACGTGCCGTTCGGCGCCGAGCGCGAACAGGACCTGAAGCTGGCCCCCGAATTCAACACGCTCAAGCGCCAGATCCTCGAGCGCATTCGCGAAACCTCCGGCATCAAGACCGACCTCGATCAGCTGGCCAAGCTGACGCGCGCAGCCTGATCCAAACCAGAGCCAACCCGAGCTAACCCGAGCCCAACCTGAGCACCCCCTGAAGAGACGCACCATGAACGCAACTGACATCGTCGATATCCCGGCCAGGACGGCCGAGCTCGCGCCCGACCTCGACGCCGGCAAGGTCAAGTGGATAGAAACTTTCCCGGGCAGCGGCCACTGGTCGTACCGCGTCGCGCGCGGCACCACGCTGCGCTTCATCGACCTCGAAGGCGGCGCCAATGCTTCGCTGCTGCTGTACCGCGCCGACGAAAAGCTCGAGCGGCTGAACCTGCCTGACACGCTGAAGGCGCAGCACACCGCTCACCTGACCGCCGGCCATGTGCTGTATTCCGACATGGGCCGCATCCTCGCATCCATCGCCCGCGACACCGTCGGCTGGCATGACCCGCTGTGCGGCGTCACCGATGCGGAACTGGTGAAAAAGAAATATGGCGAGCATCGCTACCAGGAACATCGCAATGCGATGTACCGCAACGGCAAGGACAGCCTGCTGGTCGAGATCGGCAAATGGGGGTTGGGCCTGCGTGACTGGGTGCCTCCGGTGAACTTGTTCTCCAAGGTCAGCGTGGACGGTGAAGGCCGCTTCGCATTTTCCGGCGCGCACTCGAAGACTGGTGATTTCGTCGAGCTGCGCTTCGAGATGGACACGCTGATCGCGATCTCGACCGCGCCGCATCCGCTCGACCCGAATCCCGAGTATGCGCCGAAGAAGGTCGCGGTCATCGCCTGGCAGTCCGGCACTGCCGGCGCGGACGACCTCTGCCGCCTGTCCTGCGACGAGAATCGCCGCGGCTACTACAACACCGAACTGATCTATCGCTGAACCGAGACCGCCACCATGAGCACCCTGCGCGAAAGCCCCCTCGATCCCAACACCGCCGTCTACGACTACAGCCTGCCCGCCGGCGAGCCCTGGCTGCACGCCGTCAAGGCTGGCCAGACGCTGCGCATCATCGACCTCGAAGGCAACCAGGCGGTCGACACCATCTTCTACAACGCCAACGATACGGCCGAGAGCTACAGCCTGACCGACACCCTGCAACGCCAGGGCGGCATCTATCTGTCGACCGGCTCGGTGCTGTACTCGAATCGCGGCCGCCCCATGCTGACCATTACCGCCGACACCTGCGGCCGGCATGACACGCTGGGCGGCGCCTGCGCGGCCGAGAGCAACACGGTGCGCTACGCGATCCAGAAAAAGTTCATGCACAGCTGCCGCGACAACTACCTGCTGGCACTGGCGCATGCCGACAACGGCATGGGCAAGCGCGACCTGGTCCCCAACATCAACTTCTTCATGAACGTGCCAGTCACGCCCGAAGGCGGCCTGACCTTTGCCGACGGCCTGTCCGGGCCGGGCAAGTATGTCGAGATGCGCGCCGAGATGGATGTGCTGGTGCTGGTCTCGAACTGCCCGCAGCTCAACAACCCGTGCAATGCGTACAACCCGACGCCGGCGCGCTTCGTGATCTGGGATCCGGCCAGCGCCAGCTGAGCAAGCGCGCCGGCCCCGCCCCGCTGCCGCAACGATGCAGCAGCCAGACAGACAGCAAAGCAGCCCACCGACTACCGAGACAAGAATAAAGATGTTCAACAAGATCCTGATTGCCAACCGCGGAGAGATTGCCTGCCGCGTGATCCGCACCGCCCGCAAGCTCGGCATCCGCAGCGTGGCTATCTATTCCGAAGCCGATGTCGAGTCGCTGCACGTGCGGCTGGCCGACGAGGCCGTCTGCATCGGACCGGCGCCCGCCACCGAGAGCTACCTGTCGGCCGACAAGGTGCTGGCCGCCGCCAAGGCGACCGGCGCCGATGCGATCCACCCCGGCTATGGCTTCATGAGCGAGAACGCCGGCTTTGCCGAAGCCTGCGCCGCGGCCGGCATCACCTTCATCGGCCCGACCCCGCAGCAGATGCGCGACTTCGGCCTCAAGCACACCGCGCGCGAACTGGCGCAGCAGGCCGAGGTGCCGCTGCTGCCCGGCACCGGCCTGCTGGCCGATGCAGCCGACGCGCTGGCATCGGCGGAGCGCATCGGCTATCCGGTCATGTTGAAGAGCACCGCCGGCGGCGGCGGCATCGGCATGCGGCTGTGCCGCAGCGCGCCGGAGCTGGAAGCGGCCTACGCGTCGGTGCTGTACCTGTCGCAGAACAACTTCAAGAACAGCGGCATCTATCTCGAAAAATTCGTCGAGCGCGCGCGCCATGTCGAGGTGCAGATCTTCGGTGATGGCAAGGGTCATGTCGTGTCGCTGGGCGAGCGCGATTGCTCGGTGCAGCGCCGCAACCAGAAAGTGATCGAAGAGACCCCGGCGCCCGGCCTGAGCGAGGCCACGCGCCGCGCGCTGGCCGAGACCGCGGTGCGGCTCGGCGCATCGATTTCCTATCTGTCGGCCGGTACCGTCGAATACGTGTTCGATGCCGATACCGGGGCGTTCTATTTCCTCGAAGTGAACACGCGCCTGCAGGTCGAGCATGGCGTGACCGAAGAAGTGTTCGGTGTCGACCTCGTCGAATGGATGATCCGCGCCGCCGCCGGCGACTTCGCGCTGCCCGCGCAGCACACGCTGGTGCCGAACGGGCATGCGATGCAGCTGCGCGTGTATGCGGAAGACCCGGCGAAGAATTTCCAGCCCTCGTCTGGCGTGCTGACCGAGGTCGCGTATGCCGACGGCCTGCGCGTCGATACCTGGGTCGAGCGCGGCGTGACCGTCAGCCCGTTCTACGATCCGCTGCTGGCGAAACTGATCGTCAAGACCGCATCGCGCGACGCATCGATCGAACAGCTGTCGACAGCGCTGCAGACCACGCGCATCGATGGCATCGAAACCAACCTCGGCTACCTCGCCGACATCCTGCGCCATCCGCCGTTCACGTCCGGCCAGCCAACCACGCAGATGCTGGCAGCGATGCCGCACGGCCCGCACACCGTCGAAGTGCTTGAGGGCGGCATCCAGACCACGGTGCAGGACTACCCGGGCCGCCTCGGCCTGTGGAATGTCGGCATCCCGCCGTCAGGCCCGATGGATTCCTATGCGCACCGCTACGCGAACCGCCTGCTTGGCAATGCCGATGAAGCGGCGACGCTGGAGATGACGCTGCAGGGCGCGACGCTGCGTTTCAACTGCGACTGCCTGATTGCACTGGCCGGCGCCGACCTTGGCGCGACCCTCACGCCCAAAGACGAGGGCAGCGACAAGCGCGTGCTGGCGAACTGGAGCGCCCACCGCATCTGCGCCGGCGACACGCTGCGCTTTGGCGCCGTCAAGGGCGCCGGCGTGCGCGGCTATATCGCATTCGCCGGCGGCCTCGACGTACCCGACTATCTGGGCAGCAAGGCTACGTTTACGCTCGGCCAGTTCGGCGGCCACGGCGGTCGTTCGCTGCGCACTGGCGACGTGCTGCACATCGCGCAGGCGCATGCCGAAGCCGGCGCAGCAGCACCCGCGGCCGAACCCGCAGCAGCAGCGCCGGTGGCGATGCCGCCGCAAGCCGTGCCCGACTACGGCCATCACTGGCAGATCGCGGTGCATTACGGACCGCATGGCGCGCCGGACTTCTTTACAGACGACGACATCGCGACCTTCTTCGGCACGCGCTGGCAGGTGCACTTCAACTCGTCGCGCACCGGCGTGCGCCTGATCGGCCCCAAGCCACGCTGGGCGCGCACCGACGGCGGCGAGGCTGGCCTGCATCCGTCCAATATTCACGACAACGCCTACGCAATCGGATCGATCGACTTCACCGGCGACATGCCGGTGATCCTCGGACCGGACGGCCCCAGCCTGGGCGGCTTCGTCTGCCCGGCCGTGATCGTGTCGGCCGACCTGTGGAAGATCGGCCAGCTCAAGCCGGGCGACACCATTGATTTCATTCGCGTGTCGGTCGATGAGGCTGCCACCATGCGCGAGCAGATCGAGCAAGTCTTTGCGCCGCAGCCCGCCGCTCCTGCTGCATCGTCTGTTGCACCGTCGTTCACGATTCCCGTCACCGCCGCCGGCAGCACGCAGCCGGCGATCATCCACGCCGGCAAGCTGGTCGATGGCACCGAGGTTGTCTATCGCCGCGCCGGCGACGATTACCTGCTGGTCGAGTTCGGCGCGCTGGTGCTGGACATGGAATTGCGCTTCCGCGTGCATGCGCTGATGCTGGCAGTGGAAGGCGCGCATTTGCCGGGCCTGATTGACCTCACCCCTGGCATCCGCTCGCTGCAGCTGCACTTCGACCATCGCCAGTTGCCGGCGCGCGAGCTGATTGCGCGCCTCGACAAGCTGCTGGCCGACCTGCCGCCGGTGGATGCGCTGGTCGTGCCCTCGCGCACCGTGCACCTGCCGCTGGCGTGGAATGACAGCCAGACGCAGCTGGCGATCCAGAAATACCAGACCACGGTGCGCCCGGATGCGCCCTGGTGCCCGAGCAATATCGAGTTCATCCGCCGCATCAACGGCCTGGCGTCGGAGCGCGATGTGTACGACGTCGTGTTCAATGCCAGCTACATGGTGCTGGGCCTGGGCGACGTCTACCTCGGCGCGCCGGTCGCGACACCGGTCGATCCGCGCCACCGGCTGGTCACCACCAAGTACAACCCGGCGCGCACCTGGACGCCGGAGAACGCGGTCGGCATCGGCGGCGCCTACCTGTGCGTGTATGGCATGGAAGGCCCGGGTGGCTATCAGTTCGTCGGCCGCACCGTGCAGATGTGGAACCGTTACCGGCAGACCGACAGCTTCCGCGACGGCCATCCGTGGCTGCTGCGCTTCTTCGACCAGATACGCTTCTACGAAGTCAGCGAGGAGCAGCTGCTTGAGCATCGCCGTGATTTCCCGCTCGGCCGTTTCGACGTGAAGATCGAGGAAGGCGAATTCTCGCTCGCGCAGTACCGCGCTTTCCTCGCGCGCGAACAGGACTCGATCGCTGCATTCAAGCAGAAGCAGCAAGCCGCGTTCGATGCCGAGCGCGAGCGCTGGCGCGAGGCCGGGCAGGCCGAATACGTCGGCGACGATGCCTCCGCGGCGACCGCAGTCGAGGTCGAGCTGCCGGCCGGCTGCCGCTACCTGACTGCGAGCGTGCCGGGTAGCGTCTGGAAGATTGCTGCGCCTGCCGGCGCGTCCGTGGCCGAGGCCGATACCGTCGCCATCCTCGAGTCGATGAAGATGGAAATCCCGCTGGAGGCCAACGCGAGCGGCGAAGTGGTCGAGTGGCTGGTCGGCGAAGGCACGGCAGTGGCGGCCGGCCAGAACATTGCGATCTTCCGCGACGCCTGAGCTGGCACGGCATCGCTGAAAAGCCGACCAGGAATATCGCCAAAAAAATCGCCGACAAGACATCGATCAAACTACATCGTCAACACGACACAGGAATCACCATGACCAGCATCATCGACCACGGCCTGCCGACCCTGCATGCATTGCGCGCGGCCTATGCAGCCGGCAACCTGACACCAAGCGAGGTGATCGCGCAGCTGCTGGCGCGCATCGCGAAAGTCGATCGTCCGGAAATCTGGATCAGCCGCGTCGATGAAGCGGCCCTGCTCGCGCAGGCGCAGCAGCTCGATGCGCAGCTGAAGGCGCAGGGCTCAGCCGTCTTCGCGCAACAGCCGCTGTTTGGCATTCCCTTCGCGGTCAAGGACAACATCGACGTGGCCGGCATGCCGACCACGGCCGCTTGCCCGGCGTTCGCCTACACGCCGTCGCGCTCGTCGACGGTGGTCGAACGGTTGCAGGCAGCCGGCGCGCTGTTGGTCGGCAAGACCAACCTCGACCAGTTCGCCACCGGACTGGTCGGCACGCGTTCGCCGTATGGCGCGGTGCGCAATGCAAAGTTTCCGGAGTACGTGTCCGGCGGTTCGAGCTCGGGCTCGGGCGCGTCGGTGGGACTGGGGCTGGTGGCTTTCTCGCTGGGTACGGACACCGCCGGTTCCGGCCGCGTGCCAGCCGGCCTGAATGGCATCGTCGGGCTGAAGCCGACGCGCGGGCTGATCTCGGCGCGTGGCGTGGTGCCGGCCTGCCGCACGTTGGATTGCGTGTCCATCTTCGCGCAGACCGTCAGCGATGCGTGGACGGCGCTGCAATCGGCCGGCGGCTATGACGCCGAGGACGGCTATTCGCGCAACATTCCCATGCTGGGCGTCAAGCGCCGCAGCTACCGCATCGCGCTGCCCACGCAGCTCGAGTTCTATGGCGACACGCAGGCCGAACAAGCTTTCGCGCAGACCATCGCAAGACTGAAGGCCTTGCCGAATGTCGAGTTCGGCACGATCGACTTCGCGCCCTTCGCGCAAGCGGCATCGCTGCTGTACCAGGGCCCCTGGGTAGCGGAGCGGCTGGCAGCGGTGGGCAGCTTTTACGAAGCGCACAAGGCTGACATGGACCCGACGGTCGCTGGCATCGTCGGGCAGGGCGCGAACTATGACGCCGTCGCGACCTTCAACGCGACCTACCAGCTGGCCGACCTGCGCCGCGCGGCCGAATCGCAGCTGCAAGGCTATGACCTGCTGCTGGTACCGACCACGCCGACCATGCACACCATCGAGGCCGTGCAGGCCGATCCGGTGCGGCTCAATTCGCAGCTCGGCTACTACACCAACTTCGTCAATTTCTTCGACATGGCGGCGCTCGCGGTGCCGGCCGATGCGCGTGCCGATGGCATGCCGGCAGGCGTGACGCTGATTGCGCCTTGCGGTGGCGACCAGTTGCTGGCGGCGGCGGCGCAGGCCTTGCTGCCGGCGTCGGCCGGCGCGACCACGGTGGCGGCCGATCCGCTGCCCTTCAACGAGCCCACGGTGCAGCTCGCCGTCGTCGGCGCGCACCTCGACGGCCAGCCGCTGAACTGGCAGCTGCTCGAGCGTGGTGCGCGCAAGCTGGCGACGACCACCACCGCACCCTGCTACACGCTGTCGGCCCTGCCGGACACGACGCCGCCCAAGCCGGGGCTGGCACGCGTCGCTGCCGGTGGCCATGCGATCGAGATCGAGATCTGGGAGCTGCCCCTGCGCCGCTTCGGCGAGTTCGTGGCCGAGGTGCCGCCGCCGCTGGCGATCGGCTCGGTGCAGGCAGCCGACGGAAGCTGGGTCAAGGGCTTCGTCTGCGAACCCGAGGCGCTGAAGGGCGCCACCGATATCAGCCACTTCGGCGGCTGGCGCGCGTTTCTTGCATCGAAGTGAAACCCGATAGTGCATCGCACGCGAAGCGTGCCCCAAGCTGGTGCCTGGGTACTGGTGAAACCCGCATGAATGCACGTGAATGACTGGCAAGAGATTTGCTAGGTAACACACCCTAGCAAGACCAACCTCAACAGGAGCCCAACGATGTCCTTCAATCTTAAAAAAATATTCGTCGGCGCAGCGCTCGCGCTATCGGCGACCGCGTCGTTTGCCGCCGCGCCGCTGAAGATCGCGACCGTGGTCTGGATCGGCTACGGCCCGTTCTATGTGGCCGAGGCGCTGGACATGTACAAGAAATACGGCCTGTCGGTGAAGCTGCAAGTGTTCGCCGACCCGGCACTGATTCCGCCGGCACTGGTCGGCGGTTCGGTGCAGGGCGCGATGGTGACGTATGACCAGGTGATCGGCCAGGTCGCCAAAGGCGTGAATCACAAGGTCGTGATGCCCATCGATTATTCGAATGGCGGCGATGCGATCGTGGCCGCCAGCAGCATCAACAAGATCAGCGAGTTCAAGGGCAAGAAGATCGGCTACAACCCGCTGTCGCCGTCGGACTTCCTGTTGTCGTACGCGATGAAGGTCAACGGCCTGACCGAGAAGGACATCACCCCGGTCAGCATGACCCCGGAAGCGGTGCCGGCGGCGATGGCCTCGGGCCAGCTGCCGATCGGCGTCACTTATGAGCCCAGCCTGTCGCAAGTGCTGTCGCAGGGCGGCGGCAAGAAGTTCAAGGTGATCTACTCGTCCAAGGATGCACCCGGCCTGATCGCCGACGTACTGGTGTTCGACGACAAGTACATCAAGTCGAACCCGAAAGAGATCACCGGCATCATGAAAGCCTATCTTGATGGCATGGAATACATGAAGGCCAAGCCGGACGAGGCCGCCAAGATCATCGGCAAGTTCATGGGCGTCTCGGCCAAGGAAGTGAAAGAACAGCTGACCGGCGTCTATAACATCCCGCTCAAGGAAATGCCGAAAGCCTTCGTGAAGGCCAATGTGACGACTTCCTACTATGCGAGCGGCGAGGTGATTGCCGGCCTGCTGAAGGCCAAGGGCCAGATCGACAAGATCCCGGCTACCGAGGCTACAATGGATGCACAGTTCGTGAACGCGCTGGCCAAGTAAGGAAAGCATCATGACAGCGTTGGCCAAACATTTTCGTTATGCGGACGGCGTCTGGCCGAACGTGGCCGCGCTGTCGCTCACGTTGCTGGGCTGGCCGCTCGGCATCCTGCTGATGACCACGGAAGCCTGGCCGCTGGTAGCGGCCGGTTTCCTGCTGACCAGCATCGCGCTGATCTGGTCCGCGTATTTCATCCACGAATTCGCTCACCTCGCGATCTTCAAGTCCCCCGAGGCGAACCGCCGCTGGGGCACGCTGATGACCTGGCTGAACGGCAGCTGCATCGCCCGTTTCGATGATTTGCGCAAGAAGCACATGCGTCACCATGTCGAGCGCGCCGACGTCATCACCTTCGATTCCCAAGGCTTTCTGCGCCGCTCGCCGGCAATCTTCCGCAATGCCGTGCTGGCGCTCGAATGGCTGTATTTCCCCGCCGTCGAATTCCTGATGCGCGGCTTCGTGATCGCGCGCGCATGGAAGCGCGGCGGTGCATCGCGGCGGCGACTGGTCACCATCCTGGCGGTTCGCATCGCGGCATTCGCACTGCTGGGCTGGGTGTCGCCGCTGGCACTGGGCCTGTACTTTGTCGCCTACCTGCTGATGGTGACGGTGCTGCGCTTTGCCGACTGCTTCCAGCACACCTACGAGGCCTATCCGATCGATGACGATACGCCCATGCCGCCGGAGCTGATCCGCGACAAGGAGTACGAGCAGGCCAACACCTTCACCAATGTGGTCGGGCTCGACAACTTCTGGGGCAACCTGCTGTGGCTGAACTTCGGTTTTCACAACGCGCACCATGAGCGCCCGATTGTGCCCTGGCACCGCTTGCCGGCGCTGCATCGCGAGCTGTACGGCGATGCCTATGCGCAGGTAGTGACCGTGCCCGAACTGCTGAAGGCCTTCCATGTGCACCGCGTGCGGCGCGTGCTGTCGCCCGATTACGGCGCAGTGCTGCCTGCGGATCAGCCGCGTCGTGCCGACGGTTTTGTCGGGGCGGTCGGTGTGTCTTTTCTGACGGCAGTCTGATTCATTCCGTGAACCCGTGCGGCACAGGATGCCGGCGCCAGGGCCGGGGACATGGCCCTACATGGGCTGCCTCGTCGCTCGACCGCCCGTATCCCGCTGCCATGCTGCGCTGATGGCGCTGTTAGCATAGGCGCTTTGCTTACTCGCGACTGCTGCATGAGTTCAACTTCCCTTCCCTTGCGTTCGGCCGAATCGCCGCTGGCCCTGCTGTCGCTGTTTGCCAGCGGACTGGTGTGGGGCTTTGCATGGTTGCCGCTGAAATATTTTGCCGGGCTGGGCATCGACGGCCATTCGATCGCACTGACCGCCTATGCGCTGGTGGCGCTGGTGTCGTTTCCACTGGTCTGGCGCGAGCGTGCCGCATGGCGCGGCGAAACGCATTACCTGCTGCTGATCGGGCTGTGTTTCGGCGTCGCCAATTTCGCCCTCACTTGGGCGCTGATGGCCGGCTCGGTGGTGCGTGCGATGCTGCTGTTCTTCCTGATGCCCGCGTGGGGCGCGATCGGTGGCAAGCTGTTCCTGAAAGAGACGCTGGGCTGGCGCCGGCTGATGACGGTGGCGCTGTGCCTGTCCGGCGTTTTCACCATCGTGGGTGGTGTCGAGGTGTTCACGGCGCCGCTGTCGTTCGGCGATGCGGCAGCTTTTATCGCCGGCATCTTCTACACGCTGGCGGGCATTGCCAATCGCGCGGCGCGCGCCATTCCCATCGCCAGCCGCACGCTGATGTCCTTCATCGGATGCACGACGATTGCCGTGATCGGGCTGGCGCTACATCCGGTCACGATACCTGCCTTGCCGGCGTTCGACTGGACCCTGCTGGCGCTGTTTGCCTTCATCTGGCTGATGGGTGGAACGGCGCTGACGACCTATGGCGTCACCCATGTCGACGTCAGCCGGGCCGCCGTGCTGCAAGTCACGGAACTGGTGGTGGCGGTGTTGTCGGCCGTGCTGATCGGTGGTGAACATTTCAGCGCCGGCGAACTGGTGGGCGGGGCCATGATTCTTGCCGCATCCTTGCTCGAAGCGATCAGCGTGCCGCCGTCTGCTGTGGCAGGCCAGGTGGGCGCGGCGCCGGATGCGCGCGCTTCCGGGCAGCCATGATCGAATCATTGCGCCATGCTGCGCTGGTCGTAATCGACATGCAGCGTGACTTCTGCAGCGCAGGCGGCTATGTGGCGCAGGCGGGGCTCGATGTACGGCGCCTGTCCGGACCGATCGCCAATATCCGGCGTCTGCTGGATGCAGCGCGTGCAGCGGACATGATGGTGCTGCATACGCGCGAAGGCCATCTGCCGGACTTGTCCGATTGTCCGCCGGCGAAGCTCGCGCGCAGCCGTGCTGCTGGTGCCGAGATCGGCAGCCCCGGCCCGCTGGGGCGCCTGCTGGTGCGCGGCGAGTACGGGCATGACATCATCGATGAACTGCAGCCGCTGCCGGGCGAGCTCGTGATCGACAAGCCGTGCTATGGCGCATTCCATGCCACGCCATTGCAGGCGCAATTGGCCGCACGCGCGATCAATACGCTGGTGCTGTGCGGCGTTACTACCGAGGTCTGCGTGCACTCGACCCTGCGCGAGGCCGTCGATCGCGGCTACCGCTGCCTGCTGGTCGCCGATGGCTGTGCCGCCAGCGATCCTGCGCTGCAGGCGCCGGCACTGGCCATGGTGGGCGTCGAGGGCGGCATCTTTGGTCAGGTGGTACCCACCGAGGCGCTGCTTGAGGTCATCCGCGCTGCTTGAATCAGGACCCACGATACCGTGATAACTATCCCCGATACCGACCCCGTACCGTCACGCTTTCGCGGCGTCTGGCAACGCAGCCTGCTGCGCACCGCCGATGGTGACGACACGACCACTACGGTGTGCTGGCTGCAGACTTCGCGCTGGCATGCCGACATTCGGGTGCCGGCCGACCGTCCCGATTTCGGCGGCGTGAACAGCCTCGATGAATGTTCGCCGGCCCAGTTGCAGTGGCTCGCCACGCAGCAGGGCTTTGCGGGTGTTACTCGCGTCGATCCCGGCAACGACGACACTGCGTGGTTGCGCATCGTCGATTTCCAGCCACCTTCGGCCGTACCGGATGAAGGGCATGCTGCATTTCGCGATGGCATGCTGGTCGAGACGGGCATCCATGCCGATTATCTCGAGCACTGGCACAAGGTGCCGGGCTCCGACGATGGTTTGGTCGTACTCAGGCAAGCCGAGCCAAGCCGGCCGGCATGGCTGCTGGTCGCCGGCCATTGCGTGATGTATGTGCGGCCGCGCGCGACGGACTTTGACGCCGGCGGCTGGGGCGCAGGCGACAGCTTGCGCCAGCAACTCGATTTCGAAATTTCCTACGGCGTGCGCACGCAGGACGGCTGGACGATAGCCCACTCCACCTTGCCGTGGCGCGAGGGGCAGTCGATGGTGCTGACCCTGCCCGAGGCGGATGATCGCGACGTGGCCCTGGTCATCGAGGGTGAAGCTTCGCGCTGGACCGTGCTGGAGTGGACGCCGCCACGCGCCTGAGTTTTCCGGTTTTACATACCCGCCTGATGTCCGGCGAAGGGCGGCTGTGCGCCGCCCGACCCCGCAGCGCGCCTCCATTGATCTGGCGCAAACATTGCCTAAAGTACATCGCCGGACGATTCCGATGATCAATTCGGATTGCTAGACTCAAGCATCTCATTCGTCTGGGAGCAGTGATGCTGGGAGATATGTTGGTCAGCGAACGCCTGATCACTCCGGAGCAGCGCGATCGCGCATTGGATCGCCAGAAGAAGCGCGGCGGTCGTATCGGCGATGCGATGGTCGAACTGGGCTACCTGAGCACCGGCGAACTGGAACGCATCTTCCATCGCGTGCCGCCGGCGCCGCGCGACCTGGACCAGGTCGGCATCCCCGAAACCTTCCTGATCGATCTGATGCTGAAGAATGCCTATTTCGACGGGCAGGTTCTCAGCGTCGCCGACATGATCGGCAAGCTCTGCCTGCCGATGCGCGTGGTCGACGATCTGGTCGACAAGGCCAAGCGCGATCGCCTGCTGTCATTGCGCACAGCGGCCGGTTCGATGTCGGGCACTTACCTGTACGAGCTGACCAACCTCGGCCGCGAGCGCACCGAACTGGCGCTGACGCAATCACAGTACACCGGCCCGGCACCGATCACGCTGCAGGCGTACCGCGACATCGTCGCGCACCAGACCGTGCGCCAGATCGAGATCGATGCCACCTGGATGCGGCAGTCCATGCGCCAACTGGTGATGGGCGAGAGCCTGATGAACCGACTCGGTCCGGCGTTCAATTCCGGGCGTTCGATCTTCCTCTATGGTCCGCCGGGCAGCGGCAAATCGTCGATCGCCGAGGCGATCGGGCGCGAGCTTCCGGGCGAGATTTATGTGCCGCATGCGCTGATGGTGGACGGGCAGGTGATACGTGTCTTCGATCCGGCGCTGCACGTGCCTGTGAATGACCTGGCCAAGAGCACCGGGCCCAGCATGCAAGGCAGTCTCGATCTCGACCTCGGCAGCCGGCATGACGCGCGTTGGGTGCGCTGCCGGCGACCGGTGGTGATGGTGGGCGGTGAGCTGACACTGGAGAGCCTCAATCTCGAATACGACCCGATCAGCAAGTTCTACCAGGCGCCAGTGCAGATGAAGGCGACCAATGGCATGTTCATCGTCGATGACTTCGGCCGCCAGCAGATACCGCCGCGCCAGTTGCTGAACCGCTGGATCGTGCCGCTGGAGCGCGGCACCGATTTTCTCCGCCTTCACACGGGCAAGAAGCTGGAGATCAGCTTCGATCAGATCACTGTCTTTGCGACCAACCTTAACCCGGCCGAACTGGCCGACGAAGCCTTCCTGCGCCGCTTGCGGCACAAGATCATGGTGCCGTACCAGACCGAGAAGGAATTCCTGCAGACGTTCGAGCGTGTCTGCCAGGCGCAGGGCATCGCTTACAAGCCGGAGGTGGCCGCCCACCTGATCGCCAAGTTTTACCGCGAGCGCGGCCGCAAGTTCACAGGCAGTCACCCGCGCGATCTGATCGAGCAGGTGATCGACCGCGCGCGTTATCGCCGCGAACTGCCCGAGCTGAGCATCGAAGCGATCGAGGCGGCGGCCTCGGATTATTTCGTCGAACTTTGATGCAGCCCGGGCCTGTCGCCCAGGATCAGCGGCGCGACAGCAGCGCCTTCAGCGCATCGCGCAGGCTGGCGTTGCGCGGATTGTCTTCCAGCGTTTGCTCCAGCTCCGCGAAGGCACCGACCGCATTGTTGGACAGAACCTTGTGGCGGTGAGGGCGTTGCGGGGATGCGGGCACCGCCGGCATCAGTTGTACCTTGAGCTTTACCGCTTCCACCGGCCAGCCTTTCTGCCGCAATCCATCCTGCAATTTCGGCAACACCTGCTTCAGCCGGGTAGCCAGTGCCGCATTCGGCACCGCAACCTGCAGCGCGCCCTCGCGCAGTTGCAATACACGGCAATTGGCGAACAAAGTTGGTAGCAAGCGCTCACAATCGGATTGCAAATTCGCGAGCTGGCCGAGGGTAGGCAACAGCGCGGCCAGGCGGTCGTTCGATTGCAGGAAATCGAGTGCGCCTTTGGTGTTCGGCTGCTGTGAGGGACGGCGAGCCGGGGTGAAATTGGGCGGGTTTCTGCCCGGGTTCTTCTGCATGCGCGCACCTTATCACAGGGCCTTCGCGGCAGCGCATTCCCGGGCTGAAGTGATGGCCCGGCGTGCCGGTCTGGCAAGGGGGCTGCATGCTAAAATCGCGCCTTTCGCCTCCATGGCGTCGCATAGCCTTCCCTATTCCAGCACCAGCATGTCATTCCTGACCAAAATTTTCGGCAGCCGCAACCAGCGCCTGCTCAAGAAGCTGCAGAAGTCCGTGCGCGAGATCAACGCGCTCGAAGCCTCCCTCGAGGCGCTGTCCGACGAGGCGCTCAAAGCCAAGACCCCGGAGCTGCAGGCCAGGCTGGCCGCCGGCGCCACCACCGACGACATTCTGGTCGAAGCCTTCGCGGTCTGCCGCGAGGCGTCCAAGCGCGTGCTGAAGATGCGCCACTTCGACGTGCAGCTGATCGGCGGCATGGTGCTCCATCAGGGCAAGATCGCCGAGATGGGTACTGGTGAAGGCAAGACGCTGATGGCGACGCTGCCGGCCTACCTGAATGCCCTGACCGGCAAGGGCGTGCACGTGGTCACGGTCAACGACTACCTCGCGCAGCGCGATGCCGAATGGATGGGCAAGCTGTACGGCTGGCTGGGCCTGTCCACCGGCGTCAACCTGTCGCAGGCGTCCCACGACGTGAAGCAGAAGGCCTATGCCGCAGACATCACCTACGGCACCAACAATGAATTCGGCTTCGACTACCTGCGCGACAACATGGTCTATGCGACCAACGAGCGCGTGCAACGCGGCCTCGCGTTTGCGATCGTCGATGAAGTCGACTCGATCCTGATCGACGAAGCGCGTACCCCGCTGATCATCTCCGGCCAGGCTGAAGACCATACCGAGATGTACCGCAAGATGAACGCGCTGCCGCCGCTGCTGACGCAGCAGATCGGCGAAGAGACGCCGGACGGCAAGGGCGTGGTCGAAGTCCCGGGCGATTACACCAAGGACGAGAAGGCCAATACGGTCCTGCTGACCGAGGCTGGCCACGAGAAGGCCGAGCGCATCCTGACTGAAATGGGCCTGTTGGCCGAAGGCGCATCGCTGTACGACGCCGCCAACATCACGCTGATCCACCACCTGTATGCCGCGCTGCGCGCGCACGTGCTGTTCCACAAGGACCAGCAATATGTGGTGCAGGACGGCGAAGTCGTGATCGTCGATGAATTCACCGGCCGCCTGATGTCGGGCCGCCGCTGGTCGGATGGCCTGCACCAGGCCGTCGAAGCCAAGGAAGGCGCGCGCATCCAGAACGAGAACCAGACGCTGGCCTCGATCACCTTCCAGAATTACTTCCGCATGTACGGCAAGCTGTCCGGCATGACCGGTACCGCCGATACCGAAGCGTTCGAATTCCAGGAAATCTACGGCCTCGAGACCGTGGTGATCCCGCCGAACCGTCCGAGCCAGCGCAAGGATCGCCAGGATCAGGTGTTCAAGAACGCCGCCGGCAAGTACCGCGCGGTGCTGGCCGACATCCGCGATTGCTATGAGCGTGGCCAGCCGGTGCTGGTGGGTACGACCTCGATCGAGAACTCCGAGCTGATCTCGAAGATGCTGACCGAGGCGAACCTGCCGCATAACGTGCTGAACGCCAAGCAGCATGCGCGCGAAGCGGAAATCGTTGCGCAGGCCGGTCGTCCGAAGATGATCACCATCGCCACCAACATGGCCGGTCGCGGTACCGACATCGTCCTGGGTGGCAATGTCGACAAGCAGATCCAGTTCATCGAAGCTGACGAGGCGCTGTCCGCCGAGGAGAAAGCATCGCGCGCGCAACAGCTGCGTGACGAATGGCAGTCGCTGCATGAGCATGTGAAAGCGCAGGGCGGCTTGCACATCATCGGTACCGAGCGCCATGAATCGCGCCGTATCGACAACCAGCTGCGTGGCCGTTCCGGCCGCCAGGGCGACCCGGGTTCGTCGCGCTTCTATCTGTCGCTCGACGATTCGCTGCTGCGCATCTTCGCCGGCGACCGAGTGCGCGCGGTGATGGAGCGCCTGAACATGCCGGAAGACGAGCCTATCGAGGCCGGCATCGTGTCGCGTTCGATCGAATCCGCGCAGCGCAAGGTCGAGGCGCGCAACTTCGATATCCGTAAGCAGCTGCTCGAATACGACGACGTCGCCAACGATCAGCGCAAGGTGATCTACCAGCAGCGCAACGAACTGCTCGAGACCGAGAACATGGCCGAGACCAGCATCGCGCTGCGTCACGGCGTGCTGACCGACCTGTTCCGCCAGCATGTGCCGGAAGAGAGCATGGAAGAGCAGTGGGACCTCGACGGTCTGCAGGACGTGCTGCTGATCGAGTGGCAGCTGGATCTGCCGCTGCCGGTCATGCTGAAGGCCGAGCCCAACCTGACCGACGAAGACCTGCTCGAGCGCGTGCTGATGGCCGCCGACAAGGTCTATCAGGCCAAGGTCGACATCGTGGGTCAGGATTCCTTCGGCGGCTTCGAGAAGAGCGTCATGCTGCAAAGCATGGACACGCACTGGCGCGAGCACCTCGCGGCGCTCGATCACCTGCGCCAGGGCATCCACCTGCGCGGCTATGCACAGAAGAACCCGAAGCAGGAATACAAGCGCGAAGCCTTCCAGCTGTTTGCGCAGATGCTGGACCTGATCCGCAACGAAGTCGTGCGCGTGATCATGACCGTGCGTGTGCAATCCCAGGCCGAAATCGAGGCTGCCGAGGAGCAGATGTCGCATCCGCACCTCGAGAACGTCAACTACCAGCATGCGGACTTCGATCCGTCGGCGTCGCCGGAAGAACTGCTGTCGCCGATGGACGAGCATGGCGCACCTGCCGGTGTCGCGGGCACGATGACCAATGCGATGCCCAAGGTCGGCCGCAACGACCCCTGCCCCTGCGGCAGCGGCAAGAAGTTCAAGCAGTGCCACGGCAAGCTGGCCTGAGCCGGCAAGCCATGATCGCCGCATGCGTGTGTGGCTTTGACTGACACGGCGGCGTAGCGATCACGCAGTACACTGGAGGGCCCCTGATCGGGGGCCCTCGTCATTTGGACCACGAAACCCATCCCACACCCGAACGCAGAGAAGCTTCCATGGCCGTCAATCTTCCCCTTCCCATCCCCGCGAACCTGAAGCCCGTGGCGGGCGTGCAGCTCGGCCATGCCGAGGCCGGCATCAAGAAGCCGGGCCGCAAGGACCTGCTGGTGTTCAAGCTGGCGCCCACGGCGACCGTGGCCGGCGTGTTCACCACCAACCGCTTCTGCGCCGCGCCGGTGCAAGTGGCGAAGGCTAACCTGGCCTCGGCTGCGGCGTTCGGCAAGCCGGTGACGGCGCTGGTGATCAACACCGGCAATGCGAATGCCGGTACCGGTGAAGAGGGCCTCGCGAATGCCAATGCGACCTGCGAAGCACTGGCCAAGGAACTGGGCTGCGAGCCGTCGCAGATCCTGCCGTTCTCGACTGGCGTGATCCTCGAGCCATTGCCGGTGCAGAAAGTCGTCGCCGGCCTGCCGCAGGCAATCAAGAACCTCGCCGAAGACAACTGGTACAACGCGGCCGAGTCCATCATGACCACCGACACGCAGCCGAAGGCGGCGTCGCGCACGGTGACGATCGCCGGCAAGAAGGTGGTGTTGACCGGCATCTCCAAGGGTGCCGGCATGATCAAGCCGAACATGGCGACCATGCTGGGCTTCATCGCCTGCGATGCGAAGGTGCCGCAAAAGCTGCTCGACAAACTGGTCAAGGATGCGGCGAATGCTTCGTTCAACTGCATCACCATTGATGGCGATACGTCGACCAATGACTCCTTCATCGTGATGGCGACCGGCGCTGGTGAGCTGGAAGTGACCAGCATGCTGTCCGATGAATACGAAGCGCTGTCGGCCGCCATCACCTGGCTGGCGCAGGACCTTGCGCAGATGATCGTGCGCGACGGCGAAGGCGCGACCAAGTTCATCACCATTCGCGTCGAAGATGGCCGCGACGTGAAAGAGTGCCGCAAGGTCGCCTATGCGATCGGCCACTCGCCGCTGGTGAAGACGGCTTTCTTTGCGTCCGACCCCAACCTTGGTCGTATCCTGGCGGCGGTCGGTTATGCGGGCATCGACGACCTCGATGTCAGCAAGCTCGACTTGCACCTCGACGATGTGTGGGTCGCGAAGGCCGGCGGCCGCAATCCGGATTACAAGGAAGAAGACGGCCAGCGCGTGATGAAGCAGAGCGAGATCACCGTCACCGTGAAGCTGGGCCGCGGCGGCGCATCGGCCACGGTGTGGACCTGCGACCTGTCGCACGAGTACGTGTCGATCAACGCAGACTACCGTTCCTAATCCCGGGCAGCCGCCAAGGCTTGCCCGGCGGCGCCCTCAACAAGAACAAGCCAACGAGACAGAGAGTCCACGATGACCGAGCTCGAACACTTCCTGAAGCGCGCCGAAGCCGTGCTGGCGCGCGTCGAGTCCATCCTGCCGGCGCCGATGCCTGACACCGACTGGGAGGCATCGATCGCCTTCCGCTGGCGCGTGCAGCGCGATGGCCGCGCTTACCTGCAGCCGGTGCGTCACCCGGCGCGCATCGAATTGAATGACCTGCACAACATCGGCCCACAGAAAGAGCAGGTCGAGCAGAACACCCGCCAGTTCGTCAGCGGCAAACCGGCCAACAATGTGCTGCTGACTGGCGCGCGCGGCACTGGCAAGTCCTCGCTGATCAAGGCCTGCCTTGCGCAGTTCGCCGATCAGGGACTGCGATTGATCGAGGTCGACAAGGAACATTTGGTTGACCTGCCCGATATCGTCGAGCTGGTCGCGCAGCGTCCCGAGCGTTTCGTGATCTTCTGTGACGACCTGTCGTTCGAAGAAGGCGAAGGTGGCTACAAAGCGCTGAAGGTCGCGCTCGACGGCAGCATCAGTGCGCAGTCGGACAATGTGCTGATCTATGCCACGTCGAACCGCCGCCACCTGCTGCCGGAGAAGTTTTCCGACAATGAAACCTATCGACATGTCGATGACGGCGACCTGCATCCCGGCGAGACGGTGGAAGAAAAGATCTCGCTGTCGGAGCGCTTCGGCCTGTGGCTGTCGTTCTATCCGTTCCGTCAGGAAGATTACCTCGACATCGTGCGCCACTGGCTGTCGCACTTCGGCGTCACTGCCGCGCAGGCGGCCGAGGCCGAGCAAGAGGCTTTGCAATGGGCGCTCCAACGCGGTTCGCGCTCGGGCCGCGTCGCGTGGCAGTTCGCGCGCGACTGGGCCGGCCGGCATGCGGCCTGAGCCCGCGGAACGCACGATTTCATGAGCGACTCCCGATGAGCTCCTTCGCAATGCTAGCGGCCAGGGTGAGCTGATGCAGGCCCACGCAGAAGCCGGCGCCAAGCCTGCCAATCATGGCGCGCCGATCAATGTCGCCGTCGGCATCCTGATGAAGCCGAATGGCGATGTGCTGCTTGGCTGTCGTCCCGAAGGCAAGCCCTATGCGGGCTATTGGGAATTCCCGGGCGGGAAGGTAGAGGCCGGCGAATCGGTGTTCGATGCGCTCAAGCGCGAGTTCGCCGAAGAGATAGGCGTGACCGTGATTTCAGCCGAGCCCTGGTGCGGGGTCGAGCACATCTATCCGCATGCGCATGTGCGCCTGCATTTCTACATCAGTCGCGAATGGGAAGGCGAGCCGCGCGGACTCGAAGGCCAGCAACTGGCCTGGCAAGGCAGCGTGGGCGTCGAGCCGATACTGCCGGCGACGATACCGCTGCTGGAATGGCTGGATAGGCTGCGTTACGCCTGACCGCGGCGGCTCCGTTGCGATACCGGAGCCGTCCGGGGCAGGTGGGTGATGCGTGGCAGCGAAGGGCTTAGTTGCCCTTGCCCTGCTTGCCGCCGCTGCGCTGCTGGTTGGCGTTGCTGTCAGGAGCAGCCGTCGGCGCAGCTTCCGCCTGCGGCTGTGCCGGTGCTGCAGCGGGTGCCGGCGCTGATGCTGGGGCAGCGTAGACGGGTGCGGGCGGCTGCTGGCCGACCTTGTAGATGTTGCCCTGCAGCTGGCCACCCTTCTTGATTTCGAGTTCGTTGTACGTGATCGCGCCGCCGATCAGGCCCGAGGATTCGACGACCAGCGATTTGTTGGCCACCGTCGTGTTGGTCAGCGAGCCGGCGACGCGCACATGGTTGGCCGTGGTGCGGCCATCCATCGCGCCATTGGTCTGCACGATCACGGTATCGGCGGTCAGGTCGCCTTCCAGCTTGCCGTCGATGCTGGCCGTGCCCGGCACTTGCATCGAACCTTTCATGAAGACGCCTTCGCCGACCAGCAGGGAACCCGGGGAATTGATTTCAGCCATATGCTTGTTCTCGTCTCGTTAACAGGTGAATTCGTTGATGATGCGAACCCTTTGTGCAGGCACAGAAGCCCGGGGCCGCAACTCGCTGCTTTGCGCGGCAGTCCGTGTCTCGCATGCGCTTGCACGATCTTGCAGAAAACCTGCTGCATCATACAAGCTTTTCATTCGTGGAAAAACGCTGCTGCGCCCGATTCCGACAGTTGATGCTCGCTTCATTGTCAAATAAAGAACTAAACTGATGACTAGCCCGATCACTCCCTCGATCTCTCACAACGCGGCCGCCGCCATGGCGACGACCGACACTTCCGGAGAAGCCATGGCTGCAGCACGTCCCGGTCGCCTGTTGCTGTTCGCCGGTCATGCCGGTACCGGCAAGACCACGCTCGCCAAGCGCGCAGTGGCTTTGCTGAAGGCGCGCAGCGGGCAGGACTACTTCTTCCTCGACAAGGACACGGCGTACGGCGCATTCAGCTCGCACATCATGGGCCTGCTGACGGGGAATCCCGACGATCGCGACAGTCCGACCTACCTGAACAATCTGCGTGACAAGGAATACTCGGGCCTGCTCGACATCGCGCGCGAGAACCTGCTGCTGGGGATGAACGTGATGCTGGTCGGGCCGTTCACGCGTGAAATCATGGCGGGCAAATTCTTCCGGCCGACCGAGCTGGGCATGCCGGAAGGTACCGAGTGCCGTGTTGCGTGGATAGACCTCGACAGCGCAGAAGCGAAGCGTCGTATCGAGCATCGCAATGACGCGCGCGATGCGTGGAAGCTGGCGCACTGGGAGGAATACCTGAAGCGGCGCGTCGAGCCGCCGCAGCATTCGGCGTTGATGCGGCTCGATAACACGCATTTCGACGAAGCCGGCTTTCATCGCCTCGTCGAACACTTGCTCGGCAAGCAGGGCTAGTCTTGATGTGATCTCAGGTGATGCAATGCAGTGAGATGCATTGCGATGTGCTCGGGATGCAGCGCATCGAACGCGTCGCGGATTGGGGCAGCCCGCCTGTCGCAGCGCGCTGCCCCGTTCCTGCCTTATTCCAGCGCCTGATACACCAGCGTCTTGAACATGCGGCGATAGCTCTGGCGGATCGCGCCCGGCGTTTGCGCCATCATGATGCCGATCAGCTGTTCCTTCGGATCGACGAAGAAGTAGGTGCCGCCGATACCGCCCCATGCGAAGTCACCCTCCGAGCCATGCACGCCGGCGATGCCCTGGCCCTGGCGCACCATGAAGCCGAGGCCAAAGGTGTAACCCTGCACGCCCATCAGTACCTCGCCCGGCTGCACCGGTGTCGCGATGCGCGGGCCGAGATGGTCGGAGGTCATCAGCGCGACGGTCGTACGGGACAGGAAGCGCTTGCCGTCAAACGTGCCGCCGTTCAGCAGCATCTGGCAGAAACGCAGGTAATCGTCCGCCGTCGTCGAGATGCCGCCGCCGCCGGAGACATTGCCGGTCGGGCGCGTCGAGTCCAGCATGGGCATGGCGGGGCCGCCCGTGGTCGGGTCGATCTTCAGCGGTTCGGCGATGCGCGCTGCCTTGGCGGCCGGCACCACGAAGTGCGTGTCCTTCATGCCCAGTGGCTTGATCAGCTTTTCATCCAGCAGCACGTCCAGCGTCTTGCCGGAGACTTTTTCCAGCACGCGGCCCAGCAGGTCGGTCGACAGGCTGTATTCGAAGGTCGTGCCCGGCTGCCACAGCAGCGGCGCTTTCGCGAACGCTTCAACCTGCTGCTCGGGCGTGAGCGCCATCGACTTCATCGGCACTTCATTCGAGAACAGGCCGGCATCGATGTAGGCATTCTTCACGCTCGCCATGCGGGTGAATTCGCCATAGGTCAGGCCCGAGGTGTGACGCAGCAGGTCCTGTACCGTGATCTGTCGCTTGGCCGGTTCGCGCGCGCTGTTCGGGTCGGACGGGTTGGACAGCACCTGCATGTTGGCGAAGGCGGGGAAGAACTTCACCATTGGATCGGCCAGCTGCAGCTTGCCTTCCTCGACCATCATCATTGCCAGTGCCGACACCAGCGGTTTGGTCATCGAGTAGGCGCGGAAGATGGCATCGCGCCGCAGGGGGCGCCGGGTCTGGGTGTCGCCAAAGCCGATCGCATCGGCGTGCACGATCGCACCCTTGCGAGCCACCAGGATCACTGCGCCCGGCATGCGGTCCGCACCGATTTCATTCACCACCATGTCACCCAGGCGCGCCAGACGTGCCGCTGACATGCCTTGCTGCTCAGGCGCGGCCATGCCCAGTTCTGCAGCCGCAGCCTGCGGTGCGGGCAGCGCGATTGCCAGTGCAACCGACAGGCTAAGCGCAATAGCCCGAACGGCGGTGAGTGGGTGTTTCCGTGTCTTCATGCTGTCTCCTGTCGTGTTGTTATTGTCGGCTACGCTACATGCCTGTAGAGGCTTGTATTGCGGCCTTGAATTTGGTCTTGCTCTGGTCTTGCTGTTTTCCGTCTGATCCTTCGCCATGACTTTCAGCTACGGGACGTGGACAAGGTTTTGCGGGCGGTGCACGCGGCACTGCGCCTGCCAACCGAGGTCAGTTGTGTGCCCTCAACCGAGTCCCCTTAGCTGCATACCTTCAGCCGCGTACCTTCAGCCAGGCCTTGCGCAGCCTCGCTCCAGCGACGGGCTTGTCACGCGCCTCGATCGCATACTGCGGCGCCGAATCGGCTTTCAATGCCACGCTGAACTGCATCAATTCATCACGCCGGAAGCCATGCACGGAAACCGTGTCGCCGACACGATAGCGCGCCAGCAGCGCATCCAGGTTGGACGCCGTCACGCGCAGCCCGTCGATGGCGACCAGTACATCGCCCGCCGATAGTCCGGCATCGTGCGCCGCGCCGCCTTCGTGCACGCTGGCCAGCTTGCAATCGCCGCCTTCCTTGCGGGTACGCACTTCGAGGCTGGGCTTTGCAGGTTTTGACAATGGCGTCATTGCGACGGCCAGCTTGTCGAAAGCCTCGGCCAGCGGCAGATCCCTGGTGCCACGCACCGCGCGATCCAGCAGCGGTTTCAGCGACAATCCGCTGACTTCGTCGAACAGCGCCTCGACCTCGGCTTCGGTGACCCCCTTGCCGCCTTTGCCGGGCACATAAAAATCGCGCCCGTAGCGGCGCCACAGCGTGCGCATCACATCGTCGAGCGAGCGCTTGCCGCGGGTGCCGGCGCGGATCGCCAGGTCCAGCAGCAGCGCTACCAGCGAGCCTTTGGTGTAATAGCTGACGACGGCATTCGGCGCATTCTCGTCCTGCCGGTAGTACTTGGTCCACGCGTCGAAGCTGGATTCAGCCACGCTTTGCTTCAGGCGGCCCGAGCCATGCAGCACGCCATTGAGCGTCTTGGCCAGCAGGCCCAGATACGTTTTTTCGTCGATCAGTCCGGCGCGCACCAGCACCAGGTCATCGTAATAGCTGGTGAAGCCCTCGAACAGCCAAAGTAGCGGCGTGTAGTTCTCATGGCGCAGGTCATAGGGCGCGAACACTGCTGGCTTGATGCGCTTGACGTTCCAGGTGTGGAAATACTCATGGCTGCACAGGCCAAGGAAGCCGCGATAGCCTTCGCTCATCGCCGGCTGGCCTTTGACGGGCAGGTCGTTGCGCGAGCAGATCAGCGCCGTCGATGCGCGATGCTCGAGACCACCGTAGCCATCGCCCACGACCATGGTCAGGAAGACGTAGCGTTCCATTGGCGCGCGCTTGGTGGCCGGCTCGAAGAGGGCGATCTGCTGTTCGCAGATCTTCTTCAGGTCGGCCGCGAGCCGCGCCGTGTCGAGGTTGGGCACGCGGCCAGTAATGGCCATCTCGTGCGGCACACCGTGTGCATCGAAGCGGATCAGCTGGAACTCGCCCATCTCGACCGGATGGTCGATCAGCTCATCGTAGTTGTCTGCGACATAGCTGCCGAAGCGATGGCGGCGCGCCTTCAGTTCGCGCAGCGATGTCGCGATACGCCAATTCGCATAGGCGTCGCTGTCCTTGCTATCGGAAGGCGGAAGGATCTCGACCACATGCGGCAGCATTTCCTGCCCGTGCACCTGCAGGAAGGTGCTGGTGCCGTTGAAGAAGCCATGGGTCTGGTCGAGGTGGGCGGCGCGCACCGACAAGTCCCATGCATAGACCTGATAGTGAATGCTGAGCACGCCTTCACAACGTGCAGCGCGCCAGCTGTGCTTGTCCAGCTTCATCAGTTTGATTTTGCGGCCGTCGCATTCGGCGCGGATCTGGACGATATTGCGTGCAAACTCACGGATCATGTAGCTGCCCGGAATCCATGCGGGCAGCGATACGAGCTGTCCGTCGGGGTCGGGCGATGCAATCGTCAGCGTCACCTCGAACAGGTGCAGCGCGAGATCCGCGGGGCGAATCGAGTAATGAACCGAGTCTTTGGAAGCTTTGCTGCTGCGGGGCATGGCTAGTCTATCGATGGGTGGATCAATGACAGCAGTGTACGAGATTCCCGTTGCCCGCTTCCACTCCCGGCATTTGGGGACATGAAACCGTTGAAATGTGGTGACGGCTTCATATCCTGGCCGGTCCGCTGGCGATCGCTTTACGACAAGCTAGCCGTAGCGAGGCTGGCAGGGGCAGCGCACGGGCTGCCCACCGATGGGGCGGCTGCCCCGTGTCGCCGACGCGCACGCCGCAGCGTAGCGTCAGCGTCCCTGCCCGCTTATGCCCGGACGTTCACCACCAGGCGCCCACGCACGCCCCCTGCCAGGATCTTCGGTGCCCAGGCCAGTGCATCCGCCAACGGGATTTCCTGCGTGATCTTTGCCAACGTCGCGTCGTTGAGTTCCAGCGCGAGATTGGACCAGGCATCAATGCGGCGCGACTTCGGGGCCATCACGCTGTCGACGCCGATCAGCTTCACGGAGCGCAGGATGAACGGCGCCACGGTGGCGGGCAGGTCCATGCCTTGCGCCAGTCCGCAGGCAGCGACCGTGCCGCCATAACGCGTCTGTGCAATTGCATTGACCAGCGTATGCGAGCCGACCGAATCCACCACGCCGGCCCAGCGTTCTTTCTGCAGCGGCTTGCCCGCTGCTGACAGTTCGGCACGGTCGATCACTTCGGCAGCGCCCAGGGACTTCAGGTAATCGGCCTCGGCCAGCTTGCCGGTCGATGCCACAACCTTGTAGCCACGCGCCGCAAGAATCGCCACCGCCACGCTACCCACGCCGCCCGACGCACCCGTCACCAGCACTTCGCCATCGGCGGGTTTCACGCCTTGCTCGGCCAGCGCCATCGCGCACAGCATCGCCGTATAGCCGGCGGTGCCGATCGCCATCGCGGTGCGCGACGACATGCCTTGCGGACGATGGATCAGCCAGTCGCCTTTGAGCTTCGCGCGCTCGCCCAGGCAGCCCATGTGGGTCTCGCCCACGCCCCAGCCATTCAGGATGAAGGCATCGCCAGCCTTCCAATCGGGGTGCGACGAAGCGATCACCTCGCCGGCGCCATCGATGCCCGGCACCATCGGCCATTTGCGCACCACCGGCGATTTGCCGGTGATGGCGAGGCCATCCTTGTAGTTGATCGTCGAGTAGTCAATCGCGACCGTGACGTCGCCCTCGGCCGGCAACTGGGCATCGTCCAGCTGGGTGAGCTCGGCTTTGGTGCTGCCGTCTTCGTTCTTGTTGAGCAGGATGGCGCGGAACATCGTACATCTCCTCTGTTATTGAATTTTCAGAAGATGTTAGCGGATTCGCTGCAGGTATCGACCTTGTCGGGGGCAGGTTTTCGATGAATGATTTTCACCGATCGAGATTCGGGACAATGTGCCGGCGTCGGGCGCTTGAATAGAGGCTTTCATGCAGATTGCCGGCATGACTGCACCGGCGAGTCGCCGGTGCGTGCCCTGCGGGGAGAGGCGGGGTGCCGTGCAGTGAAGCGGCTTATTTCACCGATGCGAGCTTGTTTTCCAGAGCTTTTGCATCGATTGCACCCGGGATGCGCGAACCGTCGGTAAAGAAGATGGTCGGCGTGCCGGTGACGCGATACTTCTTGCCCAGCTCGACCACCTTGTCGATTTCAGTCGCTTTGCAGGCGTCGGGCGCGGCGGCGGCAGCTTTGCCATTGATCATCCAGTCATCCCAGGCCTTGGCCTTGTCCGACGCACACCACATGTTGCGCGCCTTGGTCTTCGAATCGTCGCCGAGGATCGGATACATGAAGGTGTAGACGGTCAGGTCTTTCATGTCCGAAAGCGACTTGCGGAAGCGCTTGCAATAGCCGCAGTTCGGGTCTTCGAAGACGGCGATCACGCGCTTGCCATTGCCCTTCACGGATTTCGCGGCCAGCTCCAAGGGCAGGTCGGCGAACTTGATGCGGTTGAGCTCGTCCATGCGTGCCTGGGTCACGTCTTTCGACGATTCGACATCGATGATGCGCCCGACGAACACGTACTTTCCCTCGGCGTCTGAGTAGACGACTTCGTTCCCGATCTTGATTTCGTACAGGCCACTGTAGGGCGTTTTGGTGATCGATTCGATAGGCGCGCCATCGCCGATCCGGTGCTGCAGCGCCTTCTTGATGTTGGCTTCAGGCGATTGCGCGAGCACGGCGATCGGCAGCGTGAGAGTGAGCGTAAAAGACAGTGCCAGCGGCAGCCAGCGGGAGAGCAGGGTCATCGTGATTCACCAGTAGGTAAGGAAGCCGCGCGCCCAAATGCGTGGGACATCAGGCGGCGCTTCAGGAAAGGCAGTTTGTCGATCAGGCCCATGCCGACGTTGCGCAGGTGGCGTACCGGCGGCAGGTCGGTCGAGAACAGACGATGCAGGCCATCGGTGGCCAATTGCATCAGCAGTACTTCTTCCTTGCGCAGGCGGGCGTAGCGGCCGAGGGTGCGAGCATCGCCGCAGTCGGCTGGATGATCGCGACGAGCGAGGGCAGCAACCAGCCCATCGATATCGCCAAAGCCGAGGTTCATGCCATGGCCAGCCAGCGGGTGCACCACGTGTGCCGCGTCGCCGACGAGGGCGATGCGATTTGCGATTGGCGACTGAGCTCGGATCAGGCGCAACGGGAAAGCGCGGGGCTGGGCGGGGGGCAGCATGTGCAACTGCCCCAGTGTCATGCCAGGTAGTTGCGCAAGGCGATCGCAAAGCGCCTGCGGCGCTTCGCGCAGCATTGTGTCAGCCAACGGTTCCGGCGCGGACCAGACCAGCGATACACGATTTCCCGGGAGCGGCAGCAGCGCGACGATGCCATCGCCACCGAGGAACCATTGGCTGGCGGTGCCATGGTGCGGCCGCTCGCATTCAAAATTGGCAACGACGGCGTTCTGGTTGTACGAGCGGTAGGCGATGTTGATGTCGGCTTGGCCGCGTACCCAGGAATTGGCGCCATCGGCTCCCACGATCAGCGAGCAGCTGAGGGTGTCGCCGTTGGTCAGCGTGACGGTGGCGTTGTCAGCATCTATCTTCAGCGCGGATGCGGATGTGTTCAGGCGCTTCACGCCGGGGGCGAAACGTAGCGCGGTGTCCAGCGCCTGATTCAGGTTGCCGTCTTCGACGATCCAGGCCAGCGTACCCACCCGGGCGCCATAGGCATCAAAGCCCAGCTGCCCACCCAAACCGGCATCGTCACCATGGATTGCCATCGCATCGATAGGAGCAATGCGGGTCTGGTCCATCGCGTCCCAGACTTTGAGGGAAGACAGCAGGGCTTGCGCGCTATGGTTCAGTGCGTAGACGCGCAAGTCCCATTGATCCGGGCTGGCGGCCTTGGGTTCGTCCGGGGATAGCAATACCACCGCATGCCCGGCCTGTGCCAGCGCCAGCGCGCTGGCCTTGCCAACCGCACCGCCGCCGATCACGCAGATTTCGCAGGTGAATTTCATCTGGCCATTATAGACCCCGGCCTGCTGATGGCCTGTTTGGTGGGAAGGTGGTGAGCAAGTACTTTGCGTCCGCGGAATCTTTTGCTATACTCTCGCGTCTTGGCCTGGTAGCTCAGTTGGTAGAGCAGAGGATTGAAAATCCTTGTGTCGGTGGTTCGATTCCGCCCCGGGCCACCAAAATCAAGCGCCCAACTGTTCTCAGTTGGGCGTTTTCGTTTTGGCGA
>CAZWIE010000004.1:0-311556 GCA_964634245.1 uncultured Bifidobacterium sp.
GTCCGCGTTGATTTGCGCCGGCCCCCGGCGCGGCCCGGCCTAGTCCGGTTCATTGCCCCCCATTCATGAAGACTGACCTGCCGCTGCCCCCTTCAGCCCCCACCGTTGCCGTCCGCGACACCGAGTCCGCGTTCCACCTGCAGGCAAGGGCCGCCGAGCGTCCGGCCGACCCGCTCATCAGCGTGCTGCTGCCGGCCTATAACGAAGAGGGCAATGTCGTGCCCATGCTCGACACATTGCATACCCTGTTCAGCGGGCTGGGCCTGAGACATGAGCTGATCGTGATCGACGACGGCAGCCGCGATGCGACCGTCGAGCGCGTGATGGGCGTGGTCGACCGCCTGCCGGTGACCCTGATCCAGCTGTCGCGCAACTTCGGCAAGGAAATCGCGCTGTCGGCCGGCATCGATGAAGCGCGCGGTGATGTCGCGGTGATGATCGATTGCGATTTCCAGCACCCGCCCGAGCTGATCCCGGCTTTCCTGAGCCAATGGCAGCGCGGCTATGACATGGTGTTTGCGGTCCGTTCCGACCGCGATGACGAAGGCATCGCCAAGCGCGCCTTCACCCATGTGTTCTATTCGCTGCTGAACTTCGGCGAGCGCAACAAGATCCCCGAGAACACGCAGGACTTCCGCGTGCTCGACCGCTGCGTGCTCGATGCCCTGAAGCGCATGCCCGAGCGCAACCGCTTCATGAAAGGCCTGTACAACTGGGTCGGCTTTACGCGGCTGCCGATGACAGTGCGCACCGATGCGCGCCGCCACGGCACCAGCAGCTTCAACTTCGGCAGCCTGTTCCGGCTCGCCGCGACCGGCCTGACAGCGTTCTCCAATGTGCCGCTGCGGCTGTGGACGGTTGTTGGCGGCATCGTGTCGCTGGCGTCGATTGCTTACGCGCTGTTCATCGTGGTCGACACGCTGCTGTTTGGCACCGACCTCGGCGGCTGGCCGACGCTGGTGGTGGCGGTCACCTTCCTCGGCGGTGTGCAATTGCTGTCGGTCGGTATCCTGGGCGAATACATTGGCCGCATCTTCACCGAGGTCAAGCAGCGACCGCAGTATTTCGTCAGCCGCATCACCCGCTCGAACGCTGCCAGCGACCATCAGCCGGGCCAGGATCGCCAGGCTTCATGAAGCGCGAATTGTTCTGGTTTGCCGCCGTCGGCCTGAGCGCGATGGCGGTGCACCTGGCCTGCGTCGCGCTGGTGCTGGTGCCGCTGGGCCTGTCGCCGCTGGTCGCCAATGTGATTGCCTTCCTGATCGCCTTCCAGGTCAGCCATGCCGGGCATCGTCGTTTCACGTTCAGTCATCACGATGCGCCAGCCGCGCAATCGCGCTGGCGCTTCTTCGCCGTAGCCTGCACCAGCTTTGTCGTCAATGAACTGATGTATGCGGCGCTGCTGCGTTTCACGACGCTGGATTACCGCCTGGCGCTGTTCATCGTGCTGGTGCTGGTGGCAGCGCTGACCTATGTCAGCTCGCGCACCTGGGCCTTTGCGCCTGCAGCGATGCCGGGTGATGTGCCGGATGATGCGCGGGCTGCGGTGCAGGGTGAAACCCGTCGGGAGGATGCATGAGCGAGCGCCGCCCCGCGTTGCGCCGCTTGAGCCTGTGCGCCGATGATTTCGGCCAGTCGGCAGCGATCGATGCGGGCATCCTGTCCCTGATTGGCCGGGGCCGGCTGCAGGCGACGTCGGTGCTGGCCGAAGGGCCCGACTGGCCAGCAGGCGCGGCGCGCCTCAAGGAATTGCTGGCGCCCGGTCAAGCTCAAGCTCAAGCTCAAGCTCAACCGCAAGCCGACTCGCAAGTCCATCCGAAGGCCGAAGTCGGCCTGCACCTGAACCTGACCCATCCGTTCGACGGCGCGACGCTGGCCCGGCCCTTGTCGCGCTGGCTGCTCGCCAGCAGCTTGCGGCAGGTGTCACGTACTGCGGTGCGCGACACCTTCCTGCATCAGGTCGATGCTTTCGTGCGCCACTTCGGCCGCCTGCCTGATTACCTCGATGGCCACCAGCATGTGCATGCGTTCCCGGTCGTGCGCGATGCGGTGATGGACGTCATCGATCGTTGCTGGCAAGGGCAGGGGGTGCGCCCTTGGTTGCGCGTGCCCGAGCGCCTGATCGGCGGTGATGCGGCATTCAAGGCATTCGTGCTGCGCACTTCGACACGCGGTTTCGGCGCGCTGGCGGAGTCGCGCGGCCTGCGGACCACGCCGGCCTTCGGCGGCATGTATTCGCTGCTTCCCGACGATGGCTTCGAAGGCCGGATGAAGCGCTGGCTGCGCGAAGCGCCGGACCGCACCCTGATCATGTGTCACCCGGGATTGACGGGCCGCAGCGCGCACGATCCGACCGACCCGATCGCGCCGGCGCGCGCGGTCGAATATGCTTACCTCGCCAGCGATGCCTTTGCCGAGGATTGTGCGCGCAGCGGCGTGACGCTGGTGCCGCACGCGATGGTGCTGGCTGCGACGGTGCTGGCCGCGGCCGGCCATTGACTCCAGCTTAATCCACTTCACCGCGGCGCACGACCGTCAGCCGTGCATTGCGTTCCACGCGTATCGCCTGCGCCGCACGCTCGCCATCGATCCCCAGCGAATGCAGCACAAGTGAAGACATCTGCAGCCCGGCTTCCAGCGCTTCCGGCATCACGAGATTGGCCCCTGCTTCGCGCAGCGCATGCGCATGGCCTTCGTCGTGCGCGCGTGCCAGCAGTTGAATGTCGGCGAACTCCCGCCGTATCGCACTGGCCGCATGCAAGGCTGCATCGGGATGGTCCATCGTCAGTACGATCGCTGCCGCCTTGCTTGCATGGACGCGGTGCAGCAGTTCCGGCCGGCTGACGTCGCCGTAATAGACGGGCTCACCCAAGGGATGCCGGTTGGTCGAGCGGTGCATGTCGATGTCGATCGCCACATAGCGCACGCCCTGATCGCCCAATATCTTGGCCAGCAGCTGGCCCATGCGACCGAAGCCGACGATGATGACATGGCCCTCCATCTGATCCGGCTTGGCATCTTCGAGCGGCGCCTCGGCCGGTTGATGATGCTGGTCCCACCATAACGAGAACTGCCGTCCCGCGCGCCAGACCATGGGCGTCGCGAACATCGACAGGCCGACCACCAGCAGCACGAATTGCGACAGTTCGGGACTGAACACTTTTGACGCCGTCGCATAACCGGTAACGATGAAGGCAAACTCGCCGCCTTGCCCCATCATCAGCCCGCCTTCGACGGCCGCGCCCCAGGAAAAGCGGCCCGCCTTCAGCACCAACGCCTGCACTGTCGCCTTGATCAGGAACAGCCCGACCACTGACAAGGGCAGCAGCAGTGGCGCGGCCAGCAGCGTGCGCAAGTCAGTCTGCATGCCGACCGACATGAAGAACAGGCTCAGCAGCAGGTTCTTGAACGGGGCGATCGTGACCTCGACCTCGTGCCGGTATTCCGTCTCGGCCAGCAGCAGGCCGGCGAGGAAGGCGCCCAGCGCCATCGACAGGCCGAAATACTGCGTGAGGCCGGCAATGCCCAGGGTCGATAGCAGGATCAGGGCCACAAAGGTGGCCGGCTGATGGTGCTGCGACAGTAACTTGAACAAGGGGCGGATCACGCGCCGGCCCAGCAGGTAGATCAGCAGCACGGCGGCGGCCGACTTGAACATCACGTCGGCCATCAGCGGCAGCAGTCGGTCGACATTGCCGCGCGCCAGCAAGCCGGTCAGCAGCAGGATGGGGACGACGGCCAGGTCTTGCAGCATCAGGATGGAAAAGTTCGCCTGTCCGAGCGGCCGGTCGAGCAACTGGTGCTCCGTCATCAGCTGCATCACCACGGCCGTCGACGACAGCGCGAGCACCATGCCGAGCACGATGGCAGTCGGCAGCGAATTGCCGAAGGCGATGGCGCAGGCGCCGATCAGCAAGGCCGACAGCAGCACTTGCGCGAGGCCCGCGCCGAAGACCCAGCGTCGCAAGGCCCACAATCGTTCGGCCGACAGCTCCAATCCCAGCGTGAACATCAGGAACAGCACGCCGAGTTCGCCCAGCGCGACCACGCCCTCGACCCGCAGGAAAGTGAAATTCGCCAGCCACGGCAAGTGGCCCGCCCACAGCGGCAGGCCGAAGGGCCCTAGCACCACGCTGACAGCGAGGAAGCCGAGGATGGGATTGACGCGATAGCGCTGCAGCAAAGGCATCAGCACGCCGGCGAGCGCAAGGAAGATCAGCGTTTCGCGCAGATAGGGCAGCACGGAATGATGGTCGGGCATGGGATGTTCTTGGCGCTCCTTGTCGTTCATTGTAGGGCTGCCAACGCGAAGGGGATACAAAGAATGGGTATGCAAATGCGGCGCGGATTGGCGGGCCCGGCAGGTCTGCATCCTATAATCCCAGCTTCAATTAACGCTCGGCAATATCCTGCTGCCGCAGGATCATTGCTGGTCGCGGTATGCGCTGCAAGGCTGCGTTGGCAAGTGCCGCAGCGCGCGAACCGCTGGGGGATGAAGATGCAACTGGTGACCCGATTGCTGCTGCGGCTGCTGCTGGTCGGCGCGGTGATGATGATCATCGCGATGGCGCTCACGCTGGCTGCGGCCAAGCGCAACATTGCCGACGAAGTCGACAGCAGCCAGCGTATCGGCCAGTTGGTGACGATCCTGTCCGCGCTGCAGGAAGGCGCGCCGCTCGCAAAGCAAACCGAAGCGATCGATGCCATGAACGATGGCGATACGCTGCGCAACTTCCATGTCGCCCTGATCGATGCCGATGGCCGTCGCCTGACGCAGCCGCCGCATGCCGACGAGGAGGCCGACGCGCACCTGCCGGGCTGGTTGCAGCGCTGGATGCTGTCCGACCAGCGCATGCCCACCTACATGCTTGGTATCGCGCGGCCCGATGGCCAGCGGCTGGCCATCGCGCTGGAATCGGCGCCGCAGGCCGAGAGCAGCGAAGCGATCATGACGACGCTGCTGCAGTTGGGCTTGTTCGGCGCCATCACGCTGGCGCTGATCGTCGTGCTGTGGATCAGCGTGCGGCATGCGCTGGCGCCATTGTCCGGCATCCTGCAGGGCATTGCGCGCATCGAAGCCGGCGACTATGCGGCGCGCATCTCCAGCAGCAGTACGCGCGAGCTGAACCAGATTGCGCATGCGCTGAATCATTTGTCGGAAGCGCTGAACGAGCAGATCGCGAAGCAGCGCGAACTGCTGCACCGCCTGCAGGATGTGCAGGAAGAAGAGCGCCGCCGTCTTGCGCATGAATTGCATGATGAATTCGGCCAGTTGTTGACGGCGATACAGGTCGATGCCTCCTTCATGCTGAAGCAATCGGCCGGGCAGCCGGCGCTGGAAGCCTGCGCGCAGGCGATGTATGAAAACAGCGGCAGCATCCTGTCACAGCTGCGCGGGCTGCTGGTTCAGCTGCGGCCCTACGGGCTGCAAGGTGACGAAGAGCATGACATTGCGCTCGAGCAGGCGCTGCGCGACCTGGTGAAGCAACGACAGGCGCGCGGCGATGCGGCGCTGGATTGCCAGCTGAGCGTGGCGCTCGGGGATGCAGTGATACCGCAGCGGCTGGCGGTGGCGGTCTACCGCATTGCGCAGGAGGCGCTGACCAATGTGATGCGCCATGCCATGGCAAGCAAGGTCGAGATCAGGCTGGCATTTGACGCGGCATCGTCCTCGCTGCAGCTGAGCGTCATTGACAACGGTGTAGGGCTGCCGGCCGGCAGTGCAGGCAGTGCCGGCCAGGTGCCGGTCGATGGCATCGGCATGGCCGGCATCCGCGAGCGCGTGCTGGCCAACCAGGGCAGTTTGCGCCTGCTACGGGCCGAGCCGACCGGGCTGGCCTTGCTGGCGAGCTTCCCGCTCTCACAAGCGGGGGCTTAAAGCGCACCGGGTCGTCAGGTCGTCCCTAGCGATGGCGGCTCATTGACGAGGCCGAACTTCTCCGCATGCTTGCGCAGCTCATATGTGGATGACGCGCCCAGCTTCTTGCGTACCGAGGTTGCGTAATTGGAGGCGGTGCGCTCGCTGATGTGCAGGCGGGCCGCGATCTCATCCACATTGTGGCCTTGCGCCAGCAGGGTCAGCACTTCGAATTCGCGTGGCAGCAGGTCAGCCAGTGCCGTGTCGGCCGGTTCGGGTTCGGTTGCGACCTCCAGCGCGGCTGCCACCGGTCGCTTCCCTGCGATCACTGCATGGATGGCGGCCACGATCTCGTCCGGCTGCATGCTCTTGGTCAGGTAGCCGCTGGCGCCCAGCTGCAGCGCCTGGCGCGCGATCGACACATTCTCATGCATCGAAAAGATCAGCACTTTCTGCTTCGGGAAGCGCGACAGGATGCGGCGCAGCGATTCGAAGCCGCCCTGGCCCGGCATCGACAAGTCCATCACCACCACATCCACGTCACGCGACTGCAGCCTTTCGTAGGCTTCTTCGCCGGTCGCGGCTTCGTCGACGACGGACAAGCGCGGGTCGAGTTCCAGATAGCGCTTGTAGCCGGCGCGCACGACGGCATGGTCGTCCACGAGCATCACGGTGATTGGCGGGGCAGTGTGGGGCATGTCGGGAATCAGTTTGACGAAGGCCGTTCAACTATACCGCGCCCGCCCCATGATCCGGGAAGACGCAAAAAAAAATGGCGGCCGCCTGGCCGCCAAACAAAGGGATGACCCTCATGAGAGAAAAAGCACCGCTGCACTTGCACAGCAGGACGCCAGCTTAGGCGGGCTCGGGGTGTCGCGTACAGGGTGAATTGTCATAAGCATCTGATGTTGGTCGCGTGTCGCAGGCTTCGGCCGGACAAAAGCCGGTCTTCTGATTCAGCGTTTTGTCAGGAAAATCATTTGCACTTGTGAAAATTAACCGTTTACCCGAAAACGTCGAATCATTATCTTCGCCCGTTCCGATTCTCGGAGCACTGCGCCGGCCTCTGTCGGCAGCCCAAAAATAATTATCCGGAGACTGCACTTGACCCTCAGCTACGCGCGTTCGCCCGACCGGGCCTGACGCCACCTCATTTCCGTTTCACCCCTGCCGAACTGTCCGCCCGGTGCGGACGGATGGACTCGTATTGCCCGAAAAAACATCATGCACAAGCGTCACACCACTCCAGCTCTGTTCCCCCGCCCGTTGACCCTCGCATTGTCCGCTGCATTGCCCGCGCTGTTTGCGCAGCACCTGTCGCATGCAGCCTGCAATGGAACGGTCAGCACGCCGAATTCGGCAAGCACTTCCATCCTCTGCAATAACGCCGGCGCGACGACGTCAGGCAATGTCACGGCCAGCGACCAGACCACCTATGTGGATGCGACGAATGCCGGCATCGTGCCGGGTACGCCGGTCACGACGGCGAACATCCTGATGCAATTCGATGGCCATGGCCGCACGCTGAGCGTGGGCTCTGGTGGCACGGTCGCAAACTATCGCAACGTCGCCGCAGCGAGGACGGCCGTGACCATGGGCGCGTCGACGGTCAATGCCGCGGCCTCCACGGTTTTCACTGCTGCGCCGGCAGACGGGGCCACGACCGTTGCCATCAGCGGCACGCCCGCGACCTCCTGGGTCGGCCAGAGCATCGTGATCGGACGCTGGCTGCAGAGCGATGGCGGCGACTTTGCGCCGGGCACCTCGTATGTGATCGACGCTGTGGATGTCGCCAACAAGACGGTCACGCTGAAGACGCCGCTGTCCGCGAACTTCGCCGGTTCAGGCACGGACACGATGGTGTATTCGGTCGTTTCCAACTATGGCGTCGGCACCACCCGCAGCTGGAGCGGCGCCAATGCGGCGCTGTTCGGCAAAAGCACCTTTTACAACAACGTCATCAACAATGCCGGCCTGATCGCCAGCCGCGTGCAGGCATCGGAAATGAGCACAAGCGCCGCCAGCGCGACCAACACCCCGTATGCCCAATCGATCTATGGCATACGCACTTCGGTGGCCGGCAACTACCTGATCGACAACGCGGGAACGATACGGGTCAGTCATGCCGGCATCGGCGCGGCCTATGGCGTCGAAGAGGGTGGCACCGTGCTGCGTATGGACGTGCGCAACACAGGACAGATCGAAGCACTGCGCGCACCTGCTGTGAGCCTGACTGCCGTGACCGCAACCGGCAATCCGACTGGCACCTCCGGCGGTTTTGCGTTCTCGGCTGCCACTGTCGCTCTGGTCAATGCGATCAACACGCAGGAAGAGGCCGAAGTGCTGAATGTGCTCAACACCGGCACTATCCGCACGCAGGGCGACTACACCGGCACCTTCTACATGCGTGCCGCGGAAAAGAACATCGTCAACTACGGCCTGATCGAGCACGTGTCGTCGGCCGGCGGCGCCAGCTACAACAAGGGCTTCGCGATCGGCTCCGTGTCGAACGGCGGCGAGATCCGCGAACTGCAACTGGCCAACCAGCGCGGCGCGACCATCAATGGCGATATCCTTGCCGTCAACGGCAATGCGCTGCGCTGGTACCTGCTGAGCACCGAGACCACCCTGGCTGCCAATGGTCGCGACACCCGGCTGACCATCAACAGCCACACTGGCCAGGAGAACAGCGAGATCGCCAACGCCGGCACGATCCGCGGCAATATCTGGCTGTCGAACGGCACGCATGCGCTGGCCAACACCGGTACGCTGACCGGCAACATCGATGTCGACCAGCGCGACACCACCTATACCAGCGGCACCGCTTCGGGCACGGCCACCACCATCATCCAGACCGAAGGTGAGAACACCAATAACACCCTTACCAACGGCAACCAGTACACGATTCGCGGCGACAAGGCCTTCAGCTTCGTGAACACCGGCACCGTGACCGGCAACATTACGCTCACTAATGCCAGCTCGACCTTCACGCCGACCGGCGGCAGCGCCACTACGGCCAGGAGCCAGAACACGCTGGTCAACGCCGGCACGCTGACCGGCAACATCGTGCTGTCGGATGTCACGGCCGACAGCCGCAACGGCATCACGCTGCTCAGCGACGGCTTCACCGGCACCATCACCGCCACCCGCAAGACCGGCGTCAATGCGCTGGAGGCGGCCTCCGTGCTGCTGAACCTCGGCGGCAGCGGCACCCTGCGCGGCGATGTGTCGGGTGTCAGCACGCTGAACGTTGGCGGCTTCACGCTGCCGGCCGGCGATGACGACGACGCCGTCGCGCTGCCGCGCGTCGGCAACCCGAACTGGACCATCGCCTCCGGCAAGACCGTGCAGGCTGACGCAGCGCTGATCAACAAGGGCAGCCTGATGGTTGCAGGAACCCTGCAGGCCCCGATCACCATTGCTTCCGGCGCGACGCTGGCAGGCAACGGCACTGTCACCGGCGCAGTGACCAACGCCGGCATCATCAATGCAGGTGCGGGCACTCTGAGCGTCACCGGCAACGTCACGATGCAATCGGGCTCGATACTGAAAGCCACCGTCGATGCGAACAATGCCGCAGGCAAGCTGGCCGTGACCGGCACGCTGGACTTCGCCAGTGGCAGCAGCGTGCGGCCGGTCGCCGCTTCCGGCTTCCGCATCACCCATGGCGCGCAGTACACGCTGGCCAGCGCCACCAGCATGACCGGTACGCCCACGCTGCTGGGCAATGGCCTGGTAAGCTGGCAGTCGAGCGTGGCCAACAACCAGCTGACGGCAACCGCTACCGTCAACACGGCGAGCGTGGCCAACCTGTCGACGGGCGCAACGACTGCACTGAACAAGGTGGTCGGCATCGGCGGCGCGCTGGCCGAGCGCGTGATGTCGCTCGACAGCGAGGCTGCGGTGCAGAAAGCGGCCGAGCAACTGAAGCCGGACGTCAAGGGCAGCAACGTGGTCGGCGCGATGGCGGCCGGCAGCGCCGTCAGCGGCGTGATCGACGGTCGCAGCAGCGGCGTGCAGATCGCTTCGCTGCTGCGCCAGTCGCGCGCCAGCGGCGTATCGACCGGCGAAGCCATCGATGGCGGCGGCCTCTGGTTCCAGGCCTTCGGCTTCACCGGCGAGCAGCAGGCGCGCGGCGGCCAGGACGGCTATGGCGTGAACTCGGGCGGCATCACCGTGGGTGCCGACCAGCTGGTCGATGCCCGGGACGGCCTGCGTGTGGGCGCCGCATTCAGCTACGCATCCAGCACCGTTGGCTCGCAGACCGGCATCAACAGCTACCAGGGCACGCTGTACGCCTCGCGTGAACTCGGCGCGTACTACGTCAGCGGCGAAGTCGGCATGGGGCGTCATGAATACGCGTCCAACCGCACCGTTGTCGGCGAGATCGCGCATGCCAGCTATGCCGGTACCCAGTACGGTGGCAAGGTCGAGGCCGGCATGCCGCTGCAAACCGAGATTGGCGCGCTGGTACCGATCGCGTCGCTGTCGGCCAGCCGCCTGAACTTCGATGGCTACACCGAAACGGGCGCCACCGGCGCGCTGTCCGTCGACGCCAGCCAGATCAGCTCGCTGCGCAGCGGCCTTGGTGCGAAATGGCTGTTGCCGTTGGCTGATGCCGCTGCCGGTTCGGCGCTTGAGCTGCGCGCGATGTGGTCGCATGAGTTCGGAGATGCGCGCTTCGATACGACCTCGAAGTTCGTGGCCGGCGGCTCCAGCTTCAAGACCACCGGCGTCGAACAGGAACGCGACAGCCTTAGCACGGGCGCTGCCTTCAAATGGTCGGCCACTGCCGGCGGCGTGCGACAGTCCTTGTCCTTCGGCTACGGCGCCGAAATCAAGCGCGGCTACCTGAGCCACACTGGTTACGTTCAGGGAAGGGTGGACTTCTGATGCGCTTCTCCCCCCGACTGCGCATCGCAAGCTTGCTGGCCAGTGTGCTGCTGGCCGGCTGCGCGCTGCCGCGGCCGGCGGTGGACAGCGTGCAGCAGGCCGAGGCGGCGGGCTTCCGGCGCGAGCTGGTACAAGCAAATGGCTTTGCACTGACCGCGCTGGTACGCAGCAGCGATGCGCAGGCGCCGCTACGCGTCTATATCGAAGGCGACGGGCGCGCCTGGCTCGACCGGCACACCGTGTCGGATGACCCGACGCCGCGCCGGCCGCTGGCGCTGCAACTGGCCTTGGCCGACCAGTCGGCCAACGTCGCCTGGCTGGCGCGCCCTTGCCAATTCAGCCTGTCACAGAGCCCGGCATGCCGTCCCGCATACTGGACCGATCGCCGCTTTGCACCCGAAGTGATCGAGGCCATGAGCCTGGCGCTCGATCGTATCGCAGGCCACCCGGGCAGGACGTTGGAACTGGTGGCGTACTCGGGCGGCGCGGCGATTGCCGTGGCGCTGGCAGCGCAGCGCAAGGAGGTAACGCTGCTGGTGACGGTGGCCGGCAACCTCGACAGTGAAGCCGTCAATCAATTCCATCAGGTCGATGCGATGCCGGCCTCGCCGAACCCGGTCACGCTGGCGCGGCAACTGGCGGCACTGCCGCAGCGGCATCTGATTGGAACGGCCGACACGGTGATACCGGCATCGGTCGCACGGGGCTTCATCACCGCAGGGCACATGCGCTGCGCCCAGGTCGTCAGCGTGCCGGGGGCCGATCATGTGTCGGGATGGCTGGATTATTGGCGCGCGCAGGCGGGCCTTTTCCGGCTTCCGGACTGCCAGGAATAATCAATTTGGCAATGCCAAACATTGCGTTGTGAAATTTTCACAGGAAATTTGGCCGAGTCTGCCTTTACAATCCGCCGACCCTTACCAAGCGCCTATGCAATTTCATAAATCCCGGCGCTGCTACATCGGAGACTTCAGTTGAATACCGCAACCTCGCTTTCCTTCCGTCGCACCATCCTTGCGCTGTCCATCGCCAGCCTGTTGAGCCCGGTGTATGCGCAGGAAGACAACAAGGAAAAACAGCTCAAGGCCGTCGAAGTGGTCGGCACCTCGCCGTTGCCCGGTTTGGGCATCGAGGAAGACAAGCTGCCGTATGACTTGCAGAGCGTAAACGCCGAGCAGCTGCACAACAGCCAGACCCTGAACCTGACCGAGTTCATGTCGCGCAACCTGTCGGGCGTGAACATCAACGACATCCAGGGCAGCCCGTTCCAGGCCGATATCACTTACCGCGGCTTCCGCCTGTCGGGCATCCTCGGTTCGTCACAGGGGCTGTCTGTGTACCTCGATGGCGTGCGCGTGAACGAGCCTTTCGGCGATGTCGTGAACTGGGACATGATTCCCGAAGCGGCGATCAACAATGTGACGCTGGTGCCGGGTTCGAACCCGGTGTATGGCCTCAATACACTGGGCGGCGCACTGGCCTTCACCACCAAGTCCGGCCTGACGGCACCGGGGACCGAAGTCAAGCTGCAGGCTGGCAGCTTTGGCCGAGTTCGCGCCGATGTCGCGTACGGCAGCAAGAGCGATGATGGTTATCACAGCTTCATTTCAGCGACGGGCTTCCGCGAAGATGGCTGGCGCGAGCATTCGTCGGGCCAGCTCGGCAATGTGTTCGCCAAAGTTGGTCGCCAGCAGGGCGACAGCAATTGGGACCTGTCGCTGTTGGTCGGGCGTAGCACGCTGATTGGCAATGGTTTGCTGCCGAGCCGAAACTATGGCTCCGATGGTGACGATGGTCCGGATCCGGGAATGTACGAAAACAACCGACGCTCCGTGTATACCTACCCGGACCAGACCAAAAACGAGCTGAACCAGCTGACCTTCAACCTGCAGCGCATGCTCGACGGCGATACCGAACTGGCAGGGATGGCCTATGTCCGGCACGCGGTCCGAAATGCATTTGGTGGGGATGTCGAGCGGGAAGACCAAGGCGGCACCTACCAGAACGAAGGCGTGCTCAATCTGAACAACAGCTCGCAGACCAGTGCCGGCGGCAGCCTGAACCTGACCAAAGTCATGGATCGCCACCAGATCACCACGGGCATCAGCACGGATTTTGCGCACATGAAATACGGTGCCAAATCCGCTGAGTGTGAAGTAAACGCCTCGCGCGGCATCTATGACTGTGCCGACCCTGAAGGAACGGCTGGCGTGCGCGGAAAGTCGGCTGCGGTTGGTATCTATGCTTCGGATACCTGGTCCTACAGCGAGCGCACGCATATCACCGGTGCAGCCCGTTTCAACCATGCCAACGTCAGCAACATCATCACCAATTACACTGGCGGCGTCGGTAGTGATCGCCCACGTGAAAGCTTCAACTACAAGAGCCTGAATCCCTCGCTCGGCATCAGTCACAAGCTGGCACCGGCGGTCACGGTGTTCGGCAGTGTCGGTCAGAGCAACCGTGTGCCCACTATCATTGAGCTGGGATGTGCTGATCCTGCCAATCCTTGTAGCCTGCCGACCGGGCTGCAGGCCGACCCTTATCTGAAGCAGGTGATCGCGCGTACCGTCGAGTTCGGCAGCCGCTGGCGCTTTGAAGGCTCGGAGATTACGGCTACCGTCTACCGTTCGGAAAACTCGGATGACATCCTATTTCAGGCCACAGGCTCCAACCCGGTGCGTGGCTACTTCACGAACTTTGCCAAGACCCGTCGTCAAGGCCTCGACCTGAGCGCCCGTACCAGCTACGGCCCAGTCGCGCTGCAAGCGAGTTACAGCTATCTGGATGCAACCTACCAGGCTGAAGGCGAGCTGTTCGGCGGCGATGATCTTCAGATCAATGTCAAGCGAGGTACCCGGATTGCCGGCCTTCCTCAGCACACCTTGCGCATGAGCGCAGACTGGAATGCGGCGGACAAGCTGACGCTGGGCGGCTCCGTGCTGGCGACTTCGAGCATCGTCACGCAGGGTAATGAAGTGGGCAATATTGGTGAGGATGGTGTGGGCGATGCGAGCGTTAAGGGCTATTTCCTGCTGAACCTGCATGCGAACTATGAAGTCCGCAAAGGGCTGGATTACTTCGCACGTATCAATAACGTCTTTGATCGTCGCTACGAAACCTACGGGATGATTGCCGCAAGTGCGTTCGACCAGTACGGTGCCGGAATTGCTGACAACACCAATCCGGGCAACATCAGCCGCTTCGTCGCCCCGGGCGCGCCGCGCAGCTTCATGGTCGGCATGCGCTACCGTTTCTGATGGTCTGATCCAGCTGCCCGGGTGAAGGCAAGCATCACCCGGGCCTGTCCCAGGAGTTCGTGATGATTTCTTTTGCGTCGATGTTGATGTTGTACCTTGTGATATCTGTGCTGGTCATCGCGGACGACGCAGAGGCCTGGCGCCCAGGCGACACATCCGCGCAGAAGGGGCCACAAGCCTGACCGCAATACCCGACACGGCGCCTTTCGGCGCCGTGTGTCTTTTCTGGCCCTCCATGGCTCGTCGCCCCACCGGCGTGATCATGTCGTCTTCCTGTCGGAAGTTGAACTGAGCAGATGTTTAGTGGGTCATGACACGTATGGCCTCGTGGAGGCGACCGAGGGTCATGCCTCGGCACTGCGCTACGCATCGACCTGCTGACGTTGCCAGGCCAGAGTAAATCGCCCTGACAAGCCAGGGCATTTCTCTACCGCCCAAGGAATGACACATTCTGCTTCGGCGCTGAATTCACTTCCTGAACAGCCGCACCATGGGACAGATACACGGATCGTGCATGAGGCCTGCGCACAACATCCGTTGTGTTTCTTCAATGCTTAGATCGTGATTACTGCTTTTTCACGTGCCAATTCGCGCACGGACCGCGCTTGAAAGGTGACGCTTCATCGGTTCGCCGTAGCCCATAACGGTCACCGACCCGGAGCGCAACGTGGCAGATGACTATGACAGCCCTTGGAAAGATGCGATCGAGCTGCATTTCGCTGACTTCCTGCATTTCTACTTTCCAGCAGCGCACGCGAAGATCGACTGGTCGCGGCCGATCAGCTTTCTCGAGCAGGAGCTGCGCGAAGTCGTACGTGATGCCGAACTCGGAAAACGCTTCGTCGACAAACTGGTCAAGGTGAGCCGCCACAGCGGACAGGATGACTGGCTCTACATTCATCTGGAAGTGCAGGGCAGTCCGCAGGAGGCATTCGCGGAGCGGATGTTCGTCTACAACTACCGCTTGTATGACCGCTATCGCACCCCTATCGCCAGTCTTGCAGTGCTGGCTGATGATCGAGTTAATTGGCGACCAACCGAATTCGGTTATGACGTGCTGGATTGCCAGATGGGTATCCGCTTCCCGGTAGCGAAACTGCTCGATTGGTCAGGTAGTGAGGCAAGACTGGCGGACAGCGTCAACCCGTTTGCAATCGTGACCCGCGCCCATCTGGCGACCCGTGCGACAGCCCACGATCCGGATGCCCGCTGTCTGGCCAAAAGAACGATCGTGCGCGACCTGTTCCGGCACAACTGGGACAAGCAAAAGGTGCTTGACTTGTTCGCAGTGATCGACTGGATGATGCGCTTGCCCAAGGAGCATGAACAGGCTTTTCTGAAAACTCTGGAAGCCACTGAGGAGGACTCAAAGATGCGATATGTGACGTCAATTGAACGACTGGCCCGGGAGGAAGGTATCGAGCAAGGTGTCCGCCAAGGCATCCTGGAGGGTAAGCAGCAAGGAATTCAGCAGGGTATGCAGCTGGGTCTGCTGCAGGGGCAGGTTCGCTTGCTCGCCGCTCAGTTGACACAGCGTTTCGGCGAAATGCCAGCATGGGCCTCGGACAGGCTCGCTGCGGCCTCGGAAGCCGAGCTGGAAGTGTGGGCCAAGGCCGTGCTCTCTGCAGCAACGCTCGGTGAAGTGTTTGCTTCCGATCAGCATTAGTCTGCGGATAAATAGCGTCGAAGCGACAGGCGCCGAGACAACTGGTCGCCTGAGCCAGGGCGCACTGCAAGGCAGCTAACTCGGGTAGGCAGCCTTCAGAAGATTTCAAGCCCGGGCAAATCCGCCGGGCTTGCCTGGTTTGTTAGAATCTTCGGAACGACCCGCCCCAAGGCGGGCTACAAGAACATTCCGGAGACACCCCCCATGACTTCCCCGCTGAAGCTCGAGATCGACGCCGGGCTGGCCGTCATCACGTTCAACAACCCCGAGCGCGCCAATGTGCTCGACCTGGCGCTGGCCAAGGCCTTCGCGGCAGCGGTGACGACTGTTGCCAGCGACAAGTCGGTGCGCACACTGCTGATCACGGCTGCCGGTCGTCAGTTCTGCGCGGGCGGCGACATCACCGTCTTTGCCGATACGTCGCGTCCGCTGCCGGAAATCCTGCAGGAATTGCTGGACCCGGTGCATGAAGCGATGAAGATGCTGACCCTGCTTGAAATTCCCATCGTCTGCGCCATCAATGGCGCGGTCGGCGGCGGTGGCATCGGCTTTGCGCTGTGCGGTGACCTCGTACTGGCGGCCGAATCGATGAAGCTGCGCGGCGGCTATTCCGCCATTGGCCTCACGCCCGACGTTGGCGGTTCGTGGTTCGTCACGCGCCGGGCCGGCGCAGCGAAGGCCAAGGAAATCTTCCTGACCAACCGCGCGTTCCCGGCAGCCGAGTGCCTCGCCATCGGCCTGGTGGACCAGGTGCATCCGGATGCCCATCTGCATGAAGCGGCGATGAAGCTCGCGCGCCAGCTGGCGCAAGGGCCGGCGCAGGCGCAGGCGCGCATCAAGGCCTTGATCAATGCGGCGCACCACAATTCGCTGCACCAGCACTTCGATCTCGAACGCGAAAACATGTTCGCGTCCGGCCAAACTGAAGACGGCAAGGAAGGCATCCGCGCCTTCATCGAAAAGCGTCCGCCCAAGTTCCAGTAAACGACACGCAGCATAATCTGCGCACTGCGGCGACCGGGCACAGACCCGGCGCCATCGGCAAGCCACCTCCGGCGCCTGCACTGACCGGACAACAACAATATCGGGAGACACATGAAAGCAGTCGTATGCAAGGCCTGGGGCCTGCCTGAAACGCTGGTGGTCGAAGACCTGCCTGAGCGCACCGCCGCGCCGGGTGAAGTGGTGATCGACGTGATGGCCGCCGGCGTGAATTTCCCCGACGTGCTCGTCATCCAGAACAAATACCAGTTCAAGCCCGAGCTGCCTTTCACGCCCGGCAATGAACTCGCCGGCGTGGTGCGCGCGGTGGGCGAGGGCGTCAACCACCTGAAGGCTGGCGACCGTGTGTTTGCGTATGTCGCGCATGGCGCCTTCGCGCAGCAGGCTTCGGTGCCGGCAAACACGGTGCTGAAGATGTCCGACGAACTCGACTTCGACACCGCCGCCGCGCTGACCCTGACCTATGGCACCTCGCACCATGCCGTCGTCGACCGCGCGCAGCTGAAGGCCGGCGAGACCATGCTGGTGCTGGGCGCGGCCGGTGGCGTGGGCCTGGCCGCGATCGAGATCGGCAAGGCGATCGGCGCCAAGGTCATCGCTGCCGCTTCGACGGATGAAAAGCTGGCGATCTGCCGCGAACATGGCGCCGACGAGTGCATCAATTACAGCACCGAAGACCTGCGCGAAGGCATCAAGCGCACTACCGCAGGCAAGGGCCCTGACGTGATCTATGACCCGGTCGGCGGCGGTTATACCGAACCGGCCTTCCGTTCCATCGGCTGGCGCGGTCGTTACCTGGTGATCGGTTTTGCGAATGGCGAAATCCCGAAGCTGCCACTGAACCTGCCGCTGCTGAAAGGCGCATCGGTGGTCGGCGTGTTCTGGGGCGAATTCGCGCGCCGAGAACCGGCGCGTCATGTGGCGGCCATGGATGAGCTGATGCAATGGCATCGCGAAGGCCGCATTCGTCCGCATATTTCGGCGACCTACGCGCTGGCCGACACCCCGAATGCGCTCAATGACATGGCTTCGCGCAAGGTCACCGGCAAGATCGTGATCCACCCGCGCTCATGAGCACACGCACAGGAAGTAGAGCCACAGAAAGCACAGCTGCAGGAAGCACAGTCACAGGAGCATTGTCATGACAACCCGCCCCAAGGTGTATGCGATCGAGGGGGTGATCCCCGTGATCCACCCCAGCGCCTACGTCCATCCGACCGCCGTGCTGATTGGTGACGTCATCATCGGTCCCGGTTGTTATGTCGGCCCGAATGCCTGCCTGCGCGGCGATTTTGGCCGGCTGGTGATGGAAGAGGGCTCGAACTTGCAGGACACCTGCGTGATGCATGGCTTCCCCGGCAGCGATACCGTGATTGAAGTCGATGGCCATGTCGGTCATGGCGCAGTGATCCATGGCGCGCGCATCGGTCGCAATGCACTGGTGGGCATGAATGCGGTGGTGATGGATGGCGCCTATATCGGCGAATCTTCCATCGTCGCCGCGATGGCCTTCGTGAAGACCGGCATGCAAGTCCCGCCCAAAAGCCTGGTACTCGGATCGCCGGCCAAGATCGCCCGCACCCTGAGCGATGAAGAGATCGCATGGAAGCGCAAGGGCACGGCCGAATACCAGAACCTGGCCGTGCAATGCCTGCAGGAGATGCGCGAAGTCGATGCGCTGGCGGCCATTGAGCCGGACCGCAAGCGCCTGCGCATCGATACCGCGGTGGATTTGCTGAAGCCCAAGGCTTCTGAGGCAAAATAAGGCTGTCCGGCAGCGGCAGCCGGGCGGCAAGGCGCACAATGCCGATATCAACCTCCCGGAGCCCCGCATGCAATACACGACCCTCGAGATCTCGACCGAAGGCCATCTGGCCACCGTCTGGCTCGACCGGCCCGACCTGCGCAATGCCTTCAATGAGACCTCGATTGCCGAGATCACCCATGCGTTCCGCGCGCTGGACAAGGAGCGGACCATCCGCGCCGTCGTGCTGGCCGCGCGTGGCCCGGCCTTTTGCGCCGGCGCCGACCTGAACTGGATGAAGAAAATGGCCGGTTATTCCGAACAGGAAAACCTGGCCGATGCCGCCGCGCTGGCCGACATGCTGCATGCGATCTACGAGTGCAGCAAGCCGACCATCGCACGCGTGCAGGGCGATTGCTATGCCGGCGGCATGGGCCTGGTGGCCGCCTGCGATATCGCGATTGCCGTGGAGCGTGCCGAGTTCTGCCTGTCTGAAGTGAAACTGGGGCTGATCCCGGCCACGATTTCGCCTTACGTAATACGTGCTATCGGTGAGCGAGCGTCGCGTCGTTATTTCCTGAGCGCCGAGCGCTTCAGCGCCGCCCGCGCGATGCAAATCGGACTGGTGCATGAAGTCGTCGGCGAAGACCAGCTCGATGCCACCGTTGAACGCATGGCGCACGCAATTGTCTCGTGCAGTCCGCACGCGGTGGCCGAGGCCAAGCGCCTGGTGCGCGATGTGTCGGGCGAAGCGATCGAGCCGCACCTGGTCGCCGATACCGTGCGCCGCATTGCCGAAGTGCGCGTGTCGCCGGAAGGACGCGAGGGCGTGGCGGCCTTCCTCGAGAAGCGCAAGCCGTCCTGGCTGGCGGACTGATTCATTCCGCCCGATTCATTTCGTCTGATTCATTTCCATGGAGTCGACGCGGCTTCGCACCCGCGTGCGGCCGGCTCCGGGCCGGGGCCGATGCGCATCCATGCGGTCATGCGGCCTCAGGCATCGGTAAAGCATGGCCTGCATCCGTACTGGCTTCGCCTGCGTCATTTACACTATCGGTTTTGACGCTTCTTGCAAGACCCCGCATGCCTGATTCCTTCCCGTTGCTTTCCCGTCTGCAGCAGCAATTGACGCAGCTGGGCGAGCAGCACCTGCTGCGCCGCCGGCGCTCGGTATCAACGCCACACGCCGCCCGCCTGACCTCAGATGGCCAGCCACTGCATGCGTTCTGCAGCAATGATTACCTCGGGCTCGCTGCCGATGCGCGCGTCGTCGACGCATTGCGCGAAGGCGCAGCACGGTACGGCGCGGGCAGCGGCGCTTCGCACTTGATCAGTGGCCATTCGCAAGCCCATGCCGAGCTCGAGCACAGGCTCGCCGGCTTCATGGCGCCATGCATCGCCCATGGCGCTGCGCTGTATTTTTCGACCGGCTACATGGCCAACCTTGCCGTGCTGTCCGCGCTGGCGGGCAAGGACTCGGAAATTTTTTCCGAGGCGCTGAACCACGCGTCGCTGATCGATGGCGCGCGCTTGTCGCGCGCGACCATCCGCATCTATCCGCACCGTGACCTCGCCGCGCTGGAAGGGATGCTGTCGGCCAGCACCGCGCAAGACAAGCTGGTCGTCACCGACAGCGTATTCAGCATGGATGGCAACATCGCGCCCTTGGCAGAGCTGCTGGCCCTGTGCGAGCGCCATGGCGCCTGGCTGGTGGTCGATGATGCGCACGGCTTCGGCGTGCTCGGCGCGCAAGGGCGCGGTGTGCTGCATCTGCTGGGCCTGTCATCGCCGCAGATCGTCTACATCGGCACGCTGGGCAAGGCGGCCGGTGTCGCCGGTGCGTTCGTCGCCGCGCATGAATCGGTGGTCGAATGGCTGGTACAGCGCGCGCGTCCGTACATCTACACCACGGCTGCCCCGCCGGCAGTCGCCCACGCACTGCTGACCAGCCTCGACATTATCGAAGGCGCCGACGGCGACGCGTTGCGCGCGCGCCTGCAGGCCAATATTGCGGTGCTGCGGCAGTCGCTGCAGCTCAAACGCTGGCAGCTGCTGCCATCGGCGACCGCGATACAGCCGGTCGTGATCGGCGCCAATGCGGAAACCATGGCCACCGGCGCGGCGCTGATGGCGCGTGGCTTCTGGGTCGGCGCCATCCGCCCGCCCACCGTGGCTGTAGGCACATCGCGCTTGCGCATCACCCTGTCGGCGGCACACGACGAAGATGACGTGCGCGCGCTGGCCGCGGCCGTCAATGCGATCGAGGCCGGCCCGGGTGAATCGCCATCGGCGTTGCCTGAGATGCCCTTGGCATCGGTGGCAGAGCCAAACAAGGAGAAATGAGCATGGCATTGCAATACGCCTGTTTCGTGACCGGCACCGATACCGGCGTCGGCAAGACCCTGGTATCGGCGGCGCTGCTCAATGCGCTGGCCAGTGGTGGACTTGATGCCGTCGGCATGAAGCCGGTCGCTGCCGGCACGGTCGACATTGACGGCCGCGAAGTCAATGAGGATGTCGAGGCGCTGGCGGCTGAGTCCAGTTTGGCTTTGCCGCTTGCCATCACGTCACCGTATGTGTTCCGCGAAGCCTGCGCGCCCCATGTGGCCGCGGCGCTGGAGCAGGTCGTCATCGAGCAGGACGTGCTGCTGGACGCCTTCCGCAACGTGTCCGAGCTGGCCGACGCCGTGGTGGTGGAGGGTGTTGGCGGCTTCAGGGTGCCGCTGTCCGACGATTTCGACACCGCCGATCTGGCGGCCGGATTGCAGCTTGATGTTATCCTCGTGGTTGGCCTGCGCCTCGGCTGCCTGAATCATGCGCTGCTGACGGCCGAAGCCATTGCCGCGCGCGGCCTGAAGCTGGCCGGCTGGATCGCCAACCAGGTCGACCCGGCCATGCCGCACCAGGAGGCCAACCTGGCCGCGCTGGAAGTCCGGCTGGACGCGCCGCTGGTCGGCGTGATCCCGTGGATGGACAAGCCGCTGGCCGATGTGGCCGCCGACCATCTCGATTTTGATTTGCTGCCGTCGTGGCCTGTGCCGCGCGACTGAATTTGCAGAACCAAGGAATACCGCATGTCATCTGAAACCATCGCTTCCCAACCCATCGCCTTTCACGCTGCCGCGAAAAAGGTCGCCGCGCTGGCTGCCGCCAACGAGACTTGGCCGGTGGCCGAGGTGGCCGCGCTGTTCGAGCTGCCGTTCAATGAGCTGATGTGGAAAGCGCAGCAGGTACACCGCGCGAACTGGGACGCGAACGAGGTCGAACTGGCCACGCTGCTGTCCATCAAGACCGGTGGCTGTCCGGAGAACTGCGGCTATTGCCCGCAGTCGGCGCATCATGACACCGGCGTGAAGGCAGAGAAGATGATGGCGGTCGACGAGGTGGTCGCCGCCGCGCAGGCCGCCAAGGACGGCGGCGCGACCCGCTTCTGCATGGGCGCCGCTTGGCGTGCACCGAAAGACCGTGACATCGACGCGGTGGAAGAGATGGTCAAGGCGGTCAAGGCGCTCGGCCTCGAGACCTGCGCCACGCTCGGCATGCTGAAGGAAGAGCAGGCACAGCGCCTGGCTTCGGCCGGCCTCGACTACTACAACCATAACCTCGATACCGCGCCCGAGTTCTACGGCGAGATCATCACCACGCGCGAATACCAGGACCGGCTCGACACGCTCGGCCATGTGCGTGAAGCAGGACTGAAGGTCTGCTGTGGCGGCATCGTCGGTATGGGCGAGTCGCGCATGCAGCGTGCCGGCCTAATCGCGCAACTGGCCAACCTGAATCCGTATCCGGACTCGGTGCCGATCAACCATCTCGTGGCCGTCGAAGGTACGCCGCTGGCCGACCAGGCACCGCTTGATCCGCTGGAATTCGTGCGCACCATTGCGGTGGCACGGATCACGATGCCGAAGGCGCGCGTGCGCCTGTCGGCGGGCCGCCGCCAGCTCGGCGAGGGCATACAGTCGCTGTGCTTCCTGGCCGGTGCAAACTCGATCTTCTACGGTGACAAGCTGCTTGTCACCGGCAATCCTGAAGTCGAGGAAGACCGCGCATTGCTGGGCCGACTCGGCATGCGCGGCAAGCAGGTCTAAGCGTTCAGCCCGAGGCGTTCAGCGCCTTGTGCAGGTCGAAGGGCCGGCCTTGCCGGTCCTCGATCTGCCGTGTGGCCAGTTCATTCAGGATGCGGAAGTCATGCTCCTGCTGCGCGCGCCGGACCAGCTTCAGTGCCACGTCATGGGCCAAGGTGATTCGCTGCCCAATCCCCGTCAGCAGCGTCAGCAGCAGGTCTGTCGACACATGGTGATTCACCGCGATTGACAGCGCGGAATTGCCGGTCATGGTCAGGTAATTCGGGTCGGCGCCGTGCTTCAGCATAATCTCCACCGAGCGTGGCCGGTCGAGCAGAACGACGCCCATCAGAAGGCTGAACCGACCGGTTTCGGGCATCATGCTGACGCCGGCGGAAAGCATGACTTCAACGCAGTCCGTTGCGTCGTTCGCCACGGACTCCATCATCGCGTGATTCATCCACATCGTCCCCAACGGCCTTTGGTCCTTGGGGATTTTTTTCAGCAGCAATGCCAGCATGGTCGCGTGATTGCCGGTGCAGGCCAGGTTCACTGGCATGCCGGCTTCGGTCCAGACCTGCGTTGCGCCGTGCTTGAACAGCAGTTTGGCCATCTCCGTATGGCCGTGTCTTGCCGCATGATGCAGCGGTGTCATGCCACTCAGGCTGCGGAGATTCGGGTTGGCGCCCTTGCGCAGCAGTAGCTTCACTATGGGGAGCCGCCCCGCCTCGATCGCCGCCGTCATCGCGGTGTGTCCGCCCGAGGGGCGGAAATCCAGCAGCGCCTTGCTGGTCCGTTTCAGGAGCTTCTTCACCAGCGCCGGGTCGCCATGCTTGCAGGCGGCAATCAGCGGCGTGCCGTAGCCGTCACAGGTATTGACCTTGGCGCCACTGCGCAGCAAACGCCTGGCCAGTCCGACTTCGCCGCCGCTGCAGGCCGCATGCAGTGCCGTTTGCCCGGAACTGCCGCGCGCATCAAGGTCGATAGTGGGGAGGGACAGCAGGTAGTCCACGATGTCCGTTCGCTTCATTTCGATGGCCGCGACCAGCGGCGTGCATTTCAGCAAGGCAATCGGGCGGTTCAGTAGCGACGGCTGATGGGCGAGGATGTCCTTCAGGCGATCAAGGTCGGCATCGACCAGCGCATCCTGCAACGCCTGGGTGGCTTCGTCCGCGACCAGCTTCGTGCCGTCGATGACAATCACCTCGCTGGCGGAGTCGCTGGCGTCAGGGAAGTGGCGCACTTCAAATCGCGGCTCCGAGCTGGACAGTTCGATGTCGGAGGCGTCATGCTCCCGCGGATCCGCAGGGGCGCGGCGATTGCTCATTTGCAACCCGAATGGGTCCGCAGGGCGTGGCTGGGCCGGCCTTGGCGTCTCCGTGTTGACGACAGTGGTCGAGGTGATCGGTAGCTTGGAATTCGTGGAATACATCAGCGAGGTCCTTGTCGAGTGGGAATCGGATGGCCGGGACTGGCCCGCACGCGCATACGTACAGAATCCGATGTCCTCTATCCGGACTCGCCAGCAGATACCGAAGCTGGGCGGACTGCCTGAATCAATCAGTTAATCGCTCATCGAGCTGTCCTGCACTGTTATCGACCGGTGCTCACGGCAGGCAAAAAAATGGCCGGACGACGGTCCGGCCATGAGCGTTGACGTGGCTTGCTTCGATCAGCTGAAATTGCAGCCGAAGGTCTTGCGCGCCACCATGCCGACTACGGCCGACTGGCCGCTGTGCTGCGTGCCTTCGGTCAGCACGTCGTCGTAGCAGCGCATCTCGCTGATGTCCATGTCGCCGAAGGCTGCGCGCAGCATGTCCTCGGTATACAGATGGTCGAGCAGCGGCGGGCCACCGGTTTTGTACTCGAGTTGTTTCGGTGTGTAGCCCTGTAGCAGGATCAGGCCGTCGGGCTTCAATGCAGACTTCATCCGTTTGAACAGGGTCGCGCGTGTATCGGGATCGGCGAACTGGATGAAGATCGCGACCACCGCATCATATTCCCCCACTTTCCACGGCCAGTCTTCGACGCTGCTGATGCTGTAATTCACATCGACACCGGCGTTGGCCGCCAGCTTCTTCGCCTTGGCCACGCCGACTGGCGAGATGTCGAAGGCATCGACCTGCAAGCCGTGCTGTGCCATCCAGACGCTGTTGCGTCCTTCGCCATCCGCGACGGCCAGCACGCGCATGCCCGGCGTCAGCAGGCCGGCATGGCCGGCCAGCCACACGTTCGGTGCGGTGCCGAAGATGTATTCGTCGACTTCGAAGCGCTTGTCCCAAGTCTGCTGGGGATTGGAAAAACCTTTGCTCATGCGGCGGGCGGCTCATCTGCGGTGGAGGCCTTGCAGGTCGAGATGCCCAGCAGCGGGTAGGCAGGGCAGAAGCGCATCACGCCGGTGGCAATTGCGACGATGCCCAGCCAGCCCCAGGGGCCAATCAGGTTCATCAGGGTCAGTGCAATCAGGACGATACCGGCGATGATGCGCAGCGTGCGGTCCATGTTTCCGACATTGGCTTTCATGCTTCCTCCCGAGGATTGGGGTTGTGGTTGGCCTGCTAAGAGCTACTGTAACGCCAAACATTATACAAATCAATAAAGTGTTGCCATTGAGGCCAAACATACATTCTTGGCTCCCGGATCGCAGGACACCCACAGCCAGACCCTATTCCTTACTCCATCCAGCCCCCGGGCCGGCCAGCCTCCGGCCGGCCGCGCCATGAAAAACGCCCCGGCGGGCGGGGCGTTTTGTGTAGCAGGGCGGGCAGCGGCTTATTGCTTGCCTTCGCCGGCCTTCTTGTCGGCCTTGGCGCCAGCCTTGGCTTTTTTGACGGCCTTTTTCGGCTGTGCTTGCTCGGTCGGCTCGACGTAGTACTCGGTCGGCGGCGCATTCGGATCAACCTTCGGCGGTGCGCCGGCCGAGGCGGCCTGAGCGAGTAAGGCGGTGAGCAGGGCGATGAACAGGTTCTTCATGGTGCGGGCTTTCTTGCTTCTTGGAGGTTGATGAAAACGTTAGTCTACGGTCGCAGCGCAGAGTGTGCAATGCGGCATCAGGTCTTGGCCAGTGCCTGGTCGATGTCCCACAGGATGTCGTCGACCGATTCGATGCCGACTGCAAGGCGGATCAGGTCGGGCGGCACGCCGGCGGCGACCTGCTGTTCTTCGGACAACTGCCGGTGGGTGGTCGAAGCCGGGTGAATGACCAGGGTCTTCGCATCGCCGATATTGGCCAGGTGCGACAGGAATTCGACGCTCTCGATGAACTTCTGTCCGGCCGCAGCGCCACCCTTGACGCCAAAGGACAGTACCGCACCGGCGCCCTTGGGCAGGTATTTCTGCGCGAGGTCGTAATAACGGTTGTTCTTCAACCCCGGGTAATTCACCCACGACACCTTCGGATGCTCGGACAGGAATTGCGCAATCTTGAGGGTATTGCTGCAGTGGCGCTCCATGCGCAGGTGCAGGGTCTCGACGCCCTGCAGCAGCAGGAAGGCATTCATCGGCGACAGCGCCGGGCCGAAGGTGCGCAAGCCTTCCATCCGGCATTTCATCGTGAAGCCGAAGTCGCCGAAGGTTTCGTAGAAGCGCACGCCGTGATAACCCTTGGACGGGTCTGTCATCGAAGCGAACTTGCCATTGCCCCAGTTGAACTTGCCCGATTCGACGATGATGCCGCCCATGGTCGTGCCATGGCCGCCGAGGAACTTGGTCACCGAATGCATGACCACGGCCGCACCCCATTCGAAGGGACGGCACAGGTAAGGGCTGGCGAAGGTGTTGTCGATGAACAGGGGTAGGTCATGCGCGGCGGCGATCGCGGCGACCTTTTCGATGTCGAGCACATTCATCGACGGATTGCCGATGGTCTCCGCATACAGCAGCCTGGTTTTGGGCGTGATCGCGCGCGCGAAATTCTCCGGATCGTCGCTGTCGACAAAGGTGGTGTTGATGCCCAGCTTGCGGAAATTGACGTCGAGTTGCGTCATCGTGCCGCCGTACAAAGTGCGCGCCGCGACGATCTCGTCGCCGGCCTCGCAGATGTTGAGCATCGCAATCATCTGCGCGGCCATGCCGCTGCCGGTGGCCACGGCCGCACGGCCATTCTCGAGCGCGGCGATGCGCTCCTCCAGCACCGCTACCGTCGGGTTCGACAGCCGTGAATAGACATTGCCGAAGGTCTGCAGGTTGAACAGGCTGGCGGCATGCTCGGCACTGTCGAATACATACGAGGTCGTCTGGTAGATCGGCACTGCGCGCGCGCCAGTGGCAGCGTCGGGCATCTGGCCGGCGTGCAGGCACAGCGTGTCGAAATCGTAGTCGTGGTCTTTGTTCGGATCCTGGGCCATGGGAGCAGTCGTCGAATTCGTTGCGAAGGGAAGGCTAGCCGGCTCAGACCGGGCGTCGTGCCGAAATGATTTTCGTGTTCACGCCAAACCAGTTCAGCCCGCCGAACAGCCGCGCATACTCGATCTTCACGCAGCGGTTCATCACGACGGACAAGCCGCCGTCCTCGGCAATCTTGCGCGCTTCGTCATTGATGACCCCGATCTGCAGCCACAAGGTCTTGGCGCCGATGGCCACCGCATCGCGGGCGATGGGCGCGCAGTCCTCGCTCTTGCGGAAGACGTCGACGATGTCGACCGGCTCGGGAATGGATTTCAGGTCCGGATAGCAGCGTTCGCCGAGCACTTCGGTGTACTTCGGGTTGACCGGAATCACGCGAAAGCCATGCTCCTGCATGTACTTCGCCGCGAAATAGGAAGGGCGATACCAGTCGGCCGACAGGCCGACCACGGCGATGGTGCGGCTGCCTTTCAGGATGCGGCGCAATTCTGCGACCGTGCTCATTAGTGTCTCCCTGATTGTCGTTTGCGCGCATTGTAGCAATGGCCAGCGCCGCGGCCTTCGAATGTTGTCGGATCAGCTAATGACCTGGATGTCGATGGATGCACCGACCAAAAGGCAAGGGCGGCCCGCAGCTCCCTGGTCGATTGATATCGAATGAATAACAAAGTGCCGACCCGATGCGGGATGCATCGGCCGCCCGCCACGGAAGCGATCCGAAACTGACAAGAAACCCGCATCCGCGTTGACAGTGTTGCACCCCTATGTTTCAATTCGGAAACATAGGGGCAGTGTGTGCGAGTCAGCGCTTTTGCGACTGCAACGCTCGTCCCGTCATTCTCTGGCGAGGATATCCCCCAAGGCCCATGCGACAGCCGAATCCCATCATTGGCAACAGTTCGCCGATGCGCGAGATCCGCAAGCTGATTGAGACGATCGCGGACTCGACCGCGACCGTGCTCATCAACGGCGAATCCGGCACCGGCAAGGAACTGGTCGCGCAGGCGCTGCATTATCAGTCGTCGCGCGCCGACGCCAACTTCGTTCCGCTCAATTGCGCGGCCATCCCGAAAGATCTGATGGAAAGCGAGCTCTTTGGCCACCGCAAAGGTGCGTTCACGGGCGCGCTGGCCGACCGCGTCGGTCGCTTCGAGTTGGCCCACGGCGGCACGCTGTTCCTCGATGAAATCGGTGACCTGTCGCTCGACATGCAGGTCAAGCTCTTGCGCGTGCTGCAGGAGAGGACGGTCGACCCGATCGGTTCCTCGCGCCCGGTCGAAGTCGATGTGCGTGTCGTGGCCGCGACCCACCGCGACCTGGAGAAGGAAGTCGCCGAGGGCCGCTTCCGCGAAGACTTGTACTACCGCCTCAACGTGCTGCCGGTGCGTACGCCGCCGCTGCGCGAGCGCGGCGACGACATCGTGCTGTTGGCGCGCCACTATGCGGAGAAGTTCGCCCACAAGGGCACGGCCATTACCTTCACCGCCGACTTCGTGGAAGCCCTGAAGGCCTATGACTGGCCGGGCAATGTGCGCGAACTGTCGAACCTGATCCATCGTTTCTCGACCCTGTTCGCCGGCCAGCGCCTGTCACTGCGCAGTGTGCCGTCAGCCATGCTGCCCAAGGGCTTGCAGAAGCTGCAGGAAGAGAAGGGCGGCGAACTGCCGCCGGAAGCCGCGCAGGAAGACACCGCCGAGGCCACGCTCGAGCCCGGCCAGCCCGTGCCGAACAATGGCGACTCGGCCGACGTGCTGCAGATGTTCGGCCTCGACGGCGGCGCGCCGGCGGCCAAGCCTGCCGCGCGCGAGCACAACGATGTGGAAGACATCATCATGCTGGCGCAGGGCGGGGCCGTGCTGCCGCCCGAGGGCCTGTCGCTGAAAGAGCGCATGGCCCAGATCGAGCGCGCCTACATCGAGCAGGCGCTCGACCGCGCGCAAGGCAATGTATCGAAGACGGCGCGCCTGCTGAACCTGCAGCGCACCACCCTGATCGAGAAGATCGACAAGTACCGACTGCGGTCCGCCTGAGGCGCCGCGCAATCCACTGCGCCCACGGCCGCGCAATCATTCGCACAAACTATCCATGGATATCGTCAGCTTGATCGGAGTAGGCGGCGCACTGCTGCTGATCGCCATTGCCACCGGCGGCCACTTCCTGCAGTTCTTCGACCTGCCGGCGGTCTTCATCGTCTTCGGCGGCACCTTCCTGTGCGTGCTGGCGAAAAGCTCGCTGGACGAATTCAAGGGGGCCTACCGCACCGCGAAAGAGGTGCTGACCACGCGTCCGGTGTCCATCAACGGACTGATTGACGAACTGATGGAGATCGGCCGCGTCGCGCGCTATGACGACCGCTGGATGATCACCCTCGAAGACCGCGATTTCGGCGATCCCTTCATCGCCAAGGCCACGCGCATGTGGGTCGATGGCATCGAGCACAACCTGTTGAAGGATGCGCTGCTGCGCGAGATCACCGAGGTCAAGATCCGCTATGACCATGCGCGCGACTTCTTCGGCTATGCGCAAGAACTCGCGCCCGGCATGGGCATGATCGGCACCCTGGTCGGCCTGGTGCTGATGATGGGCGGCATGAGCGACCCGCGCTCCATCGGTCCCGGCATGGCGGTGGCGCTGCTGACCACGCTGTATGGCGCGATCCTGGCCAACGTGATCCTCGGGCCTCTGGTGCAGAAGATCATCGGCCGCAGCAAGGTCGTGCGCCGCAACTATGAACTGACCATGGCCGGCATCCTGTTCATGCACAAGGGCGGCGACCCGCGTCTGCTGCCTGACCTGCTGCTGGGCCATTTGCCCGAGCCAGACGCGCCGCTGCTGCCGGCCGACGGCGACAGCGCCGACGCATCTCCTGTCGAGGCTGCCGAGCGTGCGTGACCGCGTCGCCAGCTCCCTGCTGAAGCTGTTGCACACGCCCACGTCCGCCTCCACGCCCGCCGCCACGCCCGCCCATCAGTCCATGGCAGCCCACGCTCCCGCGCAAGACGACGCTGACGACGCCGCACGGGCGACGATGTCGCTGTTCGACAGCTTCAATGCCGAGGAAGACGAGAACGTCCATCGTCGCGGCGCGCCGCTGTGGGTCGTCACCTTTGCCGACATGGTGGTGCTGCTGCTGGCCTTCTTCGTACTGGTGCTGTCCTTCTCCACGCTCGACGAGAGCCGCTTCCGCGATGTCACCGGCTCGCTGAAGAAATCGCTGGGTGAAAAGGAGGCACTGCCGACCGTGAAGACGCAGCCGGCCGAGACGCAACTGGTAGCCGGACCCACCGAAGAAGCCTTGCCGCTGCCCGAGCAGCTGGCCAAAGACCTCGGCAAATTGCAAAAGGAATTGTCCACCGACCTGGTCGGCACGAAGATACAGCTGCGCGCCGAGAATGGCCGCCTGGTGATCCAGCTGCCGGAGCGTAACAATGGCTTGCTGCCGCAGGAATTGATCGACCTCTATGCACGCATCGCCGATGCGCAGGCGCAGGTCGAGACGCCCGTTGAGGTGCGCGAAGGTGGCGACACCAGCGAGCGCCTGTCCGAAGCGACGCGCCAGTTCCGCCAGTTGCGCGACATGCTGGCCAAGGAAATCGAAGCCGGCGAAGCGCAGGTCGAGCGCGATGGCGAACGCATCGTGATCCGTCTGGTGGTGCAGGGCAGTTTCTATTCAGGCAGCGCCGACCTGTCGCCGGACTTCCTGCCGATGCTGAAAAAGATTGGCCAGTCGATCGCGAAGAGCGGCGGCCGCATCACCGTCGAAGGCCATACCGACGACATACCGCTGACGGGCCACAACCGTTACCGTTCCAACTGGGACTTGTCCGGCGCGCGTGCCGCGTCGGTGGCGGATTACCTGACCGGCAATGCGGGCGTGCCGCGCGAGCGGGTGGTCGTGCGCGGCATGGCCGACACGCGACCAGTGGCGCCGAACGACAGCCGCGAAGGCCGGGCAAAGAATCGCCGCATCGAAGTACTGGTGGATGCCTACGGCGGTTGAAGGCAGAAGCCTGAAAGCTGAAAGCTGAACGCTGCCCTCTCAGCCGTTGACCTTGTTGCGCAGGTCGTTGTGCATGTTCTGCTGCAGCATCAGGCCCTCGAACACCGCAATCAGGATCGGCGATTTGTGGCTGAGCATGTCGCGCAGGGCATCGACCGTAATTTCCTGGCACACCGAATCCTCGACGGCAATCGCCGTCGCGCCGCGAATGCCGCCCTGCAGCATCGCCTGCTCGCCAAACGATTCGCCTTCCTTCAAGGTGACGAAGACCTTGCCGTTCTTGTCGGCCATGCCGATCGCGCCCGACTGGATCAGGTACAGCTTGTCGGCCGGCGCGCCTGCCTCGAACAGGACCGTGCCCTTGGGCAGGGACACTTCGACAAAATTGTTCATAGCAGTTGCGGCGTCGGCTTCGGAAGTTTGAGGGTACGCATCACCAGCGACCGGATGATGCCGCGCAGGCCGGAAGCCATGTTCTGGATCAGAAGGTTGATCGAGCCCAGCGGCATCACGCGCACCTGCACCGCAGTAACGGCAATCACCGTCATCACATAATCGATGCCGGCAATGCCCTCGGCCAGGCCGATCACGCTGCCCGGGCCGAGCCGGTAGATGTGGCTGCCTTGAATCCCGAGCGCCGTGCCGCTGACGATAAAGTAAGCCGATTCCGCCGGTTGGCCGGCCGTGCAGATGCGTGCCTTCGGATCGAACAGCGAAATGTTCAACTCCGAGCAGCCCCACAAGGTGAAGTACAAGCGCTCGTTGCTGACCAGCTTGCCGGACGCATACAGCTCCAGGCTTTGCTTCGAATACGGATCCACCGCGCCAAGCTTGTGCAGGTGTTCGATGTCGACCCCGAAGCTGGCCGTTATTTCATTGTTCAATCAGTGACCTCTCGCTGTTCCGGCAGGGTCCGGGCTTTGTCGCTACTTGCGTCGGCTGCCCGCGCTGCATGCGCGGCAGGCCGAGATATTTCTGGCGGGCAAGCTTAGCAATTCTTGCTTTCACTTGCAAACCAGCGTCGCAAAGTCATGAAAAAGCGGTGAAATTGCGCAGTTTTGCGCAAAAAACCGGCTGTTATAATTCAAAAGAGTTTCTCAAAGAAAACTTTGACAGTGATGGAAAACCCTTCCTCGTCCTGGGTCGACTTGCAGGCCAGCCTCGCGCGGCTGCGCCAGTCATGGCCGCATGCCTGGGTCGGGCTTCCCACGATTGCCTCGGACTGCCTGCGGCAACTTGGCTACCGTGACGACCTGTCGCTGTCAGATTCGGTGCGCGCGCTGCGCGATGGCGTTGCGCTCGTCGCGGCGGCCATCGAAGACGATGGCGTGCAACGCCAGCAGCAGGGCAGCGAGCTCGCGTATCACAATCGGCTGCATATCGCCGACACCCTGTGCAGCATGACCTGTCTGCTGCTGGCGACCCGCGCCGAGCAGCAGCGCGCGCCCGACAGCGCGCCCAGCGAAGCCGAATGGGTGCTGATGCTGGCGATGCTGGGCCATGATTTCCGGCACACTGGCAAGGTGAACCAGTTCCCCGGCGAGATCGAACGCCAATCCGTCAGCGCGCTGCAGCCGTTGATGCAGGCTGCCGGCATACCGGAGCCCTTGCGCGCCCGAGTGGGCGAGCTGATCCTGATGACCGACCCGACTCGCGTGCGCCCGCATCACGAAGCCATGCGCGGTCGGCCGTTCGACCTCGATGATTTCGGCTGCATGGCGATGCTGCTGCAGGAGTGCGACATCCTGGCCAGCGCGACACCGCAGATCGGTATCGGGCTCACGCACCAGCTGGCCAGCGAGTGGTCGCAGTTTTCCGAAGCGATGGCCAGCTCGCTGTTGCGCGCCGGGAGCCGCATTGTTTTCCTGCGCGATTTTGCGCTGTTCTCCAGCCCGGCCAGCCGGCGACTGGGCTTGACCGCGATGACGGCGGCCGAGATCCGGCAGCGCGAAGGCGCGCCGGCCGATTCGCCGATCTGAAGCGGCGCAAGGGCGCTGCACGAACTGCGTCTACCACCTTTAATCGACAACAAGCGACAACAAGCGACAACACGTAGCAATGGATCAGAGAATGAACGCGGCCCGCGGGCGGGTTGATGCAACGCGACAGCGTTTCGACGAAGTCGACCGCAAGAGTGGCGAAATCGGCGAGCAGATTGACCGTCTCAACGACGGCAATGACAAAGCCTCGCGCTTCCTGGCGGTCCGCTTGTTTCTGGTGACGGCGGTGCTGTTGATCGGTGCAGTCACGCTGGCGGCGTGGTGGCTGATGGGCGATCGAGCCAACGATCATCCGGCCAGTACCCGCGATGCGGCGATGAGCGACGTGAAATAAGCAGCTGCCAGCAAGACCACCGAATCAGAATCCCGGAATCCCGGAATCCCGGAATCCCGGAATCCCGGAATCCCGGAATCCCGGAATCCCGGCAGTCCGTGCCTCGCGCCCGGGTTGCACGTCCCGGCGGCAAAAAAAATGCCTCCCCGTCGGGAGGCATTTTCATTCGGCATGGCGGCCTTATTGCTCGGCCTTCGGCTGCCGGTAGCTCGGGGCACCGCCGGTCGCACCGCCCGTCGCATCGGCCGTCTTCTGCTTCGCATCCTTGCTGTAAGTGATGGCGGCGTCGCGCTTCTCCTTCGCGGCAGCCTCGGCGGCCTGACGGTCCTTCGCAGCCTGTTCGCGTTCGCGTGCCAGCTCGCGTTCCTTCGCTTCCCTGATCTCGCGTGCGCGTTCGCGCTCACGGGCCAGTTCGCGCTCCTTGTCCTTCAGTTCCTTGTCGCGGCGTGCGTTGGCGGCGGCCAGTTCCTGGGCCATTTCCTTTTCGCGCAGCTTCTGCTGGGTGGCCAGCGCTTCCACATCCTTCTTCACGCTCTGCACGTTGGCGACCGAACCTTCGAGCTTGTTGAACTGACCTGACAGGTCCTTCACGGCGCGCGACTGGTCCTTCAGCATGCCGTCGAGCGCGGTCAGCTGCTGCAGCAAGGCCTTGTTCTGCGCTTCGACACGCGCTGCTTCGGCGCGTGCGCGCTCCACGCGCGCGGCTTCAGCCTTCGCGGCGGCCTCGGCCTTCTTCGCTGCAGCTTCCGCGGCAGCCGGGTCCTTGACGGCCGGAGCGGGGGCTGCGGCAGCTGGCGCTGCCTTGGGCTCCGGGCGGGCCGGCGGGTGCGGCACCTCGGACAGTTTCGCGATCTTGGACTCGATTGCTTCCTGCACCGACTGCGTGTTTTCTTGCGCCAGCTTCAGTTCTTCCAGCGCCTGATGGATGTCATCCATGCTCTCCATGCGGCGCTTGAGGTCAACCGCGCGCTTGCCGACGGCCAGCATCATTTCGTCGAGCTGCGACACCTTGTTCTGCAGCTGCACGCTCATGAAGCTGAAAACGCCGGCGCAACCGACCAGCACCGTGCCGGCCAGCGCCAGCACGACCTTGGCCTGCATCGACGTGCGCTGTGCGCCATCGATCAGCTTTTCGGCCGCCTTGTTCACATGGCTGCCGGTGGTGGCCACGGCCGATGCGGAACGGTTTGCCACTTCCGCGGCATCGAGCACGATCGTCATCAGCGATTCGAGCTGCTGTGATGCCGAGCGGTTGTTCTCGACTAGCACCTGCACCGCTTCCAGCGCGCGCTTGGCGGTGTCATGCGCGACCGGGATCGTGCCGTCCGGCATCTGGCCGGCGAAACTGGGGCCGATCTTGGAGGCAGCGGCGCTGATCGAAGCTGCAGCCGCAGCCTCGGCTTCAGCGGCCTCGGCCGCAGCGGCTTCTTCCGGGCTCACGGCCGGTGGCGTGGGCGCAGGCGTGAACCCATCGCCCGCTGCTGCTTCCGGTGCCTTGTCGTCTTTTGCGTCGTCGCTCATTTTCCGATCCGTTTCGCAAGTCGCTTGATCGAGTCTTCGAGACCGCCAAGCTGTTCATTCACTTTTGCCGTCGATTCCGTCAGGCTCGCAATCCGTGCTTCCAGGTGGATGGACAGCGCCCACGGGGTCGCAGCTTCCTCGACCTTGAAGGTCAGGTCGGCGTCCGAGACCGGCGCCTGGACCTGCGCGGCTGCCGGGGCTTCTGCGGGGTCGGGCTCGACCACTTCGCCGGCGCTGTTCAGCGTAACCATGCCGGCATTCGCTTCCGGCTCCGGCTCTTCGTCGTCATGGAAGCTGTGCGCCTGGCGCTTGGGCGCTGCGGCCGGCGCGTGCGTGGCGTCCTGCATCTGGCGTTGCAGGGAAGGGCCTGCGGCATCCTGTGCATGGCGCGTATCGACCAGTCCCTGGGCGTCGCTCATGCTGCGCTGATCCGACGGGCCCTGCGCATCATGCGCAAGGATGGCATCGACCAGGCCTTGTGCATCCTGCATGCTGCGCTGCTCGGACGGGCCGGCGCCATCATGCGCGTGGTTCGTATCGACCAGGCCCTCGGAGTCGTTAACGCTGCGCTGCTCGGACGGACCGTGGCCATCGTGCGCGTGCTGCGCATCGACGACGCCATCGGCATCCGCCATGCTGCGCTGGTCGGACGGACCGGCGCCATCGTGCGCGTACTGCGCATCGATCACACCGTCGGCATCCGTCATGCTGTGCTGGACCGACGGGCCACCGGCGGCGTCATCCATCTTGCGCAGCTCGGATGCACCCGACGCATCATGCAACTGGCGAAGGTCAGCCAGCTCATCGCGGTGGTCATTCAGCTGGCGCGTATCCGACGCGCCATGCGACTGGTCATGCAGGCTGCGCTGGTCCGCGTGCCCGTTGGTCTGGTCGTGCAGGCTGCGCTGGTCCGACGGCGCAGCAGGGCGCCGGCGCTGCGCCGGGCCGCCCGTCTCTGCGATGCCGATTTCCGGCGGCTGGTTATCGCCGCGGAAAATCTGGGTGTGTTCTTGGTTCGACATTCCTGCTTTCCTCTCGTGCGCTGACTATCAGCGGCTGCTGCCCAGCAGCGCGCCTTGCAGCGACTTCACCGGGCGCAGCCACGGGTCTGCGGGCACGCCCGGTTTGGCGGCAAAGGCTTCAGCTTGCTTGCGGTCGGCGAAGGGGCCGGAGATCACTGCAAACTTGATGCCCTTGTCCTGCGTATTCACGGCGACAATCTTCGCGCCCGACAGCGCGCGGTACTGCGCGCGCCATTCCTGGGCTTCGGCCATCGAGCCCAGCGATACATGCTGGACAAAGAAGCTGCCGGTCATCGCTGCGCGTACAGCTGCATCGACGCCGGTCTCCGAGCGCGGCGCCAGCGCATCAGCTGCCGATGCCGGCTTCGCTGCGGCTGCCTTCGGATCCGCTTTCGGATCGGCCTTGGCATCCGCTTTCGGGTCGGTCTTCGGGTCAGTCTTCGCGTCGGCCTTCGTGTCGGCTTTCACTTCCGTCTTCACTTCATTCTTCGCGTCGACCTTGGCCGGCTCGGCCTTCGCGGGCTCGCCCTTGCTCGGTGCTGCCTTGCCTGCATCGGTCTTCACCGGCAGGCCCTTGGCATCGACCGGGGCAGCAGCCGCAGCCGCCGGTGCCGCCGTGGTAGCCGCAGCCGCAGCCGGGCCAGCCTGGTTGGCCGGTGCCGCGCCATTAGTTGCAGTCGTTGCAGCAGCCATGGCCGCCGTCGGTGTACCGGTCGTTGCTGCAGTCGGGGCCGTCGCAGCGCCTGCTGCCGCCTCCGGGGCTGCCGCCGCCGAAGCCATGTCGTCTTTCGGTAAATCGGCGCCAGCGGCCGGAACTGTAGCCTTGGCCGCTTCGGCCTTGCTTTCTTCCAGCACCGCGGCCGGCGGCTTGCCGACCATCGACACCACCATGTCCATCGCCCACGGGGGCAGGGTTTCCTTCAGAATCGGCGAATTGGCCAGCAGCGGCGACATACGCAGCGGGAACAGCGCGACGATCACGCCGATCGACACGGCCAGCAGCAGCACCAGCGCGGCGACCCAGCGCGCGGCCGTGTTCAGCAGCGAGCGGCCCTTGGGAGTGGCCGGCGTGAACAGCTTGCCCGTGGGGGCCGGGCCATCCAGCGAGGGCTCGGTGCGGCCCAGCGATTCCTGCAGGCTCGCCTTTTCCTGCGCTGCGCGCTCGGCGTTGTCGAGTTCGTCGCGTTCCTTGCGGGCGGCGGCCAGCTGCTGCTCGAAGCGCACCTGGGCGGCATCGGGCTCGGCCTTGGCCTTGTCTTTTTTCTGCGCGATCTTGATTTCGGCATAGCCGGTCGCTGCCAGTACTTTCTTGGCCTCGACTTCGAAGCCCATCGCGCGCGCCACCTTCAGCAAGGCATCGCCTTCGCTGCGGGTCGGCGCTTCCACCGGCCAGCGCAGCAGGCGCTGGCCGAAGCCTTCGAGCGTGCGCTCGTGCAGCTTGGTGCCGGCCTTGTCGACCAGCAGCACCAGCGACACGTTCGCACCGGGGAAGTCCTGCACCAGCCGCGCCAGCAGTTGCAGGTCGCGGGTCGACAGCGCCTTCGCGTCATGCGCGAGCAGCACGCGGCGCGGGGCAGGGGAGCCGCTGGCCTTGCGCGCATCCTCGATCGACAGGCCGGCCAGGATCTGGTTGTAGCGCTCGAGCAGGGCTTCGGTGTTCTGTGGCAGGAAGACCTCGATCTGCAGGCCGTCGGTCTTGCGCAGCTTGGCCAGCACCAGCCGGCCGTAATGGTCGAGCACGCCGTCATTGTCGGAGGACAGCGCCACCGATGCGCTGTCTTCGCGGATGGCGCGCATCAGGTAATCGAAGCGCGCGCGGTCGGCAGCACGAAGGAAAATACCGTCGTTGCCGACGGTATCGTTGCTCATAGGGTTTTCCATGTCGGTCACGTCGTGGCCTCTTCATTTTCGAGCCTGCCGTCGGCATCGAACTGCATGTTCTTCGGCACCTTGGGATTGGGCTTTTGCACCGGCGCGGCCCCCGGCCGCACGCTGGCCAGGTTGAACACATAGGCGATCACCTGCGCGACCGCATAGTACAGGTCTTCGGGCACCGGCTGCTCGATCTCGGTGGTGTAGAACAGCGCACGCGCCAGCGGCGGGGCGCGGAAGATCTCGATGCCGTGCCTGGTCGCCTCTTCGCGGATGCGGGCGGCGATCTCGTCCGAGCCCTTGGCCAGCAGGATGGGGGCGCTGTCGCCGTTCGGATCATACGACAGCGCGACGGCGAAGTGCTCCGGGTTGGTGATGATGACGTCGGCGTCCTTGACGCGGTCGATCATGCGGCCGTTGGCCATCTCGCGCTGGCGGCGCTTGATCTGCGCCTTGACTTCGGGACGGCCTTCCATGTCCTTCATCTCGTCCTTGATTTCCTGCTTGGACATGCGCATCTGCTTCATGAACTGCCAGCGCTGGAACGGGACGTCGATCATCGCGATCACGATCAGCGAGCAGGCCATGATCAGCGCGGACTTCGACAGCAGCTTGCCAGCCACCGCGATGCCGGGCTCGAAGGACATGCGGCCGATTTCATTGAGCGTCGATATGTTGTCATACAGGACGTAGGCGACCACGCCCGACACCAGCACGAATTTCAGCAGTGCCTTGCCGAGCTCGACCCAGGCGCGGGTGCCGAACATGCGCTTGATGCCATTCAGGGGATTGAGCTTGTCCGTCTTCGGCATGATGGCCTTGGACGCAAACAGGAAGCCGCCGGTCGCGCCCGAGGCCGCGATCGCGACCACGGCAGTCAGGATCATCAGCGGCGCGATCAGGATGAAGGCCTCGAACATTTCGTGGCCGAAGATGGCCGGCAGCAGGTTGGGCGAGTGCACCAGCTTGCGATCGAAATGGAAGCCCGACACGAAGGCCTCGGCCAGCTTCTTGACCAGCCAGTCGCCGGTCAGGTACAGCATGCCGAGCGCCGCGATCGTGACCGCGGCAGCCGGCAATTCGGTGGAACGCGCAACCTGTCCTTCTTCTCTGGCCTTGGACAGCTTGCGCGCTGTAGGTTCTTCGGTCTTGTCTTCGTCGGAGCCGCCTGACATCTCAGTTCACCAATCCGACGAGATCCTTCGCGTGGCTGAAAGCCTGCATCCACAGCCACGATATGCGGCCGCCTATGCTTTCGAGCGACAGGATCAGGACAAGAAAACCGGCGGCGATGGATGCGGGGAAGCCGACGGAGAAAATATTCAGGCTGGGCGCGGCACGGGTCACGATGCCGAGGCCGATGTTGATGAAGAGCAGGGACACCATCACCGGCAACGCGATCAGCACGCCGCCCAGGAACATCATGCTGCTCCACGCGACCACCTTGCCGAACGCGACCTGGCCGAGGATGAACTTGCCGATCGGGACTGACGTGAAGCTGTCGACCAGCATCGAGATCATGATCACGTGGCCGCCGAAGCCGAGGAAGATCAGCGTGCTCATGATCAGCAGGAATTGCGAGATCACCGGCACGTTACCGACGTTGGGATCGATCATGGAGGCCATCGACAGGCCCATCGAGCCGGCGATGCTCTGGCCGGCGATCACGATCGCGCCGACTGCGAACTGCAGCATCAGGCCCATCATGCCGCCGATGAACAGCTGGTTGACGATCTCCAGCATGCCTTGCGCGCTGATGGGATCGATGACGGGCCAGTCGACCAGTGGGTAAATCAGGAAGGTAATGACCAGCGCCAGCATGATGCGGATGCGCAGGGTCAGCGCATCGAGCGAGAACAGCGGGGCCGCCATCAATAGCGCGGAGATGCGCAGCATCGGCCACAGGAAGGTGTAGAAGCGCTCAACGATGTCGGCAGCAAGCAGCGTCATGGCGTCGTGGGCTTCGTTTCTGGTCAGGTCAGTGCGTCCTGCGCCGGTCCGGCGTCAGGAGAACATCGCGGGAATCCGCTGGTAGATGCTGCGGGTGTAATCGACCAGCATGCCGAGCTGCCAGCCGCCGAACAGCGCCAGCGTCAGGCCCAGGGCCAGCAGTTTCGGGATGAAGGACAGGGTCTGCTCGTTGATCGAGGTCGCTGCCTGCAGCACGCCGATGAACAGGCCCACGCCGAGCGCGACGACCAGCATCGGGGAGGCGATCAGCACCACGGCCCACAGGGCGGAGCGGCCAAGGTCGACGACGGTTGAGATTTCCATGATTTGTCCTTGTACTTGTCGCTGTCTGTTCTGAGTCTTTGTTCTTTGCCGGTCAGGGCATCGCGAAGCTGGAGGCGAGGGATCCCATCAGCATGCTCCAGCCGTCGACCAGCACGAACAGCATCAGCTTGAACGGCATCGAAATCATCATCGGCGACAGCATCATCATGCCCATCGACATCAGCACGCTGGACACGATCAGGTCGATGACGACGAAGGGGATGTAAATCAGGAAGCCGATGGTGAACGCGCTCTTGAGTTCCGAGGTCACGAAGGCCGGCACCAGCGTCGTGAAGGGCACCGATTCCGGGCCTTCGAGCTGGGTCTTGTTGCGCGAAATTTCCATGAACATCGCGATGTCTTCTTCGCGGGTCTGGGCCAGCATGAAGCCGCGGATCGGCTTCTCGGCTTCTTCGAGCGCCTGCTCGAAGGGCATGCCCTGGTTCATGTACGGCAGGATCGCGTTGTTGTACACGTCCGTCATCACCGGCTGCATGATGAACAGGGTCAGGAACAGCGCAAGGCCGGCCAGCACCTGGTTCGGCGGGGTCTGGCCGGTGCCGAGCGCCTGGCGCAGGATGGAGAAGACGATGATGATGCGGGTGAAGGCCGTCATCATCAGCAGCATCGACGGCAGCAGCGTGAGCACCGTCATCAGCGCCAGCAGCTGCAGGGTCAGCGAATAATTCTGTACGCCGCCCTTGCCGGTGGCGACGGTCACGACCGGCATGCCTTCGGCAAATGCCGACGCGGGCAGCACCAGCGCCAGCGCGAACAGTGCAGGCAGCGCGAACAGCGAGGCCAGTTTGAACAGTTGGGGCAGGCGGCGTGCCATGGTCAGGCCTTGTCTTCGCCGGCGTGCGGCGGTTTGGGAACGTCGGCCGGCTTGTCCTTGACGGACTTCAGCAGCTCGGCCAGCTTGTGCGCCAGCGGCGCAAGATGATTATTGCCATTGAGGTCGGCAGCGGTCACTTCCGGGGCCGGCTCGTCGCCGGTGGCCGCGAAGCTGGCCAGCGTGCTGATCTGTTGCACGGTCACGCCCAGCAGCAGTTCCTGGTCTTTCACGCGCACCAGCACCAGCTTCTGGCGCGGCGCCAGCGAGGTGCTTTCGAGGATGCGGATGCGACGCTGCGGCATGCCGAGCAGGTTGCCGCTCTGCAGGCGCTTGAGGCCGTACAGCAGCGCGCCAAGCAGCGCGAGTACGATCGCAAAGCTGAAGCTGAAGGACAACCAGTCGGTGGCGTGCATGGGCGGCTTTCTGTAAAAGGGAAGAGGCCTGAGCTTACAGGTTCTTCATGCGGTCCGACGCCGGAACGACGCGGGTCAGGCGAATGCCGTAGCGGTCATTGACCAGCACTACTTCGCCCTGCGCGACGACGGTGTCGTTGACCAGCAGGTCCAGCGGCTCGCCGGCGATGCGCTCGAGCTCGACCACCGAGCCTTGCGTCAGGCGCAGCAGGTCGCGAATCTTCATCTTGGTACGGCCCACTTCGACCTTGATCGCCACCGAGATGTTTTGCAGCACCTCGGGGTTGATGTGATGGTCGGGCATCGCGCCGCCCAGCGGTTCGGCCATGATGGTGTCTTGTTCAGTGATATCGCTCATGATGCTTCCCCGTTCAATGTGAGGGTCTTAAAGGGACTTAAAGGGTTTCGGGGCTGGTGGCTTTTTCGATGCGCACCGCCACGTTCGGTCCGGCCATGCCGACCTGGCATTCGAAGGCGGGCAGGCCGCCGATCAGCATGGTGGCCAGTTCCGGCTTCTTGAAGAACAGCAGGTCGCCTTCCTTCAGTTGCTTGACGCGCGCATAGTCATCGATGACGGTGCCCAGCAGCACTTGCAGCTCGAGCTGCGAGTCGCCGACGGCCGTCGTCAGTTCATTGCGCCACTTCATGTCGGACTCTTCGCTGCCATCGGCCTGCACGCGGTTGCGCAGCAGGTCGCGCAGCGGCTTGAGCGACGCATACGGATAGACGAGGTCGACGAAGCCCTTGGTGCCGCCCACGCTCTCGGTCTCGAAACGCGACATGATGACCAGGTCGTTTTCGTCGGCGATCTGCGCGAACTGCGGGTTGATTTCGGAACCGACGTGCTCGAATTCCACCGGCAGCAGCGGGGCCCAGGCCTCCTTCAGCGAGCGGAAGAAGACTTCGAGGATGATCTTGATGATGCGCGACTCGGTCGGCGTGAACATCCGGGTCGGCGGCAGCCAGTTGGCTGGCAGCGGTTCGCCTTCCTTGTCGGTTGCGCGGCGGCGCGGGGTGCCCGGCATGCCGGAACCCGAACCACCGAAGAAATTGTCGAGCGCCGAAAAGACCAGCGTCGGCTCGATCGTCACCAGCGAGAACCCGCGCAGCGGATTGATACGGATGGTATTGACGGCCAGCGGCGGGCGCAGGTCCTTCAGGTAATCGCCGAAGCGCACGATCTGCGCGCGCGACGGGTTGATACGCGGGCTGGTACGCAGCACGTCCATCAGACCCATGCGGAACAGGCGCACGAAACGCTCGTTGATCATTTCGATCGACGAGGTGTTCACGCCCAGTGTGCTGTCCTCGCTGGCGAGGTCGTGCTTCTTGACCCGCGTGGTCAGGTTGAAGCCGGTGTCGATGGCAATGGAGCCGTCGTCGATGCCCTGGGCGAGGGCAGCGAGTTCTTCCGGTGACAGCAGGTTGCTCATATCAGCCATGGCGCGATCTTCCGTGCTTGCTCGTAGGTGTACTTGTTTACTGGACGACGAATTCGGTGAACATCACTTCCTCGATGCCGCCGAAGCCTTCGTACTTCTCGAGCAGGGAGTTGATGGTCAGGCGCACTTCCTCGGCCAGCTGCTTGCGGAAGTCCGGTTCGCGAAGATCGGCCTCGGTCTTCTGGCGCATCACATCCAGGATGCCGGCGCGCAGTGCCAGTTCATGCGTCTTGACGTTCTTGATCACGCGGTCGTCGTAGTGGGTCATGATGGTCAGCGTGACCTGCATCACCTTGCGCGAGCCGGCGACGTTCGACAGCAGCGGCTTTTCGAGCGCGTAGTAGTTGAACTTCCAGCGCTGGTTGTCCGCCTCCGGCGAGACGAGTTCTTTTTGCGGCGGCTCGGCGCCCGGCTTGCCGTGGCCGTCGTCCTTCTTCGCGTCGCCATGGCCATCGCCATGACCGTCGCCCTTGGCGTCGCCGTGGCCGTCACCATGACCGCCGCCGTGATCGCCTTCGAGCTTGTCGAGTTGGGCGTCAACCGCTTCCTGGGCCTTTTCCTTCTTCGAGAAGAAACCGGTGGCCAGCAGGGTGCCGGCAACCGATGCCCCGATGATCAGCAGGACGGCCACCACCATCAAGATGATCTTGATCAGCGGGCCTTTCTTTTTCGGTTCGCCTTCGGCTTGTTCTTCCGTTGCCGGTGCTGCTGCTTCTTCAGCCATCACATCCTCCAAGGATCCAGAGTGTTCTTATTTGCTTGTTCTTCAGGCCAGCAAGTCCAGCCCGTCGTTCGTGATCCCGCCGGAGCGGGGTGCAGGCGTCGCGGCTGCTGTGGCTTTTCCGTCGTCGCCGCGCTTGCTGCTGACGCCGGCGACACCCGATGGCTCGCGCCGGGGTGTCGGATTTCCGCCATTTTGGCCTTGTTGCCTTACGTTAACCTGCATCGAAGCAACTTCCATGCCCAGTTGTGCCAGTATCTCTTTCAACTTGGGCAGGCCGTCCGCGATCAGGGCCTGGGTGGCCGGATGGCTGGCGCTGAAATTCGCTTCCAGCTGGCCCTTGTTCATCTGCAGCTTGACGTCGATGTTGCCCAGCTCGGATGGGTGGAGCGCCATTTCGACCTTCCACTCGCCCTTGGCGATCTGGGCCGCGAGGCGCTGGCCCAGCGATTCGGCCAGTCTTTCCGACAGGCGCTCGTACTGCTCGGTGCGCAGGTCGATGTTGCTGCGCTCGGCCGCGGCCGCGCTGCCGCCGGCACCGGCCTGCTGGCCGCTGTTCATCTTTCCTTCGGACTGGCGGTGCTGCCAGAGCAGCTGCGCGTCGCTATCGGTCAGGTTGGCGTCCAGCACCAGGGTCTCGACCTGTGCCGCAGTCTCCTCCGCCTCGGCGGCCTCGGCGCCGAGGGCGCCGCTGGCCAGCGAGAAGCGGGCCGGGGCGTCGATCTTGTCAGCCTTGGGTGCGGTCAGCTGCTTCATTTGCAGCCGGCGCGCGAACTGGCTGGCTTCGCTGGCGCCCAGGATCAGGCTGGCGGCCAGCGTCTGGTGCGCCGATTCCGGAGTGGCGGCCTGTTCGACCTGCTGGGTCGCCGCGGCCTGCTTGGCATCGGCGGCCGACAGCATCGCGCGCATGCCGTTGAGGCCGAACATGAATTGCGGAGCCTGCGCGTCCTGGGTCGACTGGGCCGGGGTCTCGCCCAGCGACCAGCGCAGGCTGGCTTCGGGGCCGAGATCGAGACTGTTGGTGCCGGCAGCGCCGGCCGCCGCCGTCGCGGCTGCATCGGCCTTGGCCTTGGCCAGTGCCGGGTCGAGCCCGTCGCCGTTCAGGCCACCGCTACTGAAGGCGCCATCGGCACCGAAGCCGAAGCCCGTGCCTTGGAGGCCCAGGCCGGCATCGGTGGCGCTGGCGTCATTGGCCGGCGGCTGGTTGCCGAAGATGAGGGACAGGGCGTTCTCATCCATGCCCTGCGCGCGCGCGAAAGCCTTCAGGCTGTCGTCGCTGGTGACCGAGGCAGCGGTGGTAATGATGTGCACGGCCGGCCCCAGCACTTCGGACGCCAGTCCGACCGGTGAAGCCTTGCCTTTGCCGTCTGCCGCAGCGGCAAGATCTTGCCGCATGGTGCCGGCCGCCATCGCGCTGAACATGTCGCCGAAGGCATTCGCGAAGCCGTCGGAGCTTGCGCCATGCGCGCCGTAACGGCCTGATTTTTCAGGCTTTTTGGCGTGACTGGCGGCGTTGACTGACGAATTTTGTACGGTGGTCATCGAGCTTTGCATTCCAGGGTTGCTTGAAGTGACCTGTGTTAATGCAAAAACCGTGTCAGCCCGTTCACACGGGCGACGATTCGGGCCGGAAGTCGCGATTATATTAACCGGAAGGAACTTTTGCGCACCCGGCAGGGGGCGGGAGAGGCGCGGGAATGGGGGCGAGCACGCAGGCAAAAAAAATCCCGCAGCGCGCTGCGGGATGGGAGATTACGTTGCTGAATCGGTATTGCTGAATCGGTGTTGCCAAATTCTTGCGGGGCTGACCCCGCGACGGTCCTCAGTTCAGGACCGGTTTGCGGGCTGCCGGCGGCACCAGCTGCGGCACCATTTGCCATGCGCCACGGATCTCGCTCATCAGGTTGTGCACTTCCTTCAGTGCGTCGAGATCGTTGTGCGCGTTCACATGGAACAGGCGGCGGGTCACGTACGCATACAGGTCGTTCAGGTTGCGCGCGATGTCGCCACCCTTGTCGAAGTCCAGTGCGCCCTGAAGGCCAACAACGATGCGGCCGGCACGTGCAAGGCTCTTGCCCTTGTCGGCGATTTCGCCGCGCTCGATCTGGCCGCGTGCCGTGGCCAGGCTTTCGATCAGGCCGTCAAACAGCATTTGAATCAGCTGGATGCTATCGGCGCCGGTCACGCCGGTGGTCACTTTGACGTCGCCGTAAGAGGCGAGGGCACGTTGTCTCATGTTCATGGTCTGCTGCTCCTGAGTGGATCATTGCTACAGACCTAGAATCGGACGATCGTCGAAAAGCTTGAGGCTTTCGCGATGGTCATTTTGCATCAAATTTTTCAGACGCCGGTTTGCGCCCGATTGCGCCCATTTTGGTTTTCAAAGCGGGCGGGTACCCCGGGATGCGCGCTGTGTGCGAGGCGCTATGGTGTTGCGTGTTGAGTGTCGCGAGTTGAGTGTCGCGTGTCGCTATTATCCACCGCAGCGCTATCAGCCCGCGGCAGCGGGTGCCGGCTTGGCGGCGACCGTCGCCTCGGCCGCGGGGGCTTCTGCCTCGGCTTCCGTGGCTGCGACCGCTTCGGCTTCGGTGGCTTCACCGTCAAGTGCTTCACCTTCGGCCATTGCTTGGTCGGCGTCGTATTCCACTTCTTCGCCTTCGACCGGCAACAGTTCGCCGTCTTCCGTCAGCTGCGGTTCCAGATAGTCGGGATCGTCCGGTGCGGGCAGGGCGGCGATGGCGTCGCCCGACAGCTGCAGCTCGTCATCGGCTACCTCGTCCATGCCCTCGCCATCGACGGCTTCTTCCGTCGCTTCCGGATTCTCTTCTTCGTCTTTCTTGCGTTCCGGGCGCGGCGGCGGCATCAGCAGCTTGGACAGCGGCTGCGGCGGCAGGCCGGCGGCCGAGTAAATGGCCTCGCCGAGCATGTCGACCTGTTCGCGAATGATGTCTTCTTCGACATCGGGCGTGGCCACCAGCTGGAAGCCGGCGTTGTACAGGCCGGACGCGAATTCATGCGGGATCCAGGATTCGACTTCGCCGCGCAGCGTGGTCACCATGCGGTCACTGCGCACCGGCGCGGAAAAGCCTTCCTTGCCGTCGAACTTGCCATCCTCGAACAGCAGTTCCATGTGCTTCTGCAGCACCAGTTCATAGCGCGGGCGCAGCTCGGCCAGCTTCTTCTGGCTCCAGCCCGGGCTGGGCACGCCGATCATGGCGTCCCACAGGTTCTTGCCGGTCAGGCCGCCGAAGGTCTGGTCTTTCCTGATCTGCCCCTTGCCGAGTTGGGTCGCCTTGTGCAGGTCGTTCACGCGGTCGAGCATGAAGAAGACGACCAGCAGCACACCCACCAGGCCGGTGAACATCAACAGCAGCAGGATGGTGTTCAACTGATGTTCCATAGCTTTCCCGCGGGACTATCCCTGTTTAATAGGCAGCGCTTATCGCGTCAGCGCCAGCGAGGCACCGGCCGCCAGTTGCGCGCGCAGTTTCTTCACGTTCGCCGACAGGATCTGCGACACCCGCGATTCGGACACGCCCAGCACTTCGCCGATTTCGCGCAGGTTGAGCTCGTCCACGTAATAGAGCGAGATCACCAGCCGGTCGCGCTCGGGCAGGCCGTCGATCGCATCCGTCAGCGCTTCCATCATCTGCGACTCTTCGACGATCGCGTCCGGCTGGCGCGACGCCTGGTCGGCGATGTTCATCACTTCTTCGGTCACGACTTCCAGCGAGTAAGTCTCGAACTGCTTGGCCGCGCCGCGGTCCTTCTCGAAACTGTCGATCTCCATGCCCATGTACTCGGCCAGCTCCGACTGCGACGGCGCACGGCCCAATTCAGAGGCCAGCGCCTGGTTGGCGGCGCTGTGCGACTTGTTGAAAGCCACCGCCGAGCGCGGCAGGAAGGACAGCCGGCGCACTTCGTCGATCATGGCGCCGCGGATGCGGTTGTGCGCATAGCCCTCGAAAGCCACGCCCTTGGTCGCGTCATAGGCGCGCGCAGCCTCGATCAGGCCGATCATGCCGACCTGGACCAGCTCGTCCACTTCCATGAACGGCGGAATGCGCGCTTTCAGGTGCACCGCGATGCGCTTGACCATGCCCAGGTGCTCAAGAATGAGCGCCTCGGAGGTGCTGCGCGCCTCGCTGTGGTTTCCCGTCTCTTCGTATAGTCGGATCGATGGTGGCATGACTTAAGCCCCGGCTTTCTGCTTGACCAGCCTTTCCATGAAAAACTGCAGCCCGCCCGAGGCGTGCTCGATTTCAGGAAGATTGGTGATGGCATCGGCCAGTCGCCGGAAATCACGCGCGCCGGCGCTGCCGGGCGCAAATTCCAGGATCGACTGGTACTTCTTCAAAGCGACGAGCACCAGCTCGTCGTTCTCGATGGATGTCAGGTATTGCAGGGTCTTGCCCAGGAAACGGTCGCAGACTTCGTTCACCCGTCTGTACAGATGGGCGCCGGCAGCCTGGCTGTCGACCATGTTCGGGATCAGGTAGATCTCGTCGAGCTCGAGGTCGCGCGTCATCACCTTGATGATGCCGTACGCATCGGCGATGGAAGAGGGCTCGTCCTTCACCACCACGAAGCGGCGCTGGCAGGCTTCCATGAAGGCCAGCACCGACGGCGCGATGCCGGCAGCGGTATCGACGATCAGGTAATCGATGTCGTCTTCGAGCTCCGAGAAGGCTTGCACGATGCCGGCGGTGACAGCCGGTCCGATGGCAGCCATCTGGTGCACGCCGGAGGCGCCCGGCACCAGCTTCACGCCCTGGCGGGAGGTGACGATGATGTCCTTGAGCGACTTCTCGCCCGCGATCACGTGCGACAGGTTGTACTGGGTCTGGCAGCCGAGCGCGATCTGCGCATTCGCCAGGCCCAGGTCCGCGTCGAGCAGCATCACGCTCTTGCCCATCATGGCCAGTGCGACGGCCAGGTTGGACGACAGGGTGGTCTTGCCGACGCCGCCCTTGCCGCTGGCGATGCCGATGACTTCAGTTTTGCGTTTAGCTTGTTGCATGAGCGCTCTTCTCGATGCGGGCGACCAGGGCGTGGGCCGCGGTCACGACGGAGGGATCGGTAATTTCGTCAACCAGCTCGTCGGCGACGAGGTGCTGGTGCTCGGAGATGTGCTGTTCCAGGCCCAGGCCACGGATGGCCAGCGACACCAGTTCGGTCGCAGTCAGCACCTGGCAGCCATCATTGGCCGAAGGGCTGTGCGATGCGGCCGACAGCGGCACAGCCTTGTCGCACAGGATTTGCAGCAGCGCCCAGGGCTGGGTCGCTTCGTCCATGCGCGACGCCATCAGGCTCGCCCATTCGACTTTCGATTCGAGCAGATGCTTTTTCACGGTCGTGCCCGAGGCATCGGCCGGCAGCACCAGGTGGATCGCGATGTCGGGAGAGGCCTGCGCCAGTTGTTCTGCGCGCGCGGCGACTTCGACGCCCGGGGTATCGATCAGCACCAGCTGGCGGCCGCCGAGTTCGCCCAGCAGCATCTTCAGGGTTTCCGGATCATTGGCGCGCAGGCAGTCGACGCCGGCTTGCGCGCACAGCATCTGGATCTGGCTCCAGGCGCCGGCACGCTGGTCGCAATAGGAAATGACGGCCACGGTTTCGGTGCCCTTGCGCTCGGCAGCGGCGCGCGCAAGGCGCGCCACCATCATGGTCTTGCCCGAACCGGCAGGGCCGGCGATCGCATGCACGCCGCGCTGCGGCAGCTTGGCCCAATGCTCGCCGATGCTCTTGACCAGCTGCGCCTTGAGCGCATCCTGCGCCTGCTGCAGGTCGTCCATGCCGCTGACGGTATCGACCAGCAGCGTGCGCAGCGACACCGGGATGCTGGCTTCGGCCAGTGCGGTGACCAGCGGGCGCACCGCAGCATGGGACGGGGTCTCGGTCTGCCACGCAGCGACACGCTGCGCGAGCTTGAATTCTTTCCTGATCGCTGCCAGCTCGTCGCGCACCATGTCGACGATCTCGCGGCCGCGAATGTAGTCGCGATGGTCTTCTGCCTGGCGGGTCGCCGGGGTGGGCGAGCTGTGGGCGGGCAGGCTGCGCGTGGCGGCTTGCTTCGCCTTCACCGGCGCTTCATAGGTGTGCTCATCCTCATCGTCGTCGGCGATGGTGTCGGTCGCAGTGGCGCCGCCTTCCAGTTCACGGAACGAGGCCTGCAGCGCCTGGCCGAAGCGGGCAGCGTCGCCACGATCGCTACGATCGCTACGATCGCCACGACCGGAAGCCAGTTCCACCGACTCCGGCGCGAGGTCGACAGCCACGATCACTTCGTGCTGGCCATTCACCTTGGCGTTCGAGACGAACAGCACGTCTTCACCGTAAAGCTTGACGGCTTTCTCGGTCGCGCGGCGCAGGTCTTTGGCGAGGATGCGTTTGAGTTCCATGATGATTCCGATCAGGATTTGCTTTGTGCTTCAACCGTGTAGATGACTTTCACAGCCTGGTCATCCGGGATTTCGGTGTAGGAGAGCACCGTCATCTCGGGGATGCGGTGACGAACCATTTTCGACAGCCACGGGCGGATGGTCGGTGCGACGACCAGCACGGCCGGGTTGCCCATGTCTTCGACGGTGCGGCCGGCTTCGCGCAGCGCGGAGAACAGGCTCTCGGCGAGGCCGGGCTCGATCACCACCTGCTGGCCAGGTGCGCCATTGGTCAGGACGTTGTGCAGCAGTTGTTCGAGGTCCGGCGCCAGCGTCATGACGGGCAGGTTTTCCTGCATGTCGAGCAGCTGCTGGACGATCATGCGGCCGAGCTTCGGGCGCACATAGGCGGTCAGTTGTTCCGGGTCTTGCGTCTTGCCGGCGGCTTCGGACAGCGCCTCGACCACGGTGCGCATGTCGCGGATCGCGACGCCTTCGGTGAGCAGGTTTTGCAGCGTGCGGGTGATGACGCCGAGCGCCATCTTGCCCGGCACCAGGTCTTCGACCAGCTTCGGCGATTTCTGCGCCAGCTTGTCGAGCAGTTGTTGGGTTTCGTCGTGCGACAGCAGGTCGGCGGCGTTCTCGCGCAGCACCTTGTTCAGGTGGGTCGCGATCGCGGTGGCCGGGTCGACCACGGTGTAGCCGAGCGTACGCGCGTAGTCGCGCTGCGACGGATCGATCCACACCGCTTCGAGGCCGAAGGCCGGTTCCTTGGTAGGGAAGCCCTCGAGCTCGCCATACACCTTGCCCGGGTTGATCGCCAGCTCGCGGCCGCTCTTGATCTCGCCCTTGCCGCGCACCACGCCATTGAGAACGATGTGATAGACGTCCGGGTCGAGATTGAGCGCATCGCGGATGCGCACTGGCTGGATCAGGAAGCCGAGTTCGGCCGACAGTTTCTTGCGTACGCCTTTGACGCGCGGCATCAGCTGGCCACCGGTTTCCGGGTTCACCAGCGGGATCAGGCCGTAGCCGATCTCGAGGCCGATCAGGTCGACCTGGTCGACATCGTCCCAGCCCAGTTCTTTCGGCTCTTCCGGCTTGGCTTCGGCCGCCTGCACTTCGGCATCGACGGCAAGCTGTTCATCCTTCTGGATCAGCATGAAGCCCAGGCCTGCGGAGACCAGCGCCAGCGTCAGGAACACCAGGTGCGGCATGCCCGGCACCAGGCCGAGGATGGTGAGGATCGATGCGCTGATGAAGAGGGCAGAGGGGTTCGACAGTTGCGACACCGCCTGCTCGGTCATGGACTCGGCGGTCGTCACGCGGGTGACGATGATCGCGGTAGCGAGCGACAGGAACAGCGAAGGAATCTGCGCGACCAGGCCGTCGCCGATGGTCAACAGGGTATAGATCTTGCCGGCGTCGCCGAACGACATGCCGTGCTGGGCGACACCGATGGCGAGGCCACCCACGATGTTGATGATCAGGATCAGCAGGCCGGCCATCGCATCGCCGGACACGAATTTCGATGCACCGTCCATCGAGCCGAAGAAGTCCGCTTCCTGCGCGATCTCGTCGCGGCGGGCCTTGGCTTGTTCCTGCGTGATCGAGCCGGCGTTCAGGTCGGCATCGATTGCCATCTGCTTGCCGGGCATCGCATCGAGGGTGAAGCGGGCGTTGACCTCGGAAACGCGGCCGGCACCCTTGGTGACGACCACGAAGTTGATGATCATCAGGATCACGAAGATGATGAAGCCGACCACGTAATTGCCCGCAATGACGAACTCGCCGAAAGCGGCAATCACGGCGCCGGCGGCATGCTCGCCTTCATGGCCATTGACCAGCACGACGCGGGTCGACGCGACGTTCAGCGCCAACCGCAGCATCGTTGCAAAAAGAAGAACAGACGGGAAGGACGAGAATTCCAGCGGCTTCTTGGTGCCGATCGCGACCATGATCACGATCACGCTGACCAGGATGTTGAAGGTGAACAGCACGTCCAGCAGCATCGGCGGCAAAGGCACCACCAGCATCGCCATGATCAACAGCACGAGGAAAGGAATACCGAGCCCGGAGAGCTCAATTCCTTGCAGTCGCTGTCGAATTGTTGACATGGTGAGGGTAGTCATTTCTTGGTGCCGATTAATTTCTCTTGTAAATCAATTACTTAAGAATTTTGTCCTGTCATGTTGGGTTTCCACGCGGAACATTTAAGCAATTGATGTGCCACCGTTTGCCTGACACCCTCACCACTATTACTGCGATGTAATTAAAGAAGCCCCAACACCTGCCGATTAACGGGGAGAGCGAAGGCTTTGTTGCCTTCTGTTAATGGTTTGAAAAGCGGTGAAACCGGCAATCCGATCAGGCATCATCTGTAAAGGTTGCATCCGGTAAACAACCGGGGAGCCGCGAATTTTTCGGCTGAAGCTCGCTGCTGACTACAAAGGGGTGATTCACATGAACAAAATGTCCAAATGCTCAATGGTGTCGCTGGCTGTCCTGCTGACGGCTTGCCAGTCGCTGCCGTCCGTCGCCGTTGCCGACAATGCCTCGGCCAAGGCCGAGATCAAGGCTGCTGAAGTCGCTCCGGCACCGGTCGTTGCTGCTGCACCGGCTCCGGCTCCGGCTCCGGCACCAGCACCGGCACCGGCTCCGCTGGCTGTCGAAGTGAAGGCGGCTGCCAAGGAAGAACCGGTCAGCATGATCACGCCGATGTCCGAGCGTAACGCGACCATGCGTGCGACCGGCTACGCCGTCATCAGCACCCAGAACCACAAGAACGGTGCGCAGCAACGCCTGATGGCGATCCGTGCATCGAAGCTCGACGCCTACCGCGCCCTGACCGAACAGGTTTATGGCCAGCAGCTCGACGCCACGACGACCGTCGCTGAAATGATGATCACCAGCGATACCTTCCGTACCCGCGTGCAGGGCATCATCTACGGCGCCGTGCTGGAGTCCATCACCCCGATCGGCGACGACACCTATGAAACCACGCTGTCGCTCGACGGCCGTGTCGTCAATGACCTGCGCGTGCTGTACCTGAGCCAGCTGGCTGCGCGTCGTTAATTCATCGCACCAGAGCACTCACCGGGCCACGACCATGCGCACCCGCCTGCTACCGCTGCTGATCGCTTCGTCGATGCTGGGCACCCTTGTGCCTGCATCGGCCGGCGATGTCGTCAGCAACCTGCCGACCGAGCCGAAGAAGCGGCTCGAAGCGATCCAGCACGCGCTGGTGAATGCGGCGATGGAGGGCAATACCCGTGTGCGCAATGCCGCCTGGGTCGACAGCAACGGTCGCCTGCACGAGAACACGCGCATCACCTCGGACATGAAGCTGCGCAATGTGCGCGTGCTGAATTACCTGACGGTCGAAGACGGTGTGTCGGCAGCGATCGTGGCCGAAGGCCGTGGCGTGACGCCCGATGAAGAAGTGTGCCGCGCAAACCTGCAGCGCTATCGCCGCGAGGCGACGCTGGATGTCGTGCAGCGCATCCCGGCCAATGGCATGGATGCGCATGAGTGGCAGGGCTTCCTGGCCCAGGCGCGTTCGCGTTTCGTCGCCCGTGCGCATGCAGGTCGCAAGTGGTTGCTGACGGCTTCGACGCCGGCGCCGGCCACCAGTTATGAACGCAGCCTGCTCGGCTACACGGCCGACATCACGCCTTACCAGATGGTACTCGACGTGCTGCCGGCCGGCGCGCTGGGCATCGAGCCGGTGCGTCCGCAGGCATCGCGTGACGAGCAGGCGCGACAGATGGCCAAGGCCGTGAAGGACTATGTGCTCGACGAGCCCGAGAAGCGCGCACCCGTGCCTTTCGTGGTGCGCCTGTCGGTCTACGAGCGCGTGAACCAGCGCCTGCTGTGGCAGGACGCGGTGCCGCTGTTCTTCCCCGAGCGCGCCGTCCGGCACACCTCGCAGCCGCTGCCGGTGGGCCTGCTGACCGAGCTCGACAATGTGATCGGCCGCTGGCAACAGCGTCTCGACAATGAATTTGCCTGCCGCCCGCAAAGCTTCCATGTGCTGCAGGACAGCGGCAAGGGCTGGGTGATCAATGGTGGCCAGGCCGCAGGCCTTGCGATCGGCGACCAGATGCTGATGATGAACCGCGAGCAGCTGCCCGCGCGCATCCTCGAACCCGACAGTGGTGAACACATGGCGCTGGTGGAAGTCGTCAGCGTCGGCCACGGCCGTGCGGTGCTGCGCAAGCTCGCCGGTTCCCCCAGCGCGGGCCGCAATGGCGACTGGGTCGCCACCCCGTTCTGAACACTGATTCCGAATCAAGAATAATTCGTGGAGAACACCATGAAACTCGCACATCGCCAGATCCTGATTGCCAGCCTCGCTGCCAGCCTCGCGCTGCTCTCGGGCGGCGCCGCCCTGGCCAATGACCCGCCCAAGGCCGACGCCAAGAAGGAAGAGAAAAAGGACGACCACGGCAAGAAGGACGACCACGGCAAGGATGGCAAGGACGCCAAGGCGGATACGCCGGCCGAGCCCGACCTGCCGTCCAAGCCCTATCCGGCAAACGCGAGCCCGAAGGCTTTCGCCCCGAAAGGCGAGGCCAGGAAAGAAGTCGCTGCTGCCGACAAGGCTGCAGAAAAGCCGGCTGACAAGCCCGCCGAGAAGGCGGCTGACAAGGGCGCCGACAAGCCTGCTGCGAAAGTCGCCGACAAGCCGGCCGACAAATCTGCGGACAAGGCAGCCGACAAGGCAGCGGACAAGCACGCCGACAAGCATGCGGAAAAACACGCCGACAAGCCGGCCAGCGACAAGATCGTCGACAAGCATGAGCCGGCACACGGCAAGCCCGCAATGAAGAAGGCCAGGATGGTGAAGGCACCGGTCAAGCCGGTCATGGATCCGGTGATGGCCCAGGTCGCGCGCGAAAGCCTGCATGGCAATGCGCCGGCCGCGGGTTACAAGGTGCAGCCGGGCGACAACCTCGACCGTGTGATCCGCAAGACCATGCCGAATTCGCCGTTCTCGATGGAAGTCATGCGTGAAGCCTTCGGCCGCGCCAATCCGCAGCTGCTGGCAGCCGTGAAGGATGTCAAGCTCAAGCCGGGCTCGACGCTGAACCTGCCGAACGCGGCCGTGCTGCGCTCGGTGGTGCTGGGCGACCCGGCACCGCAGGCTGAACCGATGCGCGTGAAAGTCGTGGGCGAACTGCATGCGAAGGCCCCGGTCGTGAACCCGACCATCGCGCCGACGGCCAACGACCTGAACCCGCCGATCGCGATCCCGCGCCAGGCTGCCAATGTCGCTGCCAGCGCCAGCCCGGCACAGGAAGTGTCGCCGGAAGAAAAGAAGAAGTGGGTGCGCTTCCCCTGAGTTCGGGACTGCAGCCACTGCGTACGCACGCCCCGCATTCACGGCACCCGGCATGACGCCGCTGCTGCAAGGGGTAGAACAGGCGGCCCTGCCGGGCCGCCTGAATCCTTTTTATCTTGAAGGCCGGCCGTTGCCGCTGGCGACGCCCATTGCGCAACAGCTCGGCCTGCGCGATGGCCAGGTCGTGCAGGGCACGATCGCATTGCGCGGCGAATTCATGCAGCTGCTGTTGAACGGCAAGCTGCTCGACCTGCCGCCGGGCCTGAGCTTCCGTCCCGGCGAAGAAGTCTGGCTGCGCGCGATACGCGGCACGCGCGGCTGGCTGCTCAAGCCCGTCCATCCCGACGCCGAACGCACGGCGCCGCTGTCTGCCGAATCCGAGGCGCCCGCCGCTGCCGAATCCCCGAACCTGTCGCGCCTGATGGCCTTGTCCTTGCGGCCGCCGATGTCGCCGACGCTGATGCAGCTGTTCCAGCCTGGCGCGATGGATGGCCTGTTCAAGTCCGGCGGCGATGCCGGGCTGGCATCGCTGTTCCAGAGCATGCAATTGTCGATGCGCGGGCTGACCCCGAATGCGCTGCAGGGCGCCGTGATGTCATCGGGCTTCTGGCTCGAAGCCTTGCTCGGGCGCGGGCAGCAGCCGGGCGCCATCGATGGCAAGAGCCTGCTGCGCCGACTGATACGTTCGCTGTCGGACAAGGAGCCGGCGTCGGCGTCACCACTGAATCGCGCGCTCGACGACATCGAATCGGCGCAGGTCGATTCACTGGCCGCGCAGGCGCGTGGCGAGTTGTCCTTTGCGATGGTGCTGCCGTTCCGCGATGCCAATCCGGTCGAGATCAAGTTCTTTCGTCCGCCGCGCCGGCCGGGCCAGCAGCCACCGCCGTTTTCGGTCGACATCCACACGGACAATGACGTGCTGGGCGAGATCTGGCTAAAGACCACCATCGCGCAAGCCGCCCATGTCGACCTGATGATGTGGGCCGTGAAGGACAGCGTCGCGCGGCTGGCGCGCCGCCATGCCGATGCGCTCGGCAAGCGCCTGGCCATCGCCGGCCTGACCATGGACTCTTTCCGCGTCTTCCATGCTGCACGGCCCAGCCTGCCCGAGACCTGGTCAGCGACGCCCGGCGCCATGGTCGACCTGTCAGCCTGAGGAGAAGCGATGCGACATACCCGTGAAGCGGTCGCGCTCGAATACGGCCAGCGCAATGCGCCGGTCGTCACTGCCAAGGGCCGCGACGAGCTGGCCGATGCCATCATCGCCGAGGCAAAACGGCAGGGCATTTACATCACACAGGACAAGGAACTGGTGTCCGCGCTGGGGCGGCTGGACCTGGAGCAGGAGATACCGCGCGACCTGTACACGGCAGTGGCGGTGGTGCTGTCGTGGGCGTATTGGCTGCGCGGCATGAAGCCGGGCGACGAGAAAGCCTGACAGGCAAACAGCCGCGATCAGCTTCGGACAGCTGCGCGGCGGGTCAGGAACTCAACAGGGAAGGTGGGGCAGCGCCGCGCGCTCAGACTTCTTCGTAACCGCGGCCGCCGCGCATGCGCGACACGCGCCCGAGGCGATCGTAGACGTCGACGGAAGCCGTCGGATCCGAGCCGCGCAGGGTCTGCAGCGTGCCGCGGATGGCATCCAGCTTGCGGTTGATGAGGACTTCGTTGCGGCGATGCAGGTCGCGGCATTCGGCCATCAGGCCCTTGAAGCCATCCCATTCGGGATGGTCGATGCGGCTGGCCGGGGTGCCGGCGCCGGTCAGCTGGTGCAACTGCTGGAAGATGACCAGCTTTTCATCCTGTAGTCCCTCGAAGGTGTCGAGGTCCTGTACGCGCAGCGCCTCGAATTCCTTTTCGAGGATGCCATGCAAGGCATGGCCGTACTCCAGCGCGGACACCAGCTCGGGGCTGGCGGCCGGGGGAGGCACGACCTCGGGAATGTGCGCGGACTGCAACTGCATGGCGTCGTTCAAGGGCTCAGATCAGCAATCAGCTGATTATTAGCCGATCAGTCGTTCCATCGCCGAGAAGCTCTCTGCGATGCGACGCGAGTTCATCGGATAGCTGCCATCCTGGATGGCCTGCTTGATGGACTCCACCTTGGCCCGGTCGAAGCTGGGCTCGGCCATGGCGCGCTGGGCGACCTCGGACAGGACCAGCTGGTCATCCTTGGGCGCAGCAGCAGCGCTCGATGCCTTGGCGCTGTCGGTCTGGCCGTCCAGAGGACGCTCCAGCGCCTTGCGCTTGGTCTTGTCGAGACTGGCTTTGTCCAGCGACGGGCTGCCGCTGAAGATGCTCGAAATAGGGTTGCTCATGGTTTTCTCTCACTTTCGGCCCACAATGGCCTTGCCGGAGTTTTTACTCCTGTCACAACGAGTATCGGACGCAGTTTTACGAACTTTAGCATCCGCTATAAAAAAAATTTTTATTCCCAAGTTGCTAATGCCGACTCCCGCTCAGACGCCGCGCGCCTGTCCTTTGCCTGTCACGATCGCGGACAGCGTGCGGCCAGACTCGGTATTGCGCAGCCTGATCTGCTCGCCCAGCTTCCCATCCTGCAGCGCTTCAGCCTTCACCGAGATCTGGAAGGTGGCCGGCGAACCCACGGTCATCACCACCAGTTCGCCGCGCCGGATCAGCGTGGCCTGGCGCAGGTCGGACATGCGTAGCGCTTCGCCGGCACGCACCGCGCGCACCAGCTCCTGTCCTTCGAGGCCGGCTAATTCAAGATAGTGGGCCTTGCTTATCTTTTCGGCATCCAGCTTTTCAAGCTTGAGGTGCTCCGGGTGTAAAACTTGTCCAGCCTGTAAATTGATCGCCGCCACTACCACCTGGCTGGCCGTGGCCGGCACACTGGCCGCGGTGCTGGCCGGCTTGCTGACGGCCACCGGCGGCAGCGGCTGGGTGGGTGTCGTAAAGCCGACTTTCACGAACAGTTGCCAATTTGGCTTCACGCAGCGCACGCGCACGCTTTCGCGGCTCACGAACGGGTAATCAAACATGAAGCCGCCCGCGCAGGGCTGCACCGACACGCGCGCATCCAGCGGCGCGATCTCGACCTGGCCAGCGGATACGCCATTTTTCGCGGCCACCCATTCCACCAGCGCCGATTGCATTGCTTCCTGCGCGGAAGCCGCATGGGCGCTGGCGCCGACGGCGAACAGCAGGGCGCCTGCGACCACGCGCATCATTATCAAATTCAGTATTCCTGGCACCTTCAGCATCGTCTTCATCACGTCGCCTGCTGTTTTCCTGACGGTTTTGTCTGGTGGAACGCGCCTTGCTAAACCTTGGTTATCGGGGAAGCCTGCTGTTGGACTTCCGACAGTCTCCCCAGCTAGTGCAAAAACAATACCAGCCCTGCCAGCCAGCAAGTAATGCAGCCGGCGGGCCCGTCCGACAAGGAACCACCATGGAAATTCGCCCGCATCTCGCCGATACCGCCGCCAACGGTGGCCTGGAGCAGACACGCGCGCGCGACAAGCCGGTGTCGGGCTCCAGCTTCAAGCAGGCCATGGCCGGCTTGAAATCCGACATGCAGATGGTAACCGTGCAGCGTGGCGACACGCTGATGGGCCTGGCGCGTCGCCAGCTCGGCGAAGTGGCCGGCCAGTTCAGCAATTCACAGATCCTCGACATGGCGCGCACGGTCGCGCGCGAGAACGGCATCGAAGACGCAAACCGCATCAAGGCCGGGCAGGCGATCAATATGGCGCCGATGACGACGATGGCGGCGCTCAAGCTGCGCCAGACGGCGGTGGCGACAGTGCAGCTGAACCTGGAAGGTGCCAATACGTCGACCCCGACGCTTGATACGACACTGGCGCGCGCCGTTTCCAAAGGCTATGTGCCGGCGGCCGAGCAGGCTGCGGTCAAGGACAAGATCCTGACGCTGGCGACCAAACATCAATTTGCGCCGGACGATTTTGCGCGCATGACGCTGATGGAGTCCGATGGCATGAATCCGAAGGCCAGCAATGGCAGCTGCCACGGCATCATTCAGTTCTGCTCCGGTGGCAACCGTGGCGCTGCCAGTGCCGGCTATGGCAAGAACCCGAAAGAGATCCTGAACCTGTCGGTGCTCGACCAGCTCGATCTGGTCGATCGCTATTTCACGGATACGCGCCTGAAAGACTATGGTCCGGCAGCGCTGGATGATTTGTATCTGACCGTGCTCACACCGGCGGCGCGCAATGTGACGCGCTCGAATGTGGCGCTGAATATCCCGGGCAAGCAGGCCAACATGCTGTACGAGGGCAGGGATCCTGCGGGTGTCATCACACGTAATTCGATCATCGCAGGCTTGAAGTCGAATGCGCGCGAGCGCCTTGGCGATTACACCAGCAGCGTGGCGAAAGCCGACATGTCTCAGATGTGATGCGTTCGCTCGCAGCGAACCGGTATCGATAGATACGGCCAGCGCAGCCTAGCGCTGCGCTCTCTCCCGCCCGGGTGGCAAAGGCTTGCCTCCCCGGCGTTCGGTGATGCGGCAAATACTTGCCGCTTCCTCACGCAATCCAGCGGAATTCCCGTCGAAAAACATTCTGGCACGACCTTTGCAACGATCGGCACGACAGCTGAAAACTTTAGCGGCCTGTCGATAAACCGGCGGCAGCATGGAGCAGGCAAATGGACGTTTTAAGTAATGCATTGGGAATTCACGAGAAGGCACTGCGGGTGCGCAACCAGCGCATGGAAGTGCTCGCCCGGAATATCGCCAACGACGATACGCCGCACTTCAAGGCGCGCGACCTCGACTTCAAGGCCGTGATGGCGAAGTTCGAGCCGCAAGACCTGATGGCCAATACGCATGGCACGCACTTCGATTTTTCTGACGACGTCAATGACGACAACGGCATGCGCTATCGCACGCCGTTCAACGCTTCGATCGACGGCAACACCGTCGAACTGACGGTGGAACAGGCCAAATACGGTAAGGCAGCCGCGGACTACCAGGCGACGCTGTCGTTCCTGGAAAACCGCGTGAGCAGCATCCGCAAGGCATTGAAAGGGGAGTAATCGATCATGGGTATGTCCATCGATAACATTTTCGGCATTGGCGGCACGGCGCTGCATGCGCAGATGATCCGCATGAACACCACCGCGTCCAACCTGGCCAACGCCGGCACGACCGCGGCCACGCCCGAGCTGGCTTACCGCGGCAAGCGCACGATGTTCAAGGCCATCATGGATGAAGAGCAGGCACATGCCGGCGCGCCGTATGTGGGCGGTGTGAAGGTCGACAAGATCGTCGACGACACCAAGCCCATCCCCAAGGTCTACGACCCGAACAACCCGCTGGCCGACAAGGAAGGCTTTGTCTATCAGGCCAACGTGAACGAAGTGACGGAAATGGTCGACCTGATGGCCGCTTCCCGCTCCTACCAGAATAACGTCGAGGTCGTGAACACCGCGCGCGAACTGATGATGCGCACGCTCGACATCGTCAAGGCTTGAGGACTGACACAACATGGCAACCGTATCCAGCACTGACAGCAGCCTGCCGTCGAACATCCTGACCTCTGCGCAGTACAAAAAGCAGCAGGAAGAGGCCGCAGTCAACGCCACCAGCGACACCATGGGTCAGACAGCCTTCCTGACGCTGTTCACGACCCAATTGAAGAACCAGAACCCGCTGGACCCGATGGAGAACGAGGCCTTCGTGGCCCAGCTCGCGCAGTTCTCGCAGCTGGAAGCGACGACCAAGATGTCGACCAATATCGACACGCTGGTCAAGTCGATGTCGAACTCGCAGATCTCGAACGCATCGAGCCTGATCGGCAAGACCATCTCCATCGCCGATGGCAAAGCCATCAAGAACGGCAATCCGGTCGATGGCATGGTCAATCTCGACAAGGATGTCGACGGCATCACGCTCAAGGTGTTCGACTCGAAAGGCAACCTGGTCCGCACCGGCCAGATCGGCGCGCAGAAGAAGGGCGATTACCCGTTCACCTGGGATGGCCTCGACAACAACGGCAACGAGGCCGCGAATGGCGTGTATCGCGTCGAAGCCACGGTGACTCGCTTCGGCGTCAACAGCAAGGCCCCGGTGTCGACCATGGCCCAGGTGCGCAGCGTGACCACCGACGCCACGACCAATGACATGAAGGTCGAGCTCGATGACGGCACGCTGGTCAGCATGTCCGAAGTCAAGCGCATCGGCAACTGAGCGCCAGCCAGCAGCAAAGAATAAAGAACAAGCATCCCTGAAGCACCTGCAAAGAACACTGCCTACACCAGGAGAAGAATAAATGTCTTTTTATACCTCGTTGACCGGTCTGAACGCGGCCACTGCACAGTTGTCCGTCACCAGTAACAACATCGCCAACGTGGGCACCACCGGCTTCAAGCGCTCGCGCGCTGACTTCGGTGACATCTTCGCGACTTCGCCGCTGCAGAAGGCCTCGTCCGTCATCGGCCAGGGTGTGGCGCTGAAGCAGGTCAGCCAGGAATTCAGCCAGGGCAATATTCAATTCTCCGCAAACTCGCTGGACATCGCGATCACGGGCGACGGCTTCTTCCCGCTGAAGTCGGCCGACGGCCTGCAGGACATCTACACCCGTAACGGCACGTTCATGCTGAACGATTCCTACAACGTGGTGAACTCGGCTGGCCAGGCACTGATCGCAGCGGCGGTCGACTCCTCCGGCAAGGCCGATCTCGAGAACCTGTCCAAGCTGCTGATCCCGCGTAAAACCACCGGCGACGCCGTGGCGACCTCGCAAGTGCAGCTGGGCCTGAACCTGCCCGCCGATGCGAAAGTGCCGACGCTGCCGTTCGACCGCAACGACGACACCACCTACAACAAGACCACCGCCGTCACCGTCTATGACGCGGGCGGTAACGGCTACCTCGCCACCGTCTACTACCGCAAGACCCAGGGCGCGACCCCGGAAGACCCGACCAACAAGTGGCAGACCTATGTGTACATCGGCGACACCAAGCTGCAGGAACTGCTGATCCAGTCGTCGGACAAGAAGACCGGCGAGAAGCAGTACGTGAACAAGTACGGTGAGGTGCGCTCGGAAAGCGCCATTCCGCCGCAGGACATCGCGCGTGGCGTGACCAAGCTGTTCAACCTCGATGACCTGAAGAACCCGATCTCTTCGGCGCCGGCCACCGTCAAGAGCGGCAACCTGTCGCCGACCCTGACCGGCGAATGGAAGGCCGGCATCGAATTCCCGGCCAAGGTCAATGCACTGGTATCGGACAACCCGACCCAGGGCGCGACTTTCCGCGCGCCGGTGAACGCGGCCGGTTATACCTTCGCGACCCGCGCCAAGCAGATCGCGACCGACGAGACCAAGATCACCACCAAGGTTCAGTACACGCCGGACGCCGGCACCAGCGACTTCGCGCTGAGCCTGGGCCCGACCGGCGGCACCCCGACCACCTATACCGGCGCAACCCTGGATGACCTGGTGGCCGACATCAATGCCGGCACTGCATTCCAGGCCACCGTCGCCAACGGCAAGCTGACCGTCGAGATCAAGGGCGCGACCGCCGACATCGATACCACGACGCCGCCGCAGCTGCAGTCGGATGCATCGGCCGACCCGGTGCCGTTCGACCCGACGCTGACCGAGAACATCCTGGATGCCACCTTCACCCCGAGCACCGATGCGAAGAGCTACGCACTGAAGATCGGCAACGAGACCTACACCGGCGACACGCTGGCCGACATCACTGCAGCCATCAACGGCGGCGGCAAGTACACGGCCACCGTCACCGGCGGCACGATGAAGATCGAACTGACCGGCAACAACGGCGACCCGACCGAAATCGCTGCCGACTACAAGTTCACCGCGATCGAAGCCGAGCCCGTCACCGCCGGCAGCCTGCAGGAACTGGCCGACCTGATCAATGCCGATACCGCGATCGACTACACCGCCAGCCTGAATGCGCAGGGTGATCTGGTCGTGCTGCCCAAGGACAGCGCGGTGGCCGTCAATGGCAAGATCTCGCTGCCCGAATTCTCGATGACGGCATCGTTCAACGGCGCTGGCAGCTACATCCAGCCGGAATCGCAGTCGAAATCGGCGATCACTTTCAACGTGCCTTACCTGTCCGGCAACCTGACGCTCGACCTCGACGGCACCCAGTATCCGAGCACGCCGGCGGAAAACATCGATGACCTGGCCACTGCGATCAACGCGGAAGTACCACAGAAATACGTGGCCACGCTGTCCCAGCTGCCCGACGGCAGCAAGACCCTGAAGGTCACCATCTTCAACCCGACCACCAGCACGCTGAAGATCCCGGCCAACACCTCGCTGACCGCGCGCGCGATGGGCATCGACGACAATCCGGAAGGTATCGTGTTCGACCTGAAGGTCGACGGTTCGACCGATCCGGTCACGATCGACCTGTCCTACCTGTCCGAGCTGAACACGACCAAGAAGTTCACCGGCATCGAGATCGCTCGCGAGATCACGAACCAGATCAACAAGGCCTATGGCGACGAGAAGTACTTTGACTTCACCAGCTTCAAGGCTGCCGAGTCGGACACGGCGGCGCCGGTCTTCCGTCTGAAGGTCGGCGACCAGGAAAAGACCATCTCGCTGGCCGAGAACCAGTCCGGCATCGGCGACCTGTCCAAGGTCAAGCTGGAAGATGCGATCAAGGCGCTGCAGGCGCAGATCGACAAGGAAACCGATTTCCCGGCCAAGGTCACCGTTGGCTACGACCCGGTGCGCCAGAGCTTCACCTTCAAGGCGGCCGACGATGCGAACGTGACCATCCGTTCGGCCACCACTGCGCGTAACGAACTGTTCGGCCTGACTAACGTCGAGACCTCGATCGATGCCAGCACCGGTACCTGGGGTGCCGCCGTGCTGCCCAACGGCGCCAGCATCCTGAACGAATCCGAGCGCCGCTACGGCGTCGAAGTGAAATTCGACGAAGCCAGCAACATCTTCACCATCAGTTCCGGCACCACCGGTGATACCTCGAGCATCGAGATCTCGCGCGCGTCGGCGATGGCCAATGCCCTGTTCGGCTTCCAGCGCTACGAAGAGCCGGCCGTGGTCGACACCTCGTCGACCCCGCTGCGCGGCATTACTTCGGAGCCGGCTGTCCTGAGCGGCAATGCCATCGGTATCAACCTCGACAACAAGTTCCGTGTGGACGGTTCGAACAACCAGTTCGTCGTCACCGTCGACAACGTGACCGGCCTGATCACGATGCCGGAAAAAGCCGACTACACGATGGAAGAATTCCGCGTCGAACTCGAGCGCCGCATCAACTCGATGGCCGACAACTATGGCCGTACCGTGTCGGGCGTGAAGGTCGAGATCGACACCGTCGCCGGCACCAACAACAAGTTCTTCAAGTTCACCACCGGCACCACCGGCGACAACTCCTTCCTGAAGGTGTCGGCCAACTCGATCTGGGGCCTGTCGGACCTGGAAGCGGCGCGCGGCACCACCAGCAAGTGGATCGAGCCGCCGCAGGCCAAGAACGCCGACGGCTTCCCGCTGTATGTCGACCGCGACGGCATGGAAACCTCTGACCCGGGCACGTTCTCGGAAGATGAAACCCGCGACCTGTGGTCGCCGATCTTCCTCGACAAGGGCGAACTGACCTTCGACACCGCCGGCAAGCTGTACTCGCCGCTGGACGCCATCGCGTTCAAGTCGACCACCATCGGCGCGTCCGGCGCGACGCTGCAGTTCTCGATCGACTATGCATCGTCGACCCAGTACTCGTCACCGTTCTCGGTGCTGAAGCAAGACCAGAACGGACGCCCGGAAGGCGACCTGATCGGTGTGGACATCGGCGATGACGGCCTGGTGTCGGCGTCGTACTCGAACGGTACCCAGAAGTCGCTGGCCAAGATCGTGCTGGTGAACTTCGCCGCGCCGACCGGCCTGCGCCAGATCGGTGACGCCAGCTACTACGCCACCTCGAAGTCCGGCGATGCGAAGTACGGCGAAGCCGGTTCGGCAGGTTTCGGTACGGTGCGCGCCGGTGCGCGCGAGCGCGCCAACGTCGACCTGACCAACGAACTGATCGAACTGATCACGGCCCAGCGTAACTTCCAGGCCAACGCGAAGGCGATCGAAACCAACAACACGCTGACGCAGGCCATCATCAATATCCGCAGCTAATCGCGGATTTGAGCCTGTACTGAGCCTGTAAAGAACGGAGACAGACATGGACCGCTTAGCCTTCACCGCAATGGCGTCGATCAATGAACGACGCCTGCTGCGCGAACAGCTCAACAACGAGCTGGCCAACGCGTCCACGGTCGGTTTCAAGAAGAGCTTTGACAATGCGATGGTGGCCGTCAAGGCCAAGGGCGATGGCTGGGATACCCGCATCCAGCCCTACATCGAGAAGATGAACGCGGTCTCGCTCGAACCCGGCCACCTGATGGCGACCGGGAACAAGATGGACATCGCGCTGCAGGAGCAGGCAGTGATGGGCGTACAAGCCAAGGATGGCACGCTGGCCTTCACCCGCCGCGGCGACCTGCACCTCAACAGCGACGGCGTGCTGGAAAACGGCTCCTACCACCCGGTGCTGGGCGAAGATGGCGGTCCGATCACGATCCCGACCGGCTTCGAAGTCAATATCACCGCCGAGGGCGATGTCTACGCCCGCAACCCGGCCCAGCCCCTGAACGAGCCACCCGTCCAGGTCGGCCGCATCATGCTGCGTGACGCCAGCGCGATCACGCTGCAGCGCCGCGCGGACAGCCTGTTTGCTCCCTATCCCGAAAACGCGATCGCCAACGGCGACTTCGCCAACGGCCCCAAGCAGCCCAAGATCGTGCCGGGCGCGCTCGAGAGCAGCAACGTCAATGTGGTGACCGCGATGGTCAAACTCATTGATTTTTCACGCTCTTTCGAAACCCAGGTGCGGACCATCAAGGAAGCCAAGTCGCTCGATGAGGCTGGCGCCAGCATGCTGAAGGCGCGCTAAGCGCCTGTCTCGTCAGGCCGCTGGCTGCGTTGCGCCTCCTTGCCGTACTAGCCGTACTGTCTGCGTCGGCGCGTTTTGCCATCGACCTGACGAGACAGGCTCTTCGGCAAGACTTGGCCGCCCCTGCCCCCTCTTTGCCAGCCCGGAGCGGCAAAACCTTGCCGGCCCGAGCCCCGCAACCCGGGCAGGGCAGGGTGACGGAACTCCGGGCACGCAATTTGCAATAAGTCGGAAAACGCGACACTAGAGAGGGAATCATGGACGCATCGATGTGGGTAGCCAAGACGGGTCTGGACGCACAGCAGACCCGGCTGACGGTCATCTCGAACAACCTTGCGAACGTCAATACCACAGGCTTCAAGCGCGACCGCGCGATGTTTGAAGACCTGCTGTACCAGAACGTCCGACAGGCCGGCGGCCAGACCGCAGCCGCGACCCAGGCCCCGACCGGCCTGATGCTGGGTACCGGTACGCGCGTGATCGCGACCGAGAAGATCCACGCGCAGGGCAACATGATCAACACCCAGAACGCGCTCGATATCGCAGTCGCGGGCGAGGGCTTCTTCCAGATCCAGCAACCCGACGGTACGACTGCGTACACGCGTGACGGCACCTTCAAGCTTTCCAACACCGGCCAGCTGGTGACCAACCTTGGCCAGCCCCTGGTGCCAGCGATTGCGATCCCGGCCAACGCGTCGTCGATCACGATTGGCCAGGACGGCACGGTGTCGGTCGAGCTGTTCGCCGGTGGTGGTGCGCAGCAGGTCGGACAGATCCAGCTGGCGCGTTTCGTGAACGCGGCCGGCCTTCAGCCGCTGGGCGACAACCTCTACAAGGAAACCGTGGCTTCCGGCGCCCCGGCCGTGCTGGTGCCCGGCACCCAGGCCGCAGGCACGCTGCGCCAGGGCATGCTGGAAGCGTCGAACGTGAACGTCGTCGAAGAGATGGTGAACATGATCGAGACCCAGCGCGCGTATGAAATCAACTCGAAAGCGATCTCGGCGGCCGACGGCATGCTGCGCTTCCTGAATAACAACATGTAAAGCGGCGCCCGGCGCGGTGTCCGTTGAATGAGCGGGCATGGCTGCGCAGGCGAACGTGGAAAAAGGATGAAGACGATGAAGCTGAACAAGCTGAGCAGGCGGGTGCCGGTGTGCGCCGCCATGGCCATGGCAGCGCTGCTGGCTGCCTGTGCAGGCCCGATGCCGGTGGCGATGTCGCCGGAATTCACGCCGGTGCAGCCGTTGCCGCGCGATGCCAATCGTCCGGCGACCGGCGCCATCTTCGCCAGCGATAACACCGACATGTGGCAGGCCCGTCGTCGCGAGTATCGCGTCGGTGACGTGATCACCGTGTTACTGAATGAATCGACACAGGCCGCCAGAACTTTAAACAACGAGACCAGCCGCGAGTCGTCTAACAATGCAGTGCCTTCCGGCCTGACCACGCAGCTTGACCAGCTGCTGCCGTCGACCTCGGGCATCAAGACCGATGGCGCCAAGATCTCGAACAAGGGCAAGGGCGTCGCCGATCAGCAGGCTTCGCTGACCGGCTCCATCGCGGTCACCGTGGTTGAAGTGCAGGCCAACGGCAACCTCGTGATCCGCGGCGAGAAAAAGCTCGCACTGTCCGAGGGCGGTGAGGTGATCCAGGTCGCCGGCATCATTCGTCCGGACGACGTCAGCGCGATCAACACCGTGCAGTCGCGCCGTCTCGCCAATGCGCAGATCTCCTACAAGGGTTCGGGCGACCTCGCCAATGCGACCCGCGCCGGCTGGGGCACCAGCCTGCTGTACAAGTTCTGGCCGTTCTGACGCCGGGACCCACGATACCCAAGAATATGACGGGGCTGATCATGATCTCTCGCTTCTTCCTGATCCTTTCGACGGTGCTGGTGGCCGTTGTCGCCACGCCGCCCGCGCATGCGGACCGCGTGAAAGATCTCGCTTCGGTCGCCGCGGTGCGTACCAACCAGTTGGTCGGCTACGGCCTGGTGGTAGGCCTGCAGGGTACCGGTGACGGTGCCGACGTGTCGCTGACGGTGCAGACCGTGCGCGCGATGATGAACAAGATGGGCGTCGGTATGGACGGCCCGCTAACCGACTTCGAACGAGCAGTGTCAGCGGCCGGCCGTCTGGACGTGAAGAACACCGCCGCCGTAATGGTGACCGCCGAACTGCCTGGCATGGCCAAGCCAGGCCAGCGTATCGACATCAACGTCGCCACGCTCGGCAAGGCCAGCAGCCTGCGCGGCGGCACCCTGATCCTGACCAGCCTGCGCGGTATCGACGGTGAAGTCTATGCGCTGGCACAAGGCGTGGTGAACACCACCGGCATCGATGCCAACGCCGCTGGCTCCAAGGTCGCGATCGGCGTGCCGACCTCGGCGCGCATCCCGAATGGCGCGACCGTCGAGCGCATCGTCGACAACCCCTTCGACAAATCCGAATTCGTCGTGATGAACGTGCGCGAGCAAGACTTCACGACCACCCGCGCCATCGTCGATGCAGTCAACAAGACCTTCGGCGCCGGTACCGCGAATGCACTCGATGGCGTGTCGATCTCGGTGCGTGCGCCGGCCGACATGTCGCAGCGCGTCGCTTTCATCAGCATGATCGAGAACCTCGACGTGGTGCCGGGCGAAGCGCCGGCCCGCGTGGTCGTCAATTCACGTACTGGCACCGTCGTCATCAGCCGCAACGTCAAGGTCAGCCCGGCTGCGGTATCGCACGGCACGATCTCGGTCGCGATCGCCGCGACCAACGAAGTCAGCCAGCCGAATGCCTTCTCGAACGGCACCACGCAGCCGGTGCAGAACGCGAACATCAACGTCAGCGAGCCGAACAAGCCGATGTTCCTGTTCCAGGCTGGTGTGGACCTGCGCCAGGTCGTCGATGCGATCAACCAGGTCGGCGCGACGCCGTCGTCACTGATCGCCATCCTGGAAGCATTGAAGAGCGCCGGCAGCTTGCGCGCCGACCTGGTCGTGATCTGACCGCTGCCGACCTCCATCTGAACTGAGACCCTGAACCGACATGGCAGACAGCCTCGACAGCCTCGGCACCGCCACCCCGCAGTCCGCACTGGACTTTGCGGGTCTGGGCGCTTTGCGCGGCAAGGCCCAGCAGAAGTCGGACAAGGCCACGCGCGAGACCGCGACCCAGTTCGAGGCGATGTTCATCCAGGAGATGCTCAAGTCCATGCGGGCGACGGTGGAAAAGAACGACCTGATGGGCTCGGACACCGAAAACCAGTTCCAGGACATGTACGACCGCGAACTGTCGATGCAGATGGCCAAGCGTGGCGCGATGGGCGTGGCCGACATGATCGTCAAGGCCGTCGACCGCAACAACGGCCCGCAGCCGGACTTCAAGGCCAAGGCCGAGCCGATGCCGCTGAACCCGGAGCAGCCGCCGCTGGAAATCCAGCGCAATGCGCCGTCCATGAAGCTCGAGCGTCCGGCGCGCTTCAACCTCGACCGTAGCCAGGTTACACCGCTGCACGGGAGCACTGAATGAGTGACTTGCTCAGCATCGGCAGCTCGGGCGTCGCGGCCTACCAGCGGGCGCTGTCGACCGTATCGAACAACATCGCCAACGTCGGCACCGAGGGCTACGTCCGTCAGGAGACCTCGCTCACCGAGACCATGCCGCGCCAGCAGGGCCGCGTCTACCTCGGCACCGGGACGGCGGTCACCGCGATCAAGCGCGCCTACGACCAGTTCCTCGAAACGAACCTGCGCAACAGCACCAGCGAGCTGAGCACCCAGGGTCCGATGGTGAACTACGCGAACCGCGTGGTCGACATCCTCGGCAGCGAGACCATCGGCCTGCCTGCGGCGCTTGACCAGTTCTTCGCGACCTCGCGCTCGCTGTCCACCGATCCGTCGTCGACCATCCTGCGCCAGCAGTTCCTGCGCGATGCCGACAGCCTGGCTGGCCGCTTCAATGAACTGTCGACCCAGATGGCCGGCGTCGATACCGAGACCCGCGAAGCCATCAATGCGCGCGTGGCCGACATCAATACCCTGGCCGGCCAGATCGCGACCGTCAACAAGCAGCTGTCCAAGCACCCGCTGGTGGACCGCCAGCCGCCGGACCTGCTCGACCAGCGCGACCTGCTGCTGAAGAAGCTGTCCTCGCTCGTGAAGGTCAATGTCACCACCCGTGCCAATGGCGCGGTCGACCTGACGATCGGCAACGCCACCGGCGGCGCGAAGATCGTCGACGGCGACAAGTCCGTGCCGCTGGAAGCACGCTTCGATGAAAAAGACCTGTCGCGCGTGAGCATCATCTCCGACCCGTACAGCAAGACCCCGACGGAAGTGGTCGGCGTGTCCAGCGGTGAGCTGGGTGGCCTGCTGGGCTTCCGCGAACAAGTGCTGCAGCCGACCTTCGGCTCGCTCGATTATCTGGTCACCACCTTTGCCGGCGAGATCAACGCGATCCACCGCAATGGCATCGATGTCGAAGGCAATGTCGGCAAGGACCTGTTCCAGATCGACCAGGTCACGAAGACCGATCCCGTCAGCGGACAGTCGGTGAAGATCGATCGCCCGTCGGCCGGCATCAGGCTGGCCGTCAATGACGCCAACAAAGTCGCCGCGGGCGGCCTGTTCCGCGTGATCGAGAATGCGAACAACCTGTCGGGCGCCGATGCGGCGCTGAGCTTCTCGGCCAGCTACGCTGACCCGACGCGCGTCAAATCGTTGTCGCAAGTGTTGCGCAACAACCCGGATCCGTCGGCCGGCGTCGCCGCGCCGCGCGACTGGCTGCTCGGCCAGATCCCGATGGGCGCCGACAACTGGTCGCTGTTCCTCGACAATGCCAGCAGCAAGCAGAACGTGCAGGTCTTCACGCGCGACGGCCGCCAGCTGCTCGGCGCGCCTGTGACGGATGACGCCACGCTGCGCGCGCTGATGACGACCAATAATGGCTTCGTCGCCGGCTCCACCTATTCGTCGGATTACCTGAACAAGTCGGGCGACAACGGCTACAAGCAGATGTCGATGTTCTATGGCCTGATGTCCAAGCCGATCTCGCAATATGACCCGGCCACTCGTTTCTCGCCCGAGCATGACGTGGTGCCGAGCACCATCGAGCATATCGAGGTGACAGGCTCGACGCTGCCGGCCAACCAGACTTACATTGGCGCGAACCACCTGACCATCAATGGTCGTTCGCTGCCAGCGCTGTACCCGACCCAGCCGGCGCAAAGCATCCAGGCCAGCGATATCGCCGAATGGATGAACCGTGCTGCCGAAGGCCTGAACCCGCCGATCGCCGTCAATGCGATGACGACCACGCCGGATCTCACGCTCGACCCGACCGCCGGCGCCTACATCAATGGCGTCGCGATCCCGGCGCAGGCCGGCCGCACGCTGGCGGACCTCGCGCTGCAGATCAATTCGCAATATGCGAACGAGACCAATGTCGTCGCCAGCGTCAATGCTGCCGGTACCGGCCTGGTGCTGAAGAATGCCGACGGCTACGGCGGCAACGACATCCGCGTCGGTGGCATGGATGCCGACGGCAAGCTGGTGAATGAAGCTTCTTACCGCGGCAAGCTGAATTTCGGCGACGACTATGCGATCACCATCGGCTATGGCAAGGATGGCGTGGCCGGCGATCTCGATTTGCTGGGCACGCCGGAAGGCAAGTACTACACCGGCCTGATGCCCATCGTGCCGATGTCGGCATCGATTGCCGGCGCGCGCATCCCGTCGAATGTGGACTCAATTGCCGGCAATACCCTGACCCTGAATGGCAATGCACTTGGCGCGCTGGACTACAACCGCCGTCTGAAGGTGCCGGACATGGTCAGCTGGCTCAACAGCGTCGGTTCCACGCTGGAGCCGCCGGTCGTGATCACCGGCTCGAACGAGCTGCGCGCATCGGCGAAGAACATCAAGGATGGCCTGGAAAAGGGCCTGCCGCTGCAGATCAACGGCGTGAAGATCACGGGCGCCGGCAATGGCGGCGCCTTTGCATCGGCCGAGGACGTGGCTGCGGCGATCAATGCCGCCGACACCGGCCACGTAGTAGCGACGCAAGCGACGCAGAACCTGACGCGCAAATTGGCGATCAATGGCGTGGACATCACCGGCAGCGGCGTCAACGGCACCTTCACCACCCGTCAGGACATGGTCGATGCGATCAATGCGCAGACCAATGCCACCGGCGTGACCGCCAGCATCGATGCGACCAGCGGCGAGATCACGCTGTCGAACGCCGGCTCGGCGAGGGCCGGCGAGGATATCGTGATCGGCCCTCTGGACGATGGCAATGCCCTGGGCGTCACCGGCGGCACGTATTCGAAGGCGTATGCCGAGATCGATGCCGATGGTTCGCTGCTGGTGCGCAATGGCAGCGGCGCCGATATCTCGATTTCCACGCTGACCGGCGGCAGCAATGTGCTTGGTCTCGGCAATGGCACGTATCGCGGCCAGCTGAACATGGCATCGACGGCCGAGATCCGCATGGGCTTTACCGATGCGCACACCGACGACGGCGCAGCCGAACTGGCCAAGCTGGGCCTGCGTACCGGCGTCTACATCGATGGCGCGGCGCAGGAAGATTTGCTGGTGTTCGTGACCGAAGGCTCCGGCACGGTGGCCGGTAGCTTCGATGCGTCGATGACGGACCCGGCCTCGCTGGACAAGCAACGCATCGATGCGCTGCGCGGTGAGAAGTACGACATCACGTTCACGTCGGCAAACCGCTACCAGATTACCTGGACCAACCCGGCCAACGGCCTGGTGACCAAGCTGGCCGAGCGCGACTACGACCCGAAGGCCGGCATCGTTTACCAGGGTGTGCAGCTGACGCTGAACCGGTTGCCCGCGGCAGGCGACAAGTACGTCATCGATGGCAACCAGGACGGCACCGGCAACAACGAGAACATGCTCGACATCGTCGCGCTGCAGACCCGCGGCTTCATCGGTGCCAATGGTGGCAGCGGTGGCAAGACGATTTCGCAAGCGTATGAAGAAGAAGTCGGCAAGGTCGGCAACTTCTCCAGCCAGGCCACGATTGCGCAAAAGGCGCTGCAGGTCGTCAACGACCAGGCAGTCGAGGCGCGTGACAAGGTGTCGGGCGTGTCGCTCGATTCCGAAGCCGCCGACCTGATTCGCTACCAGCAGGCTTACCAGGCCAATGCGAAGGCGATGCAGATGGCCAATGAATTGTTTGATTCCATCCTGCAGGCTGCGCGCTGAGCGCTACGTTGACTGATATAAACGATTAAAGAAGACGAGACGCGACCATGACCCAGATCTCGACCACGCTCAAGTTCGATCGCGCCATCCAGCAGATGGGCGTGACGCAGGACCGTTTGTCCAAGACCCAGATGCAGCTGTCGACCACCAAGCAGGTGCTCAAGCCCAGCGATGCGCCGGACAAGTCGGCCGAGATCTCGCGCCTGAAATCGGCGGTCGGCCGCCAGCAAAGCTATATCGCGACGATGAAGCAGGTGCAGGACAAGCTGTCGCAGCAGGAATCGGCGCTGGACTCGGCCACCGACATCATGGCGCGCCTGAAAGAACTGACTGTGCAGGCGGCCAACGACACCTACCAGGCCAAGGACCGCAAATCCATCGCCATCGAAGTCAACGAGTTACGCGACCAGCTGCTGTCGCTGGCCAATACCCAGGATGTGAACGGCAATTACATCTTCTCCGGTTCGCGCGTGGGCAAGCTCGCGTTTGCGGCCAACGAGCAGGGCAGGGTGGTCTACCAGGGCGACCAGACGGTCGTGCCGGCGGGCATCGGCGACCAGAGCATGGTCGACACCAACCGCAGCGGTACCCGTCCGTTCGACAAGATCGTGCGCACCGATGACACCGGCAAGCCGGTGCCAGTCGGCTTCTTCGAATCGATTCAGGACCTGACGACGGCCCTGCAGGCAAACGACACCAAGAGCATCACCCGCGCGGTCGGCGAAATGACGACGTTGCAGGACGGGTTGTCGAACAGCCTGGCCGCCATCGGGGCGGCCGGCAACAAGGTCGAGAACCAGCTCAATGTGGCCGACGAGAACCTGCTGCGCATGAAAGAGGTGTTGTCAAATGCAGAAGACGTGGACTACACCGAAGCGATCACGAAGATGAACAAGGACATGCTGGCGCTGGAAGCGGCGCAGAGCAGCTTTGCCAAGATTTCGCAGCTGAACCTGTTCGACTACATCAGGTAAGCAAAGACGACCCGACCAGCAGACTATTCAAGGAATCCGGGGAGATGCCGATAACACCCGATCCGGCACATTCTTCGTAACCAGACCATGGCCACGTCATCCGTCAGCTCCACCACCAGCGCTGCCTCCACTGCCGCCGAGATCCAGAAGGCGAACAAGTCGGCGGCCCAGAAGCTGCTGTCCTCCCTGAACGCCGGTTCGGGCGTGGACACGGCCTCGCTCGCCCAGAACCTGGTCGATGCCGAGCGCATTCCCAAAGAGAATGCGATCAACGCCAAGATCACGAAAAACGACAACAAGATCAGTGGCTTGTCAGCGGTCATGTTCATGATGAGCGAGTTCAAGACCAGGCTCGCCGACCTGAAGGACAAGACCAGCTACAACTCGCTGACGGCCTCGAACAGCAATACCTCGGCGCTGAACGTCACGACGACCAATGCGGCGACGGCCGGCTCCTATAACGTCAATATCAGCTCGCTGGCCAAGCCGCAGCGCAGCGTATCGACCGGCTATGCTGCTTCGAGCAGCCTGGTCAATGGCGGCCTGCCATTCAACATGACGCTGGCGTCGAGCAGGGCAGGCGTGGCCACCGGCACCACGGCCAACCCGTCGACCGCGACCGCGAAACTGCTGGCTCCGGCCTTCAGCGCCGCCAACCCGCAGGCTTCCGATTTCACCGGCTTTTCGATTTCCATCAACGGCACGGCGCACTCGCTGACGCCGGCGCCGAGCGCCGCCACGCTGAGCGCGCTGGCCGATGACCTGCAGACCCAGATCCGCGCCAGCGTCGACAGCACAATCAGCGTGAGCGTCGATAACGGTAACCTGGTCTTCAGCTCGACCGATCTGTCGAAGCGGATTTCGGCGCTGTCACTGACGACCGATCCGGCTGTCACCGATGCGGCTGCCGGCAGCCAGCAAGTGCCGCCTGCCTCGACCTTCATGGCATCGCTGTCGAACATCAGTTTTGGCAGCTCGCCGTCGGTGACGGACTTCAAATCGTTCTCCATCATCGTCGGCGGCAAGCAATTGAACCTCACGCCTTCGCCGGCGTCGGCCGACCTGAACGCGCTGGCCGCCGATCTGCAGAAGCAGCTGCGCGCACTGGACGGCACCGACGACCTGACGGTCACGGTGTCGGGCACCTCCGGCCTGCAGTTCCAGTCGTCGGACACCAGCCGCAAGCTGACTGCGCCGACGCTGTCGCAGTCGACCACGATACGGCTGGATACCGGCGCCGACGTCGGTTCGCCGACGGCTTCGGGCAGCGGCATCACCGGCGTCAAGTTCGGCACCAAGCCGCAAATCACTGATTTCAAATCGTTTACGGTCAGGATCGGTGACAACGTGCGCACCGTGATCCCGGCACCGGAGGCGCCGACCCTGTCGGCACTAGCAGCCGACTTGCAGAAGCGCCTGCGCATTCTCGAAAGCAGCGACGACGTCACCGTCACGGTCAATGGATCCGACCTCGCGATCTCGTCCAAGAGCGGCAAGACGATTACCAATGCTGCGCTGACCCGCACCACCTATGCAGACAGCCCGGACGGCATCATCGCCGCCATCAACGATGCGAACCAGGGCGTGAAAGCGGAGCTGGTCAATGATGGCAGCACCGGTTCGCCCTACAAGATCATGGTCACCGGCGCTTCCGGCGCCAGCGAAGCATTCACGCTGACGGCCAATACCAGCTCCGGCCTGTCGTTTGCGACCGCGGCCGACAACCAGGCCAGCGATGCGGTGCTGTCGGTCAATGGCGTGCAGTACACGCGCAAGTCGAACACCTTGTCCGACGTGATCAGCGGCGTCACGCTGGAATTGCGCTCGACCACGCTGACCGCGGCCAGCGTATCGCTGACCCAGGACACCAGCGCCATCAAGGAAAAGCTCAAGGCCCTGGTCACCGCGTACAACGACTTCGACAACATCATCAAGGAAACCACCGACCCGAAATCGTCGCTGGAAACCTATGGCAAGACCCTGGTCGGCGACCCCACGGTCAAGATGGTGAGGCTGCAGGTGCGGTCGATGTTCCTTGGCCAGTCGAGCACGGCAGGCTCGGCCATTACCAACCTCGGCGACCTCGGTTTCAAGACTGACCAGAAGGGCGTGTTGTCGCTGGATGAAACCAAGCTCGATGCAGCGCTGAAGAGCAATTACGGCGATGTGGTCAAGGCGATGACGGGCAACCAGAGCAATATCAGCTCGCTCAGCACGCAACCGGCGGGCATTGCCGGCGATACCTTCCGCCGCTTGGGCAAGCTGCTGGAAAACAGCGGCCCGCTGCAAGCGAAGTCGGACAATGCGACCACCGAGAACACCAAGTACAACACGCAGATCGACAAGCTGAAGATGCGCATGGAATCGCTTCTGGCACGTTACACCAGGCAGTTCTCGCAGATGGAAAGCCTGGTGGGCAGCGTCAATTCGCAGAAGAGCAGCCTGAAGTCGACCTTTGAAGGGATGATGGCCGCATACACCAGCAAGTAAGCCAGGAAGCCATGCAAACAGAAGCGTGCATCAAGCAATTGCTTCAGTCATTGCTTCAATAATTGATCCGGCGCGACGGTCCCGTGGCGCCAAAGTTAACAGCTTGAGAATAAAAATATTTTCAGGGCTGCCCTAAAGTTTCATCTGTTCATTCCGATTTCCGTGACTGAACGGGTGGATTTCCCATTTCTCCGCCCGGAAAGGATGGAGTCATGGTTACAGCAATTCAATCAAGCGCAGCACCCGCGGTACCGGTCGTGAGCCGGGCATCGGGCTCGTCTGCGATCGAGTCTGCTACACCCGCTGTCGCTGAAGCGCAGCATCCCGTCGTCACAACCCCGAAGAAAGCCGAGATTCGCATCGACACCGAAGCGGAGCGCGCGAACCTCGAAGAGGCCATCAGCCGCATCAATGAAATGATGCACGACGGTGGCCGCGGCCTGAACTTCAGTATTGACAGCGCCATCGGTGGTCCCGTGGTCCAGGTACGCAACCTGCAATCCGGCGAAGTCATTCGCCAGATCCCCAACGAGGTGGTGGTCAAGGTCGCGCACAGCATCGAAGACCTGAAAGGCATGCTGCACAACGAGGCAGTCTGACTTTCGTGAAGGTTTTCGAAAGATTTCTCTCAAGTTTGTAATTGTTGTGCCGATTTTCGAAACCGTGGGGCAATCAAGCTCCAAGTTTCAATGTGAAGAATGCAGTGGACTTTAAAGGAGAACCACCATGTCCGTGATTAACACCAACCTCAACGCGCTGGTTTCGCAAGAGTCCTCGCGTGCTTCCAGCCTGAAGCTGTCGCAGTCGATGGAACGCCTGTCGACTGGCAAGCGCATCAACTCCGCCAAGGACGACGCTGCTGGCCTGGCCATCAGCAACCGCATGACCTCGCAGGTTCGCGGCATCCAGATGGCCGTCAAGAACTCGAACGATGCTATCTCGATGGCCCAGACCGCCGAAGGCGCGTACGGCCAGGTGAACGACATCTTGCAGCGTATGCGTGAACTGGCTGTCCAGTCGTCGTCGGGCACCATGAGCGCCAGCGACCGTTCGTCGCTGCAGCTCGAAGTTGACCAGCTGAAGGACGAGGTCAACCACATCGCCAAGACCACCAACTTCAACAACATCAACCTGCTCGACGGTACCGCATCGAAGGTCGTGATCCAGACCGGCGCCAACCAGGCAGACAAGATCGAGATGTCGTTTGACTCGGTCAAGACCAACAACATCGGCTCCGACGTGCAGCCGTCGCTGACCTCGATCAGCGGCGCCGCAGGCAGCCTGGGCGCGCTGAACGCCGGCGACCTGATCATCAACGGCGTGTCGGTTGGCCCGACCTACGCAGAAGACGACCAGGCTTCGACCGCATCGGCATCGGCATCGGCCATCGCCAAAGTCGCCGCGATCAACCGCGTGTCGGGTGAGTCGGGTGTGACCGCCAAGGTCGGCACCACCACCGTGTCCGGCTCGGCCATGACCGGCGCTGCCCTGACCGGCACCATCACCATCAACGGCTACTCGACCGCTTCCGTGTCGACCACCACCGATACCTCGCTGAGCCGCAAGCTGATCACCGACGCGATCAACGCGATCTCGAAGGCCACCGGCGTGACCGCGACCGACACCGGTAACGACAACAACGGCGTGACCCTGACCGCAGCTGATGGCCGTAACATCGAACTGTCGCTGACCACCCTGACCGCAGCAGCGACCGGTGTGGCAGCCGCTGGCACGACCGTCGGCAGCTTCGAGCTGTACTCGACCAGTGGCGGCCCGATCACCATCGACAGCAAGGAAGGCAACGATTCCGCAACCGTCGGCAAGGCCGGCCTGCGCATCGGTACCTACGAAGGTGGCCAGGCAGAGACCGTGACCCGTGTCCGCTCGGAAGTCACCAAGGGCAACCAGACTCTGGCCAGCGCCGGCACCGGCACGCTGAACGGTCACACCCTGTCGATCAACGGCATCGCCATCGGCGCAGCAGTGGCTTCCGACGACCAGGCATCGTTCCAGTCGAGCGGCACTACCAGCGGTTCGCAGCGTTCGGCATCGGCAATCGCGATTGCCGCAGCGATCAACAAGTCGACCGACAAGACCGGCGTCAAGGCAGAAGCCCAGGCCCTCGTGCTCCGCGGTACCGCCAAGGACGCCACGGCAACGGCTGCAAAGGTATCGCTGAACGGCGTCAGCTTCACCACCGACACCAGCGACATCCAGAACGTGATCGACTCGTTCAACGAAGTATCGGGCCGTACCGGTGTCGTGGCTTCGCGCTTCGGCGATTCCCTGCAGCTGACCGCAGCCGATGGCCGTAACATCAACATCGGTGTGTCCGTCGGTACTGCCGCCAGCCTGGGCCTGACCGGCGTGACCGTCGGTGACGAAACCGCGGCCTCGACCGTGACCCACTACTCGACCGTGAAGCTGTCCTCGGACACCGCGTTCACCGTCGCAGCGGGCTACGAAGGCACGACCAACTTCGAGAACCTCGGCTTCCGTGCCGGTACCTTCGGCGGCGCCAAGGGCACCAAGGTTGCAGAGATCGACATCTCGACCCAGCAGGGCGCCAGCGACGCGATCAAGACGCTGGACTCGGCGATCAACCAGGTGTCGGCAGCCCAGGCCAAGTCGGGTGCGCTGAACAACCGACTCGACGTGATCGTCAACAACCTGTCGGAAGGTCTGCAGAACATGTCGGCATCCCGCAGCCGTATCCTGGATACCGACTACGCGACCGAGACGACCGAGCTGGCCAAGCAGCAGATCATCCAGCAGGCCGCGACCGCGATGCTCGCGCAGGCTAACCAGGGCGCCCAGGGCGTGCTGGCCCTGCTCAAGTAATCAGGCAATACAGCAGCATGAAAGCCGGGGTAGCGATACCCCGGCTTTTTTCATTGGTGCGGCGTTTTGCGCATGCTGATCGCGCACTGAGCGCAGGCGGTACGGGCAGTTGATGGGGGATTGCAGGGAAGGGAAGGCTTGAAGGATAAAATGCAGGTCTTTACACCTCTTGCGAGCCACGCTTTGCCTGACACTTCCGCCAGTTTGCAACCGACGCCCGGTACCTTGCTGCATGCGCTGCTGCAAGCGCCGCCGGATCAGGCTGACAGCTTGCTGGCCGACGTGCTGGCGAACCGGCAGCCGGATCTGGCGATGCTGGGTGAACTGGTGGCCGGCCTGTTTGGCGCATCGCGGTACGCACTGGCGGCGATGGTGTTTGCGCGCTGGACCGAGCTGCAGCCAAAGAATCCCGAACCCTGGAGCAATCTCGGCCTGTGCCTGCTGCTGCTGCGGGATACGGACAAGGCGCGCCAGCTGATCGAATATGCCCTGGAACTCGATCCGTCCTTTATCGCCGCCCGCTACAACCTCGGCGACGTCTACAAGGAACTCGGGCAGCAGGAAGCACGGCTGGCCAATGCGCGGGCCTGCGTGGCATTGCAGCCGGCAGCCGCCATTGCGCACAACAACCTTGGTACCGCGCTGCAGGATATCGGGCAGTCGTATGCGGCGAAGCAAGCTTTCCTGCAAGCCTTGCTGTGCGATCCCGGCTATTTCGAGGCGCAGTTCAACCTCGCGCGGCTGGCGTCGGATCAGGGCGACACGGCAAGCGCGACCGCTTTCTTCGAACAGGCCCGCGCGTGGCCCGGGCTCGATCCGCAGCGGCGCGAATTGGTCGAATACCACCTCGCCTATGAATACCTGACCGAAGGTCGCTTGTCCGAAGGCTGGGACTTGTACGAGCACGGCTTCTCGCCGCTGGTGCCGCTGTCGATCGCGCGCCGCCCGGACCGGCACTTCACGGTGCCGCAGTGGGATGGCCGGCCGCTGGAACCCGGCCAGACGCTGATGCTGTGGCGCGAGCAGGGCATAGGTGATGAGCTGCGTTTCCTGTCGCTGCTGCCGCTGCTGGATACCGGCGAAGGCCGCCTGATCATCGAAACCGAAGCGCGGCTGGTCGACATGCTGCAGCGTTCATTCCCGCATGCGAGCGTGCGCGTGCAGCAGATGAGCGAAGGCGATGGCGGTCAGCAGACGATGCATGACTATGACCTGCAACTGCCGATCGGTTCGCTGCCGCAGTTGCTGATGCGCGATGCCAGCGTCTATGACCGCCTCGGTGCCTGGCTGAAGGCAGCGCCGGCGCAGCGTGAACGGTTCGCGCAGCGGCTGGCGGCGTTGGAGGGCAAGCGCAAGGTCGGCATCTGCTGGCGCAGCCACCAGCTGTCGGCCACGCGCAATCGCAAATACACGGCGCTAACGGATTGGCAGGACGTGCTGGCCACGCCGGATACCGTGTTCGTGAACCTGCAGTACGGCGATTGCGAAGCGGAACTGCAGGCGATGGAGCAAACGCTGGGCATCAGCATTCTTCGCTGGCCGGACGTGAACCTGAAGGACGACCTAGAGGCGGTGCTGGGCATCATGGCCAACCTGGATCTCGTGATCTCGCCATCGACGGCAGTGCTGCCGATGGCCGGGGCGATGGGCTGCCCTACGCTGTATCTTGGCCAACGTACCTGGGTGCTGCTGGGCGAGGCGCAGCGCTATCCCTGGTTCAGTTCGGTGCAAACCTTCATCGTGCCGCCGACCGAGCCGGTCGCGACGACCCTGCCTGCGGTGGCGCGCTGGCTGGCCGGCGATGGGCGCCGTTGATGTGAACGCCGGCAGCGGCGCATCGCAGGTTCAGCAGGGATCGTACGACTCGAACAATATGCACAACTCGCACGCATCACCGGCAAGACGCACACTCTAAATAAAATATAGCCCGGCCAGATCACAGGCCGGCGATGGAAACGGAGCATCATGAAAAGCATAGGCATCCTGAAGACGGTCTACAACCAGTCCGGCCTTGTCGATCGCATCGTCAGCAACATCAATGATTACGCATCGCCGCAGCTGCGCACTTTTATCCAGGATGACTGCTCGCCGGATGATACCTATGAAAAATACCGGGCCGCGGCGCCAGCTTTCACCGGCATCTGGCAGACCACAAAGAACGGCGGCGCTCGCGCCAACATCGCATCCCTGCTGGAGAAGTGCGACACCGATTACCTGACCTTTGCGGCCGGCGATGATTTCATCTACCCGCCGACTGCTCGCGCCCTGCTGGAACTGATACAGCAGGACGACCCGGACATCGTCATCGTCAAGGGCGTGCACGTGTCCGAAGAGCAGGCCTATCCGCTGACGCGCGAACCGGATCTCAATGTGCATTTCGCGCCCGAGGCCTGCAAGAATGCCCAGTTGTTCTCGATCAAGTGGAACAGCTCGACCGACGTGATGGTGGCGGCCGCGACCAATCCGGGACTGATCTGGTCGCAGGGCTTGCTGGTGAAAACCTCCTTGGCCCAGCGCGCTGGTTTCCCGCCTTCAGGCGAGGTCGATGACTGGGGCTTCCAGCACAATCTGGCAGTGATTGCCTTGTCCGAGAACCTGAAGATCACGCTGGTCGACCGCATCCTCGGCGTGATGAGCATACAGCCCAACTCGATGGGTTCGGAGGTGATGAAGCAGCTCGAGCGTCAGGTCAATGTGATCCATCGCCACTGGGATCCGCGCTTCAAGAAGGCAGCCTTGCTGAATTGCCTGAAGAAGAAACTGGAACAGTTCCGGGGCGATGCGTTCAGCTATGACGACGTGCTCGGCGGGCTGGCGGCGACGCTCAACCGGACGCCCTGAGTGAGCGGGGCTGCCAGACAGGCAGCCAGCCAGACAGAGAGAAAGACAGGCAGAAAGACAGCCAGCTATACAGCCAGCGCAGGCAGATCAAGGGGGCGCAGTCAGTGCTTCCTGCAAACAGCCACCAGCTCTGCGCCCGCGAGCCCGAGCGACGAGTCCAGCGCGTCCATCGCAAGAAACACCGATTCATCAATAATGCCATGGTCGATCATGGCTTGCATCTGCGCGTGGGTGAACAGCTTCGGAAAGCTCGATGTCAGTTCCAGCACTTTCAGTCCTGCGCTTTGCAGCTCTTCGGTCAAGGACTCCGGCGTATAGACGCGCGACTGCTGCAGGTGCCGCCCGGTGGCCGACACATCGTGCAGGGACTCGATCAAGCCCATGCGATGCGCGATCTGCCGGTGGAAGGACAGTGCATTCGGCACATTGATGCGGTAGACATTGTCCGGATGGGTGAACCTGCTGCCATAGGCACGCAACAGCCCGACCGGATCTGGCAATTCATGCAGCAGCGAATCGATGATGATCCCGCAGCGCTCGGCCACCGGCGCAATGTCTTCTACCGCGGCATAGCTTGCCGTATCTTTCGGCGTCACCAGCGCGCGGAATTCCGCGGCCGGCTCGACCACGATCCAGCGCCGACCTTCGATCAGGTTGGGCAGCGGCTGCGTGCCGCATCCGACCTCGACCCACAGATCGATATCTTGTGCCGCGATGAATTCACAGGTGCGCGCACGACGGTAGCGCGACAGCACGGGTTCGAAGGGCAGGACCTTGTACTTGTCGGAGTAGGCGTTCATGTCAGTGTTCCGGATTCTGGCGCTGGTTGCGCATTCAGGCGCAACAATGGCGCGTGACGGCATCCACCACGACGCCGACCTGCTGCTCGCTCATGTGCGGCCCGATAGGCAAGCTGAGCACGGTGCGCGCGAGTTCTTCAGCGACAGGCAAGGCCATGTGCGCCATCGTGCTGTCCTCGTAGGCTCGCTGGCGATGCGGCGGGATGGGATAGTGCACCAGCGTCTGCACGCCATCTTCCATCAAGCGCGCCTGCAGGCGGTCGCGCTGGCCATGGCGGATGACGAACAGGTGCCACGCAGGTTCGGCCCAGGCCGCGACCGTCGGCAATTGCAGCCCCTGGTCCGCCAGCGGCGACAGTTGTTGCCGATAGCTGTCGGCGATGGCCCTGCGGCGCTGGTTCCATGCATCCAGCTTCTTCAGCTTGATGCGCAAGTAAGCGGCCTGCAGGTTGTCGAGGCGGCTGTTGTGGCCGATACAGTCGTTTTCGTATTTGAGACGCGAGCCATAATTGCGAAGCACGCGGATGCGCTCGGCAAGCTGCGGGTCATTCGTCGTCACTGCGCCGCCGTCACCGAAGGCGCCGAGGTTCTTGCCCGGATAAAAGCTCCACGCGACCAGGTCGCCGTGGCTGCCAATTTTCTTGCCCTTGTAGCGCGCGCCATGCGCCTGCGCCGCGTCTTCGATCACTTTGAGGCCATGCTTGCGCGCGACCGCGAGAATGGCATCGAGGTCGGCCGGCTGGCCATACAGGTGTACCGGCATGATGGCGCGCGTGCGCGCCGTGATGCGCGCTTCCAGCAGTGCCGTATCGAGGTTGCAGGTGAGGGCGTCCGGCTCGACCGGCACCGGCGTGGCGCCGCAATGCGTAACGGCCAGCCAGGTGGCGATGAAGGTATGCGACGGTACCAGCACTTCGTCGCCGGGACCGATGTCCAGCGCCCTTAGCGCCAGTACCAGTGCGTCGAGGCCGCTGGCCACGCCGATCGCGTGACTTGCCTCGCAATAGGCAGCGAACTCCTGCTCGAACGCATGGAGTTCATCGCCCATGATGTACTGGCCTGACCGCAGCACCTGTTCGGTGGCGGCCAGCACCTCGCCGCTGATGTCGGCGTAGCCGGCGGCCAGGTCGAGGAAGGGGACCTTCATTTGCCCAGCGCCGCCTGCCTGAATTCGTCGTAGTCGCGGATGTAGTCGGCCTCGTCGTAAGTCTGCGATGCCAGCACCATGCAGACGCTGCCCGACGAGAAGTTCTCCAGGCGGCGCCAGATCATCGGGCAGATGTACAGACCGCAATACGAACGGTTCAGGTGGTAGCGTGTCTGGTGGGTGCCGTCATCGAGTACCACATCGAAGCTGCCCGACATCGCGATCAGCACCTGGTGCAGGCCCTTGTGCGCATGCGAGCCGCGCGACGAACCGCCGGGCACGTCATACAGGTAATAGGTGCGGGCGATATCGAATGGAATATGGTTGCCGCCTTCGATGAAGGTCAGGTTGCCGGCCGGGTCATGGATCTTGGGGAAGTACATGATCCGGCAATTCGACAAGGGTGTCGTATAGCCGCCGGACATGCCGTGCACGCCATGCAGCAAGCCCTCAGGCCGTATCAGTTCATTCGGTGTCAGCAATTGCACGTCTTTGATCCGATCGTTCATGATCTGCCCTCAAAATCAAGTGTGTAGTGGTCGAACACCACGGTACGACCGCCCCAGGATTCCTTGTTCAATGTCAGGCCCTGGTTCAGGTCCCGACCCTGGTCGGTGGTGGAAATGCCAAAGTCAAACCAGCGCCGCGCGCCGGCAAAGTTCGTGATGGCCTCATGCACGCACAGGTCAACAACGCCGTGCTGGCGGCCTTCATCGGTCGATGCGATGTATTGGACGTGGCAGACGGTGTCAGTCAGGTACAGCACCAGACCGCCCAGAAGGCGATCGCCGAGATAGCCGCCCAGCAGCTTCACGCGCTCGGGGAAGCGAGCCGCAAGCAGCGCCAGTTCCGACGCATCATGGGTAGGCTGCACGCCATGCCTGGCCTGCAGCTCGGTGGCGGCTATCTGCATGAAGCTCGCGTAGTCATGGCTCTCGGTGACTTTCAGGCCTAGCCGTCTGGCCCTGGCCACGCAGCTGCGACGGCCTTTCGACACGGGCACGGCTTCGCCACCCAGCGTGATGCAAGTCGACAGGTCGCGCCTTACCAGCCGCGCGCCCATCCTGTGCAACGCATACAGGTCTTCTTCTGCCGGTACGCGGTGATAAATGTGCGGAATGCTCTTGTACGCCAGCGCGCGTATGCCGTTCGCGCGGCCCCAGTCGGCCACGGATTCGAAGATGGCGAGTGCTTCCCATGCATGCAGCTCCGGATCCATCACCAGGCCGCCATACGACAGGCCTGCGTGCGAACTGAGGACACTATCCTTCAGCGTCGCGGGCAAGGCCGCCACGGCGCGGTCATCGCGGAAGAACAGCAAGGACGCATCGGTGAAGCGGTCGGCGTGATACTCCATGTAATCGCGCTGGTGCAGGAAGGTGCCGTTGCGCGAACGATCGACGAGCTGGCACCACGCTTCCCGCAGTTGCGGTTCGTAAGGCACCAATCGGATCGCGCTTTGCATGGTCGGCATGTCGTTTGGTCTTCCGCTCAGTCTTCGCTCAGGCTGCCAGCGCCGCCGGGCTGTATGCGGCCAGTCGCAGGCCCTGGATCAGCTGGTCCGCGATGGAGCCGACACCGAAGCCGGCGGCCGATCCGGTCAGCTCGATGCCCAGTCGTTCATTTGCGCGCAGCAATTCCTGGTGATACTGGTAGTTGTTGGTCGACAGCTTGACCCGCGCATTGGCGAATTCGCGCAGATAGCCGATAGCCTGTACGTCCAGCTTCGCACCGGTGGCGGCGTTGAAATCGCTGGCCACACGCTGCGCACGCTCGCTTTCGCTGACGACATTCAGATGCGCCGATGACAGCTCGATGCTCAGGTGCGACGCATATTGGGAAACGCGATAGACCGCATTCGACTCGTCGAGGATGAACCGGGCTTCCGGCATCGCACCGGCATCCACCGCATCCTTGCGCACGTAAGCGAGGTAGATCGAATTGCCGCGGTCATAGCTGCGCTCGGTGAAGTGCAGCAGCTGGTTCAACTGCTCGATGTTGAGCGCGGACACCACGCGGCGGCATGGCAGCCGCTGGCCATCCTTCAGCGTGACGGTGAAGATGTCGCCCTCGCGTTCGATGTGCTGCGCTTCATTGGCAAGGATGCGGTCGCGGTCGACGCCATCGCAGAGCTTGCGCGTCCATTCGGCAAAGTTGAAATCGGCAAAGCGGTAGAACTGGTAAGGCTTCAGGTCTTCGCTGGTCTCGAGCATCTTCAGGATCGAGTCCGGCCAGTACAGCGGCAACCAGTTCGCCCGGTGATACTTCAGGCAGGCGATGTCGTGCTGGCCGATGACTTTTTTCTTCAGCGGTCGGAACAGCGCGCCATACAGGTAGTCGCCGTAAATCTCGCGGCAATAGGCTTCATAGGAAGCGCCGGTCGCCGGATCGAAGCCCTGCTTGTTGCGCGGATGGCGCGGGTCCGTCAAGGGCAGGCGCGCGACCTGATCCTTGATCTTGCCGGCATCCAGCGCGCCGAGAATCTCCAGCGAGTCGCCCAGCACGAAATCCTTGAAGGACTCGCCGTTCAGCTGCGATGTATAGCCATCCAGCTTGCGCAACTCGGAGAAGCCCGACAGGTAGTCATGCACCACGCCAGAAAACCGGGTGATGCCGTTCAGGTCCGTGGTCGCATAGTCGCGCACGTCGGCGTCGGTCGGTGCTGCATCGAGGCGCGGGAATTCGAGGAAGGTGCCACCCAGCGGCAGCGCAGCACCATCGAGGTCGATGCCGCGGAAACCCTGGCCGAGGAAGGCCGGGTTCTTCGCGATGACGAGGTAATCGTCGCCCGACTCACGAATTGACGTGAGGCTGGCCAGATTGCACTCGAGGTAGATGGTATCAATCATGGATGACCTCTTCTTCGGTGACCACGTGTGGGACGGCCTGGTCCTGATCCTTGCCGAGCAAGGCCAGCCACTGGCGGCCGATGGCGGCCATCGTGTAATCGCGGGCGATCAGTGCCTGGGCTTCGCGCACCCGCGCGAAATGGGCTTCGGGTGCTTGCATCAGGGCCGCGAATTCCGGCGTGTGCAGGGACGCGAAATAGGGGCGCAGCGGCAGGTAGGATTCCAGTTCGTCAGCCGCCACCGGCAAGCCGAGTGCCAGCGCCGTCAGCAGGCGGTTGGAACTGGCGCCCGCCTTGCGTTTCGAGTTCAGGCCTGCCGGGATCCAGCACGCATCCGACACCGACGCGGCGGTGATCATGTCGGGCAAGCTCCAAGGCAGCACGCAGATCTCGAGCTGGCTCAGGTTCGGCCGCTCCAGCATGCGTGCATATTCTTCCGGCAGCGGATAGGCATTGGTCATCGCGATCAAGCGCATCGGTGCGGTCAATGCGAAGTCATTGCACAGGAATTCGAGTAGCCAGGGCAGGTTGGTCGAGTGTCCGACCCACAGCGCCGTTCTGGGTTCGCGCTGGCGCGCCAGCGGCGGCGTGATCGGCACTTCGATCGGGTCTTCGATGATTACGGTCTGGCCCGCATAGAACGGACGGATCAGCTGCGCCAATCGGGTCGACGAACAGATCGCAAGATCGGCAAGGTCGAGCGCGGCCGCATAGAAGCGATCGGCGGCGGTGCCCGTCTCGAGATGGTGGTCGGTGTAATCGATCACGATGCGCGCGCCGCGCTTGCGCGCCGATTCGAGGTGCCGCAGCCAGCGCTCCGGGCGGCTCGCATCGGTGATGAAATCCAGCTTGCCGACGATGACCGTCGATGCGCCCGACGACTGCTGGCCATCACTGATGGCGGCGCGCCACTGCTGGCCGACGGCGGCTTGCAGGCAGACGGCCGCGCGCAGCCGGACGGACGCGAGGTTGCTCTGCTGTAGGCCTTTCAGGCTGGCAGAGGCAAAGGGCAACAGCCATTCGACGGAGGTCTGGGTCATGTTCTCGGGGCCGGTTCGTGGGGCGCGTCAGTGAATCGCGGGTTCGCGTGCGCTCAGGCCGGCTTGCGGCCGGTAATGCGCATGTCGCGCGGCTCGCGCAGCTTGTATTGCGCCGGTTCCTGCGCCAGGCTGTCGAGGCCGGCCTGGTGCATCACATAGGCCAGCGAGCGTGGCGTGTAACCCCAGCGATGGATCATCAGCGGGTCTTTCCACCCCGGGTCGCCATAGAAGACCCACATGCTGCGCTGGCCTTCGGGGCCGCCGAGGGCAGCGTTTTCGGGATCTTTCAGGAATTCCTGTGCGGCGCTGATCAGGTTCGGGCACTCGAGGATCATCTTGCCGCCCGGCTTGAGCACGCGCGTCCATTCCTTCAGGATGTCCACCACTTCCCATTGCCAGAAATGCTCGATCACGTGCACGGCGAGGATCTCGTCGGCGTAGTTCGATTCGAAGGCCGACAGGTCGTGCAGGTCGCAGATCACGTCCGGACGCTTGCCGGCGCGTGCCTCGACCACGTCCACGTTGACGTAGCCATCGAGGATCTTGTCGCCGCAACCGAGGTTCAGGCGCACCGGTACCGCGGCAGATGCCGGGGACGGTGCCGGCGTAGTGGCGGCGGGGGCTGCTGCAAAGGCTTGCACGTTCAGGGCTCCTGGTGTTCTGTCATTAAGGGCAGGTTGAATGGGCGCGGCGATCAAGCGGAAATCAGGCGGCGACGCGGGCCGGCAGCGCACGCTGCAGGTCGGCTTCTTCGTCCAGCCACAATTGCGCGAAATCGCAATCCATCTTGTGCTCGAACCACGGGCCGCCGAGCGTGTAGTGGATGGCCTTGAGCTTGTCGTACTGCGGCGCATACCAGCCTTCGAGGTAATTCCAGCCCTTGTCGAGCTCGCCGATTTCGCTGTCGTTCAGCCAGTTGAAGCGATGCAGGTAGGCTGGCTCGGCGGTGTTGACGACGTCGGGCGTCAGCGCGCGCACACCAGGGTGCGCGCCATTGAAGACGATGAAGGACGACCAGTTCTTGCGCGGGTACGGGTACTGGACGCAGCCGTCCATCTTCACCGTCTCTTTCGGCTGGTAGTCATGCTTGACCACAGAGATGGCCTTGCTGGCATCGACTTCGTTCAGTACGTCGAGCACATCGGCGACGAACAGGAAATCGCAATCGACGAAGACGGACATGCCGTCGTATCCGTCTTGCGCGGCCAGTGTCGGCGTCAGGAACCGGGTCAGGCTGAATTCAGTGGCGGCGCGTGTGTCGACGGCGCGCTTGTACAGGCCTTGCTGTCGGAGTTCGGACTGGATCAGCGGGATGACCGCCACCTCGGCCGTATTGGTACGGCGCAGGATGGAATGACGGCACACTTCCCATGCGATGTCTTCGCGCGGATCCCAGCCCACATAGACTTTCAGTTTCATGTCCGACTCCTTCAAATGGATTCGGAGTCCGTTTTGCAATAAACATGCCAATACTTACGTCAATGGCGCAGGTGCGGGGCGTGCAAGGGTAGGGCATAGGTGCGCCATGGGCTGTGCAAAGCCATCGGCCGCTTCTTGCCGCTGTCCTTGCCGCAGCGGCAGCAGATTGCCGCCGTGCGACCCACCGTCAGCGGACCTCAGTCGGTGCAGGCCGCAGGGACTTGGGCCAGCATCGTGGCCGCTGCATTGACGGCAGTGGCCCAGTCACCGGGACTAGCCTGGCGCAGCAGGCGTGCCGACGGATACCAGGGGCTGGTGTCGGCGTCGAGGTGCCAGTACCAGAGCGGCGTGTGCCAGGGCAGCAGCACGATCACCGGCTTGCCAAGGGCCGCTGCCAGATGGGCCGTGGTGTTGGAGACAGTGACGACGATGTCGCAGGCCGAGATCAATGCCGCCAAGCCGTCGATGTCATGGGTGTTGTCAATGGCATCGAGATGAAGGATCTCCGTGCCCGTGGCCTGTTGCACGGCATGCCGTTCGTCGTGCGTATCGCCGTACTGCAGGTCGATGAAATCGACGCCGGACACCTGCAGAACCGGCTGCAAGGCGGCCAGCGGCAGGCTCTTGGCTGCCGCGCTGGCCGAGCGCTGGCTGGACCAGGACAGGCCGCACAGCAGCCGACCGGGCCGGGACAGCTGTTGACGCAGCACGGCCGTGCGCTGCGGGTCGGCCAGCAAGATGGGCGAACGCACCCGCGACAGCGCTGCGCGCTCGCTGCGATAGTACTGGCCGAGGCTGCCGATCAGGATCTGCGCCGCCGGTTGCGGCAGCGTGCTGCCCAGTTGTCCGAGGTCGGCGCGTGCGATACAGGTGAGTTGCGGGAACGAGCGCCGGAACAGCGGCAATAGCCGCGCTTCCGCGCACAGGATGACGGTGATGCCCGCAGCGACCAACTCGGCCAGCATGCCGGCATAGAACACCTGGTCGCCCAGGCCTTGTTCGGGCAGTACCAGCAGCGGGCCCGCGAGCGGCTGGCCTTGCCAGTCGGGCGCGATGCGTGGCTGCGCCGTGCCGATGCGTGCGGCATCGTCACAGCGCCGCCGGCTTTCATACAGCGGCCAGCCTTCGGTGTACTGATGCTGGGTCAGCAGTGCGATGGCCTTGTTGTAGGCCGCGTATGCGTGGTCCGGCCGGAGCGCCAGCAGGCGGTCATAGACAGCCACGGCGCTGGCGATGTCGTTCTGTTCCTTCAGCACATTGGCCAGGTTCATCAGCGCATCGGCATTGCCGGGCTCGAGTTGCAGTGCGCGCTCGAAGGCGCGGCGCGCATCCTCCAGCCGGCCCTGCGCCTGTAGCGCATTGCCATGGTTGAAGTGGGCCAGCGCATTGCCCGGTGCAGCGGCAAGCGCCTGCGCGATCAGGCGCGCGGCATCCGCCGGACGGCCCAACTGGAATTCAATGACGCCCAGCATGTGCAGCGCATCCGGCTGGCCCGGCACCAGCTTGAGCAGCTGGCGATACAGCGCCTGCGCATCAGCGAGGGCGCCCGCCTGGTGACGCGCCATGCCTTCGCCAAACAGCGTGCGCGCCCTGGCAGCGGCAGCAGCCGTAAGCGGGCGCGTCATCGCTTGTTTCATTGCGGGCTTCACGTCGGGTATTCGTCAGGGCGTCACTGCTGGCTGGCGCGTGCGAATTCGCTCAGCGCGGCGGTCGCGGTGTTGATGACATCGGCCCAGTCGCCGGCGCGCGACTGGCGCAGCAGCACGGCGGTCGGATACCAGGGGCTGCCGCTGATGTCGCGGTGCCAGTACCAGAACAGCGCCGGGCTCTCGGGCAGCATGATCAGCACCGGTTTGCCGAGCGCAGCGGCGATATGGGCGGTCGTGTTCGATATGGTCAACACGATGTCGCAGGCAGCAATCAGGGCTGCCAGGCCGTCGATGTCGTTGAAGTTGTCGATGTCGTCGAACTTGCGCACGCTGATGCCATGGCAGTCGGCGAGGTGTTTGCGCTCTTCTGAGGTATCGCCGTACTGCAGGTCGATGAATTCCATGCCCGGCTGCACCAGCAGCTGCATCATCGTTTCCAGCGTCAGGCTTTTGTCGCGGCCGAATTCGGCATTCTTGCTGACCCATGACAGGCCCACGCGCAGCTTCGCGTTCGGGTCCAGCCGCGCGCGCAATTCGGCGCTGCGCTTTGCATCGGCCTTCAGGTAGCGCGCAGTGATGCGCGCTATGCCTTCGGCATCGCGCCGGAAAAAGCGGCCCAGGCTGCCGATGTGGATCTGCGCACCGTAGCGGCCGGTGGCGATGCAGTCTTGCACATCGATGGCCTCGGGCGAGGTGAAGTTCAGCTGTTCGAAAGAGCGTGCCAGCAAGGGCTGCAAACGGGGCTCCACGCAGACAGTGGCGCCGGGCGCGACGAGCGACAGGTCGGCCAGCATGCCAGCGTAGAAGATCTGGTCGCCGAGTCCTTGTTCGGGCACCACCAGCAGCGGACGCTCCAGCGGCTGGCCTTGCCAGGGCGGTGCCAGTTGCGGCACCGACTTCGACTGGCCCATGCGGATGGCCACGTCCCATTGGTGGCGCCACTCATAATCGTCCCAGCCGTGCGCGAAGTCGCCGGCGGCTAACAAGAGCTGGCCGCGGTTGCAGCGAGCATCGGCCGCTTGCGGATTGAGCTCCAGTGCCTGGTCATAGCAGGCGAGGGCTTGGTCGCGTTCGCCGATCGCCTTGGCGATCAGGCCGGCCAGGCTCCATGCATCCGGATATTCCGGCTGCAGTTCAAGTGCGTGTGCGACGCTGTCCGCGGCTTCCTGCCAGCGGGCGAGACGGCGCAGCGCATTGGCGCAGTTGTAGTGGGCTACGGCAGCCTTGGGCGCCAGTTTGGCCAGCTGTTCATAGGCGGCCAGCGCTTCCTGCGGACGGTTCAGCTGCATCAGCGCGCTGCCTCGATAGGAATGCGCATTCGGGTCGCGCGGCGCCAGCGCCAGCGCGCGATCGGCCGAGGCCAGCGCTTCCTCGTCGTGGCCGAGGAGGATCATCACCAGCGCGCGCTGCACCCAGGCTTGCGTCTGGCGCTCGTCCTTCGCAAGCATCGCGTCCAGCACCGCCAGTGCTTGCGCATGGCGGCCGGCGGCAATGTGCGACTGCGCCGATTGCAACGGCGATGCCGGTTCCTTGTTCAGTGCCACATCCATGTCAGGCCGACGCAGCCAGCGTCAGTGCGACGGCATCGATCACCTGGTCCCAGCTTCCGGTATCCGACTTGCGGAACAGGCGTGCCGACGGATACCAGGGTGTCGTCAGCACATGACGATGCCAGTACCAGAATTGCGCCGGCGTGTCGGGCAGCATCACGATGGTCGGCTTGCCGAGCGCAGCGGCCAGATGGGCGGTGGTATTGGAGACGGTCAGCACGAGGTCGCAGGCATCGATCAGCGCGGCGAGGCCGTCGATGTCATCGCTGCAATTGATATCGTCGAGCTTGCCGATGTCGATGCCGTGGCGTTCGCGGCATTGCGCGCGCTCGGCACGGGTATCGCCATATTGCAGGTCGATGAAATCGATGTGCTGCATGCCGAGCACGGGCAGCAGGGCTTCCAGCGTCAGGCTCTTGTCTGCGCCGTGGTCGGCGTTCTTGCTGATCCACGACAGGCCGCAAACCAGGCGGCCATTGCCGCGATCGCCACGCATGCGCTGGCGCAGTTCGGCGCTGCGTCCCTTGTCGGCGGCAAGGAAGGGCGAGCGCACGTTGGCCAGTGCTTCGGCACTCGCGCGGTAATGAAGGCCGAGGCTGCCCAGCTGGATTTGCGCATCGTAGTCGTGCGGGTTGATTTGCGTCGCATCGATGAAGCGCAGCGAGGTGAACGAACGCTGCAGCAGAGGCACCAGGCGGCTGTCGACGCAGACGGTGGCGCCGGGCGCATCGGCGGCGAGCTCGTCGAGCATGGACGCGAAGAAGATCTGGTCGCCCAGGCCTTGTTCGGCGATCACCAGCAGCGATTCGGAGCGCTGTCCCGGCTGCCAGGTGCGCACACCCAGCGAGGTGGCCGGGCCGACGAATTTTTTCCGGGTTTCCTTGCTGTCGAGGCGACGCTCGAACAATGTCCAGCCTTCGGCGAAGCGCATGTCGGACAACAACGCCAGCGCCTTGTTGTAATTGGCTTCCGGATGCGCAGGATCGATGTCCAGCGCGCAGTCATAGAGCTGCAGCGCTTCGTCGATCTGGTCGAGGTCGCGGCACAGGCCGGCGAGGTTGACCAGCGTCGGCAGGTGCTTGTTATTGATCGCGTGCGCTGCGCCATACGCATGCAGCGCATCGTCGATGTAGCCAAGGTCCGACATCAGGTTTCCGTACTGGAAATGCAGCTCGGCATTCATCGGCTCCAGCACGATGGCCGCTTCGAGGCGCGTCACGGCCTTCGAATAATCTTTCAATGCCCGAGCCGCCATCGCTGCGCCTGACAGGGCTTGCACGTAATTCGGGTTGAGGCCCACCGCGGCTTCGTATGCCTGCAGCGCCAGTGCCTGCTCGTCCATCGCCTGATAGGCCTGGCCGAGGTTGTAATGGGTATTGGCCGCCTGCGGATTGAGCTTCAGCGCCTGTTCGAGCAGTGCAGCGCAAGCCGCATAGTCTTGCTGGTCGAAGTGGGCGAGGGCGAGGATGGACATGGCCTTCGCATCGTTAGGATGCGCGCGCAGATAAGGTTCGATCAGGCGGATGGCCATCGCGGCGCGGCCAGTCTGCTTGGCCAGCAGGCCGAGCAGGTAGCCCGCTTCCGGGTGATCAGGGTCTTCGTCAAGGATGGCCAGGTAGCCGGCTTCGGCGCGCTGCAGCTGGCCTTGCTGATGCCATTTCAAAGCGTCCTGGAAGCTGGTCGTTTCGATCAGCGTCGGCGCGGGAGCGCTCAGTGTGGTGAATTCAAAGGTCTGCAGAGTCGTCATGTTTTTATTCCGGCAGGTGCGTGCGGACACGCGTGCTATTGGGTGTGATGCCAATTAGCATTAAGCATGCCTGAGCCTGTCGAACCGCCGACAAGCGCAAGGCGGCAAGGTATCTGCCGCTTTAGCGGCCAGCGCTGTCCGCAGTGGCAAAGACTTGCCACCTGGCGGTTTCCATCGCGTCTGATGGACCCGATTCTCTGCGTGTTCTGAGGGCAGGGCGCGTGATTTTCAGCGAAGCGCTTGTGCCTCATCTATAGAAGTGATGCGTGCGTCACGCGTGCACGTGCTGCACTCGGCCGTCGACGAAACGTCTGGCATCGCTTTTGCTAAATACCCCCGGCAAGACCGCCCGCATCGCCTCGATGGCCACGCAGCGGCACGAATTCCATCGCAACACTTCATGTGAACAGGAGCAGAACAATGGCAAACCTCGCCCAAGTCATGATCAACCTCGCCGAGAAGGGCCAGTCCTTCAGCGCTACCGAAATGTCGCGCTTCGCGCCGGAAGAATTCCGCACCGCGATCCAGGCATTGATGGGTGAGGGTCGTGACGCCCTGGCGTATGCACTCGGCGATGCGGGCCTGGCGCTGTATCCGGAAAGCGAAGACATCCTCGCGATCACCAGCCTGCTGGCGGTGGTGCGCGAAGACTGGCCGCAAGCAGTCGACCTGCTCAAGCAGCTGATCGACATGCAGGTCGACGGCGCGACTGTCTTTACTTACTCGATGCTGATTCGTTCGCTGCGTTGCAACCTCGACCTGGCGGAAGCCTTCGAAGTCTGCGGCACCGCGCTGGCGATTTTCCCGAGCCACCCGGAACTGCTGAAGGAATACGACGCGCTGGCGAGCGCCCTGGGCCTTCGCGCGGTCCAGCGCTGATTGCCAATCAGGTAATCAGCTGGAGCGGTGGAGGAGCGGCAAACCGGTGGCAAAAGCCTGCCGGAAAGCCGACAAAAATTGCCGCACCCAATTGCGCTGATGAAAATAACAGCAGTGGTAATTTGTAAGTCATTGAATTAATTGTAGTTTTTAATCTGGCACGGCGTTTGCATATCTGGCTGCATAGGCGGACATAGGGTCCGCAGCAGAACAAGCAAGCTCAAGACGCCGGAAGGAGAAAACGAGCATGGCAGTCATCAATACCAACGTTAAGGCACTGTATTCACAGTCGGCCTTGAAACGCACGGAAGGGACGATGTCCAAGGCAATGGCACAGCTGTCGACCGGCAAGCGGATCAATTCCGCAGCCGACGACGCGGCCGGCATGGCGATCTCGACCCGGATGACCCACCAGATTCGCAGCCTGAATCAGGCCGTGAGGAACGCGGGCGACGCCATCAACCTGATCCAGACCGCCGAAGGCGCGACGAACGAGATCACGGACATGATGCAGCGGATGCGCGAACTCGCGATCCAGGCAGTCAACGATACCAACGACAATGCCCAGCGCAGCTACCTGGACCTCGAGTTCCAGCAGCTGAAAGCGGAAATGGTCCACATCTCCGAGTCCACCGAGTGGAACGGCTTCCCGGTGCTGAACGGCACGGCAGGCGAGCGCGTCGGCGAGATGCCTGTCTACAAGACGACATCGGTCGGCCAGACCGGCGACGTGTTCATCAGCCCGACGACCGTGCGTACCGTCGCCGGCGCGGCTGCTGGCGAAGTGCAGCAGGTGACGTTCACCGGCACGCCCAATACCGGCGTCATCAAGGTCGGCGGTGTGGATGTGACGATCACTGCGGCAGACGCAGCCAGCCTGACGACCTTCACCGACAAGATCATCACCACGCTGCGTGCCGACCCGGCATTCGATCCGAACACGTCTGGTCGCACGCTCGAAACAACGGCGACGCCTGGCGTTCTCAAGATTACCTACGGTCCCAGCGATGGCGACCAGGCCGACATCAATGTCGACGTCGGCGCCACCGGCGTGTCCAAGTCCGTCAGCACCCTGCGCGATGCGATCACTGCCTCGGATGAAAGCTTCACCAGCAATGGCGCCTACCTGAAGAGCGGCGCGCTGAACTTCAGCGTTGACGCCGCAGGCGCGGTGTCTGCGTCGTTCCAGACCGTGGATGGCAAGACCATCGCGCTGACCGGTACCGCGAATGCGGCCAGCGGCACCGTGGTCTTCAGCGCGACGACGGGCAACAACAGCCAGGTCATCTCGCAAGACCTCACTTATACCTTCAAGGATTCGGCAGGCAATGTCGAACCGTTCACGAGCCGCGCCGTCGGCATGGCCGTGTCGGTTGAAGGCAGCATCCCGGCGCTGCGCGCTGGTGACCTGCGCATCAACGGCATCGATATCGGTGCGTCGTATGCGGAAGACGATCCTTTCTCGCCGGTCAATAATGCCGCCGGTTCGGCCATTGCGAAAGCAGCGGCGATCAACCGCATGGCCTCGACCACCGGCGTCACCGTCGGCGAATCGCAGACCATCACGCTGACCGGCGTGCCAAGCACCGGCACCATCACGGTCGGTGGCGTCGCGATCCAGCTGACCTCGGCAGAAAACACCTCGGTGCTGGCGGCGTCCAAGATTGCCCAGGCGTTGCGCAACAGCTCCGCCTTTGGCGCATCGTCGGGTCGCGTGATCAATTACGCACCGGGCGGTTCGACCATCTCCATCGATTTCCCGGTCGCCGAGCGCAATGTGGCGAAGACCGAAGTGCTGCCGGGTACCACCGGCATGTCGGCGATCGTCGACACCACGCAGGAATTCACGACCATGCGTCCGGGCACCGGCGTCTATGCGAAAGTGAACGAGAACGTGTTCACCGGTCGCGCGATGAGTGCGTCGTCGTCGGTCAGCGGCACTGTCTTCATCAACGGTTACGCATCGGCTGACATTTCGTCGGTGCTCAACAATACCCGCGCCACCCGCCAGCAAGTGGTGGATGCGATCAACCAGATTTCGGCCAAGACCGGCGTCAAGGCGATCGACACCGGCTACGACTCGAAGGGCGTCACGCTGTTGGCAGCCGACGGCCGCAACATCGAAGTGCGCTTCGAACCGGCAGCCGGCGTCAGCGCCGACCTGTTCGGCGAACGCATCGGCCTGCGTGAAGGCGTGCACAGCGGTACCTACTCGCTGGAATCGAAGATCCCGACCCCGGTCGTGATCTCAAGCGCCACCACCGGCGACATCAAGCGTACCGGCCTGATCGAAGGTAACTTCACGAAAAACGAGTCGGTGTTCAACACCTTCCCGCGCGACACCGTCGATGCACCGGTTGCGCAAGTGGAATCGGTGGTGTTGGGCGGCGCTGTCGGTTCGACCGATACCTACTCGATCACGATCAATGGCACCACGTTCACCACGACGGCCCCTGGCGCAGCCAGCACGCCGCAGGCCGAACGTGACGACCTGATCACGCTGATCAACAACAACACGACCCTGGGCGTGACCGCTTCGGCGGGCCGCACCAAGGACGAGATCCTGCTGACTGCCGCCAAGGCCGGCACGCCGTACACGCTGTCGGTGAACAAGGGCGCGACTGCGACCGGCACCATCACGACCGCGAGCGTGACGGAAAACCAGCCGTCGAAGGCCAAGCCGCTGAATGTCGATGATCTGATGATCAACGGCATCAAGATCCGCGCAACCACGACTGCCGATGACGACAAGTCGACGTCGGTGGCCGCCAGCAGCGACCCGAGCGCCTCGGCGATCGCGATTGCCGCCGCCATCAATGCATCGAGCCACGAAACTGGCGTGCGTGCGCTGGCGAACCCGGTGGTCAGCAAGGGCCTGAATACCGAAACCTCGCTACCGATCACCTCGGCCAGCGGCACCACCTACAACTTGTACATCAACGGCACCACCGTGCCGGTGGTGTTCCTGCAGGACGAGACGGGCACTGCCCGCCGTGAAAAGGTTGTCGCCGCGATCAATGCGCGCACCGGCCAGCATGGCGTGACCGCATCGGACAATGGCAGCGGCGTGACGCTGGAATCGGACGGCCGCAATTTCTCGGTCTGGTTCGACTCCAACCAGAAGGATGTGTCGGCTGCCAGCTTCGGCCTCGACAAGGGCGGCGCAGCCAAGCAGGTGTCGCGTATCACTCTCGGCGGCACCATTGCGGCCACCGAGACCGTGAGCGTCAACATCAACGGCAAGACCATCACCACCACCGCTGGCGCGACCACGCTGGCTGGTCTGGCGACCTCGCTGAAGTCCGCGATCGATGATGCGATCGGCAACGAGACCGCACCGAAGGCACTGCAGAACATCGAAGTCTCGATCAACGGCACCAACGTCGAGATCACGTCGAAGATCGCCGGCGCACCGTTCAAGCTGGGCGGCGCAGCCACCACGACTTCGTCGAGCGCGACCCTGTCGCTGGCGACGGTGACCCCGAACAGCTTCGGCAACAATGACATCACCGGCATCCCGGGCGGCAGCGCGACCTCGACCGAGGCTCGCACCCTGTACAGCACCGTGCGCCTGGTCTCTGACCCGGCCCTGCTGCCCAAGCTGCCGTCGCCGGAAGGCGCGCCGCCGTCGGACCAGCTGGACAAGCTGAAAGCGACCGGCAAGCCGTTCGAGATCTCGGTCGGCGATAAGGGCTTCGGTTCCGATGGCAATTTCGCCGCACTGGGCTTCCAGGAAGGCCTGTTCGGTGGCCGTGCCAGCGAAGACATGGATCCGCCGCGCGTTGGTCGCCTGGCTTTCCAGGTCGGCGCATCGGCCAACCAGTACATCACGATCGACCTGGCCGACTTCGGCAAGAACGGCACCATCACCGGCGAAATCACCGGTGACGTGGACCTGAACGTCGAAGACCGCCGCACCCGCATCAACACCCGCGAGGGCGCCAATGCCGTGCTGTCCCTGCTGGACGATGCGATGGACAAGGTCAATGCGACCCGTGCAACGATGGGCGCGGTGATGAACCGCCTCGAGCACGTGATCACGAACCTGTCCAACGTGTCGACCAACCTGTCGGCGTCGCGCAGCCAGATCGAAGATGCGGACTATGCGCTGGCATCGACCGAACTGGCCAAGACCCAGATCATGCAGCAGGCGGCGACTGCGGTGCTGGCCCAGGCCAACACCAGCCAGCAGACCGTGCTCAAGCTGCTGGGCGGCTAAAGCAATGAACGGGGAGGGCGGGCGCCAGCCTGCCGCCCCGGCCTCGCTGTGACACAATAGCGCTGTCATATCGTGTGACGCGAGGAGACCATGACGGATTTACGCAAGCGGCCTTCCTTCCGCTTGTTACGCATCGTGTTGATCGTGCTGGCGATGCTGCTGGTCGCCGTTGTGCTGCGGCCGGAACGCTTCCTGCCGACGGGCATGACACTGGGCGAATTTTTCCAGGGCTTGCTGGGTGCGATCTTCCTGGCGCTGGTGTTGGCCGCTGCCGGCACCCGTGCCTGGTTTGACTACCAAAAAAAGAAACGCGACAAGGAATGAACGCTCCGACTCCTTCTTTGCCTGAAGGCGCGCCGAACTGCTGGCAGTGCCGGCACTTTGCCGTCAGCTGGGACCCGAAGCTTCCCTACCAATGCAAGCTGATGGGCTTCAAGAGCCGCATCGCCCCCTCGCTGGAAGTGCTGCGCGCCGATGGTTCGCGCTGCCGCGGCTTCCTGCAAAAAACCCTGCCCGCTGGGGTCTCTCCGGAGGCTGCCCAGCCCGCCCGCAAATTCGCATGAGATCCCTCGTCGCCTTGTCGCTGCTGCTGGTGCTGTGCGCACCTGCCCAGGCGACCTTGTCGGCGGCGATGAAAGCGATCGAACGCGGTCACTACGCGACTGCGGCCCGCGCCCTGAAGAAGCCCGCCGAAGAGGGCGACACCCGCGCGCAAAACAATCTCGCTTACCTGTACGAACACGGCCTCGGCGTGCCCCGCAGCCTGAACGAAGCGCTGGCCTGGTACCGCAAGGCTGCCGACGGCGGGCTGCCGGCTGCGCAATACAACCTCGGCACTTTCTACTACCAGGGGCAGGGTGTCGCGCAAGACACGGAGCTCGCCTGCAAGTGGTTCGAGTCGGCGGCCAATGCCGGCTATACCGATGCCGAATACATGAGCGGCGAATGCCTGCGTAACAGCAGTGGCAACCGTCGAGATCCCGCGCTGGCCTTGTCCTGGTACCTGAAGGCAGCAAGGAAAGGCCATGCGCCCGCGCAGTTGATGGCGGCGTCGCTGTACCTGAGCGGCGAAGGCTGGCGCAGTGAGCCGTACAAGGCGCTCGTCTGGGCCGAGGTCGCACGGCAGAACGGTGAGGCGCAGGCGCCGGCATTGCTGGCCCGTGCGGAACGCGGCCTGCGCGATCCGGAAAAATCGGCAGCATTGCAGCAGGCGGCGCTGTGCATCAAGAGTGGCTACCGGGACTGTCCGGAATAACTACCTGAAGCTTTCCCAAGTCAGACCAGCTCGACCAGTGAGGTGTATTGCGGCAGACGACGGTCGCCGGTCATCAGGTGTAGCGGTTCCGTCAGCGCCTGAGCGACCAACATGCGATCGAACGGGTCTTTATGAAGCAGTGGAAGTCTGGCGACAGTGCATACGTGAGTCTCGTCGACTGGCAGAACGCGAAAATTGTTTCTCTCTATCTGGAGACGCAAATCTTCGATGTCAGCCTCGAGCTTGCCCGTCGTCGACTTGATGGCGGCCTCCCACAGCGATGCGGTACTCACATAGACCTCATCGGCAGTTCGGATCATCCGCCGTGCCGCCTCGCTGAGACGTGTGGATTCCATCAGCCACCAGATGTAGATGTGCGTATCAAGCAGGATCTTCATCGGTCTTCCCTTCGAAGAAAGCCAGGATATCGTCCGGCAAAGGCTCGTTGAAATCATCGCTGATCCATAGCTTGCCTTTCAACGCACCCGGTTTGCGATCTCGTTTCAAGGGCTTGTACGGAACCAGCTTTACCACCGGCTTGCCAGCCCTCGCGATGGTGACTTCCTCGCCGCCTTCGGCGATCTCGATCAGTTTGCTCAATTGCGTCTTCGCCTCGTGGATGTTGATCATTTTCACGCCGGCCTCCGTCTGGGTTAGCTAAGCTTGGCTAAGTCAGGTCAGGATAGTCAGGCCGGCAGCGAGCGGCAAGCCGGAATTTAACAAATATTTAACTTTCTTCATCGGCAAGCCTGCAAAATAGGAAAATTCTTGCCGCTGTGGCGGCAATTCCTTGCTGTCGACTTTCCGTCTGCTTGCCACCCGGCCGAGCCTTTCCTCCCCCCGGCAAAGCCCTGCCGATTCCGACACTCCCCCCGAAAACCCGCATGAATCCACGCTGATGGGATTGGCACACGGATTGCTAAGAGGAAACCGTCCAAAAGTTTTCCCGAGGCAACCAAAGTGATGGCTCCAATCGAAACTTCCCATTCGGCCCTGTGGCTCGACCCGAAATCGGCGGTCGGCCCGCTCGAGCGCGCGCAGCTGGAAGCTGCCGGCCTGCAGCTGCTGCCGGTCTCGACGCTCGACGATCTCAAGCAAGGCCTGGCACGTGCGCGTCTGGTGGTGATCCGCCTGATGGGCGACACCGGCCTGCTGGAAGAAGTGAAGAAGCTGACCCAAGCCTTCGGCCATGCGATTCCGGTACTGTGCCGCGTCGACCGCAATGCCTTCGCGCTGGGCATCGACGCGATGCGCCGCGGCGCCTATCACGTGGTCGCTGCCGATGACTGGACCGAAGGCACCTGGCGCGATGCGCTGGCCCAGGCCCCGAAGCGTGCCGAAGTCGCCAAGGCCGGCCCGCAGACTTTTGTGTTCGTCGATCCGAACAGCCAGCACCTGCTCGAACTCGCCCGCCGAGTGGCACAGACCCAGGTGTCGGCACTGATCGTCGGCCCGACCGGCGCCGGCAAGGAAGTGCTGGCCCGCGTGCTGCACGATGCGTCGCCGCGTCGCAACGGCCCCTTCGTTGCGCTGAACTGCGCGGCGCTGCCGGAGAACCTGATTGAAGACCTGCTGTTCGGCCACGAGAAGGGCGCCTTCACCGGCGCGCTGAAAGAGCATCGCGGCCTGTTCGAACAAGCCAATGGCGGCACCATCTTCCTCGACGAAATCGCCGAGATGCCTTATCACCTGCAGACCAAGCTATTGCGTGTGCTGCAGGACCGCAAGGTCACCCGCCTCGGTGGCCAGGCGCAGATCGACCTCGATATCCGCCTCGTCGCAGCGACCAACAAGGACCTGCGCGAAGCCATCATCAACCGTGAATTCCGCGAAGACCTGTATTTCCGCATCAGTGCCTTCAAGCTGTCGGTGCTGCCGCTGCGCGAGCGTCCGGGCGACATCCTGCCGCTGGTGATGCAGTTCCTGAACAAGTTCGGTCCGGCCGATCGCACGGTGCAACTGGCGCCGCGCGCAGCAGAACTGCTGCAAGCGTATCCCTGGCCCGGCAATGTGCGCGAGCTGCAGAACGTGGTTCAGCGCGCGCTGGTCCTCTGCAATGGCGACACGATCACCGAGAACGAATTGATGTTCGACGAAGTCGATGCCGCACCGATGGCGACCGCCATCGCCGCACCGGCCGCTGCCTCCCTGATGGGCCACGACGCGATGCAGGGCATGGCGATGTCGCAGCCGGCCATGACGATGGTTCCGCATTTCTCGCCCGCCGCGATGAAGTTCCCGGCAATGACGCAGCCGAGCGGCGTGCAAGACCTGTCGAGCGCCGTCAAGAGCAGTGAATACCAGGCCATCATGGCCGCGATCCAAACCACCCGCAACCGCAATGAAGCGGCTGCCAAGCTGGGCATCAGCCCGCGTTCGCTGCGCTACAAGATGGCGCAGTTCCGCGAGCGCGGCATGCCGGCGATGGCCGCCGCCTGAAACGCTGAAGGGGTACGCACATGATGAACCGGATCAACCAGACCAACATCGATTCGATGCTGGCCACGCTGCGCCAGCACCAGATCGATTCGACCGGCCGCAACACGCCGGCGGTGATGACGCCGCCCACGCCCGAGGTCGGCAAGCCGACCTTCGGCGAAGCGATCGCCAATGCGGTGGTGAAGACCAACGATGTCCAGCAGCAGGCAAGCGAGCTGCGCCAGGCGTATGACCGCGGCGAAGACGTGCCGCTGACCGACGTCGTGCTGGCGATGCAGAAATCCTCGCTGGCCTTTGAAGCGACCCTGCAGATCCGCAACAAGGTTTTGAAAGCGTACGAAGACATCCTGAACATGCCGGTCTGATGACCAGGCAGCGAGTTCAGGAACCGAAATCCGATATCGATAGCAGATACCGACCAGAGAGCAGACCATGGCCGAAGCAATGATGAACAACGGTGGCATGCCACCCGCAATGTCCCAGGGCGCACCAGCCGGTGCCCCGGGCGCAGGTGCATTGCCGATCCCTACCGTCGGTGGAGGCGGGAATCCGCTGCCGGCCACGATGCAGGGCGTCGCGGGCGGCTTCGGCCAGTTCAAGCAATGGATGGACGGCGTGCTGCGCCAGCAAGCCGTTCGTCGCGCTCTGATTCCGATGGCGATCCTGCTCATCCTGATCATCGCTGCCGCTTCCTTCCAGGTGACGCAGACCGCGCCTTACCGTCCGATCATGCCGGGCATGACCGAGAACGACAAACAGGCAGCGCTCGAGGCACTGAAGGCCGGCGACTTCAAGCCGAAGGTCGATACCAGCAGCGGCCAGATCACCGTGCCTGAAGCTCGTTATCATGAGGCGCGCATCTTCCTGGCCGGCCAGGGCATCCCGAAGGAGGCCCAGCCGATCGGCATGGAGTCGCTGAAGGACAAGTCGTCGATGACGACCAGCCAGTTCATGGAGCAGGTGCAGTACAACACCGCGATCGAGCAGGAACTGTCGCGCTCGATCATGCAGATCTCCACCATCAAGGCGGCGCGCGTTCACCTCGCGCTGCCCAAGCAATCCGTGTTCGTGCGCGAACGTGCGACCCCGAAGGCGTCGGTGGTCGTCACGCCGCACGCCGGCCGTGGCGTGTCGACGCCGCAGGTGAAGGCGATCGTGCACCTGGTGTCGTCGTCGGTGCCTTACCTCACGCCCGAGAACGTGTCCGTAGTCGACGACCAGGGCAACCTGCTGACCGCCGACAATCCGGTGGACGAAGCGATGGGCCTGACGGTCGCGCAGATGCAGCACAAGCAGCGCACTGAAGAGACCTACAAGAACCGCGTGATGGAACTGCTGGGCCCGGTCGTCGGCGAAGCCGCGATCCAGGCACAGGTCAACCTGACGCTGGACTACAACCAGGTCGAGACCACCACCGAAGACTTCGACAACAACGACAAGGGCGTGAAGCCCCGTTCCGAAGCGCTGACCACCGAGCGCAAGTACAAGCTCGATCCGGAAGGTATCCCGGGTGCGATGACCAACTCGCCGCCGCCGGATGCCGACCTGACCAAGAACACCAACACCGACGAGAAAAAGCCGGCGACCAACGAGATCACGACCACCAAGTCGACCCGTAACTTCGAAATGGACCGTACCGTTCGTCACGTGAAGAATTCGCTTGGCACCATTTCGCGACTGAGCGTGGCTGTCGTGGTGGCCGAACGTGCGGCACCGATCTCGGCGGATGCCAAGCCGGGTGCACCGACGACCGTGCCGTATACGGCCGAGGAACTGGAGCGCATGCAGAACCTGGTGCGCAGCGCCGTGGGCTACAACGCCGAGCGCGGTGACATTGTCACCGTCGCACCGGCCCGCTTCGAGACGCTGGCACCGGAAGCACCGAAGCCCTGGTATGCGAACTCCGACATCCAGAACTTCATCAAGATCGGCATCGCAGCGCTCGTGATCATCGTCTTCCTGCTGGCCGTGGTGCGTCCGATGGTCAAGGGCCCGACGATCACCCAGCAGATCCTGCCGCCGCCGGGCCCGACCCCGGAAGAGGTTGCCGCGATCGAAGCCAAGGCTGCTGAAGCGATGAAGCTGGAAATGGAAACCAAGGCGGCTGAAGAAGCGAAAGCTGCCGAGGAAGCGCGGATTGCCGAAGAAGCCCGCGTCGCCGAAGAAGCTGCGCAACTGGCGCTGGCCCAGGAAGCCGCCGCCGCCGAAGCCGCCGCTGCCGCCGAGGGTGAAGAGTACGAAGAAGGCGAAGAGGGCGAGTACGACGAAGAGTCCGAACTGGCCGAGGGCGAAGTCGAGCTCGAAGAAGGCGAAAGCATGGAAGAACTGCGTGCCCGCATGCAGGCCATGAAGCCGAAGAAGCCCAGCTTCACCGCCGACATGCTCGACACCGCCAACAGCTATGATGACAAGGTTGCGCTGATCCGCATGCTGGTATCGCAGGAATCGGGTCGCGTGGCGCTGGTGCTGAAGAATATGGTCCGCAACTGAGCGGGCACGACGGCGACAGCAACGGTAGCAGACAGCATTTTTAATTGATTGGAAACAGCAATGGCAGAACCACAGAAAGCGGCAGCGCCCGCAGCGCCCAGGCCGGCGGTACCGAAAGTGGCGCCTGCTGCGGCAGCAGCGAAGCCGGGCGTACCCGCAGTTGCCAAGCCTGCAGCACCGGCAGCAGCAGCCACCAAGGCTGCAGCAGCGGCCAAGCCCGCAGCGCCGGTCGCGGCGAAGACGGCGGCTCCGGCTGCCGGCGCCAAACCTGCAGCCGCAGGCGCGGTGGCACCGGTGGCCAGGAAGGCAGCACCAGCAGCCGCAGCACCTGCTGCTGCGCCGGCCGCCGGCGCAGCCCCGGCCGAGGGCGAGCAGGACCTGGAGGCGATGAAGAAGAAGTTCAAGCCGAAAAAGAAAGTGGCGCTGCCGACCGATATGCTGTCGGATGCCAAAAGCTACGACGACAAGCTGATCCTGATGAAATTCCTCACCGAGAAGGAAAAGGGCCGCGTGGTCCTGATGGTGAAGAACATGCTCAGGGGCGCTGTCGACGCCGGCAAGAAGAAGTAAGGCGATGAATCACGCGGCAAGGGCCGCAACAGTAATGCAGCAAGCAAGAAAGAAAATCGAGGTTGACCATGGCCGATGAAAATAGCGTAGTGATGACCGACGATCTCCGCCGAGAGCTGGCAGAGATCACCAATGTGCAGCGTGCCGCCGTGCTGATGCTGCTGCTGGGCGAAGACCTGGCGTCGAACATCATCAGCTACCTGGACCCGAAGGAAGTGCAGGAACTGGGCGCAGCGATGGTGTCGGTGGCCGACATGTCGCAGGAAGCCGTCAACGTCGTGCTCGACCAGTTCGTCGACATGCTGAAGAAGCAGACCAGCCTCTCGCTCGGCACCACCGAATACGTCGAAACCGTGCTCAAGCGCGCACTCGGTCCGGACAAGGCCGCGTCGGTGCTGTCGCGCATCATGCCCAACCGCGCCAGCCGCGGCCTGGAGATCCTGCAATGGATGGATGCGCGCGCCATCGCTGAAATGATCCGCGGCGAACACCCGCAGGTCACCGCCATCATCCTGTCGGTGCTGGAATCCGAAGTCGCGGCCGATGTGCTGGGCTTCCTGCCGGAAGAATCGCGCGCCGAAGTCGTGCAGCGCGTCGCCAGCCTCGACACCGTCCAGCCGTCGGCAATGGAAGAGCTGGAATCGATCATGAAGAAGCAGTTCTCCAGCAACGCGTCGGCCTCGTCGTCGAGCTTCGGCGGCGTCAAGGCGGCGGCGAAGATCATGAACTTCACCAAGGTCGAACTCGAATCCTCGATCCTGCAGGGCGTGGGCCAGATCGACGAAGATCTCGCGCTGCGCATCCAGGACAACATGTTCAGCTTCGAAAACCTGGCGGCAGTGGACAACCGCGGCATCCAGGCGCTGATGCGCGCCGTCGAGCCGGACCAGCTGATGATTGCGCTCAAGGGTGCCACCGAAGAAGTCAAGAACAAGTTCCTCGACAACATGTCCAGCCGTGCGCGCGGCATGTTCCTCGACGATATGGAAGCCAAGGGCCCGTTGCGCATGACCGAAGTGGAAGACGCGCAGAAGAAGATCATGCGCCAGGCACGAAAGCTGTCCGAAAAGGGCGAGCTGATCCTGGCTTCGGGCGGAGCGGACTTTGTCTAATACGCAGACAGCAGCGCGCGGGCGCAAGGAATGGATGCCGAACCGGATGTTCGATCCGGTATCGAATCCGTTCGCGATCCAGAACCTGCTCGAGAAGAAGGTCGAGACCTTCGTCGAGCAGCGTGACGAGCGCGCTGACGCCACGTTCATTTTCGACTCGGTCGCGACGGCCAACCCGGTACACGCGTTCCGCGAGCAGACAATCGAAGACCCGGCTGCCGGCGAGATGCACGAGTTCCAGGCCGACTGGATGGATGCGGGGAATGAATTCGCCGCTGAAGAATCCGCTGCCGGCGATTTCGTCGCTGCGCAGGCACAGGCTGCCGCCGGTTTCAGCGCCGATGGCGACGCCGGTGCACACGGCGATGCATCCGTGAATGCTGTTGCCGAATCCGATGCCAGCGCGCAGTCCGTCGCGGGGCAAGTTGATACCGCTGCCTCCATGGCAGGCGCCGGCGCGGAAAACGCGGCTGCCGCGATCGCCGCCGAACAGCATGCCGACGCAGTTGCGGAGCCTGAAGCGGGCGCAGTGTCGGCTGCCAAGGCATCGGACGCCAGCGATGAAGCAGTACAGGCAGCAATGAATGAGGGCGCGCCGGCCGAGGCTAACGCGCCTGCGGAAGATGCCGTTGCCGCCGCTGCGGCCGCCGCAAAGATGAACGCGGCCGAGGCAGCCGAAGCGGCGCAGGCCGCCATGGCGGCTGAAGCGGCTGCTGCCGCTGCTGCTGTTGCCGAAGCGACGCCGGCCGTCGTGGCGCAGCCCGGCATCTCCGAAGAAGAACTGCAGGCCCGGCTGGAAGCCGCGCGCGAGGAGGGCCGTGCCGAAGTGCGCGAAGCCGTCCGCGCCGAAGCGCATCAGCAAGGCTATGACGAAGGTCAGGTCGCCGGCTACGCGCAAGCGAAGGAAGAGCTCGGCAAGGCCTACGAAGAAAAAATCGCGCAGCTGCAAGCGATGGTGAATGCGATGCAGGAGCTGTCGTACAACCCCGACGCCATGTTCGAGCCGATGAAGACGCTCAGCGTGCACATCGCCGAACAGCTGGTGCGCGGTGAACTGAGCCAGTCGCCACAGGCGATCTCGCGCCTGGTCGACAACTGCCTGCGCGAACTCAACGCCTCCGGCGAAAAGGCGGTTGTCATCCACCTGCATCCGGAAGACCTCGAACTGTACAAGCCGCAGGCCGCGATGTTTGGCGATGCGCTGGTGCTGCGCCCCGATCCCAAGCTCGAACGTGGCAGCGTGCGCGCGTCCCTTGACGGCAGTGTGGTCGAAGACCTGATCCAGCGCCGCGTCGCCGGGCTGAAGAAAGGCCTGATGCAGGCGCCGGCGCCGAGCTGGCGCGCCAATGCCGGCCGTCTGTCCGAACGCATCGCAGAAGGCCAGCGCGCCAGCCAGCAGGTGGAGGACGTGACTATCGCAGCGGCCCGCCAGGACGCCGATACCAAGCCTGAAGCCGTGACCGAATCTGCCACAGCGGCCGATAACGCGGCGGACAACGCCAATGCTTGATTACGCCGCCGTCGTCAACGACCTGCTCGCGCATGCGCGCGTGCCCGATGCCTGCCATACCGGCACGCTGGTGCGTCTGGTCGGCATGACGCTGGAAGCGCGCGGCATCATGGCGCCGCTAGGCGCGCTGTGCGAAATCGAATCCGGCACCGGCAGCAAGGTACAGGCTGAAGTGGTCGGCTTCAACGACCAGACCCTGTTCCTGATGCCCTTTACCGAACCGGTCGGCATCGGTCCCGGTGCGTCGGTGCGCGTCATCAGCAATTCTTCCGAAGCCTCGCTCGGCCCGGCCTTGCTCGGCCGCGTGATCGATGCCTTCGGTGAGCCGCTCGATGGCGGCCCCAAACCCGATTGCCCGGACCGCCTCGCACTGCTGGGCTTGCCGCTGAATCCGATGGAGCGCGGGCCGATCAACCAGGTACTCGATGTGGGCGTGAAGGCCATCAATGGCTTGCTGACCATGGGTCGCGGCCAGCGTATCGGCCTGGTGGCCGGCTCGGGCGTCGGCAAGAGCTCGCTGTTGGGCATGATTACCCGCAATACCAAGGCCGATGTCGTCGTGATCGGCCTGATTGGTGAGCGCGGCCGCGAAGTGCAGGCCTTCATCAATGATGTGCTGGGCCCCGAAGGCCGGGCAAAATCGATTGTCGTGGCCGCACCGGCCAACGTGTCGCCGGTGATGCGCCTGAAGGCGACCCACCTGACGCACGTGATCGCCGAATACTTCCGCGACCAGGGCAAGAACGTGCTGATGCTGATGGACAGCCTGACGCGTGTCGCGCACGCGCAGCGCGAGATCGGCCTGGCGATCGGCGAGCCGCCGACCGCCAAAGGTTATCCGCCGTCGGTGTTTGCGCTGCTGCCCAACCTGATCGAACGTACCGGCGTCGGCCGCCATGGCTATGGCGCGATCACCGCAATCTATACCGTGCTGGCCGAAGGCGATGATGCGCAAGATCCCATCGTCGATATCGCGCGCGCGTCGCTCGATGGGCAGGTGATGTTGTCACGCAAGCTGGCCGATGCCGCGCATTACCCGGCCATCGACCTCAATGGCTCGATCTCTCGTGTGATGCAGGATTTGCTGCCGGCCGACCAGCTGAAGCAGGCTAACCGGGTGCGCCGCATGTGGTCCTTGTATCAGCAGAACCAGGACCTGATCTCGGTGGGTGCCTATGAACCGGGCTCCAATCACGAAATCGACAGCGCCATCGCAATGCGACCGCAACTCGAGGCTTTCCTGCGACAGGACATGCACGAAGGCGTCGACCACCAGACCACGCGCGAACGCGTGCGTGAACTGGCCGGCGTCTGACGAGGGCGGCAGCCATGAAGAACAATATCTGGACCATTCTGGCCGACAAGGCCGCCACGGCGACCCGCGATGCGCAGTCCGTCGTCAATGATGCGAAGATCCGCGTCGAAAAGCTGCAGGGTAGCGTGGCCCATGTCGAACGGCTGCGCGACGACTATGTTGCGCGCTACAACGCCGCACAAAAGGAAGCGCACAAGATTTCCGATAACGTCGCATATCGACAGTTCCTCGACCATTTGCAGGAATTGAAGCAGAAGGTGAAGTCGCAGCTGGCGCAGGCCGAGCTGCAACTGGCCGACGCGAAAGCCGCCTTCCATCAGGCGCAGCGTGAACAGGCGAAGATGGAAGCGATGGTCGAGCGTGAAGAGCGCAATCGCATGCTGGCGGTCGCCAAGCGAGAGCAACGCGCGCTGGACGAAGCAGGCCTGCGCGCTTTCAATATGCGCTGACCCATGCTGGTGCCAGGGTGCCAGCACGCGTCAGTAGGCTGCGTGGTTCACCCACTGGTGCACGACAATGCTGGCTGCATAGCCGGCGGCGATCGCCGGCGTCCAGCGCAAATGGCTGGAGAAGGTATAGACGCCGCGTGCCTGTCCCATCAGCGCAACGCCGGCAGCGGACCCCACCGATAGCAGCGAGCCGCCGACGCCGGCGGTCAGCGTGACCATCATCCACTGGCCTATCGACATGTCGGGTGACATCGTCAGCACGGCGAACATGACCGGGATATTGTCCACCACCGCCGATATCAGGCCGATTGCCACATTGGCCGTGGTTGCGCCCCAGCCTTCATACATCAGCCGAGACAGTTCCGCGAGGTAGCCGAGGTAACCAAGCCCGCCGACGCACATCACCACGCCATAGAAGAAAAACAGCGTGTCCCATTCGATGCGCGAAATCGTGCGGAATACGTCGAAGCCGATCTGTCCGCCGAGATCTTCCGGCGAGTCGGCCGATGCTGGCTGGCGGCGGTGCTTCATGGTCAGCGAATACGCATAGAACTTCAGCAACGCCAGTCCGGCCATCATGCCGAGCACGGGCGGCAGGTGGAGGAAGTGGTGAAAACCGACTGCCGTTGCAATCGTGAGCACGAACAGCAGGACGATGCCGGGTCCGCCGTCGAGCATCGGTACCGGCGCCGAACTGCCTTGCGGGCGTCCGGCAGGAATGGCGAAATGCATCATCGCGGCAGGAACGACCCAATTCACCAGCGCTGGAATGAACAGCATGAAGAAGGTCCAGAAGTCCACTGCGCCGTTGCTGGCCACCACATTTTTTTGCCACACCATCAGGGTCGTGATGTCACCGAATGGCGAGAATGCGCCACCCGCATTGGCCGCGACCACCAGGTTCACGCAGCTGATCGCGATGAAGCTCGGGTGGCCGGCGCCAACGGCCATCACCACCGCAGCCATCAGCAAGGCCGTGGTCAGGTTATCGGCCATCGACGAGATGAAAAAGGCGAGCAGGCCCGTCACCCAGAACAGCTGCCGCAGAGTGAAGCGGCGTGCAATCAGCCAGCTGCGCAAGGCTTCGAAGACCTGGCGCTCTTCCATCGCGTTGATATAGGTCATCGCGACGATCAGGAACAGCATCAGCTCCGCATATTCGAGCAGATTGGCGCGTACGGCTTTTTCTGCCGCATCGCCGAGTCCGTGCGTCGCTGCTTGCCATCCGATCAGGGCCCAGATCAGGCCTGCTGCCAGCATCACGGGCTTTGATTTGCGCAAATGCGTGATTTCTTCGGTGACGACCAGCGCGTACGCGGCGAAGAAGATCGCCAGCGCCGCGGGACCCACCCAGTCAGCCGCGGCGGCAGGGGTGGACAACTCACCGGCGACACCCGGCAGGGGCAACATCAGCGCCGCGAGCGCGATGCCTGTGCCGATGGCGATCAGCAGGCGGAGGAACGGGGCAATCGAGGCGCGCATGGTCGACATCGTGACAAGGCTCATGGGTGAGGGGGTCGGAAAAGGCGCATCTTAACAAGGCTTGCCTGCAGGCAGCACTTGGTTCGGATAGGCAAGCGGCTTCCGGCAAGTGGCAAGCGGCTCGGGACATTCCGCTTGTCGTTGAAACCTGACAGCGCTGTTCGGTGCGCAAAAAAAAACAGCCACCGTTCGGTGGCTGTTTGAAGCTTGGGGCGTGCTGAAGTCAAGCGCGCGGCATTTGGCGCGCACGGTTTATCAGGCGCAAGGTGTCAGGCGCAAGCTATCAAGCATGCCCGTGCACGAGGTGAAGAGGTGGCGTCTGCCTGAGACACCGTTGACCCGGCGGGAAGCCGATGGCGACAGGCCATCAGATGCCGAGCATTTTTTTGGCCTCGCCGAGGGCTTTCATCGATTCCGCATGCTTGCCTTCCTTGTGGAATTTTTCGCCATCGGCACGCAGGGCCTTCACCTTGTCGAGATCGGCGCCGGCCAGCTTGGTCGTCGGCATGGCCGCGTCGATGGCTTTCATTTCATTCGGGCAGTTGTGCGCGAGCACCAGAGGAGCGGCAGACAGCAGGGCGATCGCGATCAGCTTTTTCATGGGTATCTCCTTCGAACGGGTGGATGGACGCACCGCAACGGATGCGCTGCGTCATGGTACATCGCCGCGCCGCAGCCTGCTTGCGCCCGGTCCTTACTCTTCCAGCAGGCTGCGCAGCATCCACGCATTCTTTTCATGGATCTGCATGCGCTGGGTCAGCAGGTCGCAGGTCGGCTGGTCATTGGCCGTGGATGCCACATCAAACATGTTGCGCGCGGTGCGTGCCACCGTCTCCTGGCCTTCGATCAATTCAATGATCATGTCGCGTGCCTTCGGCAAGCCCGGGCTGGGCTTGATCGAGGTCAGCTTCGCAAAGGCGTCATAGGTGCCCGGTGCCGGCGCGCCCATGGCGCGGATGCGTTCTGCGATCAGGTCGACGGCTGTCCACTGCTCGGTATAGAAATCCATGAACAGCTGGTGCAGCGTCTGGAACATTGGACCCGTCACGTTCCAGTGGAAGTTATGGGTCTTCAGGTACAGCGTATAGGTGTCGGCCAGCAGATGGCTCAGGCCTTCGATGATCTTTATACGATCGGCTTCGTTGATACCAAAGTCAATTGCGGGAATCTTGCTGCTTGCCATGGGTTCTCCTCGTTGGTCGTGTGGTCCGAACTGGAAATGCGTTGAATGATCTTACAGCGCTTGCGCCAACCACTGCCACCGGTGCGCTCATGTCCGGGGGCAGTGGCCGGTGCCTCAGGCGCGGCTGATTTGGGCACCAGGCGCATGAACATGACGATCAGCCCTTGAGCTTGCTGCGCACTGCCTTGCCATAGGCAGGATCGGCCTTGTCGAAGTGCGCGAGCTGGCGCTCGATGATCTCGGCCGGCACGCCGCGCATTGCATTGGCGATGTTGGTCGTGAGGTCGTCCTTTTCCGCATCCGGCATCAGACGGTACAGGTTGCCAGCCTGCGTGTAATCGTCTTCGGTACCGCGTGCATCGTAGCGGCCGGCGACACCATTCACTTCCCAGCCTGCATCACCGTGGCCGAAGCCTTGCGGCCGGCTACCGGCGGCTTGCACGTTGTCGTAGTTCTGCGTGCCGCCGACATAATCGATCGCCATTGCGCCATCACGCTGCTGATTGTGGAAGGGACAGCGCGGACGGTTGACCGGCAAGTGCTGGTGGTTGGTGCCGACGCGGTACAACTGCGCATCGTGGTACGCGAACAGGCGGCCCTGCAACATCTTGTCCGGCGAGTAGCCGAGGCCCGGGACCACATTGGCCGGCGAAAATGCGGCCTGCTCGACCTCGTTGTGATAATTCGCCGGGTTCTGGTTGAGCTCCATCTCGCCGACCGGGATGCGCGGGAAGTCCTTGTGCGGCCATACCTTGGTCAGGTCGAACGCATTCCAGCCGGTGCGCTGCTCCCACGCGATGCGCTCTTCATCGGTCATCACCTGGATGAACACATTCCAGCGCGGGTAGTTGCCTTCCTGGATGGCATTGAACAGGTCGCGCTGCGCATAGTCCGGGTCGCTGCCGGCAAGGCGCGACGCTTCAGCCGCCGACAAATTCCGGATGCCTTGCTGGGTCTTGAAGTGCCATTTGACCCACACGCGCTCGCCTTCGGCATTGATCAGGCTGAAGGTGTGGCTGCCGAAGCCGTCCATATGGCGGTAGCCATCCGGCGTGCCGCGGTTCGAGAACAGCATCGTCACCTGGTGCAGGCTTTCCGGCGCCTTGCTCCAGAAGTCCCACATCATGGTCGGCGACTTCAGGTTGGTCATCGGGTCGCGCTTCTGGGTGTGCACGAAGTCCGGGAACTTGATCGGGTCCTTGATGAAGAACATCGGCGTGTTGTTGCCGGCGAGGTCCCAGTTGCCTTCTTCGGTGTAGAAGCGCACCGCGAAACCGCGCGGATCGCGCTCGGTGTCGGCCGAGCCGCGCTCGCCGCCGACGGTGGAGAAGCGCACGAATACCGGCGTCTGCTTGCCGATGCCGGCGAACAGCTTGGCCTTGGTGTACTTCGTGATGTCATGCGTGACCGTGAAGCTGCCATAGGCACCCGAGCCCTTGGCATGCACCACGCGCTCGGGAATGCGCTCGCGGTTGAAGTGCTGCAGCTTCTCGATCAGGTGGAAGTCTTGCAGCAGGATCGGGCCGCGCGGGCCGGCGGTGATCGAGTTCTGGTTATCGGCGACGGGAATGCCGGATGCGGTGGTGATTTTCTTGTCCATCAGTTTCTCCTTCGGTCTCGGACGGTCAGGCGTCTCAGCTTGGGTTCGGGGCGTATCAGTTCGGGTCAGGGGCGGGCGTTCGGGGGCAGACAGGCGCTGCCGCCAGGGCGGCAGTCCTCAGAAGGCCAGTGCGAGCAGGGCCAGGGTGTCGAGCCAGACGCTGTCGCTATGCGGGTGGGTCATTGCGGTCTCCCATTGAAAGTTTCGATGGATGAGACTTTAACGATAGCTATCAACAATCACAAATTGATTGTCTTTATCTATCCGATAGCCGGAACGACCGGCAGCGTGGAATTGCTGCCGTTAAAGTTTTGATATTGCCGGGCGGCGAGAGGCGGGAGTTTGTTCAGGCTCAACAAAGGAGAGGCGCAAGCGATCCGACCAGGCGTCGACGCGCCGCAGGCAGGGCTGTTCTATCCAGCGCCAGCTGGCATAAGAAAGGCCAACCAGGAAAGGCGTGGCCAGCGCCACCACCAGCCAGTGCATGGCCGGCGACAGCGATTGCGCGAACGGGATGCCGGCCACGCCGCGGAAGGCAAGGAACAGCACCAGCCCGTGCAGCAGGTAGACGCTGTAGGTGATCTCGCCGAAAGCGCGCGACAGGCGCCAGCCCAGCAAGCCCGCCAAGGTATTGCCGTTGGCAATGAGCGTGAAGGCCGCCGTCAGCAAGGCCAGCCAGCCGGCCACGGGCAAGGAGCGACCGAAACCATAGGCGCCGGCCAGACAGGCGATGACCAGCAGGCTGGCGATGCGGGACGGCGCAAACTTGCGCAACCCATGACTGTTGGAGACCAGTGCGGCGAACACGCCGCCTATGAAGGGCAGCATGTTCTCGGACAGGACTTCCGTCTGGCGCTCGATCACCATCAGCGCCGACAGCAGCAACAGCACCAGGGGCACACGCGTGCCGCGAACCAGCGCCAGCAGCGGCAGCATCAGGTAGAAAATCCATTCGAAATCCAGCGTCCATGACACGGCCGCTGTCAGCAGCACCTTGCGATCGGTATCGACGCCGTTGAATACCGACGGGATGTGATTGAGCCGGATGAAGGCCAGCACCAGCAATGCGGCCAGGTGATGCACGATCAGCAGCGGCACGATACGCAGTATGCGCGACACATACAGCCGATTCCATTCGATGGTGCGCGACGCGATGAGGCGGCGCGTGAACAGGAAGGCCGTGATCATGAAGAACAGCGCCACGCTGGCGCGACCGAGCTCGGTATAGAAATCCGATGCGGGGTTTTCCCAACGGCCGCTGCGCAGGAAGAAAAACCAGATGCACGCGTGATGGATGAATACCGTGCCCGCGAGGTAGCCGCGCAAACCATCGATGCCCTGCACGCGATCGCCATGGAGCGGGATCGTGAAGCAACGGTCGACCAGCCAGACGCTGCCAACGGCAACGATCAGGATCAACAGCGCGAACAGGGGTTGGGTGATGCTCAGATCAAGGTTCATGCAGGGCAGGTGACGGCGCGGAAAACGCGCCGACTATACCGCACATGAAGGAAGGCAATACGCAGAAACGCGCGCCGGAGGCGGCCCGGGCGCGCGTTTGTTTCAGGTGTGACGGAAGGACAAGCTCCGCAGGACCGGAAGCTCAGCCAAGGGACAAGCTCAGCCGAAGGACAAGCTCAGCTGAACGACAAGCTCAAACCGGGGAGGTTCAGCTGTGCGAAGGCGCTGGCCCAGACCTCGCCGCGCTTCACTGGCAAGGCATCGGTCCAGCTGCCGGTGGCGACGATTTCGCCCGCCTGCAGCGGCGCAAAGCCCGGCTGCTGCTGAAGTTGCCGGTGTACTGCATGCAGCGCGTGCAGCGGGCTGCCCATCAGTTCGCGTCCATGCCCGGCGCCGGCCAGCACGCTGTCATCGGCCGTCATCTTCGACAGCGACAGCGTGACCGCGGCCAGTACTTCGGGCAAGTGATGGCGTCCATGTCGCGACAGCATGCGCGGCTCGCCGACGATCAGCTTGCGGTTGAGGCCAAAGGCGGCGACCGCATCCGGCGCATCGAATTCCCAGCCCTTGTACGGCGACACGACCACTTCCAGCCCGTGTGCCATCCATTCGAGGCAGTCGGCCAGTTCGAGCAGGGTGGCATCCGGCGCCGGCGTGCGGGCCAGCTTGAATACCAGGTGGGGCTCGATGCGCGGCTGCTGCGCCTTGGCAAGGCTGTGCAAAGCCTGGTTGTCCATCGCGTATTCGACGGAGCTGTCGAACAGGGTGGACCAGATCGGCCCGGCAATCGCCTCGGTCTTGCCGTAGCGCGCGCGCACGCGATCATTGGAGAAGCCTATCCTGCGGCCGACCGGGGTCTCGCCCTGGGCAGTGCGGATGTTGATCAGGCTGCGCGCAATGTCATAGGCATCCTCGAGGCTCAGCTTGTCCTCGTCGGTCAGACGTGGGTGCAGGGTGCCGCCGGTGCGCGCTTTCAGCAACGCATGCGCGTAGCGGTTGGCCTTGGTGGTCATCAGCATGCTGTTCTCCTTGATGCCCGCGGTGGCTGCCCGCACTGGAAATCAGGCGGAAGCTGAATGACGGACATGAATTAATACCGCTCAGTCACAATTTATACCAATGAATTGTGATTTTGGCGAATGGCGGTAAAACTTGTGGGGGTTTAACAAATTGATACCTTTGTCAGGTAACCGGCAAACTGGCTGGCTGTCCGCAAAATCCCTTGATAATCCAGCTCTATCCAGCCCTAACCAGCCTTTTCTGGCCATGTCCGCCAAATGGTGGCGGTTTGGGCTATTAAAAGGGAGCTGCCGATATAGACCGGTTATGATCGCGAAGATTCGGACCGGCCCGAAAATCGGCAAGCCGTCGCCGTCAGCAGTACGCAGCAAAAGCAGCAATCGCAGCAACCGCCGCAAGCTAACTGCGAAGCGGCCCCCCCCCCATCGACGCACAAGGACAGGCGGATGGAAGTCTCATTCAAGAACGAAATAGAACAATTGAGGCTGGGCGATGGCGATACCTTCCATGGCGAAGGCATCCTTGCCATTACCAAGGCGTTGTTGCAATCCGGGGTTTCCTACATCGGCGGCTATCAGGGCGCGCCGGTGTCGCACCTGCTGGATGTGATGGTGCAGGCGAAGTCGCTGGTGGCCGAGCTCGGCGTGCATGTCGAAGCCTGCTCGAACGAAGCCTCGGCAGCGGCCATGCTGGGCGCCTCCATTCACTACCCGGTGCGCGGCGCCGTGACATGGAAATCCATCGTCGGCACCAATGTCGCGGCCGATGCGCTGGCCAACCTCGCGTCACCCGGTGTCACCGGCGGCGTGCTGATGGTGATCGGCGAAGACTATGGCGAGGGCGCCTCGGTAGTGCAGGAGCGTACGCATGCGTATGCGATGAAGTCCACGCTGCTGCTGCTCGACCCGCGGCCCGAACTGTCCACCATGGTCGACATGGTCGAGCATGCGTTCGCGATGTCGGAAGCGTCGAACATGCCGGCGATGATGGAGTTGCGCATCCGCGCCTGCCATGTGCGCGGCAGCTTCCAGTGCCGCGACAACCAGCGTCCGACCGTATCCGCGCTGTCGCCGCTGGCCGAGCCCGGCAGCTTCGACTACGGCCGCCTCGCGCATCCGCCATCCACCTTCCGCCATGAAAAACTGAAGATCGACGAACGCCTGCCGGCCGCGCGCCGCTACATCGTCGAGCATGGCCTCAATGAACGCCATGCCGGCAAGCCCGGCGGCGCCTTCGATGACATCGGCATCATCGTGCAGGGCGGCATCGCGCCGGCGCTGCTGCGCTCGCTGCAGCAATTCGGGCTGGCCGATGCGTTCGGGCACAGCGACATTCCGCTGCTGGTGCTGAACGTCACCTATCCGCTGGTGCCGGAACAGGTTGCCGGATTTGCCGAAGGCAAGCGCGCGGTGCTGGTGGTGGAAGAAGGTTCGCCCGAGTACATCGAACATGAGATCGCGACCCATTTGCGGCGACGCGACTCGCCGACGGCCTTGCACGGCAAGGACATGCTGCTCGCGGCCGGCGAACTGAATACCGAAGCGATCATGACGGGCTTGCTGGCCTTCATCGAACGTCACTTGCCGCAAGTCGACACGCAGCCCGTGGCCGCGATGCTGGCCGCCACCCGCGAGCGCCGCCAGCAAGCGGCTGCGCGTTTGGATGCGGCGCTACCGACGCGGCCGCCGGGTTTTTGCATCGGCTGCCCGGAACGCCCGGTGTTCTCGGCGATCAAGCTCGCCCAGCAAGAGGTCGGGCAAGTGCACATCGCGGCCGACATCGGTTGCCATTCCTTTGCGACCTTCGAGCCTTTTTCGCTGGGACACTCCATCCTCGGCTATGGCATGAGCCTGGCCAGCCGCGCCGGCGTGTCACCGATGATGCAGCGGCGCGTGCTGTCCATCATGGGCGATGGCGGCTTCTGGCATAACGGCTTGCTGACCGGCGTGCAATCGGCGCTGTTCAATGGCGACGATGCCGTGCTGCTGATCTTCAAGAATGGCTATACCTCGGCCACCGGCACGCAGGACATCATTTCCACACCGGGCAAGCGCGTCAAGGCGCAGGCCGGCGACAAGCTGGCCAGCCTGACCGCGACCGACCGCACCATCGAAGACACGCTGGCCGGAATCGGCGTGCAGTGGCTGCGCACCGTGCATTCCTACCGCGTGGCCGCGATGCGCGACACGATACGCGAGGCGATGACGACACCCTTCGCAGGATTGAAGGTCATCGTCGCCGAAGGCGAGTGCCAGCTGGAACGGCAGCGTCGCGTGCGGCCCTGGCTGGCCAGCCTGCTGGCGCGCGGCGAGCGCGTGGTGCGGGTCAAGTACGGTGTCGATGAAGACGTCTGCAATGGCGACCACGCGTGCATGCGGCTGTCCGGCTGTCCGACACTGACGCTGAAGGACAATCCGGATCCCCTGAAAGTCGATCCGGTCGCTACCGTCATCGATGGCTGCGTCGGTTGCGGCCTGTGCGGCGAAAATGCACACGCGGCGACGCTGTGCCCAAGCTTCTACCGCGCCGAAGTCGTGCAGAACCCGCGCTGGCATGAGCGCGTCATCGATGCATTGCGCAGCGCTGCGCTGCGGCTGCTGCAGCCGGCGTGACGGGGATGTGAGACAACCATGACGATGAAATCCCTGTCCCTGTTGATCTGCGCGCTCGGTGGCGAAGGCGGCGGCGTGCTCAATGAATGGCTGGTCGATGTGGCGCGCCGCGCCGGCTATGCCGCGCAGGGCACATCGATTCCCGGCGTGGCGCAGCGTACCGGCGCGACCACCTATTATTTCGAAACCTATCCGGTACCGATCGCCGAGCTGGGCGGACGCATGCCTGTCTTCAGCCTCAATCCGGTGCCGGGCGCGCTCGATGCAGTGCTGTCGTCGGAATTGCTGGAGACGGCACGCTGCGCCAGCAATGGCCTGCCGTCGCCGGATCGCACGCTGGTGATTACCTCCTCATCGCGCACACTGACCAATGCCGAGCGCGGCCACCTTGGTGACGGCCGCCTCGACAGTGGCACGCTGCTGTCACTGGTGCAATCGGTCAGCCGCGCCCATCATGTGCTGGACATGCAGCGCATCGCTGCCGAGCATCGGACCGTGGTCAGTTCGGTGATGCTGGGTGCGATTGCGGCCAGTGGCCTGTTGTCGTTCGAACGCGAACACTATGTCGCCGCGATACGTGCCGGCGAGCGCGGCGTCGCTGAAAGCCTGGCCGGCTTCGATGCCGCATGGCGCATCGTGGCCGAAGGCCGTGCACAAGCCGAAGCCGCACAGCGCATCGTTGCCGACGCGATGGCCGCAGCGCCTTCGTCGCTGACGGAAGCATTCCCGCACGATGTGCGCCAGCTGGCAGCACTCGGCCTGGCGCGCGTAAGCGAATACCAGGATGCCGCCTATGGCCAGCTCTACCTCGAACGCTTGCGCCGCGTGCGTGACGCCGAGCAGGCCGCTCCCGGGCGTGATGCCTCGCGCTTCGATGCGACGCGCGAAGCGGCACGCTGGCTGGCGCTGTGGATGGCGTATGACGACATTGCGCGCGTGGCCGACCTCAAGAGCCGCGCCTCACGCCATGCGCGTGTGCGACGCGAAGCGCGCGCCGGCGATCGCGACCTGCTGCGCTTCTACGATCATTTCAAGCCCGGCTTGCCGGAGGTGGCGGACTTGCTGCCGGCAGCGCTGGCCACGCGACTGCAGGAGGCCGAGCGCGCGCGCATGGCCGAAGGCCGCGGCCCGTGGTCGTTCCCCGTGAAGCTGGCCTCGCATACGGTGGGCGGCATGCTGATGCTGCGCTTGCTGGCGATGGCGAAGTTCGCGCGCCGCTACAGCAGCCGTTATGCGCAAGAGCAGGCACTGATCGGCGAATGGTTGTCGGCCGTGATCACCGGACTCAACGAGGATGCGAATCTGGGCAGCGAACTGGCTCAGTGCGGACGGCTGTTGAAAGGCTATGGCAGTACGCATGAGCGCGGCCGCGAGCGCCTGCTGCATGTGCTGCGCCATGTCGCGCCGCCTTCCTTCGGCAGCGCGCCGGAACGCGCCGAGGCGATCGCCAGGGTGCGCGCTGCGGCGCTGGCCGATGAAGGCGGCAAGGCCTTCGGCCAGGCCCTGGCAGCGGTCGGTGCGCCGGCGCCGGCATTGCGCGCCCAGCCGATACGCTGGATGGCGCGACCGCCGCGCTGAGAACTGCCGTGCCTGACGCGTCGGGTGCGCCGGGTGTGCCGGCTGCAGGTGGATGCAGCCGGACGCCGAATCGCCGAATTGCGGATCGCGTATCGCGGATCGCGTATCGCGCACTGTGCAGGGAATTACATCGATAGCGGTGCGACGCCGACCCAGCGCGCGTGCAGGTAGAACGCGAAGGCGGCCCAGATCGCTGCGCCCACGATGAGGGTGACGACGGTGTTGCCGATCGCGCCTTCGGGGTAGGCGGTGCCGTTCGCGCGGTCACGGCGGCGTGCGCTGGCGAAATCGACCACGGCCCACAGCAGGAAGGTGCCGAACAGCAGCAGGTCGGCCAGCGTGCCGTTGGACAGCAGGTGGGCCAGCGCCCAGGTCTTGACCGACAGCACCAGCGGATGGCCCATGCGGGCCTTGATGCTGTTGCGCGGTACCAGCGATGCTGCGACAAAGATCGCAGCCACCAGCATCAGCACCACGGTTACATGATGCAGCCAGTACGGCGGTTCGTAGATGGGGACGGGATGGACGCGAGCGGCATCATAGCCCTGGATCAGCAACACGAAGCCAGCGATCGACAGCACGCTGATGATGCCGCGCCACGGACCGCTGCCCAGGCGCGCGATCATTTGCTCGCGCCATTCGGGGGCGACGATACGCAGCGAGTGCGTACCGATGAAGATCAGCAAACCAGCGATCAGTATTGCCATGGTTGTTCTCCGGATCAGGTAATGTTGGGGAATAAGTAAGGATGCAGCAGATGCAGCAGGACTTGTGGCAAGTTTAGCGGATAACAATACGATGACCATGCAGAACCAAGAACAAGATGAACGCGGCAGCCAGAAGGACGCCGTCAAGACCCGTCAGATACTGGCGGCGGTGATCGGCAACGCGCTCGAGTGGTATGACTTCGTGGTCTACGGCTTCCTGACGGTCATCATCTCGCGCCTGTTCTTCCCGGCCGACAGCGACTATGCATCGCTGCTGGCGGCGATGGCGACCTTCGGCGTCGGCTTCTTCATGCGCCCGGTCGGCGGCATCCTGATTGGCATGTATGCGGACCGGCGCGGCCGCAAGGCGGCGCTGCAACTGATCATCCTGCTGATGACGATATCCATGGCGATGATTGCCTTCGCACCCACCCATGCGGCCATCGGCGCTGCGGCACCGGTGCTGATCGTGCTGGCGCGGCTGCTGCAGGGCGTGGCCACCGGCGGCGAATTTGCCAGCGCCACGGCCTTCCTGGTCGAGAGCGCGCCAGCGTCGCGGCGCGGCTTCTTCGGTTCGCTGCAGATGTTTGGGCAGGGCGTGGCCGCGCTCGGCGGGGCGACCGCCGGCATGCTGATCACGCAGGGACTGACGCCGGAACAGGTCGACAGCTGGGGCTGGCGCATCCCTTTCATGGTCGGTTTGCTGATCGGGCCGGTCGGGCTGTGGATGCGGCGTCACCTCGAAGAGACCGAGGCCTTCATGGAAGCGGTGCGCGAACCGGCAGGGGAGGTCGGCTTGCGCGTGCTGTGGCGCGAGCACCGGCGTGCGCTGCTGTCCTCGTTCGGACTGGTCCTGTCGAGCACCATCATGTTCTATGTGGTGCTGGTCTACATGCCGACCTATGCGAAGACCCAGCTCGGCATTCCGCTGGCTGATGCCTTTACCGCGCAGGTCGCCGGCTTGCTGTGCCTGATCGTGATGACACCGCTGTTCGGCATGCTGTCGGACCGCATCGGTCGCCGTCCGGTGATGATGCTGGCCAGCGTCGCTTATCTGGTCTTGCCTTATCCCTTGCTGGCCTGGCTGCTGGCCGAGCCTGGGCTGGCGCGGCTGGCAACGATGCAGATGATCGTCTGTAGCGCGATCGGCATTGGCTTCGGTGCGGTGGCGACCGCATTGGCCGAGCAATTCCCGGTGCGCATGCGCTCGACCGGGCTGGCGCTGTCATACAACATCGCCGTGATGCTGTTCGGCGGTTTTGCGCAGCTGATCGTCACCTGGCTGATCAAGGTCACCGGCTCGCCGCTGGCGCCGGCGTATTACGTGATGTTCGGCGCCGTCGTCGGGCTGGTGGCTTCGTGGTACCTGACCACCCCGGAGGAGCACGAGTTCCATGCCTGAGGTAGGTTGCGAACATGTCGCCGGCTGCGGCACTGACGACGCGTCTGTTGCGCGGATGGCAGGCCACGCCATGCGCTGGCCGAGGCTGTCTCGCCTGTGCAACGCGCTGATCGTGGCGACAGCTGCGCTGGCCGCACTCATGCCGGCGACGGCTGGCGCAGAATCGGCAGCATCGTCTGCATCGGCAGCATCGACTGCATCGACTGCATCGGCAGAGCCGGCCTATGGCCTCGAACTGGAGGGTTTTGATTACCCGTTCCCGGTGCAGCGTTTCGCCTTCACCTCGCAGCGCCAGTCGGTGCAGATGGCCTATATCGACCTGAAGCCGGCAACGCCGAACGGTCATGCGGTCGTGCTTTTGCATGGCAAGAATTTTTGTGCGGCCACGTGGGAGGGCACGCTGCACGTACTGCAGCAGCAGGGCTATCGCGTGATTGCCCCGGACCAGATCGGCTTTTGCAAGTCGAGCAAGCCGGACGCCTACCAGTACAGCTTCCAGCAACTGGCCCACAACACGAAGGCGCTGCTGGACACGCTGGGCATCAGCAAGGCCATCTTCATCGGTCATTCGACCGGCGGCATGCTGGCGACCCGCCATGCGCTGATGTTCCCGGAGGCTGTCGAGCAGCTGGTACTGGTCAATCCCATCGGGCTCGAAGACTGGAAGGCCGAGGGCGTGCCGGCGCTCAGCATCGACCAGTGGCATGCGCGCGAACAGCAGGTGAGCGCCGAACGTATCCGCAACTACGAGCGCAATACCTACTACGCCGGCGAGTGGCGGCCCGAGTACGAGCGCTGGGTGCAGATGTTGGCCGGCATGTACCGCGGGCCCGGGCGCGCCACGGTCGCCTGGCATTCGGCGCTGCTGTACGACATGATCTTCACGCAGCCGGTGCTGTATGAATTCCAGCGGCTGAGCGTGCCGGTGCTGCTGATGATCGGCGAGAAAGACAACACGGCCATCGGCAAGGACATCGCGCCGCCGGCAGTCAAGGCGCGGCTCGGCAACTATCCGGTACTGGCGCGCCGTACGGCAGCAGCGATACCTGGCGCAAAGCTCGTGCTGTTCCCCGAGCTTGGTCACGCGCCACAGATTCAAGACCCGCAGCGCTTTCATCGCGCGCTGCTGGAAGCATTGTCATCAGGATTGCCATCAAAAAAGGAGACGAAGCCATGAGCTCGCAGGCACCCAGCGCACAAGACCAGTTTGACGATGCCGCCTCGCGGCAACTGGAGGCGGTGTACCTGACGCCGGACGTGGTTGAACAGCGCGACAAGGTATTGGCGCTGCTGGCGCCGACCGCCGGCGAGCACGCGCTCGATATCGGTTGTGGTCCCGGGCTGACGACGCTGGCGCTGGCGCAGGCGGTGGGCCCGCAGGGCTCGGTGCTGGGCGTCGATATCGCGCCGCCGATGCTGGAGATCGCGAAACGACGCTGCGCGTCCCTGCCGCACGTGAGCTTCGGCATGGCGGATGTCACACAGCTGCCGTATGCGGATGACAGCTTCGACTGCGCGTTGGCGTCGCAGGTGTATGAGTATGTGGAGGATGTCGACCACGCGCTGAAGGAACTGGCGCGCGTCGTGCGCCGTGGCGGCCGCGCGGTACTGGTCGATACCGACTGGGAATCAGCCGTCTGGGCCAGCCATGACGATGCGCGCATGCGCCGTGTGCTGGAGACCTGGAACGAGCATATCCCGCACCCGCAACTGCCGCGCACGCTGGTGCGCCGCATGTGGCAGGCCGGGTTTACGGAAGTTAAAGTGGATGTGGTGCCGTTGCTGAACCTGGTCTGGGATCCGCAGACCTACAGCGTGGGCATGATGACGCTGCTCGGCAATTTTGCCACCGGCCGCAACGGCCTGACGGCCGGCGACATCGCCGCCTGGAAGGCCGATGCAAAAGCCATCAGCGACGAAGGCGGGTATTTCTTCAGCCTGAATCGCTACGTGTTTACTGGCCGTCGTCCGGGCTGACTGACTGCTGGTTGCGCTGGCTGATCCACCAGCCCAGCGCGACCACCAGCATGGCGCCGGCGGTACCGGTCAGCGACAAGCGTACGCCGAACTCGGGCACGCTCAGCATGTCCATCGGCAGCCACTGCATCAGCTTGTCCTTCAGCGCGAGGTCGCTCGAGATCATCGCGCCGCCGAGGTAGCCGAGCAACGCAGCGCCGCCGGTGATGACGGCCGGCACGCGGTCCATGATTTTCAACACCAGCGAGCTGCCCCAGACCACGATCGGTATGCTGATCGCAATGCCGAACGCGACCAGGGCGATCTTGTGGTCGGCATGGGCCTGTTCGGCAGCGCTGGCGACGGCGATTACGTTGTCCATGCTCATCACCAGGTCGGCCACCATGATGGTGCGGATCGCCGACCACAGCTTTTCGCTGCCCTCGACTTCGCCATGCGCATCGTCATCCTCGGACAGCAGCTTGACGCCTATCCACAACAGCAGCAGCCCGCCGATGGTCTTGACCCACGGCAGGGTCAGCAGCGTGACCGCGAAAAAGATCAGCACGATGCGCACGCCGATCGCGCCGGCAGTGCCCCACAGGATGCCGCGCATGCGCAGGTGCTCAGGCAGGTGGCGGCAGGCGAGGGCGATCACGATCGCATTGTCGCCGCCGAGCAGGATATCGATCAGGATGATCTGGGCAACGACCATCCAGTTCAGCGACTGGAAAAACTCAAGCATTCAAGAATCCGGTTTCAAAGTGGAGGCGATATTGGTTCGCGAAGCGCTGCATGCTACCAGACGGCTGCACACAAGACAGCGGCATCCGAATCAGGGTGCCGGCCGCGCGCCTCACGCTGCCCTGGCCGTGACGACGGCGGTCTGCTTCGCGTTCTCTTCGCGCACCTGTCGCGCGATGATCTCGACTTGTTGCTCGCTCATGCCGAATTGCCGGCGCAGCGATTCGAGGTGCGCCGCCTCTTCGTCGGTCACGACGCCGTCGGCCAGCGCATCGCGGATCGTCATCTCGTAGATCGCCTCGCGGCGCTCGACCTGCGTGGTGTACGCGGTGGCGACCACGCCGGTCAGAATCGCAGACAACGCGATCGCGAGGACCTGGGTCAGGATCACCAGTACGGTGCCGAACATCGATGCCGGATCGACGTTGCCCCAGCCGGAAATGATGGTCAGGACATACCACTTCATCGTCTCCGGGATCGAAGGGAAGACCTCGGGTTGCAAGTGACCTTCGGCAATGTAGATCAGTGACGAGCACAGCAGGCAAGAGATCAGCAGCAGGAACAGGGCCGACGTGAACGAATCACGTTCGGCCCGGATTGCCTCGAACAGGTCTTGCAGCGCGCTGTTGTAGCGCGATAGCTTGAAGATGCGCAGCAGGCGGAAGATGCGCAGAACGCGCAGGTCCAGGCCCGGGAACAGCAGCTGTGCATAGAACGGCATGGTGCCGAAGAAATCGATGAAGCCGTAGAAGCTGAAAATGTATTCCTTGCGGCCGCGCCATGCGCCGCCGTCGGCAGCGCGGTACTTGACGCCATAGGTCCAGACGCGCAGCACGTACTCGGCCGAGAAAAGCACCACGCTGAACAGGTCGAACAGCGCGAATTGCCGTTCATATTCGGCATGCAGTTCGTGCACCGACTCGAGGATGATCGCCAGCACATTGGCCACCACCAGCGTGGCAATAAAAATCTCGCACGCGCGGCTGGCCTTGTTGTGGACCGAGCCCTCGAGGATCTCAAAGATGGTCTGCTTGATAGTCTTCATGCTTTCTGTCCGGTTCGGCCATTGCCGACTTCTTTCTTGATCTCGTCGAACAGGCTGTTGACGGTGTCGTTGGACAGCCGGTACTGGCGCTGCAGCTTCGCGAGCACTTCGCGCTCGGCCTCGGTCACAATGCCGTCGGCCAGCGCCTCGCGCAGTTGCTGGCCGAAAGCGGCCTTCTTGCGCGACATCTGGTTCGAGAAGGCCGAGGCGACGATGCCGGTCAGGATCGCCGCCATGCAGACACCGAGGAAGCCGGTGATCAGCGCGATCAGCTGGCCGCCCGTCGTCACTGGCTCCACGTTGCCGTAGCCCGACGTGATGGTGATGATGGCCCAGTAGATGCAGTGCGGGATGGAGCGGAAGGCCTCCGGCTGCTCATGGCCCTCGGCGAAATACATCAGCGACGCCGACACGATGGTCGCGATCAGCAGCAGGAAAAGCGCCGACGCAAAGGCCTTGCGCTCGGAGTGCACCGCCGCGAACAAGTCCTGCAGCGCGGTGTTGTAATTGGACAGTTTCAGGATCCGCAGCAGGCGCAGCACGCGCAGTACGCGCAGGTCGAGGTAAGGGAACAGCGTATGCAAGTAGAACGGTGCGGTGGCGAAAAAATCGACCAGCCCGAAAAAGCTGAACAGGTATTCCTTGCGGCCGCGCCAGGTGCCGCCTTCCTCCGGCGTGTAGCGGGCGCCGTAGCTCCATGCGCGCAAGATGTATTCGGCGGAGAAGAACATCACGCTCCAGAACTCGAATTCGTGGAAGAGGTCGCCGTATGCCGCGTGCACGTCGGGCATCGAATCGATGACGACGGCGGCGCAGTTGGTCAGGACTACCGTGGTGATCAACCATTCGACGGCCTTGCTGGCGCGGTTGCGAGCGGTACCGTCCAGTACCTTCATCATTGAGTGTTTCACGCTGTGTTGCTTTTTCAATTACTTGTCCAGTTACGTTTGCGACCTGCGCGCCAGCCGGAATCGGGCTAAGATGCGCTTGCTACTGCAGCGATCCGCCGCGACCAGTCAGGCGGCACATTGTCTGCTGAGCGAAGAAGCACCAGAACATCCTGAACAGGGAGCCCCCATGCGCTTCGTCATCATCAACACCATGCTCCAGGCCAGCAAGCGCCTGAAGTCGTCCATACAGCTCAAGCCGCCGACCGCCGATGAGCTGCAGGCCCGCCGGCGCGACCGCACCGGCCTGATCCTGCTGCTGTTCGCGATCGGCCTCGCCGTCACGATCCTGCTGATGGCCTGACCTGCTGCGGACCGCCATCGTTTGTCGGCGGTCCGCTCACTTTTCCTGCCTGCTTCTGACTGAGGCCGTCAGCGGCGATACAGCTGCTGCCAGATTGCGCGCTCGTCATCGGTGGCGCGGCCAGGTGTCTCGAACAGGCGCGCCATCGTCGTCGTATCCCCGGCGGCGATGATCTGCCGCAGGTTGCCGATCGCCATCCGGAACTGCTCGAATGCGATCTCCGGACGCTGCGCGATCGCATCGATCGGCAGTTGCCCGCGGTTGACGTCTTCACGCTCTTGCCTGACCTTCTCGATAAGCAGCTCGACCTCGGCCTTCGAGATGTGCAGCTCCTCGGCCTGCTTCAGGATCTGCGCATGCTCGTCCTCGCTGAGCTCGCCATCCCTCAGGAAGCTGATGAGCTCGTTGTGCATCAGCTCGCGGTCCTTGTGCAGCTGGTCGTTGAACGCGGTCGACAGCACCGCTGCCGGCACCGCGAAGATGCCGATGCCGACCAGCGCCATGATGATGGTCATCAGCCGGCCGACCGGTGTCACCGGCGAGATGTCGCCATAGCCGACCGAGGCAAGCGTGACCACCGCCCAGTAGATGGATTGCGGTATGTTCTCGAACTTGTCCGGCTGCGCTTCATGCTCGAACAGGTAGCCGAGGCTGGCGGTCAGCACCACCAGCAGGATCATGATGAAGGTCGACGCGGCAATCACCGGCCATTCGCGTTTCAGTGCCTTGATCAGCGTGCCAGTCGATGTGGTGTAGCGGGTCAACTTCAGCAGCCGCATCAACCGGAAGATCCGCAGGAAGCGCAGGTCGACCAGCTGCCCCAGCAAGCTCGCGAGGAAGAAGGGGACGATGGCGAGGAAGTCGATCAGCACGATCGGCGTCTTCGCATAACGGTAGCGGCCCATGCCTTTCTGGAAGCGCGGGTCCTCGACACAGGAATACAACCGGAAGATGTATTCCATCGAGAAGATGAACACCGCGACCGCGTCGAGCACGATGAAGTGCACGTTGAGCACATAGTGCACCGAGTCGACTGATTCCAGCACCACCGCCACCACCGAGATGAACACCCACCAGACGATGAAGGTATCCAGCATCTCCTGCAGCCGGCCGCTGGTGTCGGTCGGGTGCAGCAGCGCATACACTTGCTGGCGGAAGGTGCGGCCGCGGTTCAGGTCGCGGAATTCGCGCATCGCCGGCACCACCATCCGGAACAGCTTCGCCAGTCGCAGCAGCCGCAGCATCCGCAGGATGCGCAGGTCGAGCGAAATCAGCGCAAACATCGACAGATAGAACGGCAGGATGGCCGCGAGGTCGATCAGTGCATACAGGCTGAAGATGAACTTCAGTCGCGGCATGCCAGCGCCCGAGAAGGCCGGGTCTTCCGGCGCCACATACAGCCGTAGCGCATATTCGATCGTGAACACGCCGAGCGAGAGCATCTCGAACCAGTGGAAGGCCACTGCATACGGGTCGTGGATGGCCGGGATCTGCTCGGCCAGCAGCGCGATCGCGTTGAGTATGATCAGCGTGAAGATCGCGCGGTCGAACTGCTGCTGGAAGTTGTGCGGGTTGTTCGGATCGAACAGCCATGCATAGACGAAGCCGCGAAGCGACAGCGATTCCCGGTGATTACCCTGTACCTGTTCCATGTCAGTCATCCGATCCGTCAGAACTTGAATTCACCGATGTGGACCACGGAATAGCCGCGGCCACAGATCGAGATGCGCAGGTCGAGCGGGCCCTTGTCGAGTGCTTCGTCATCGGCCAGCGGCGCATACGTCAGCGATGCGCCGTCCGGCGGCTTCGGCGAGCCTTTTTCAAGGATGATCGCGCCATGGGTGTTCGCGTCGGTGCGATCGCAGGTAGCCGAGAACAGCAGGCTGTCGGCGTTGGCAAGGTTCCTGATGCCCGCAAACGGGCCGCCGTCGGCCGACAGCGCCTCGCGGCAGCTGGCCCAAGTGGCGCCGTCGCCGTCGCAACCTGTCAGCAGTTCTCCTTCGCCGCTTGTATGCGGCTGCGCATGGCCGTTGAACCAGGCCACCATCTCCTCGCCGCGCGCCTTGGTGGCCTCGGTATTGAGGCCCTCATGCAAGGTCTCGTAGCCGAGCTCGACAACCATGATGGTCACGATGAGCGCCAGAATCACGAAAACAGCGTCGCCGGCACTGAAATACGGTGCCGGAGTACTCGCGCTGCCGGAATCGGAATGGGCAGTAGCGCCCACGTTTGGCTGCATGCAGATCCCCATAGACAGAAAGCGCCAGCGCGTATCAGGCCGGCGTTCGTTGATTTTGTGATCATGAGTTTGCCTTCAAATAAGTATTATTTCTACACGTCAACGTTCAAAAACTCGAATACAATCAGACACTTATGATTAACTTATGATTTACTAACGAGCTTTTGATAAAAAATCGATGAAAAACTTATGTCCGCCCGGCAAAATAGCGGGGTACCGACCAAAGCTCAAATTACAATTCAGCAATAATCCGGGCCAGCGGGCACGCATACTCTGAAAACCTCATACCGGGCCGATACGCAGATGATGTTGAGCAAGATCCTCGTCAACCGGCCGGGAGCCGACCTGCGCTGGATAGGCGTTGCCACGTGGGTAGCGGCCTGGGGGCTGATGCTGCTGCTCGACGGCCGCATCGCGCTCGGCAACCTGGCGCTGATCCTGGTGATGGCCGGTGCGCTCGCCGGGCTATGGCTGTCGCCGGTGCAGTCGATGGCCTTCAGCGCGGCGGCCGTCGCGCTGTTCAACTTCTTCTTCGTGAACCCCAGGCATTCGTTTGTCGCGATGCTGCGCGAAGACCTGCTGCTGCTGGCCACGCTGCTCGGCGTCAGTACCGGCATCAGCTATTTGCTGGCGCGGCTGCGCAGCCTCGTCACCAGCGAGCGCCTGCATGCGCTCGAGCGCGAGCAGGCGCTGCTCAACGAGCGCACCGCGATCGACCAGGCGCAGGCGCAGCACCTGCGCAATACGCTGCTGACTGCGATCTCCCACGACTACCGTACGCCGCTGGCGACCATGACCGGCGCCGCTTCGTCGCTGGCAGCGCATGCCGGCGACCTGCCACGTGACCGCGTCGCCGAACTGGCCCGCACCATCGTCGATGAAGCCGGGCACTTGAACCGGATGACGACCAATACGCTGCAGCTGGCGCGTCTCGACAGCGATGCGGTCTGCCTGCATCGGCAGTGGGAATCGCTGGAAGAGATTTTGGCGCAGGTGATCGCGCGCGCACGGCGCAGTGCGCCGGCACAGGCAGTCGATGCGCGCGTGCCGCGTGGCCTGCCGCTGCTGTACTGCGATGCGGTGCTGCTGGTACAACTGTTCGACAACCTGGTCGAGAACGCGATCAAGTACAGCCCTCCCGGCGGCACAGTGCGGATCGAGGCGGTCGATTGCGGGTCGACGCTGGCGGTGCGCGTGACCGATGCCGGGCCCGGCGTGCCGGACGTATGGAAAGACAAAGTCTTCGATGTGTTCCAGCGTATCGATACCGCGCAGCGCTCGGCCGATGCGACCGCCGGCAGCGTGCCGCGGCGCGGCGTTGGTGTCGGACTGGCGGTCTGCCGCGCGATTGCGCGCGTGCATGGCGCTGGTATCCGCTTGCATGATGCGCAACCTTCCGGCACCGTGGCCGAGGTGCAGCTGCCGGTGCAGCCGCAGCCGGCGATGCCGGTGCCTGCCGATGATGCAGCTGATGAGGTGACCGCGTGACCCTGACCGTGCTGCTGATAGAGGACGACCTCGCGCTGCGCGCCACGCTGGCGCGCGCGCTCGAGCTCGAGGGCTACCGGGTCGAGACTGCCGACTGCCTGTCTGCCGGCGAGGCGGTATTCCGGCAGCGCGACGATGCGCTGCCTGACCTCGTGCTGCTCGACCTCGGCCTGCCCGATGGCGACGGCGGCGACCTGATCCACTGGATACGCAGCCGCTCCGCGATACCGGTGCTGGTGATCTCGGCGCGTTATGACGATGCGGCCAAGGTGAAGCTGCTTGACGCCGGCGCAGATGATTACCTGGTCAAGCCGTTCAGCATCAGCGAGCTGCTGGCCCGCATCCGGGTCGCGCTGCGGCACCGCAGCCGCGACGCAGCCAGCGGCGTCACCGAGTACCGTCATGGCGCGCTCGAGATCGATGTCACGCGCCGTCATGTGCTGCTCAACGGCGAGCGCGTGCGGCTGACGCCGACCGAGTTCAAGCTGCTTGCGCGGCTGGTGGAGCAGGCGGGCCAGGTCATCACGCACCGGCAGCTGCTGGCCGATGTCTGGGGGCCGGAGCATGTCGACGACACGCATTACCTGCGGCTGTACATGGCGCAGCTGCGTGCAAAGCTGGAAGAGAACCCCACCGAGCCGCGCGTCTTGCTGACCGAACCCGGCGTGGGATACCGCCTTGCCGAGGCCGTGCACGCCTGAACGTGGCGCGCTGCCATGCTATGCTCGGCGCGCTATGCCCCGGTCGCAGTGACCGGGCAGATTTACCATTCGGAGGCAACAAGTGAATCAAATTCGTTCGATCGGCGCTGCGGCGCTTGTCGCCATGGCAGCTCTGCTGCCCACTCTTGCGCAAGCTGCGTGCCCTGACGATGCCGCGGTCGATGCCTATGTGGCCGACTTCGCCAAGCGCCGCCCGAGCAAGGGCTTCGGCAATGACATCACGATCGAAGATGCGGAGTGCGCGAAGCGCAAGCTCGGCAAGAAACTGCGCGTCGTGCTGGGCGACCCGATCGGTTACAAGGCCGCGTTCACCAACCCGGCCCTGCAGCAGCGCTTCGGCGTCAGCGGCCCGAAGTGGGGCTACATGTTCAACCGGAACATGGTCGACATCGTTGCCTTGCTGCCGTCGGAATTCGGCGCGTTCCCGCTGTATGAAGCCGACATGATCGTCGAGGTGAAGGACCCGGGCCTGGCCGATGCGAAGACGCCGCTCGAGGCGCTGAAGTATCTGGAATCGGTGGTGCCCTTCATCGAGCTGCCCGACCTGATGTTGGAAGGCAAATTCAGCGGCAACAACTTCATCGCCACCAATGTCGGCTTCCGCGGCGGCGTGCTCGGCATGGAACTGCCGGTGCAAGAAACGCAAGCCTTCGCCGATGCGCTGGCATCGATGACAGTGGTGATGGTCGACGAGAGCGACAAGAACAAGGAACTCGGTCGCGGCAAGGGCAGCGCCTTGCTCGGCCATCCGCTGGAAGCGGCGATCTGGCTCGCGAAAGAGCTGAAGAAGGATGGCATCACGCTGAAGAAGGGCGACCTGCTGAGCCTGGGCGGCTTCTTCCCGCCGCAACCGGTGAAGTCGGGCCAGAAGATAAAGATGCAGTACGTAGGCTTGCCGGACAATCCGTCGGTGTCGGTCGAGTTCGACTGACCCAGCCGACTGACCCAGCCACGAGGCGGGCTGCTTGTCCGGCCCGCCTGCAGCACCTGCATTACGTGCATTACCCGTATCAATCGCTCGACCGGCAATACCCGCAGCAGCCCGACGCCGTTGCGGCAACACCCGCAGTAAAGACAGCACCGCCACAGGTGCGGATGACAGACACTGATTAGGGGATAGGGGATGATGGCCCAATACACGCGCTTCCTTCCGTGGGTGCTGACCGGTTTCGGCATCTTCCTGTTGTTGCCGGTCTCGCCGTGGCTATCGCTGATCAGTCTCGGGCTGTTCATCCTTGGCTGGCGCGACTACCGCCAGGAGCACCATGCGATCCTGCGCAACTACCCGGTGACGGGGCACCTGCGATTCATGCTCGAGTACATCCGCCCCGAGATCCGCCAGTACTTCCTCGAGAGCGACGAAGACAACCTGCCGTTCTCGCGCAACCAGCGGGCGATGGTTTATTCGCGCGCCAAGCGCGTGAACGACAAGCGCGGCTTCGGCACCATCAAGTCCGTGTATGGCAATGATGCCGAATGGGTCGGACATTCGGCAGTGCCCAAGCACCTCGACCCGAAGAGCTTCCGCGTCACCATCGGCGGCCAGGATTGCAAGCATCCCTACGAGGCATCCATCTTCAACATCTCCGCGATGAGCTTCGGCTCGCTGTCGCCGAATGCAATCCGGGCGCTGAACCGCGGCGCACAGATGGGCGGCTTTGCGCATGACACCGGCGAGGGCTCGATCTCTGCCTATCACCGCGAGCATGGCGGCGACCTGATCTGGGAAATCGGATCCGGCTATTTCGGCTGCCGCAATTCGGCTGGCCACTTCGATGCCGACAAATTCGCCGAGCAGGCGCAGTCGCCGCAGGTGAAGATGATCGAGATAAAGATGTCGCAAGGCGCCAAGCCCGGCCACGGCGGCGTGCTGCCGGCGGCCAAGGTCACGCCCGAGATCGCCGCCGCGCGCGGCGTGCCGCTGGGCCAGGATTGCGTGTCACCGGCGGCCCACAGCGAGTTCTCGACGCCGAAGGAATTGATGGACTTCATCCGCCGGCTGCGCGAGCTGTCGGGCGGCAAGCCGGTCGGCTTCAAGCTCTGCATCGGCCAGCCCTGGGAGTGGTTTGGCATCGTCAAGGCCATGCTCGAGACCGACACCTATCCGGACTTCATCGTCGTCGACGGCAGCGAGGGCGGCACCGGTGCCGCACCGGTGGAATTCTCTGACCATGTGGGCATGCCGATGCGCGAAGGCCTGCGGCTGGTGCACAACTCGCTGGTCGGCGTCGGCAAGCGCGACCGTATCAAGATCGGTGTGTCGGGCAAGATCATTTCGGCCTTCGACATCGCGCGCGCGCTGGCGCTGGGCGCCGACTGGTGCAACTCGGCGCGCGGCTTCATGTTCGCGCTTGGCTGCATACAGTCGCGCAGCTGCCATACCGACCATTGCCCGACCGGCGTCGCTACGCAGGATCCGGATCGCCAGCGTGCGCTGGTCGTGCCCGACAAGGCCACGCGGGTGCGCAACTTCCATGAACTGACGGTCGAGGCGCTGGCCGAGCTCATTGGTGCAGCCGGGTTGGAGAGCCCGAACCAGATCACGACCGAGCACATTACGGTCCGCAATGTCAGCGGCGTGGCGGTGTCGCTGGCCAGCACCTTGCCGGCGCTGGAAGCCGGTGTGCTGCTGGAAGAGGGCAAGCTGGCCTTGCTGCCGGAGCCTTTCCGCAGCCATTGGGCGGACGCGAGCGCGGATCATTTCGAAAGGCGCGCGCGGCCGCGCTGACTTTGCCAGCTCGGGCTGCACCCGGGCGGTTTGGCAGTTGCACCTCCGTTAAATGTTCAGTATATTGAACATTCAATGAGGGGGGGAGCGCGATGGACATGCCCGAACTCGGGCTCGCGGTGCGAGCTCGCCGCGAGTTGCTGGGGCTGACGCAGCAGCAATTGGCAAACCTGGCGGGACTGTCTCGCACCACAATCAACCTGCTGGAGAACGGTACCCTGTCGGATCTGGGCTTCCGGAAGGTGATGGCGCTGGCTGACCTGCTAGGCATACAGCTGAGCGCTGTCACGCCTTCCAGCCCGCGGCCACGCGCATTGCTGATGGCCAGCCGAAGTGCCAGTGTCAGCTATCGCGAGAAACTGACCTCGGCCGAACTGGCTTCGGCACTCGCGACCGGGGATATTCCGGAGGACAGGCTCCCTCATCTGGCGACCTTGATTGATGAAATGCCTGCCGCTCTTCTGGTGTCCGCAGTCGAGGAAGCCTCGCATGTCTCCAGTGTGCCGGCAAAGGAAATCTGGGCTCACGTCAGAAAATGGGCGAGTGAATTGAATTCGCCCCGCCTGGCCTGGGCTTGAATCGTGGACGATGCCGTTGTCAAGAAGCTTGACGCGCCACCCGGCGAGCCCTGGGCCGCACTTTTCTCGCATGCACTGAAGTTGGTCGATGCCTTTTCGTCGCAGGGAGGCATAAGTCGTCCGTTCTGGACCTTTGGCGGAGGGACAGTACTGATGCTGCGATACGGCCACCGGCGCAGCAAGGATATCGACATCTTTGTGCCTGATCCGCAATATCTGGGTTATGTCTCACCACGGCTCAGCGACCTCGCGGCCAGCGTATCGGAGGATTATGTCGAGGCCGCTGGCTATGTGAAACTGATTCGCCACGAGGGTGAAATCGATTTTGTCGCATCGCCAAACCTTACGGAAAAGCCGTTCGAGTTCTGGGAAATCCAGGGACAGGTTGTTCGGGTTGAAACGGCGGCAGAGATCATCGCGAAGAAGTTGTGGCATCGCGGCGACATGGCGACCGCGCGAGACCTGTTTGACCTGTCACTTGTGATTGCAAGGGATGCCGACGGATTGCGTGCAGCATCGCCATTCCTGCTCCGCCATCGACAGCAGTTCATCGACCAAATCACTTCGCGGCAAGCCTTGTTCCGCGCCCAGTTCAACGCGATTGATGCGCTGTCCTACCGCCCCGGTTTTGATGATGCTGCCGAGTCGGTCTTTGAGTTTCTGTCCAGCTTGTAGCGTGAGTTGGGCAAATGGGAAGGCTCAATCCATCGTCATTACCAAGGCTGTAATGTCATCGCGCCGCAACTGGCTGCCTTGCGCCGCTGGTGCGCCGCTCACGCAGCTGGGCGTTGTCTCCGATCACGAAGCTGTGGAATTCTTCGCAGGTCGGCAAATCAACCCGCAGCTCGCGGTCATGATCCAGCGTGCTGCGCAGGTTTACCAATATCCAGTAGCGATGGCTGCGATCCATCGTCTTCAGCGCCGACACCGGCTGGAACTCTGCTTGCCGTGCCAGCGCTTGCGCGGCATTCAGCTGCCCGCCCGGATCGTCCAGTACCTGCACGCCGAAAGCATCGGAGAAGATCAGCGGCGCCTATGGCGTGACGTCGACCGCCAGCACGGGCGCGACGGTGAGCCAAAGCAGGGCGGCCAGCACCCAGTGTTTCAAGCTTTGCATGGACATATTCCCATGGTGTGGCGCCGGGCCATGCGCGGGCCGCAGCGCGGGATCAGCCGCCCGAACGCAGTTGGTCGGCGAGGGTGCTCAGCTGTTCGGCCAGCGTGGCGCGCGTGCCGATGTCGAGCGCCGCCGTATCGAGCGCGATGGCCACGCCAGCCGGATGGGCCAGCGTCAGATGTGCGGCAGCGTCGGCCGACTTGCGGCCCCTGATCGCATAGGTCTGCACGTCGCGTGCGATGCCCTTCATCTGGATCGCGCCGCGTTTCTCGGCATCGACCATGTCCTGCACATGCGCATAGGTCTCGTAGCTGACCAGGATGCCGCCGACGTCGGCGGCGGACTCCAGCCGCTGCGTCAGGTTCACCTCGCCGCCGATGATGGTGTAGGACAGCCGCTGCTCAGAGCCGAAATTGCCTACGTTGCAGTAGCCGGTGTTGATGCCGATGCGGATCTCGAACGGACGGTCGAAGCCATTCGCGCGCCAGCGCTGCTGCAGCACCTGCATGCGCTCCTGCATGCGCAGCGCCATCTCCACGCAGGCACGCGCATCCTCGCGCGCGCCCTTGCTTTCCGGGTCGCCGAAGAAGACCATCATCGCATCGCCGATGTACTTGTCGATGGTCGCGCCATGCTCGAGCGCGATCTGGGTCATCTCGGAAAAGTATTCGTTCAGGTACTCGGTCAGCGCTTCGGGCTGCAGGCTCTCCGAGATCTGTGTGAAGTTCTTGATGTCGGAGAACATCACGGTCAGCTTCTTGCGCTGGGTCGCGATACGGGTGTCATGGTTGCCGGCGAACAGCGCCTCGTGGATCTGCGGCGGCAGGTATTTGGCCAGCTGGCGCGACAGGTTCTCGAACTCGGTCTTGCGCTGGTCGAGTTCGCGCGTCTGCGTCTTCAGGTTCTGGTTCAGCTTGACCAGCCGCTGCTCCTGGCGGTCGGAATGGCGGGTCAGGTCTTCATTCTCGCGCACGACCTTGGCGAAACGCTCGAACAGGCGGTGCGCGAATGCGCGCAGGGCGGCATCGTCATCGCCTTCGAGCATGGCCGGGCCTTCGGCCAGCAAGCGCTTCTCGCGGTCATACAGGTCGAACAGCGTGTCGTCCATAGGCTGCCTGCTGCGATCAGATCGCCTCGACGGCGATCGGCAGCTCGGGGAAGCGGTCTTTGAAGTCTTCGCCCAGCTCTTGCATGATGTCGTCGTCGTCCTGGAAATTCCAGGTGATGTTCAGTCCGTGCCCGGCCTTGCGCACTGCCTCCAGGCCTTCGAAGATGCGGAACATCGCCTTGATGCTCGAGCTGTTGATGTAGACCATTGCGATATCGACGTTCAGCGGCTTGCTGATGGCTACCGGCAGCTGGTCGATCGCCATGATCACCTGCCCGTAGAAAGCGGAGACGTCTTCAGGGAAGGACTCGCCCTTCATGCTGAAGATGCCCTCGCTGACCGACAGGCGGATTTCCGGCGTACGGTCGGTCGCGGCTATGTGTATTTCACTCATGGTGTCCTCGGTAATCAGATGCGTACGGACAGGAAGAAGTCCACATGCCCGTCATCGATGTCGGTAAAGGCAAACGAGATCGGGTGCGTCGCACGGCGCGCAATCTCCAGCAGGCCGAGTCCGGCGCCCGGGCCTTCGTGTTCGTTCGATTTCGACATGCCTTCGCGATACAGCTGGCGTATGGTTTCCTTGTCGGCCCCTTGCAGCTGCTCCAGCGTTTCTTTCAGCTTCACCGAGGCATTGCGCTGGATGCGGTTGCCGCAGACGATGGCGATCTCGCCGTCATGCTCGGAGATGCAGACCATGCCGTTGGCGGCATCGCCGGTGCGGCCATGCCAGATCAGGTTCTGCATGCCTTCCATGAAGACCGAGAACACGGTACGCGAGCGCTTGGCGTCATCCTGGCCTTCCATCCGCTGCTTCAGGATGTCGGCCAGGGTCACCATCAATTCGTCCGACACCACGCCGTTGTAGGCCATGATGACGCCCGATGCCTGCATTGCCGTGCGTATGTCTATCGCTTGGGAGATTTCCATGAATGCTCCGTCTGGGCTGGCTGGTCGGCCACGCGGCGCGGTCCCGGGCAAGGGCAGGCCGGCGCGGATGCGGCGCCGGGCAGGGCGGCCATCGCAAAACGGCCGACCGGGCGTGCTGCGTGATTCGTTATTGTTTTTTGACCTGATGCGGCGTTGCACAGAGCAGGTTCCGCGTGATGGTATTACACATCAGACGTAAAGTTAACAACAGCGCGTCGCAGGGTGCAGCATGGATAAATGTATAGTTTTCAAATAGAGAACGTGCAAGCTGCGACCGCGATCCGGCCGGGCAAGGGGAATGCCGGGGACTCATAAATTTGAAGTAGAGGACTGATGCAGTTGTAAAATATCGAGCAAGCGTTGGTAAGTGCTTTGATGATTTAAAGATTTATAGAGAAAAAATGCCAATGCTTACTGCTGAGATGTTGATTTAACGCTAAATTAAACTAGTAAAAAATTAATTTATTGGGGCTAATTTATTTTGGTTTTAAAAAAAGACATAATTTTGTATAAAAAATTTAACTAAAAATTAAAATATGAAAAAAGTAATATTAATCTTTTTATTTATATTTTTATCGACAAATGTTTGTGCTGAAAGCATTTTTTCAGGGCCGTATCTAGGGCTTCAACTGGGCTATGCGGATGGGCGTGATGACAGCTATCAAATAAGACCGCCCTCAGTAGAGCCTAATGGGGAAACGAGTATTACAAAGCCTGCTGGTTCGCTTTATGGATTAAGTGCTGGCTACAATAAAGTTTTTTCTAATGATCTTTTACTTGGTATTGCATTCAACATAGAGGGCAGAGGTGTTAAGGATGAAAGTCAACCCATAGTGAACGGCAGTCCTATCGCTGGTTTTATCTATAGAACTAAATCTAAGGGTTCTATTTCAATAATGCCAAAGTTGGGTTATTTGCTTGGTGGTGGGGATACATTAATCTACGTAACTAGCGGTTATGAATTGGCTAAAATTGAAAGAAAATTATTAAATAATGATTCAGGCGATATAAACTATGGTAGGTTTGATTCATCGTCGTCTTGGCAGGGAGGTTGGGCAAGTGGATTGGGGTTAGAGAGGGTGGTGTATAAAAATACAACGGCAATGATTGAGTATCGCTATACGGACTGGGGTAATTATGATTTTAAAAATGGAGCAAGTAATAATCAGCCTATAGGGACTTGGGTTAATAAATACTCATATAAAGAGCAATCTATTAGACTGGGCTTAAATTATCATTTCTAGTTAGTCTGTCCCGAACAAATTGAGAATGGCCAACAAGCTGCGCCTTCTTTGGGCCCGAATTTGGCAGGCGTTCGTGGCGCAGATGCATGGCCTCTACCATGGTGGCCGGCCGTTAGCGCCACTGATGGTGTGAAAAACTGAATTGTTCAGGACAGGCTGGTTAGCGCAGAGGACTCAGGACCCATCAGAACGCCGCACCACCGACAGCAGGCCCGGGCGCACCACCACACGCAAGGTGGACACTTCGCCCAGGTATTCGCCGTCGGCGGCGACCGGCAGCGGTTCGGCGGCGCTCGCCTCGAAGTCGGCAAAGCGCAGGTGGCTGACGCCGCGCTGGCCGATGTGGCGGCCGCCCAGCATCGCCGGCAGCAGGCGCAACACGCGCAGCAGCCCCATGCGGTCGGCCAGCATCAGGTCCAGCTGCCCGTCGTTGTCGCTGGCCTGCGGCGCGATCGGCATGCCGGCACCATAGGTCGGCGTGTTCAGGCTGCTGGCCAGCAGCACCGCGCCCTCGTGGCGCATGACGCCATCGGTGCGTAGCGTGACCGGGTAGTGGCGCAGCATCGCCAGTTCGGCGAAGGTCGCCAGCAGGTAGCGCGGCAGGCCGGTCAGCCAGCCCGGCACGCCGGCGGCGCGTGCCGTCACCGACGCATCGAAGCCGGCCGCGAGGCTGGAGATGAACAGCGCGCGCCGCTCGCTGCGGCCACCGACCTCCGTGAAGCTGAGCTCGCCGATGTCGATCGTCGATGCCGGCGCATGCAGCGCAATCTCGAGCGCCTTGCGCCAGTTCTTGCCGGCCACGCCCAACGCGCGCGCGGTGTCGTTGCCGCTCCCTATCGGCACCAGCGCCATGGTGTGGCCGCCGGCTACCAGCGAGGGCAGCAGCTGCTGCACGCTGCCATCACCGCCGGCAATGATCACGCGGCTGCCGGCTGGCATCGCGTCGACCAGTTTGCGCGCACCGCGCACGTCATCGGTCATGAAAAACATCGGCCGCGGATGGGCCAGCGCCAGACTGGCTTCGATCTCGCGCAGCAGCTTGCGCGCACGGCCGCCCCCGGCTTTCGGGTTCAGCAGCATCAGCGTGGGCGGGCGGCGATCGGCAGGCGCTTGCGCGTCCTGCGCCGTGGTGGCTGGGGTGATCGGAGTCGTGGTGGGATCGGCCATGATGCACGCAAGTGTAACGTGTCAGGCCTTGGTTGCTGCAGTCGCCGTGTACCGGCGTCCGCGACGGCGACCGGCGGGCGAACTGCCCGCCTGTCGCCTCGCTGTCAGATGTCGGCGTTCACCAGGCGCTGGTGACGCTCTTCGTCGGTTTCCTTGAAGGGCGGCTCGAACCAGCGGTACATTACCGGCAGCACAACCAGGGTCAGCAGGGTTGACGTGATCAGGCCGCCGATCACGACGATGGCCAACGGACGCTGGACTTCCGAGCCGGGGCCGGTCGCGAACAGGAAAGGCACCAGGCCCAGCAGCGCAACGGTGGCCGTCATCATCACCGGACGGAAGCGCTGCGAGCAGCCCTGGCGCAAGGCTTCGGTCAGCGGCAGGCCGTCCTCGCGCAGTTTGCGCACGTAGGTGATCAGCACCACGCCGTTGAGCACCGCAATGCCCCATAGCGCAATGAAGCCCACCGACGCCGGCACCGACAGGTATTCACCGGTCAGCGCCAGACCGAACACGCCACCGATGGATGCGAACGGCAGCACCGTGATGATCAGCGCCGCCAGTCGTGCGGAATTGAACATCAGGAACAACAGGAAGTAGATCGCCGCAATCGTCAGCGGCACGATCACCATCAGCGTACCCATCGCGCGCTGCATGTTCTCGAACTGGCCGCCCCACGAGAAGTAGTAGCCCTCGGGCAGTTTGACCTTGGCCTCGACCTGCTGCTGCACCTCGGCCACGAAGCCGCCGAGGTCGCGCCCGGCCACGTTGGCACCGACCACGACGCGGCGCTTGCCGGTTTCGCGGTTGACCATCGGCGGGCTGTCGACCAACTTGATGCTGGCCACGCTCTCGAGCGGGATCATCGCATTGTCGGCGGTGCGCAGCATGGTCTCGCGGATCACGTCCACCGAATTACGGTAGTTTTCCGGATAACGCAGCAGGATCGCGTAGCGACGCTCACCCTCGAACAGCTGGCTGACCTCGCTGCCGCCGATGGCAGTCTCGATGATCTGGTGGATGTCCGCCACGTTGATGCCGTAACGCGCGATCGCGCGACGGTCGATGTCGATGGTCAGGGTCTGCTGTCCCGACAGTCGGTCGACGCGGATGTCGCGCGCGCCCGGCACCTGCTTGACGATCTGCGCGACCTGTTCGGACAGCCGGCGAAGCTCGGTGAGGTCGTCGCCGAAGATCTTGATTGCCAGCTGCGAGCGCACGCCGGTCAGCATTTCGTCGACCCGCTGTGCGATCGGCTGGTTCATCACCACCTGCACGCCCGGGATGTGGGCCAGCGCCTGTCGGATATCGTTCTCGATCTCGACTTGCGTACGATCGGAGTTCGGGTCCATCGACACGATGGGGTTGGACTCGTTCGGACCGGACGGATCGGCCGGCGATTCGCCGCGGCCGAGCACCGACACCGCCGAGCGCACGCCCGGCACCTGGCTCACCAGTCGCATCGCATCCATATCGATCTTGACCGCTTCGTCCAGCGAGATGCTGGGCATGCGGATGATGGACGGCGTGATTGAGCCTTCCTTCATGATCGGGATGAAGCTCTTGCCGAGGAGGGGTACCAGCGCAAACGACGCGAACAGCAAGCCGATCGCAGCGGCGACGGTCTTCTTTTCGGCGCCCATCGCGGTGTTCAGCAGCTTCAGGTAGTGCCGCTTCATGAACGCGATCGGCGGGGTGTCGTGGTCGGCGCCACCCTTCAGGATGTATGAGCACAGCGCCGGCGACAGCAGCAGCGACACCGCCAGCGACACCGCGAGCGCAATCGCGATCGTCAGCGCCAGCGGCGAGAAGGTCTTGCCCTCCATACCGGTCAGCGACATCAGCGGCAGGAACACCAGGATGATGATCGAGATGCCGTAGATGGTCGGCTTCGCGACTTCCAGCGTGCCCTCGAGCACGATCCTCATCCGTTCACCTGGCGCCGCGTGGCCGAGCTTGTGGAACACGTTCTCGACCACCACCACGGTGCCGTCCACCATCAGGCCGATCGCGATCGCAAGCCCCCCCAGTGACATCAGGTTGGCTGACAGCCCGATCTTGTTCATCACCATGAAGGTCACGAGTGGCGTGATCACCAGCGTCGCGATCACCACCAGGCTTGATCGCAGGTCGCCGAGGAAAATGAACAGCACGACCACCACCAGGATGATGCCCTCGATCAGCACCTTGCCGACCATCCACAGCGATGCATCGACGAGTTCGGTACGGTCGTAGAAAGGAACGATCTGCATGCCGCCGGGCAGCATGTGCTTGCTGTTGATTTCGTTGACGCGCTGCTTGATGCGGGTGACGATCTCTTTCGCATTGCCGCCTCGCAGCATCATCACGATGCCGCCGGTGGATTCGGTCACGCCGTTCTTGATCAGCGCGCCCTGGCGCACCGCGGCGCCGATCTTCACTTCCGCCACGTCACGAACGTAGACCGGGATGCCGCGCTCTTCCTTCAGGATGATGTTGCCGATGTCCTCGACCGTGCGGGTCAGGCCGACGCCGCGCACCAGGTATTGTTCCGCGCCCTGGGACAGGATGCCGCCGCCGGAGTTGGCGTTGTTCTGCGCGATCGCGGCGCGCACATCGGCCATCGACAGTTGGTAGTGACGCAGCCGGTCCGGGTTGGCCAGCACCTGGTACTGGCGCTCGTAGCCGCCGAAGGAATTGATCTCGGCCACGCCCGGGATCGAGCGCAGCATCGGGCGCACCACCCAGTCCTGGATCGAGCGCCGCTCCATCAGCTCGGCCTCGGAGAGCTTGCGATTGCCATCATTCGGATGGTCGAGCGTGTACTGGAACACTTCGCCGAGGCCGGTCGACACCGGGCCCAGTACCGGCGTGATGTCATCCGGCAGCCGCGATCGCACTTCCATCAGGCGTTCCATCACCAGCTGGCGCGCGAAATAGACATCGGTGCTGTCGGTGAAGACCAGCGTGATGATCGACAGGCCGCTGCGATTCAGCGAACGCATTTCGGTCAGGCCGGGCAGGCCGGTCATCGCGATCTCGAGCGGCACGGTGACGAAGCGCTCGACTTCTTCCGGCGAGCGGCCCGGCGCCTCGGTGGCGACCTGCACCTGCACGTTGGTCACGTCGGGGAAGGCGTCCACCGACAAATGGGTGGCGGCACGGATGCCAAAGCCGATCAGCGCGAGCGCGATCACCACCATCACGAAGCGCTGCGCGAGCGCTTCCTTGATCAGTCCGTTCAGCATCGTTTACTCCAGCTCGGCGCGCTTGCGCTGGCTGTTCAGGTGGAAGCTGCCGTCGACCACGACCGGCGTGCCCTCGTCGATGCCCTTGCGTACCGGGCGCAGCTCACCGGCAGCCGGCTCCAGTTCGACCTCGGTCAGGCGGAAGCGGTTGTCGGCAATTTTCACGAACACATAATCTTTGTCGTTCTCGCGCACCACCGCGGCGGCCGGCACGGCCAGCTGCTTCTGGAACGAGCCATTGAGCTTCAGCGTGGCCAGCATCTGCGGCTTGAGTTCGAATTTCGGGTTCTCGACTTGGGTACGGATAGGCACGGTGCGGGTGTCCGGCTGCACGGTGTCGCTGACGTACACGATGCGGCCCTTGAGCTTCTCGGCGCCGAGCGCGGCGACCTGGACCTCGACCTGCTGGTTCAGCCGCACCGAGTTCGCATCCTGCTCGGGCAGCGCGCCAATGACCCAGACATTCGACAGGTCGGCCACCGTGAACAGCGGATCACCCGGCTGTGCGACCTGGCCCTGACTGACCTTGCGCTCGATCACGATGCCGGTGCGGGTCGAGGTGATCGGCACTTCGGACGTGATCGCGCCGGTATCGCGCAGGCGGTCGACGTGCACCTGCGTCAGCCCGATCAGGCGCAACTGGTCTTGCGCGGCGCGTAGTTCGGCACGCGCGACGCTGAGTTCGACTTCGCGCCGCTGCAGCTCGGCGTTGCCGATGACGTCAGCCGCCACCAATGCCTGCGCGCGTTCGACGGAGCGCTCGGCCAGCTTGGTGGAAGACAGCGCGCGCAGGAAGGCAAGCTGTGCCTGCGTCAGTTCCGGACTGGCGAGCATGGCCAGCGCCTGGCCGGCCTTCACGCGGTCGCCGACTTCGGCAAGCACATGCACCACGCGGCCGGTGACGGACGCGCCGATGCGAGTCGTGCGCTGTTCATTGGCCTCGATACGTCCGGCCACCAGCTGGGTAACGGCGATGTCGGACACGGCTGCGTTCTCGACGCGGAACTGCCGGGTCATCGCAGGATCGAGCGTGACCTCCATCGGGTCACTCTTGGCCTCGACCTTCGTTGCCTCGGGCTGCGGTTTGTCCTTGCCGCAGCCGGCGAGCAGCAGCGCCGCGCCCATCAGGCATAGGGCGGCCATTTTCTTGGAATTCAGTGCGTGCATAGTGCGCATGGTTGACGAAAGTGGGATAGGCGTAGAGTGGGCGCAAGTCGGCGTTGAACAGGCGTGACCAGACATGAGATTCATTGGGCGGTGCTGGCATAGCGGCCAGCCAGCGTGTCGAGTTCGATCAGCGAAGACTGCAACTGGAAGCGAGCCAGCAGCAAGTCCTGTCGTACCGAGCGCAGCACGCGCTGGGCATCCAGCACTTCAAGGATGCCGCGCTCGCCGAAGCGGTAGGCGGCCTCCGACACGCGCAACGCTGCCTCGGCAGCCTTGATCGCACCTTCGGACAGGGCTTGCACGCGAACGCGCGCGATTTCGACCGAGCGCCAGGCGAGCTCCAGCTGTTGAATCAATTCTGCCCGCCGGCCGTCGAGCCGCGCAATAGTGCGCTCGCGCTCGGCGATCGCTTCGGCACGTGGGCCGCGCTTCTGGTCGAACAGCGGCAGCTGTATCGACACGCCGACCATGTCCTGGCGGACGTCAGGATCCCGCACCTGTGATAGCCGGAACTCGACACCGGGCAGGCGGCTGGCCGAGGCTTCATCGATGCGTGACTTGTTGCGCTCGAGTTCAGCCTCCAGCAGCCGAATCTCGGGGTTCTGCCTGACGGCGGTCAGTTTCAGCGCCTCCAGCGCTTTCAGCGAAGGCAGCGCCTCGGCTTCGTCGAGCATCGCATCCAGCTCCCAGCGCGGGGGCAGCATGCCGGCCGCCAGCCGGTTCAGCGAGATCGCTGCCTGCGCGATCTGCAGCCGTGCGGTTTCTTCACGCTGGCGCGCGTTGACGATCTCTGCATCGGCGCGGATCAGGTCGAATTTGCCGGTCTCTCCGGTCTCGACGCGGACCTTGATGCGTTCGCGGGTCTGCTCCAGCAGCGACAGCGCGTCGGCTGCGGCTTGTGCCTCTTCGCGCCGAAGCAAGTATTCATAGGCGCGCAGCTTGACCTGGCCGACCAGTTCATTGCGCGTCAGCGCCAGCGATTGCTGGCTGCCCAATTCGGCATACAGCGCGGAATTGATGCGCGCGCTGCGCAGCGCCGGATTTTCAACGAATTGCGACACGCCGATACCATTCACGCGACCCGCCTGCGTGGTGCCGATCGGTGCCGAGTTGCGGCCGGCGTTCATCTCCAGCCGCGGGTTGGGCAGCGCGCCGGCCGTGGTCACGGCGGCGCTGGCAACGTCCACGCTGCGCTGGCTGGCCTTGAGGCCGGGATTGTGTTGAAGCGCCAGGCTGATCAGGTCATCAATGCCCAACACAGCCAGCGCGGGTTTGTCTTCCGGCCGCGCTTGTGCGCCAGCGGTCATGGGTAGGGCGGCGGTCAGTACCATGGCCAACAGCCAGCGGGCAATGGGAGGGCGCGACTGAAAATAGCGATCAATCATATCGATGAACGATCCGGAAGTTTCCAAAAAACAATAAATTGAGCAGCGAGTCTAACAAGTGACCGTCAGGTTTTTGTCAGCTTTAAACGCAGATTATGTCAGGAAAGGCCGACCATGTCAGGAAAGCACGAAACCCGCACTTGATTATGCTGCATTGCAGCAGCTGCAGGCAATGAAAAAGGCCCCGCATCATTAGATGGGAGGCCTTGTCTGGATATGCGCTGACAGCGATTAATAATTGTGCTGCCAGTGAATCCGCCAGGTTTCGCGTTCTTCGGAGGTCGGTGAACCTGCGTAGTCCGCATAGCTTTTCGTGAAGCGCAGGCCCAGCGTGTTGGCCGGGCTCAGGTCCCACAGCAGGGTCGAGTGCACCCGGAAGCTCTTGAAGTGCTGCGAGGCTTCGAAGGCATCGCGGTGGCGCACGCCGACGTCGAGTGCGGTGGTGCTGGTCATCGGGATCTTCAGGCCGGCGTCGACCGCATAGTGCGTGAACGACGTGGTGTTGTAATTGATCTTCTGGCCGAGGCGCAGGGCAACGTAAGGCGTGAAGAAGGTGCCGATATCGAAGGACTTCTTGACCTTGCCTTCGATGTTCGCGCTGATCGTATCGCTGGTGCTGTTCGGCACGTCTTTCAGACTGATGCCGGACTTGATCGAGTACTCGACCTTGTCGGCCGTCTTCACGCCAATCGTGATGTTGGCAGCGATGTACTCGTTGGCCAGTGAGTCTTTCTCGGTCGACGAGTCAAGGACGATGAAGGGCTTGTAGGGGCTGGCTGCGTCGTCGGCAGCGAGGGCCGGGCCGGCAACGCTGGCGCAGGCGGCGGTAATCCACAAGAGGTACTTCATTGTTTGTCTCCAGAAACTATTCCTTTTCTGGAGTCTAGGCCACAGGAAATATTTCTGTCACAAAAAAAAGTGTAAAGGCGATGAATTCCGGTCGGATGCCAACATTTTCGTGCAGGAAAGCGGTGGGTGCATGGGCTCGGCGCTTGCCGCGCGGCACTGCTGGCCGGTCGCAAGGCCGATGGCCCGGCGCTTAATTGGAACTGGTGACTTCGCGTTGCGGCCAGAACGCCTTGTTAAAAGCGAGTACTTCGGCAGCCGTGACGACGCGGAAGGCAGGCAGGGTATTGGCTTTCACCTTCTCGCTGGGTAGTGCGTTGTAGACCGAGGCCTTGACCGGATTGGGCTGGCCATAGCTGCGCTTGGCGACTTTGGTGGTTGGCGTGAACTGGCGCTCGGTGCTGGCCGAGCTCGGCAACGGCAGATCATCTGGCGTCGGTATTTTCTTGACGACGCCAAGCGCCGTGGTCGCCGTTGGCGCTTCATTCGCGAACGCGGCCATGCCTGCGAAAGACGCCAGGCTGTCATAGCCCATCGAGACCAGCTTTTTCGCGGCGGCCGATTGCTGTGCGATGTTTTGCGAGGTCATGCCGGTGGGCAGCGATTTCATTTCGCGGATGGTGTCCGGCAGATGCATCAGCACCGACAGCGCCTCCAGCGACGACAGGTTGTCCTTCTTGAAATAGCTCTTGTCGACGCCGACCATCTGCAGCATCAGGTCGGCCTTGGGCTCGATCAGCGCTTTGGCTTCCAGCAGTGTAGTGCCGCGCGGGAAATTGACCAGCGTGGTGATGTCCATGGACTTCAATGCAGCCGCCGATGCCTTGTATTCCGCATAGCGATCCAGCGATACCTTGCCCGGGTCAGTCGGGTCTTCGATCAGCTTGAAGGCGGCGAAGGCGCTGGTGCCGTCCGGGAAAGCGGACAGGTCATAGATGCCTGAGCGCGCCAGCACCGAGGCCAGCTTGCCGTTCGAGGTCTGCTTGTACAGCGCGTCGAGGGCGCCGGTCACCGAGGTGCCCTTCGGGAATTTCGACAATGAGTTCACGCCCAGCTGCGCCAGCGTCTTGGTGGCCTTCAGGTTCGTGGCCAGCAGGCCGGTGTCGATGACCAGGGTGCCCGGGGTTGCGGGATTCTTGTCTTCCACCCGGCGCGTGACCATTTTGTAGGCCTCGGTCCAGTTGGTGGCGCTGCTGACGGTGCCATTCTTTTCATACGCAATCGGGAAGCCCTTCGGATAGGCATCCGTCGGCTTGGCGTCCACCACGCCGGCGGCGACCAGCGCCGCAGCAAGATCCTTCTTGATCTTCTGCAGTTCGGCATTGCCCGAGATCGCGCCCGCGCCTGAAGTGGCCGTGGTCGTCGTCGTTGTCGTGGTGGTCGTTGTGGTTGCCATCGTGTTTGCGTAGAGCCCGGCGCAAAGCCGGTGCGGTCGCAAGCAGTTGAGCAACATCCATTCCAGCCGGGCTGTCGCATGTTTTCCGACAGGAGGCGGCAAAAGCTTGCCGCGCTGGCGGCAGGTCTTTGCCGCTTCGGGGTCATTCAGAGGCGATTCAGGGGCCGACAGGCGGGACGGGGGGCAAGCCTGTCGGCCAGTCGAGTCCGTCGCGTCAGCCCAGTCGGGCCGCTCAAGCCCGCCGACCGGGTTACGCGGGCCGCGCTAATCGGGCAGGGCACGGCGCGCGGCTTCGAGCCGGTCGCGCGCAATGAAGAACAGCCGGTAGGCCGACACGCTGACGACCATGCCCCAGACCATGCCGGCGAACATGCCCGCCAACATGCGGCTGAGGCTGATGCCGTCGAGCGCCGTCAGGGACTGCGCAAACAGTGTCGCGCCGGCCGTCATGCCGACCAGCATCCAGGTCGAACACAGCGCGTTCTGCGTGAGCATCGAGCACAGGCGGCGGCATTCGGGGCGCAGCACCCGCAGCGTCGGTATCGCCGACAGGCCGCCGGCCACCATCAGCACATGCATCGCCGGCAGTAGCTGCGCATGGAACAGCATGGCGTCGCCAAAGCTGCGGTCCGCACTGCCGGTGCAAAGCGCTTCGATCACATGCAGCGGCGTGACCCAGGCATCGATCGTCAGCCCCAGCACCATGCCGCCTATGCCCAGCGACAGCATCACGTTGGGCGGCGACAGTCCGACTCGCTGCGGACGGAGCAGCATCAGCGCCAGGCAACCGCTGCCGACTGCAGCCAGCGTCAGCGCCAGCAGATTGGGGCCGCCCGTTGCCAGCGTGCCGACCTGCAGCAACGCAGCCGCCACCACAGCGACCAGCAACACCGGTATCGAAGAGTTCGCGAAGTTGTTCAAGAGAAATATGCCTTGCGTTACAAGTGGTATTCGGTGTTAATATAACTCGGCAGTCACAAAAATGTCGAACAAGTGCAAATAAATAATACGTAGCCATTTCAGAAACCAAATAGTCGTTACTTGCGCCGTACGGGGCTCGCAGATGTGCAAACCCGGTGCGGCGGAGCAGGCGACAGCAGAGGAGAGAGACAACGATGATTCCCCCGTCATTCGAATATCACCGTCCGGCTACCGTCGCCGAAGCCGTGGCTTTGCTGGGCAAGCTGGGCGATGACGCCAAACTGCTGGCCGGCGGCCACAGCCTGCTGCCGATGATGAAGCTGCGCTTCGCCGAGCCGGCCAACCTGATCGATCTGAACCGCATTCCCGAGCTGCGCGGTATCCGTGAAGAGGGCGGCAAGGTCGTGATCGGCGCGATGACGACCGAGAACGAACTGATCGCCTCGCCACTGCTGCAGCAGAAGGTGCCGCTGCTGGTCGAGGCCGCCAAGCAGATCGCCGACCCGCAGGTGCGCAACCGCGGCACCATCGGCGGCGACATCGCCCACGGCGACCCGGCGAATGACCATCCGGCGATCGCTATGGCGCTCGACGCCACCTTCGTGCTGCATGGCCCGAACGGCGTGCGCCGTGTGCAGGCCGTCGATTTCTTCCACGGCACCTACATGACCGACATGGCAGCCGACGAGATCCTGTCCGCGATCGAAGTCGCGCCGTTCGCGGCGGGCACGGGTTACGCGTACCGCAAGCTCAAGCGCAAGACCGGCGACTGGGCGACCGCTGCAGCGGCCATCGTGCTGCGCATGAGCGGCGGCAAGGTCGAGCACATTTCGATCGGCCTCACCAATGTGGCGCCGACGGCACTGCGCGCGACCGAAGCCGAGGCGCTGATGAAAGGCCAGGCGATCACGCCGGAACTGCTGCAGCAGGTGGCGCTGGCCGTGCGTTCGGCCTGCGAGCCGGCCGAGGACCTGCGCGGCGATGCCGAGTACAAGACCGCGATGGCCGGCGAGATGGCCAAGCGCGCGATCGAGCTGGCGGCCTCGCGCTGCAAGTAAGGCGCGGCCGCATCCCTGAATCGCAATAACGACAAGCCCAAGAACAACGGAGAGACGCTATGAGCAAACAAGTCGTCAGCATGACCATCAATGGCAAGAAGGTTGAAGAGGCCGTCGAGCCGCGCACGCTGCTGGTTCACTTCCTGCGCGAGAAAGTGAACCTGACCGGCGCCCACATCGGCTGCGAGACCAGCCACTGCGGCGCCTGCACCGTCGACATCGATGGCCAGTCGGTCAAGTCCTGCACCATCCTCGCGGTCCAGTGCGAGGGTTCCGAGGTCGTCACCGTCGAAGGCCTGGCCAAGGGCGGTGCACTGCACGCTGTGCAGGAAGGCTTCTACCAGGAGCATGGCCTGCAGTGCGGCTTCTGCACGCCGGGCATGCTGGCCCGCGCCTATCGCCTGCTGCAGGAAAACCCGAATCCGACCGAGGAAGAGATCCGCACCGGCATGTCGGGCAACCTGTGCCGCTGCACCGGCTACCAGAACATCGTGAAGGCCGTGCAGTATGCGGCGAAAAAGCTCGCTGAAGAGAAGAGCGTCGCTGCCTGAGGTCCCTGCGACCTTTCCCCTGCAAATAAAAAAATATCGGCACAGCCGAATCACATAACCGATTCGATGGACAACAACGAAATTCGCGGAGACCATTCATGAACGCACCTGATCGCAAGGCCGCCCTGATGGGCATGGGCGAATCCCGCCTGCGCAAGGAAGACGCCCGTTTCATCCAGGGCAAGGGCAACTATGTCGACGACATCAAGATGCCTGGCATGCTGCATATGGACATCGTGCGCTCGCCACTGGCGCATGCACGCATCAAGAAGATCAACAAGGAACGCGCGCTGGCCATTCCCGGCGTGCACGCCGTGCTGACTGCAGACGACCTCAAGCCGCTGAAGCTGCACTGGATGCCGACGCTGGCCGGCGACGTCGCCGCAGTGCTGGCCGATGAAAAAGTCCACTTCCAGATGCAGGAAGTGGCGATCGTGATCGCCGACGACCGCTACATCGCGGCCGATGCCGTCGAAGCCGTCGAGATCGAATACGAAGAACTGCCGGTCGTGATCGATCCGTACAAGGCACTCGAGCCGGGCGCGCCCGTGCTGCGTGATGACCTCGCCGGCAAGAACGAAGGCGCGCACGGCAAGCGCGAGCACCATAACCACATCTTCACCTGGGACGCAGGCGACAAGGCCGCCACTGACGCAGCCTTCGCTTCGGCTGACGTGACGGTGTCGCAGCACATGCTGTACCCGCGCGTGCACCCGTGCCCGCTGGAGACTTGCGGCTGCGTCGCGTCCTTCGACCCGGTGCGCGGCGAACTGACCACCTACATCACCAGCCAGGCGCCGCACGTCGTGCGTACCGTGGTGTCGATGCTGTCCGGCATTCCGGAATCGAAGGTGCGCATCGTGTCGCCCGATATCGGCGGCGGCTTTGGCAACAAGGTCGGCATTTATCCGGGTTATGTGTGCGCGATCGTTGCTTCGATCGTGCTCGGCCGCCCGGTCAAGTGGGTCGAGGACCGCGTCGAGAACCTGTCGTCGACTGCCTTCGCCCGTGACTACCACATGGATGGCGAACTGGCCGCGACCAAGGATGGCCGCATCCAGGGCCTGCGCGTGAACGTGGTCGCCGACCATGGCGCTTTCGATGCCTGCGCCGACCCGTCGAAATTCCCGGCTGGCCTGTTCCACATCTGCTCGGGCTCGTATGACATCCCGGCCGCGCATTGCTCGGTCAAAGGTGTCTACACCAACAAGGCACCGGGCGGGGTCGCGTACCGCTGCTCGTTCCGCGTGACCGAAGCGGTCTACCTGATCGAGCGCATGGTCGACGTGCTCGCGCAGAAGCTGAACATGGACAAGGCCGAGATCCGCCGCAAGAACTTCATCCGCAAGGAACAGTTCCCGTACACGTCGGCCTTCGGCTTCGAATACGACTCCGGCGACTATCACACCGCGCTCGACCAGGTGCTGGATGCTGTCGACTACAAGGCGCTGCGCGCCGAACAGGCGGCCAAGCGCGCCGACCCGAACAGCCCGACCCTGATGGGCATCGGCCTGGTGACCTTCACCGAGATCGTCGGCGCCGGTCCGTCGAAGATGTGCGACATCCTCGGCGTCGGCATGTTCGACTCCTGCGAGATCCGCGTGCACCCGACCGGCAGCGCGATCGCCCGCATGGGTACCATCACGCAGGGCCAGGGTCACCAGACCACCTATGCGCAGATCATCGCGACCGAGCTGGGCATCCCGTCCGAAGTGATCCAGATCGAAGAGGGCGACACCAGCACCGCGCCGTATGGCCTGGGCACCTATGGTTCGCGCTCGACCCCGGTGGCAGGCGCTGCGATCGCACTGGCTGCGCGCAAGATCCATGCGAAAGCCAAGAAGATCGCCGCCCACCTGCTGGAAGTCGGCGAGAACGATCTCGAGTGGGAAATCGACCGCTTCAAGGTCAAGGGCAGCAACGACAAGTTCAAGACCATGAACGACATCGCCTGGTGCGCGTACAACAAGCCGCCGGCAGGCATGGAGCCGGGTCTCGAGGCCGTGCACTACTACGATCCGCCGAACTTCACCTTCCCGTTCGGTATTTACCTGTGCGTGGTTGATATCGACAAGGGCACCGGCGAAACCAAGATCCGCCGCTTCTATGCGCTGGATGACTGCGGCACCCGCATCAACCCGATGATCATCGAGGGCCAGATCCACGGCGGCCTGACCGAAGGTTTCGCGGTCGCCATGGGCCAGCTGCTGTCCTTCGACGAGCAGGGCAACATCCAGGGCAATACGCTGATGGATTACTTCCTGCCGACCGCCGTCGAGACACCGCACTGGGAGACCGACTACACCGTCACGCCGTCGCCGCACCATCCGATCGGTGCCAAGGGCGTGGCCGAGTCGCCGCACGTGGGCTCGATCCCGACCTTCACCGCGGCCGTCGTCGATGCGTTCTCGCACCTCGGTGTCACCCACCTCGATATGCCGCACACGTCCTACCGCGTCTGGAAGACGCTGAAGGACCACGGTCTCACCCAGTAACAAGGAAAAAGCGATGCAAGTCACACTCGAAAAGACCTATCCCGTGAAGGCGCCAATCGGGGCCTGCTGGCAGGTACTGTCGGACATCCCGGAGCTGGCCACCTGCATGCCGGGTGCCGCCATCACCGAGAAGACCGACGACACCCACTACAAGGGCCAGGTCAAGGTGAAGGTCGGCCCGGCCACGGCCGCCTTCGCCGGCGAGATCGAAGTGCAGGCCGTGAATGCGGCCGCGTACTCGATCACGATGCTGGGCAAGGGCGCCGACAAGGGCGGTTCGTCGGCATCGATGCAGCTGACAGCCACCCTGCGTGCGGAGGCTGACGGCAGCACCAGCTTGCTGGGCACGGCCGATGTCATCGTCAACGGCAAGTTCGCGCAATTCGGCGGCCGCATGATGACCTCGGTGGCCGACATGATCCTCGGCCAGTTCGCCGGCAACTTCGAGACCAAGGCGGTGGCGGCGACGCCGGCGACTGCGGCGGTTGGATCGGGTGCAGCTTCGCCGACGTCGGCCGATGGCGCAACGGCGCAAGCCGCGCCGGCAGCGCCGGCAGCGCCGGCGCCGATGGTCACCGAGCTGAACGGCCTGGCGATCTTCTGGGCCCTGATGAAGAACTTCTTCCTCGGCCTGTTCGGTCGCAAGGCTTGAGCATGACAGTGCCGGCAGCAGCTGAAGTCACGCGCCTGCTCGATGCGGCAGGCTATGTGGCTGACGAAGGGCTGGCAACGCTGGTCTGGCTGGCACTCACCCTGGAGCGGCCCTTGCTGCTCGAGGGTGAGGCTGGTGTTGGCAAGACGGCGATTGCGCATGCGATCTCGCGCGGCATGTCGCGGCCGCTGTTCCGCTTGCAGTGCCATGAGAGCCTGGACTTGAACCAGGCCGTGTACGAGTGGAACTACAGCCGCCAGTTGCTCGAGATCCGGTTGCGCGAAGCCGGGCAAGGCGCATCAGAGACGCTGCGGCAGGACCTGTTCTCCCCGGAGTTCCTGCTGCAGCGTCCGCTGATGCAGGCGATTACCTCGCCTGAACCTGCGGTACTGCTGGTCGACGAAGTCGACCGTGCCGATGAAGCCTTCGAAGCGTATCTGCTCGAAGTGCTCGGCGAATTCCAGATTTCGGTGCCCGAGCTGGGCACCATACGCGCGGCCACCAAGCCGATCGTCATCCTCACCAGCAATGGCACGCGCGACCTGTCGGATGCGCTGCGCCGGCGCTGCCTGTATCACTACGTCGACTATCCGTCGGTGCCGCAGGAAATCGAGATCGTCAAGAAGCTGGTCCCGCAAGCCGATATCGGCCTCGTGCAGCAGGCCGTGACCTTCGTGCACAAGCTGCGCCAGCAAGACCTCGAGAAAGTGCCCGGCATCGCCGAGACGCTCGACTGGGTGCGCGCCTTGTGCGCGCTTGGTCTCAAGGGCTTGCCCGAGCAGCCCGAAGCGCTGCGCGCCTGCCTCGCCGCGCTGCTCAAGACCCGCGCCGACCAGTGGCAGATGGGGACCGAGGTCATCGCGCGCCTGCAGGGTGAAGCGCGTGTCGGTGTCGATGTCGGCGTGGCCGGCGCGCTGCGCTGACGCCGCCACCGCCCACGCCGCCGCATTCGCAAGCGCTAGTTAATGTATTGGCAGATCACGGCCCAGGCCATCCAATGACAGCCGCAGCAGACCACGGAGCCAACACCGACAGCCCGGATCCGTTTGCCGATCCCGGCGCTGCTCCGGTTGCCGATCCTGCCGCCGAGATCCGCCGCTTCGCCGCCTACCTGCGCGACCATGGATTCCAGATCGGCCTGGCCGAGCTCAAGGCCATGCTCGATGCCGCGCTTGTAGTCGAACCCGAACAGCACCGCCGCCTGAAGCACGGCTGGCGCGGCATTGCCGCCAGCGGTGCAGCGCAGTGGCGCAAATTTCCCGAATTGTTTGATGCCTACTGGTTCCCGCACCGCGTGCGCGGCAGCACGCGCAGCAGCGGTGTGCAGCGCAAGTCGCGCGACCTGCGCGAACTGGTCGCGCAGATGCAGGCCGACATGGAAGGCAAGCCCAACAACAGCGGCGGCCCGCCCGTGGGTCTGGACTTCAGCGGCGGCAGCGGCGATGGCATCGCCAATGAACAGGCCATGGGCGGCGCCAGCAAGGTCGATCCGCTGCACAAGGATTTCCGCAGCTGGATGCCCGAAGATACCGCGCAACTGGAATCGCTGATCGCGCCGCTTGAGCAAAGGCTGCGGCGCAAACTGATCCGCAAATGGAAGCATGCGCACCGGCCGCGCCGTGTGGACCTGCCGGCGACGATACGCCAGGGGCTGTCGAGCGGGGGCGAACTGATCAAGCTGAAATTCCGGCAGCGCGATACGGTGATGCCGCGCATTTATGTGCTGGTCGATGTCAGCAAGTCGATGGAAGCGCATGCGCAGTTTTTCCTGCGCATCGGTCGTGCGTTTGCGCAATTGCTGGATGCGCGCGTGTTCGTCTTCCATACCCGGCTGGCCGAAGTCACGCAGCTGCTCAGGCGCAGCAGCGGCCGTGTGCAGGAAAAGGTCAATGCGGTCACCTTCGGCTTTGGCGGCGGCACGCGCATCGCGAGCAACCTCGAGGCTTTCCTGAAAGTGCACGCCGGACGACGCCTCGGCGCGCGCGACTTGGTGTATGTTCTCAGCGATGGCTACGATACCGACCCGCCGCAGGAGACCGAGCGTGCGATCCGGGCGCTGAAGCAGCGCGGCGCTTCGCTGTTCTGGTTGCATCCGACGCGGGAGCTGCCGGGATCGGAGGCGATGCTGCGCAGCCGTGACCTGATCGATGGCTACCTGGCCGTCAATACGCTGCACAGCCTGGGCGACCTGGTGCACCTGGGCGAGCCGCGCTTCCGCGCCGACGCCCTGCTGCGGCAGCAGGGTCGGGAGCATTGAAGCTGCATTGATGCGGCATTGATGACACATTGAAGGCAGATTGAATTCGAAGGCGATTCTCGCGGGTCGCTACAAGCAAGACTGGACGAAGGAAGAAGACATGGGATGCATGCTGAAACAGGGCGGCGGGCTGTATGCGAGGCTGCGCGTGGGTGCGGTACTGCTGGCCGCGGGCGAGGGCTCGCGCATGGGCGGCGTACCCAAATGCCTGATGAGCCTGGCCGGCGTGCCACTGATCAATCGCCACCTGATCGCGATGAGCGGCGCCGGCATCGATGAGGTGGTTGTCGTCACCGGCTACTACCATGAGCAGATCGAACCGGCGGTCGAGGCCTTCCCCGTCACCATCGTGCGCAACCCGTCCCCCGAACAGGGGCAGCAATCATCGGTGCGCCTTGGGCTCGAAGCACTCGGCAGCAAATTCGACATCGTGATCGTGGCATTGGCCGACCAGCCGCTGGTCGGTAACGCCGAACTGACCGAACTGATCGGCGCGTTCAAGAAGCGTGCGCCGGGCACCTCGATCGTCTATCCGGAAGTGCAGGGCCAGCGTGGCAATCCCGTGTTGTTCTCCGGCGAGCTGGTGGGCGAGATGCTCGAAGGCGGGCAGGCCGTTGCCTGCCGCAAGTACATCGACAGCCACCCGCAGCAGGTGCAGGTGTACGAGACCGACAATGACCGCTTCATCATCGACCTCGATTCGCCGGAAGACATCGCGGCCTTCGAGAAACGCACCGGCTGGAAGCTGGCGATGCCCGCGGCCGCTGGCAGCACGGCCAGCACCTCGGGCAGCACTGCAGGCAGCACCACGGCGGCCGGCTGATGCAGCTGCTCTGGCCGACCCCGATCGATGTGCAGCGTTTCGGCGATGCTGCGACCGTCAACCCCGTGCTGGCGCGCGCCTTCGGTGCGATACGGCTGGCGATGGAAAGCGAGCGCCAGGTTTTCTATGCGAGCCCGGATGACTTGCTCGATCGCGTAGATCTGCCCGAGTTCACGCAACTGGTGCAATTCATTGCCGGCAGCGCGCAGCAACTGGCCAAGCAGGCCAATGCACAATCCTGGCCTCAGGGCCGGCTGTCGCTGGACCTGCGCTTTGCCGGCTGCTGGTTCCAGATTCAGAACGGGCAGGCTTTCCATGACGTGCACACGCATGGCAATTGCTCATGGTCCGGCGTGTATTACGTGCAGATCGACGACGCCGAAAAGCGGCAGTCGCATCCGACGCTGGGCAAGCTGAATGGCGCAACGCGCTTTTATGGTCCGTACAGCCAGCTGCAGGGCGGTGCTTACATGGACATGGGCAATGCGTACTTGCAGACCAACTCCATGGACATCCAGCCGGAAGAGGGCACGCTGGTGCTGTTCCCGTCGTGGCTGCCGCACAAGGCCATGGCCTACGAGGGTGACAAGGACCGCATCATCGTCTCCTTCAACCTGCAGATCCATTCGCGCGATGGCAACCAGATCCACGCGTACGCCGGCGCCTGAGCTTACCGAAAACCGGTATTCAGGTATGCTTGCCCGCGGCCTTGCCGCTGGCTGCTCGCCAATGACTGGCAGGCCTTGATCCATGAACCGTCCGACCGAGATTCCCATGAACAAGCAAATCTTCCCTGCACGGCGCCCGCGCCATTCACTGAAGGCCGTCGCTGCGGCCGCGCTCGCGCTGGTAGCCAACATTGCCGTCGCCCAGCCTTCCGCCGAAGAAGCCGCCGAGCGCCAGGCCCAGCAGCCCTTGCCCACCCCGCAGAACTTCATCGGCATTGGCGCCGGCGTGCTGCCCAAGGTGCCGGGCAGCAGCAGCGTGCGTTTCCTCGCGCTGCCCGTCCTCCAATACCAGTACAAGGATGTCGCCTACATCAGCGGCCTGAAGGCCGGGGCCTGGGGCTTCGTGTCGGCTGATGAGTCATTGCGCATCGGCCTGTATGCAGAGCCGCGCTTCGGCTACGACGCGTCCGACAGCGCGAAGACCGCCGGCATGGCGGATCGTGATTTCGCGGTCGACGCGGGTCCCAGCCTGCGCTGGCAGACCGGGGTCGGCGTGCTGAACGTCGACTATGGCTTCGACATCACCGGCAAGAGCAAGGGACAGGTCGCGCAGGTGCAGTTCATCCGTCCGCTGGTCAGCGATATGGCGTTCCGGCTGAACGGCATCGTCAGCGCCACCTGGCAGGATGCAAAGATGAACGACTACTACTTCGGCGTGCGCAGCAATGAAGTCGCCGCCGGTCGCGCCGCCTATGCGCCCGGCTCGGGCACCGCGTTCAGTGTCGGCGTCAGCGGCCTGTACGCATTCAACCGCACCGGCGCCGTATTCTTCGGTGCCTCCGTCAACCGACTGTCGTCGGCCCAGTCGGCCAGCCCCATCGTGGAGCGAGACTACACGCCGGTGGCCTATATCGGCTACGGCTGGCGCATGTAAGGCTGCCGTTCGCCCGTTGTGCGCATGAAAAAAGGGGACCGTGAGGTCCCCTTTTTCATGGTGGCGGCATCTGGCCACGCACGGGGCGCGGCCGCGAACCGGGTGGACAGGCTTCAGGCGCCGGCGACCCGCTGCGTCAGGTGCGCGAGCGCCTCTTCCACCTGGTCGACCAGCACCAGGCACTGGTCGCCGGCCTTCAGCATTTCCAGCCCGCGGTCGATCGCGATGAATTCGCCGCGGATTTCTTCGACATGGCTGGCGCGGCTTGCGCCCTGCAAGCCTTCGCGCAGCAGCGCCAGCACTTCGCCATCGGCACGGCCACGCTGGCATGCATCTTCGAACAGCACGATATTGTCGAAGGCCGCGCCCAGCACGCGCGTCAGCTCGCGCAGATCTTCATCGCGACGGTCGCCGGCGCCGCTGATGACAACGGTGCGCCGGGTCGTCTCGGTTGCCGGTAGCGCATCGAAGGCCGCGACCAGTGCGCGCATCGCATGCGGGTTGTGGCCATAGTCGGCGACCACGGTCGCATCTCGGTAGCGCATCACGTTGAAGCGGGCCGGCGCGCCCTTGGTGTCATTGTTGAAGCTCATGACGCCTTCGACGATCAATTCCCACGGCAGGTCCAGCGCCCAGCATGCGCCCACCGCAGCCAGCGTGTTCTCGACTTGGAAGCCGAGCAGGCCGCCGCGCGTCAGCGGCACGCGCGACAGCGGCATGCGCTGCAGGTGCGCGCCTTCGGCCACCACGATATCGCCATTGTCGACGAACACCACGCGATGGCCGCGCGCGCGGTGCGTGACCAGCACCGGGTGATACGCGTTCTGCGCAAAGAAGATTACCTTGCCAGGGCAGTGTGGCGCCATGCCGGCCACCAGCGGGTCGGCGGCGTTCAGCACGGCATGGCCGGTCGGTGCGACGTTCTGCACGATCATCTGCTTCACGCGCGCCACGTCTTCCGGCGTATGGATATGGTTCAGGCCGAGGTGGTCGCCTTCGCCGATGTTGGTGACGACGGCCACCGAGCATTTGTCGAAGCCTAGGCCTTCGCGCAGCATGCCGCCGCGCGCCGTCTCCAGCACCGCCGCCTGCACATGCGGATGCGCGAGCACATTGCGCGCACTCTTCGGTCCGCTGCAATCACCGCTGTCGGTCTGACGGCCGCCGACGTACACGCCATCGGTATTGGTCATGCCGACGCACAGTCCCTTGGTGGCCAGCACATGCGCGATCAGGCGGGTGGTGGTGGTCTTGCCATTGACGCCGGTGACGGCCACCACGGGAATACGGCCGTCATCGCCATGCGCGAACATCAGCTGCATCACTGCTTCGCCGATGTTGCGGCCCTTGCCGTACGACGGGTTCAGGTGCATGCGCAGGCCGGGTGCGGCATTGACCTCGACCACGCCGCCATTCTGTTCTTCCAGCGGGCGCATGATGCTTTCGCAGACGATGTCCACGCCGCATACATGCAGGCCGACCATCGCGGCCGCATCGATCGCGCGCGATGCCGTTTCCGGATGCACGTCATCGGTGACGTCGGTGGCGCTGCCGCCGGTCGACAGGTTGGCGTTATTGCGCAGCACGACGCGGCGGCCTTTCTCGGGCACCGAGTCGGGTTTCAGACCCTGGTCGGACAGGCAGGCCATCGCGATATCGTCGAAGCGGATCTTGGTCAGCGAGGTCGCATGCCCATCGCTGCGGCGCGGGTCGGCGTTCACCACGTCGACCAGTTCCTTGACCGTGTGCTTGCCATCGCCGACCACTTGCGGCGGGTCGCGGCGTGCGGCGGCGATCAGGCGGTTGCCGACGACCAGCAGGCGGTAGTCGCTGCCGGGGAAAAACTTCTCGACCAGCACCGGGCCCTTGCCGCGCGCCGCTTCCGTCGCCGACTGGAAGGCCAGTGCCAGCTGCTCACGGGTCTGAATGTTGACGGTTACGCCCTTGCCTTGCGAGCCGTTCTGCGGCTTGCAGACCACCGGAAAACCGATCTTCTGCGCCACGGCCCAGGCTTCGTCCACGTCCTTCACGGGCGCGCCCAGCGGCACCGGTACACCGGCGGCATGCAGCAGGTGCTTGGTCAGGTTCTTGTCTTGCGCAATGGTCTCGGCGACGGCGCTGGTGGAATCGACTTCGGCCGCCTGGATGCGGCGCTGACGATGGCCCCAGCCGATCTGCACCAGGCTGCCTTGCGTGAGGCGCTTGAACGGAATGCCGCGAGCGACCGCGGCATTGACGATGGAGCCCGTGGACGGGCCGAGGCGCTCGTCTTCGTCCAGTTCGCGCAGTTCAGCCACCATCGCCGCCACGTCCGGCGCGTCGGCATCGTTGGCCAGCGTGCCGCGCGCCTGTGCAAAGGCAAAGTCCGCAAGCGCCAGCGCCATCTTCAATGCGCGGCGGCCGACGTCTTCTTCGCTGTACTCGACCACCACCTGGTAACGGCGCTCGACCGGCGTCGCATTGGTCAGGCTGAAGCTGACCGGGCAGCCGGCCTGCGTCTGCAGCGCGAGCATGGTCGCTTCCAGCACATGGGCCAGTGTCAGCGGGCCGTGGTAGCCGGGCGCACGCAGGTCGGCCACGCCGGGGCAGAGGCTGCGCAGCCGGTCTTCAAAGCCGGGCATGCCGTCGATGGTGCATTCATCGGGTGTGCACACGACTTCCATTTCGAGCGCGGTGTAGCGGCTCCACAGGTTCGGGCCGCGCAGCGCGCGGGTCTGCATCAATTCCATGTCTGTTTTCCTGCTTGTCTTTTGCCGGTGCTGTCAGTGCTATCGCTTCAGGCGATCACCAGGGTCTGGGTATCGACGGTGCCAAAGGTCTCGAGTCCGGTGCGGATCAGCTGCGTATCGAGCCCCAGCGCCCAGGCGCCGGAGATTGCGGCCAGCAATACATCGGTCGGCAGCTCATGCGCGGCCGGCGACAGGTCGCGGTCGAGCCTGAGCGCATCGACGACATCATTGCCGCTGGCGCGAATGATCTTGTTCTCGCTGATATAGGTGACACGCTTGCCGGCCTCGCGCTGCGCGAGCAGCGCCGGATGCTGGCCATCGGCCGCATACAGGATCACGTCGCCGTCGCACAACTCGGCCATCGACAGCGCCACCTCGTCGGTCGCGTTCAATACCGCGACACCGGTCTCGACCACCACGTCGACTTGCGTGCGCATGATCTTGTAGCGATGCTCGGGCTCGGTCATCAGATGTTCGTCCAGTCCCGGCACCGGCTTGGTGTCGGTGACGATGCCGACCCAGCAGCGGTCATAGGCCAGGCCTTCGGTCAGCAGCGTCATCGGGTCGTTTTCGAACACTGCTGCTTCAACATTACGGTTGATCAGCAGGCGCTGGCCCGCTTCCCAGTGCGCAGCATTGCCAGCCTCGAGGCGGCGCGGGCCGACGAACAGGCCGTCGCGGCAAGCCACGCCGACGCGCGCGCCGGACAGTTGCATCAGCCACGCGACCAGGCGCGCAATCTGCGTCGTGCCCTCGGTGCCGGCCACGCCGACGATGGGGATGCGGCCGCGCTGGCCTTCGGGGAACAGCGCCGATACGATGGCATCGCCCACCGGCTGCGGCAGGCCTTCGGCCGGCTTCAGGTGCATCAGCAGGCTGGGGCCGGCGTTGACTTCGACGACCGCGCCACCCTGCGATTCCAGCGGCTGCGAAATGTCCTTGCAGACGAGGTCGATGCCGGCGATGTCGAGGCCGATCACGCGCGCGGCCAGCGTGCAGGTGTGCGCGACTTCCGGATGGATCTTGTCGGTGCATTCGATCGCATGGTTGCCGTTGGCGGCAATCAGCACGCGCTGGCCGTCGGCCGGCACGGATTCGGGCGTCAGCTTCTGGCGCTGCAGGTTGGCCTGGATGACGCTGTTGGTGTACGGGTCGAGGCGCTCGAGCGGATGAATGTCGGCATTCCCGCGGCGCGGGTCGCTGTTGATCTGCGCGTCGACCAGCTGCGCGACAGTGGCTTTGCCGTCACCTGTCACCCACGCGCTCTCGCCGCGCACGACGGCCACCACCTTGCCGCCCACCACCAGCACGCGGTGCTCGGGGCCTTCGATGAAGCGCTCGACGATGACGTCCGGGTCTTCGGCGCGTGCCACCTCATAGGCGGCGAAGATGTCTTCTTTCGTACGCAGGTTCAGCATCACGCCACGGCCGCGGTTGCCGTCGCGCGGCTTGACCACCACCGGCAGGCCGATGTCTTCGGCCGCTTCCCATGCCGCCTCGGCGCTGTGCACGACTTCGCCCTCGGGCACCGGCACGCCGCAGCTGCGCAGCAGCGACTTGGTCAGGTCCTTGTTGCCGGCGATGCCTTCGGCGATCGCGCTGGTGAGGTCGGTCTCTGCAGTCCAGATGCGGTTCTGCAAGGCGCCATAACCCAGCTGCACCAGGTTGCCCTGGTTGAGGCGGATATGCGGGATCTTGCGTTTTTTTGCGCTGGCGACGATGTGCGCCGTGCTCGGTCCGAGGTAGTGCTCGTCGATCGCTTTGCGGATCTTGGCGAGCTCGGGCTCGACGTCGAAATCTTGTTTGTTGATCACCGCATGCAGCAGCGCCAGGCCGGAGGCCAGCGCGACGCGGCCGACCGTCTCGTCGGGCACGCGGAACACCATGCGGTAGGTGCCGGACTTCGTGGTCTCGCGGGTCTGGCCGAAGCCGGCCTCGAGGCCGGCCATTTCCATCAATTCGATGATCACGTGCTCGAGGATGTGGCCCATCCAGGTGCCATCGCGCAGCCGTTGCTCGAAGCCATAGGGCACGCCCGGGCTGCAATGATGTGCGGCCACGTTTGGCAAGACCGACAACAGTCGGTCGACGAAGCCGGGCTGGCGGTTGCTGGGCCATTCTTCGAGTACGCCGAGGTCGATCCACGCCTCGATCACGGGCGTGTAGGTCCACATGTTCGGGCCGCGCAGGTAGGTCACGCGCAGCACCTTGAGTTCCAGCGGGCCCGCGGGCATCGGCTGGACGGTGTCGGAAGAACTCATTGGGAAGGGAATTCGGACAAAAGGGTAAGATAGCGGTTTTGTTGGCCTGCTTTCCAAATACATGTCGTCCAGCGTCACGCACAGTTCGCATCGCCAGAACCATCCGCACCCGGCGGAGGCCGCATCGGGTTCTCGCTCGACACCGCCGCTGCATCCGGGGGAACAGGTCCTCGCCACGCTCGAACCCGACCTCGACGCCACGCTGAATTTCGCGACCGGCCGCGTGTTGCTGACGACGGAACGAATCATAAGCGATTCCGATGGCGCAGGGGGGACCGGCTGGGCGCTGGCGCCTGAACTGACGCTGCACCATAGCGACCACGGCGGCGTGGCCATGCTGGCGCTGCATGGCGCGCAGGGCTTGCTCGCGTGCTGGCGCTTCACCCTGGAGCAGGAAGTCGGCGCGATCCGCTTCATCCAGCAATTCGACAAGGTCCAGGCCGCCCGCGCCGGACAGCCACCGGCCGACGACGATGCCACGGCGCGCTGCCCGAGCTGCCAGTCGGCGCTGCCGGACGACAGCGAGGAATGCCCGGTCTGCCACCGCGAACTGCAGGAGCCGGTCTCGACCTGGGTGCTGTTCCGCCTGTGGCGTTTTGCCCGGCCCTACAAGATGCAGCTGCTGCTGGGCTTCTTCCTGACACTTGCTTCCACGTCTGCTTTGATGGTGCCGCCTTACCTGTCGATGCCGCTGATGGACGAGATCCTCATTCCGCAGCAGACCGGCGCCGAGATCGACACCCATGACGTGATCATTTACCTGTCGGGCCTGCTGGTGGCGGCGCTTCTCGCCTGGGGGCTGGGGTGGTGGCGAACGTATTTGCTGGCGCTGGTATCCGAGCGCATCGGTGCGCATTTGCGCACGGCGACCTTCGACCACCTGATGACCTTGTCGCTCGACTATTTCGGCGCCAAGCGCACCGGCGACCTGATTGCGCGTATCGGCAATGAATCGGACCGCATCTGCGTGTTCCTGTCGCTGCATGCGCTGGATTTCGTCACGGACGTGCTGCTGCTGATGATGACGACCGTGGTCATGTTCACCATCAATCCGTGGCTGACCATCGTCACCTTGCTGCCGCTGCCGCTGATCGTGTGGCTGATCCACAGCGTCCGTGACCGCCTGCGCTACGGTTTCGAGAAGATCGACCGCATCTGGGGCGACGTCACCAACGTGCTGGCCGATACCATCCCCGGCATTCGCGTGGTGAAAGCCTTTGCGCAGGAAGCGCGCGAATCCGAGCGCTTCCGTGATGCCAACATGCATAACCTGGCGGTCAACGACAAGCTCAACCGCACATGGGGCCTGTTCGCGCCGACCGTCACGATGCTGACCGAAGTCGGCCTGCTGGTGGTCTGGGCCTTCGGCATCTGGCTGGTGATCCACCATGGCGTGACGGTGGGCGTGCTGGTGGCCTTCATTGCCTACATCGGCCGCTTCTACGGCCGCCTCGATTCGATGAGCCGCATCGTGTCGCATACGCAAAAGGCGGCGGCGGGCGCGAAGCGCATCTTCGACATCCTCGACCACAGCTCCAGCGTGCCCGAGCCGGCCAATCCGGTCGCGGTGGCACCGGTGCCGGGAACGATTTCCATGCGCGACGTCGGCTTCCGCCACGGCAGTCGCCGCATCCTGAAGGGCATCAGTTTCGACATCAAGCCGGGCGAGATGATCGGCCTGGTGGGTCACAGCGGATCGGGCAAGAGCACGCTGATGAACCTGATCTGCCGCTTCTACGATGTCAGCGACGGCGCGATCCTGGTCGACGGCACCGACATCCGCCGCTTTGCGGTCGCCGACTATCGCAAGCACATCGGCCTCGTGCTGCAGGAGCCTTTCCTGTTCCACGGCACGATTGCCGACAACATCGCCTACGGCAAGCCGGGCGCGACCCGGGCCGAGGTCATCGCCGCTGCGCGCGCTGCGCATGCGCATGAATTCATCCTGCGCCTGCGCCATGGCTACGATTCCATCGTCGGCGAGCGCGGGCAAGGCCTGTCCGGCGGTGAACGCCAGCGCATCTCGATTGCGCGCGCGCTGCTGATCAACCCGCACATCCTGATGCTGGATGAGGCAACCTCGAGTGTCGATACCGAGACCGAAAAGGAAATCCAGAAGGCGCTCGACAACCTGGTGCAGGGACGCACGACGATCGCGATCGCGCACCGCCTGTCGACGCTGCGCCGTGCCGACCGCCTGGTGGTGCTGGAGCGCGGCGAGGTGGTCGAGACCGGCTCGCACGAAGAACTGATGGAAAAGCGCGGCGCCTACTGGCGTCTGTACGAGGCGCAGGCGCGCAATGTCGATACCGAGGATAGCGAGCCGACGCGGCTGCAGATCCCGCTGGCCAAGGTGAGCACATGATCGAAGAATCCAGCGGCAAGGCCTGGATGCCGGTGGCGCACCACATCCACCGCGACAGTTTCGGCAAACTGGTGTTCACCGACGAGCAGGGCCACGCCCACGTCGGCGTGGTGCCGGTACAGGCCTTCCCCATCGATGCGCCGGGCGAGAATGTGTCGCTGGTCAGCGCCGATGGCCATGAACTGGTGTTCATTCCGCAATTGTCGGGGCTGGACACCGATACCCGTCGCCTGTTGCAGGAAGAGATTGCACAGCGCGAGTTCATGCCCGTGATCGACCAGCTGGTGTCCGTGTCCACCTTCGCCACGCCGAGTACCTGGCAGGTACGCACGGATCGCGGACTGACGAGCTTCGTGCTGAGGGGCGAGGAAGACATCCGGCGCCTGAAAGGCAGCGGCTTGCTGATCACCGACAGTCATGGCGTGACCTACCGGGTCATTGACCTGCGCGTGCTTGATCGCATGTCGCGCAAGATGCTCGACCGCTTCCTGTAAGCCCGGGCGCTTCGGGCGCTTCCCTGTTCATGTTGATCAAGGCTGCCTGCGCACCGCGCATCGCAGCCTTTGTCTTTTCAGGCTTTTCAGGTGGGGGCCTCGTCCGTGGAAAGCTTGCCTGCGGCCAGCAGCACCACCGACCCCAGCACCCCCGCCAGCACCGAGGCCGCGAAGATCGCGAGCTTCGATGCATCGACCAGCAGCGCCTGTTCATGGAAGGCCAGTCCGGTAATGAAGATCGACATCGTAAAGCCTATGCCGCCCAGCAGGCCGGCACCCAGCAGGTGTATCCAGTTCACCTGTTCCGGCAGGCGGCAGATGCGCAGCGTGACGGCCAGGGCGCACAACAGCATGATGCCGACCGGCTTGCCCGCGACGAGGCCGGCCATGATGCCGATCCCGTTCGGCGCCACCACCTGTTCCCACAATGATGCTTGCAGCACCACGCCGGTATTGGCCAGCGCGAACACCGGCAGGACGATGAAGGCAACCGGTTTGTGCAGCCAATTCTCGAGGACGTGCGAAGGCGATGGTGTTTGCTCGTCACGCGAATGGAAGGGAATGGCGAACGCCAGCAGCACGCCCGCCAGCGTCGCATGGATGCCAGATTGCAGCATCAGCACCCACATCAGCGCGCCACCGATCAGGTAAGGAGGCAGCGTATGAACGCGGCGCGAACGGTTCAGCACCAGTAGCACGACCCAGATCGCGAGGCTGCCGGCAAGGTGGGGTAGCGACAGTTGCTTCGTATAGAACAGCGCGATCATCACGATCGCGCCCAGATCGTCGATCACGGCGAACGCGACCACGAAAACCTTCAACGGTGCCGGTATGCGCGCGCCCAGCAGTGACAACGCACCGAGCGCAAAAGCGATGTCGGTCGCCATCGGAATGCCCAGCCCCGGCTGCGTGGGCAGGCCGTTGTTGAGCGCGTAGTGAATCAGCGCCGGCGCGGCCATGCCGCCAATCGCGGCGATGATGGGCAGCAGCGCATGGCGCAGACTGGACAGCTCGCCGACGTAAAGCTCGCGTTCCAGTTCGAGGCCGATCATCAGGAAGAAGATCGCCATCAGGCCGTCATTGACCCAATGCTCGACGCTCATTCCCGCCAGGTTCGCATGCCAGAAAGCCAGCCAGCCCGCGCCGAAAGCTGAATTGGCCAGGGTCAGGCTGACGGCGGTGCATAGCACCAGCAAGATGCCGCCCGCGCGTTCCGATTCTACGAAGTGCGTGAAGGTTTCTGTGAGTATTCGGGTCGGCATGATGTGGGCAGGGTGACGGGTGATGGATGGGGAAAACAGCGGGTGGGGGCTGGCATCGCCGCTTCAGTGATGACCGGTAGACGCGATCGCGTTTTCCGGATTCATGAAGATGGGGCGGCCGTCAGGCGTGTTCAGCGGGATCAGCACTTCCTTGTTGCCGTCGTCCTTCAGCAGTGCGCACAGCGTGTGGCTGGAGCGCAGCTCGCCATTGAGTTCGACTTCGACGTCGGCGATCACGAGTTCAACGCCGGTGAGGATCTGCTTGACGCGCATTATGGGCTCCTTTTGCGAGAGGGTTGCAAGGTGAATGAAGCGTGACAGCCCATAGTGTAGCCAAACTCGGCGCAGGACCTGCGGCAGTTACCTCGGCATATACATCCGCAGGTGCCTCCGCTCGTACCGAAGCAGCTTGCTCCGACAGGTTCTGCCGGCGTTCTCACCGCCTGTCACTCTATAATCGCGCGGTGAATTCGATCTCCACACTTTTGCTGCGCTGGCCGCTGCCTGCCTTGATGGCCTGGGGCGGCAGCTGGTTCCTGTATGGCCTGCTGCTGCGGCTATCGCTGCCTGCATGGCTGGCGATCGCCGTCGCAACGGCCGCCGGCGCCGGTCTGAGCGCGCTGGCCGGCACCTTCTGGCGCCGGGTCGCAATCGCCGCCGGTTTCCCCTTGTCGCTGCTGTTGTCAGGTACGGCAGCTTCGATCGCCTTGCCGGGCTGGGCCTGGCTGCTGCCGCTGACGATCATCGCGCTGGTCTATCCGATGAATGCCTGGCACGACGCGCCGCTGTTTCCCACGCCCGCGCCGGCCTTGCGCGACTTGCCTCAGCAGGCACCGCTGGCGGCCGGGGCGTCCATCCTCGATGCGGGCTGCGGTCTCGGCCATGGCTTGCGTGCGCTGCATGCGCTGTATCCGCAGGCGGCGATCCATGGCGTCGAATGGAGCTGGCCCTTGCGCATCGCCTGCGCGCTGCTGTGCCCGTGGGCGCGCATCCGGCAGGGCGATATGTGGAAGGCCGACTGGTCGACCCATGACATGGTCTACCTGTTCCAGCGCCCCGAGAGCATGCCGCGCGCGATCGCGAAGGCGCGTGCCGAGCTGAAGCCTGGTGCCTGGCTGGTGAGCCTGGAGTTCGTCGCGCAAGAATTGAAGCCCGCGGCGGTGCTGAAGACCGTGGAAGACAAACCGGTCTGGCTGTATCGCGCACCTTTCAAATAAGTCGACAGGTTCGAACCGCGCTGCGCGGATGTCGTCCGAAAGGCGATTCGATGAAGCGCAACCCCGGGAAGCGCAATCCTGCGTAGTGCAATCGCCTGTCAGACAAAGGTGCCGGCGTAGGTCACGACCTTGCCGCCCGAACCGATCTTGAAACGCGAGATGCCCGCCAGGCTGCGGGTATTGATGCCACCCAAATCCAGCAGCTGCACGCCGCGCTCTTTCAGTTCATGGAAGGCGCGCCACAACAGCAGGTTATGCGCATTGGTGTCGCGGCCGGCGTCGTTCGACCAGCCCACGTGATAGGTGGCGGCCGTGCCGTGGATCAGGAACAGCATCGCCGCGACCTTGTCCTTGCCCTGGTCGGCCCGCATCACCAGCGCCGTTTTCGTGGTCTGCGCGCGCGCATGGATATACGCTTCGACGAACTCCACCGGCAGGCCGTGGAAGCCGCGGCTGGAACGCTGCGAACGCTCTTCATCCAGCAGCCAGCGGTACTGGCCGGGGTTGGCGCCGGTGCGCACGATATTGAGCCCCGCCTTTTCTGCAGCGACGAGCCGGTTGCGCCAGCGGCCTTCCATGCCGGCGCGGAAATCCTCGGGGCTTTGGGTGAGGTCGACCAGCACCGTCGAATGCCCGGTCATCACGCGCGTCAGTCGTGACAGGCTGGGGTCGTTCGGGTCGAGCAGGTCAGGGGAGAACAGCGCGAAGCGCGGCCGCTTCATCGGCAGCGTGCGCTTGAGTTCGACATAGATGCGCGCGCGATCCGCGGCCGGCACATCCTTGAGCCATAGCGGCCCGCGTGAGCAGAGTGCAAAGCCCACCGTCCATGCATAGCGGCGGCAGACGAACTGCGCGAGCGCGACGCGTTCGCCATCGAGGAAAACTTCCGCACGATGACATTCGATGCCGAGATTCTTCAGTGCCGTGCCATAGGCCCAGTCCTGCTGCATCGCGCCGGCCAATGCGCCATGCGCGGCGTCCCATTCGGGAAGTTCGATCTGGTTCCACAGTATGTGCATTGGGGGCTGCAGGTCTCGTTATCGTTATGCTCGGGTGCCTTGCTCTTATAATCGGCTGAAACAAATAAATCACGGATTAAACAAAACCGTACAATTTCGTGGCTGATGAACTGGCATCCTGCTCCGTATTGGCTGGTTCACCCGTCGCACAGCTGCGCTGGCTCGGCATGAAATGCAGCCCTTCTAGCGCCAATCACAGGCAGCGCATGATAAAGCGTATTTTCAAAATTTCCGCCCACGCGCCCGTCCTGGGGCACGACATCGACAAGCCGCGCATCACGCTCGCGGGCTGGTTCCTCATCTTCATCTACCTTGCGGTGCCGGCGATGCTGGTCGGCGGGCTGATCGACCTGCTGATACAACTGGCGACCGGCAAATGCGTCGGGGTCTGGTGCCTGCTGTTCTGATTCGTTCTCAAATTGGCAATGAATACGGCCTCTCATGGCCGGCAGGCGCGCCCAAAACGCGCCAACGGTTGATTAAAAGTAGCGTTCCCACCGGCTTTGTTTCACAATTGCAATATTAACGTCGATATTTGTCCTCGGCGATGCGCTTCGCGAAGATGGCATTTCATGCCGTGCCAGCGCGGCTGTGCGACGGGGACATCAGGCAAACAAAACCTCGGCACCAATGATCAAGCTGTCAGCGCTTGAGGGTTTTATTTGCAAGGACTTCCTTGAGTTATCGACGCTCGTGTCGATAAACCCATCGATACCGCGTAACTTCGCCCGCCCGGCGGGGACTGCGCGCGCAAAAGGAGAGGCAGATGTTTTTTTTCGTGGGATTGGCAGTCGTGTTTGGCTGTGTGTTCGGCGGCTTCATCATGGCCGGCGGCAAGATGGCGCCCATCATCAAGGCGGCCCCGGTGGAAGGCTTCATCATCGTGGGCTCGGCCATTGGTGCGCAGCTGATCGGTAACAGCCTGCTGATTTTCAAGGGCGCGTTCGGTGGCATGGCCCGCTGCATCAAGGGCCCGAAGTGGAAGCCGCAGGACTACCTTGACCTGATCCTGTTGGTCGGCAAGCTGCTCAACGTGATGAAGAAAGAGGGCGCGGTCGCGCTCGAAGCGCACGTCGAAAACCCCGACTCGTCCGGTATCTTCGGTGAATATCCGAAGCTGGCGCATGACCATTCGATCGTCCACATGATCTGCGATACGCTGCGCCTCGTCGTCATCGCCCAGGGCAACCTGGATGCCGACGCGGTCGATGACGTGATGAAGAACGCGATCAAGACCCACCACCATGACGAGATGAAGTTCCAGGCCACGCTGGCCTCGATTGCCGGCGCACTGCCGGCGCTGGGCATCGTGGCCTGCGTTCTGGGCGTGGTGAAGACCATGGGCGCGATTGATCAACCGCCGCCGGTGCTGGGCGGCCTGATCGGTGGTGCACTGGTCGGTACCTTCCTCGGGGTGTTCGTGGCTTACGGTGTGTTCGACCCGCTGGCCAACCGCCTCGGCCAGATCATTGACGAAGAGGGCCAGGTCTACAAGGTCATCAACGAAATGATCGTCAACACCCTGCGTGGCCATCCGGTCCCGCTGGTGATCGAGGCCGCGCGCGGCGTGATCTCGCACCATAACCAGCCGGGCTTCGCCGAAGTCTTCGACGGCCTGCGCGGCAAGTAAGCCTTACGCATTCCCCGGCCTTCGGGCCTCGGGGTCAAGGGCCTGCCAGTCTTGATGACTGGCAGGCCCTTGTCATTGGTGCCGCCTGACCGGCTGGCAGGCGCTGCTGCGGCTGGGGCAGGGCCGATCGGCGTGCCTTTTTCATGGCGTCACCCATCGTCATATCCGGCATAAATCCTTGCATTTCAATGACTTGCCGGAATTCCGACGCCCGGGCTGGCACGGCCTTTGCACTTGCTTATGGCGTCGATAACGAATTGTTGAAGGAGCCAGCCGCCATGAAGCATCAGGCCGAAAAGATCATTGAAGTCACCAGCCAATCGCTGGGCATGCGCCCGATGGCGCGCCGCCTCCCGAGCGACAACGTGCAAGACCTGTGGCGTCGCTACGGCTGGGTACCGCCGACCGAACTGGGCAAGAATTTCAGGGCTGCTCTTCGCACCACCGCCAGTGTTTGAGGCGTAGCCTGCAGGTGTCTCCTCCCTTTCTTCCTGACTGAAGATTCGGGTTGGCCCGCGCGATGCGCGGGCTTTTTTTTTGTGCTGGCCAGTACACAGGCGCGCTGCAGTTTCAGCGCGACGAGGCTTGCCGGATCAGGTCCAGCAGGCCACGCTCGACGGAGCGCGCCAGCTTCAGGTTCAGCGCCTGCGACAGCGTACGGTCGAGCCTGACCTGCTCGGGCATGGATGCGCCGCTGGCGAAGGCGACGGCCTTGTCCTCGTACTGCGTCAGGTCGTCCGCCACCATGCTCTGCAGGTCGAGCGCATTCAGCAGGCTGCCGCCCATGCGCGACACCATGGTCTTGCCGTTGACGGTCAGCAGCGGCAGGCCGGCCTGCAGCACGTCGATGCTGGTCGAACCGCAGTTGTACGGATAGGTGTCGAGGAACAGGTCCGCCACCGACAGGTAGGCACGGTAGGCCGCATGGCTGGTGCGCGGACTGAAATGAATGCGCGACAGGTCGGCACCGGCGCGGCGCGCCTGTTCGACCAGCTGTTCGCGCGCGGTCGCGTTATCGTCGATCAGCCACAGCACCGCATTTGGCGCGCGGCGCAGGATGTTCATCCAATGGCCGAACAATTGCGGGTTGATCTTGTAGCTGTTGCCGAAGGCCGCCATCACATACGCATCCTCCGGCAGGCCGAACTCGGCGCGCGTGGCGCTGCGCGCCGGCGTGTCGGCGATCGCCGTCGGCAGGAAGCTGCCATCCACATACAGAGGATGCTCGCGGAAGTGCAGGGTGCTGCTCTCGGGCAGCACGTGGCGATCCGCAATGACGAAATCGAACCAGGGCATGGACGTGGTGCCAATGAAGCCCAGCCAGGTGCCCTGCAACGGCGCCGGATGCAGCGCAAAGATGCCGGGGCGCGCACCGTAGGACAGGCCGTGCAAGTCGATCAGCACATCGATCTCGTCATCGAGGATCAGCTGTGCCGCTTCGCGGTCGCCCAGATGATGGATGGAGCGCAGCTGGTCGAAGCTGTGCAGCAGGCGCTGGCGCTGCGTGCTGCCGTCCTCCGGGCTGTAGTCATAGCCATAGATCTCGAAACGCTCGCGGTCATGACTCTGCAGGAAGTCGGCCAGCAGCAGGCCGACGGCATGCACGCCGAGGTCGCCCGATACATAGCCGATGCGCACGCGCTGATGCGTGGTGCGGCGGCCTTCGCACAGTCGCTGCTCCTGCAGCGGATACATGCGGCCGACGAAGGCATGCGCCGTCAGCAGCTGTTGCGCGGGATCGTCGCAGAGGGCCAGCATGGCCAGCGGCGAGGTCGCCATCAGTTGTTCATTCGCGGACAGGCCGGGCAGCGGCTTGTAGACCGGCCACAGGCATGCCTTCTGCCGCACGCGCACCCAATGCTGGATGGCGGCCGGCTGCTTCGGGTCGAGCATGAGGCTCGCCTCCAGCGCTTGCTCTGCCAGCTGATAGCGCTTGTGATGCTCTTGCACGCGGCCGATATGGTTGAGCGCCATCGTCAGCAGCGCCCTGTCCGACTTGCTGTTCAGGTGGCGCTGCGCGGCCAGCAGGTCCCAGGTCTGCAATGCGAGGTCGATATGGCCGGCGCTCTCATGCGCGAGGCCGAGGTTGATCAGCGCCTTGCCGTAGCCGGGACGGGCATGCAGGCAAGCCTGGTAGGCGGCGATGGCGCCGGGCAGGTCAGCTTCCGATTGCAGCAGCGAGCCCAGCCTGAACAACGCGAGATAGCGCAGCGGGTGATGGGTGCCATTCGTCCAGCTGTAGTACAGGGCGATGGCTTCGTCGGTGCGTCCGGCAGCGCGCAAGGCATCGGCCCGCTCGATCAGCTGGTCGAGCGTCATCGACAGGCCCGGCGTGCGCCCGGCCCATGCCGCAGGTTGAACAGCAGGGCGGGCCTTGCCCCGCCACACGTCAATGGCCAGCTCTCGTGCGCTCATAGCTCGCGAGGGACGCGAGGCGTCCTGTTAGTGATAGAGGCTTACTCCATAGCAACCGGCATGCCAGTGCTGGTTAATCTTTACCAATCAGATACTTGCGGTGTGGGCATGACAGCCCGGGTCGGGAAAAAAGTAACAAAAAAAGAATGCATGTCGGGAAAGCGACTCGCGGCGCGAGGGCCGGCGAGGCCATGCCCTCCGTGCCCGTCCTGATGCGAGTCGAGGTACGCCACCTGTCGCACAACTCCCGCACAACTGCCGCGCAACTCCCATTCGGTCCTTGTGCGCTACGGCTGCATGGACGTACCGTACATCCCGTACGCGCTGGCGCTGCCAGAGTGCCGCTTTTCCGTTACCATTTTTGCGGCGCCGCTTCCGATCACACCGGCGCTGCAAACCACATGGGGAGAAGGACGCATGAAAGCCCGTCAGATAATGAATGCCTTGCTGGCTTCGGCCTGCCTGCTGCTAGCCGCGCAGGGTCACGCACAGTCCGTCGATTTCATCACGCCTGCCAACGGCGACACCGTGCCGCAGACCTTCAAGGTGAAATTCGCGGTCAATGGCATGCAGGTCGCGCCGGCCGGCGACATGACAGCCGACACCGGCCACCATCACCTGCTGATCAATGCCGACGACATCGCCGAAGGTACCGTGATCCCGATGAACGACAGCCATCGCCACTTCGGCAAGGGCCAGACCGAGACCGAGATCACGCTGCCGCCGGGGCGCTATCGTCTGACGATGCAATTCGCCGATGGCGCGCATCGCTCTTACGGCGAGAAGATGCGCAAGTCCATCGAGGTCGAGGTGCGCTGAGGCGCAGGGCGAGACTCCGGCGTTTGCCCGGACTGGCTCAGACTTGCCTGAACTTGCTCAGACTTACCTGAACTTGCTCAGACTTGCCTGCGAACTCCGGGACACCTGCTGTTCCGAACGGGGGCCGTCGTGCGGCGCCGCCTGCGCTGCACGGGAATTCCCCACTTTCCGTTCCGGAGCCCGCCATGCAAGCTCAGCCCTTCAATACCGGCCTTCCTGCCATCGCCGTCGCCCACAACACCACCACCGCACAGCCGTCGTCGGCCAATGCCGCATCAGCTACGCCGAGCATCAGCCAGCAGCCGTGCGACCGGTGGACCGACCTGCCCGTGGAGGTGGTCGAGCAGGTGATGTACTGGTCGATGCTGCAGTCCGGTTCATCCATATCGGCCACGTCATTCGCGCTGACATCGAAGTATTTTGCGCAGGCAGGGCAGAGCTTTCGGACCAGTCTCTGGTATCAGGAAGCGCGGTCGATGGTGATGCATGACCGCACGGTGAACTGGACGTGTGATTTCGTGAAAATGCTCGGCTACTTCCAGTTCACCGTCAATGCCGGGGATTTGGCTGAACTGAACCTCGCGCTGAAGAACATGGGGAGAGCCGGCGAGGGCAGGTTCTATTCACTTCAGGTCGCGCATCCGCCGCATGCTGAAACGAATACCGATTATCTCAACAGTTTTCGCAATTTCCAGGGAGCGGAGCTGTCCTTGTTGATGGGCGTGCTCGAGCAGACCCGTGACCGGGTCATCGAGATTGCACGAGTCTTGCCGGCGAACGTCTGCCTGTATGTCGAGCTCAGCTTTCAGGTGTCCAGGCAGCGCGTTGAGGATCTCGGCGTTGCGAGCCTCGTCAGTCGTGTTGCGATGAGCGGTCGGCCGACCGCATTCAACTTGAGGCGGCATGCGGACTTGTCCACTCGTCCCGATGAGCTGGGCGCGGTGCTGGAAGTGGCTTGCGGCCCGGGCATGGTCAGTTTCCTCCATTTCGGCCGGACGGAAAATCCCGACGCCATGCTGCGCGCATTATGCGATCGCGGTCACCGGTTCCGCGACCTGAAACTGGTGATCTTCGATTGCGAGCGTGCGCCCACGCGGGATTCGCTGTCTGCGTTGGTTGCGGCCCTTGAGAAAAGAAATTCGGCAGCGCAGTTACGGCTGACCGTGGTCATCAACTGCAGCGCCTTGCGTGCCGGGAGCGCGGATGCAGCCCCCTTGTTCTCGGCTGCCGAACTTGCCTCGTACGAGCATGCCGGCCTGTATTTCGAGCGTCTGGAATTCGGCACGGTGAATATCGAGGGCGAGCAGAAAGTAGTGTCCTCCATCGTCGGACCGCCGGTCCATGCCGTGCTGCCGCAGTCGCAGATGGTCGATGCCGAGTTATCGTCGGACAGCGATGTGCTGATTGAGTCCAGCGACAGCGAGCCTTTGCCGGACTTTCCCGACCTGCCCGAATTGTCGAGCGAAGAAGACATAGGGCAGCAGCAGGTACCCCCGGAGGAAGGGGCTGCGCATGGCTCGGACGAACTGGATGAAAGAACCGAAAAGCGTTTGCGAAAACGCGATCGCGATCGCTGCGTGATCAGCTGACGCGCCTTGCGGATCGGTCAGCAGGGCACTGGCCGATCAGGGCCGCGTTCAGTAAGTCTTGATGAAATAAATCACGGTCAGCACCGCGCCCACCGCGATCACGAGGCGCTTGAGCCACAGGGCCGGCAGCTTGCGCGCCAGCGCCGCGCCGACATAGCCGCCGACTGCCGCCGTCACCAGCGCCACCAGCGTGTGCGGCCAGCTGATTGCCCCGGCGATGATGAAGGTCAGCGCCGCGACCGTGTAATTCATCGCCGAGGTCATGTTCTTCAGCGCGTTGATCTCCTGCACATCCTCGAAGCCCTGGATGGACAGCGCCGCCAGCGTCAGGATGCCCATGCCGGCGCCGAAGAAGCCGCCATAGATCGCCACGGCCAGCTGGAACAGCGCGCCGCCTTTGCTGCCGGGCTTGTCGGATGACGCGATCTTCATGTGCCTTTTCATCCACGCGATCAGCTTGCTGACCTGCGGCGCGAAGGCAAACAGCGTGGTCGCCACCAGCAGCAGCCAGGGCACCAGCTTCGAGAAGGTTTCGTTGGACACGGCCAGCAGCAGCAGGCCGCCGATCAGGCCGCCCAGCAGCGAGATCACGGCCAGCACGGCGGCCCAGCGGCCGTGGCGCATCGCTTCGCGGCGGTATGCCCAGGCACTCGAGATCGAGGCCGGCCACAGTGCCACCGTATTGCTGGCATTGGCCATCACCGGCGGTACGCCGGCCGCCAGCATTGCAGGGAAAGAGAAGAAGGTGCCGCCGCCGGCCATCGCATTCATGGCGCCGGCCGCAAACGCACCGGCGCCGACCAGCAGCGCATCAGTGATCAGCATGGGAAAGAAAGCAGGAAAGGCCCGCGACAACGGGCAGGGTCATTCCTCGTCGCCGTCCTTGAACAGCAGCGAGATCAGGTAGATCGCCCCGATCGACAGGGCGGCTACGACAGTCATCACAAGCGGGATCACGAAGAGATCATCCATGAGCGGCAGTAGGGCTTACCGATGGTTCGTACCGAAAGCGATTGTACACAAAGAAAATCGCCGTTGCCGGTGGATGCCAGATCGGCATCCACCGGCAACGGCGGTCTGCCCGGGCTGCCTGCAGCGGAAGGCAGTTCCGGCCGCAGCGCAGCGGTCAGCGCCCGAGGTCCTTGGCCGGGGTGCCGCCTATGCCCCAGTTGGTGCTCGGGACTTCGGAGATCAGGATGCGGATGGTTTCCTTCGGTGCGCCGACGGCCTCGTGCAGGGCCTGGGTGACTTTCTCGATCACGGCACGCTTCTGCTCTTCGGTGCGGCCCTGGATCATGTGGATCTGTGCGAACGGCATGGGTTCTCCTTGGTTTGTCGGGTTCCGGCTGCCGGGCAGGGCAGCCGGGGTCATACGGGTGCTGACAGGGCTCCGGGGGCGCTGTGAGTGCTGTCGGTGCTGCGCGTGCTGCGTGTGCTATTACGCGGCCTTCGCAGCCTTGGCCTGGCGCTCACGCGCCATCGTCAGCGCGGTGTCTTCGATCATGTCTTCCTGGCCGCCGACCATCTTGCGACGGCCGAGCTCGATCAGCAGCTCGCGCGCCGGAATGCCGTACTTGGCTTCGGCACGTTTCGCGAACAGCAGGAAGGAACCGTACACGCCCGCATAGCCAAGGGTCAGCGCGTCGCGGTCGATGCGGATCGGGAAGTCCATGATAGGGATGACCTGTTCTTCCGCCACGTCCTGGATCTTCCAGACATCGACGCCGGTCTGGACGCCCATCCGGTCCAGCACCGCGACCAGCACTTCCATCGGCGTGTTGCCGGCGCCGGCGCCCAGGCCCGCGGCCGCGGCATCGATGCGGTTGGCGCCGCATTCGATCGCCGCCACGCTGTTGGCCACGCCCATCGCGAGGTTGTGGTGGCCGTGGAAGCCCAGCTCGGTCTTCGGGTCCAGCGCCTGGCGCACTGCGTCGATGCGAACGCGCACGTCTTCGGGCAGCATGTAGCCGGCCGAGTCGGTCACGTAGATGCAGTTGGCGCCATAGCTTTCCATCAGCCTGGCCTGCTTGACCAGGCCTTCCGGCGAGTTCATGTGCGCCATCATCAGGAAGCCGACCACGTCCATGTCCAGCTTGCGCGCATAGGTGATGTGCTGCTCGGAGACGTCCGCCTCGGTGCAGTGGGTGGCAACGCGGATCGTGTGCACGCCCAGGCCATGCGCCATCTGCAGGTGATCGACGGTTCCGATGCCCGGCAGCAGCAGGGCCGATACCTTGGCCTGCTTCATCAGCGGAATCACGGTGCCGAGGTATTCCTCGTCGGTGTGCGCCGGGAAGCCGTAGTTGACCGACGAGCCGCCGAGGCCGTCGCCATGCGTGACTTCGATCAGCGGGATGCCGGCATCGTCGAGGCCCATCGCGATGGACTTCATCTGCTCCAGCGACATCAGGTGGCGCTTCGGGTGCATGCCGTCGCGCAGGGTCATGTCATGCAGCGTGATCTTCTTGCCCTTGATTTCCATGTTCATTCTCCTTGGGGTGCAGTCCGCGCTCAGTTGGCGCTCAGGCGGCGACGGTCGGCTCGAGGGTGAGGCGGCCGGCAATCATTTCTTCGGCAAACATCTCGGCGGTGCGCGCGCCGGCGGCGGTCATGATGTCGAGGTTGCCCGCATACTTCGGCAGGTAGTCGCCGAGGCCCTCGACTTCGAGGAAGACCGAGACGCGATTGCCATCAAACACAGGGCCATTGACCAGCTTGTAGCCCGGCACGTACTTCTGCACTTCCTTGATCATGTCGTGGATCGACTGCGTGATCTTCGCCTGGTCCGGCGTACCGTCGACGAGGCAGTGCACGGTGTCGCGCATGATCAGCGGCGGGTCGGCCGGGTTGATGATGATGATGGCCTTGCCCTTTTGCGCGCCGCCGACTTTCTCGATCGCGCCGGCGGTGGTGCGGGTGAATTCATCAATGTTCTTGCGGGTGCCGGGACCGGCGCTGCGCGAGGACACGGTGGCGACGATCTCGCCGTACTTTACCGGCTGCACGCGCGACACGGCTGCCACCATCGGGATTGTCGCCTGGCCGCCGCAGGTCACCATGTTGACGTTCATCTCGCCCTTGCCGACGTGTTCCTTCAGGTTCACCGGCGGCACGCAGAACGGGCCGATTGCGGCTGGCGTCAGGTCAATCATCAGCACGCCCAGCTCGTTGAGCTTGCGCGAGTTCTCCGCATGCACATAAGCGGAGGTCGCATCGAACGCGATCTGCACGCCATCGGCAATCACGTGCGGCAGCAGGCCGTCCACGCCTTCGGCGGTCGTCTTCAGGCCCATTTCACGGGCGCGCTTCAGGCCGTCCGATTCGGGGTCGATGCCGACCATCCAGACCGGCTCCAGCACCGGCGAACGTTGCAGCTTCGCCAGCAGGTCGGTGCCGATATTGCCGGGACCAATCAGCGCGCATTTGATTTTCTTGCTCATGTCAGTGCTCCTTGACAGCGGGAAGGTAAAGAATCGAATCAGACCAGGCTGCGCACGACGCCACCATCGACGCGCAGCGCCGCGCCATTGGTAGCCGCGGACAGCGGGCTGCACACATAGGCGACCATGGCCGCGACCTCATCGGGTTCGATGAAGCGACGCAGCAGCGAGGTCGGTCTTGCATTGGCGAAGAAGGCCTTCGCGGCCTCGTCAAAGCTCAGGCCCTGCTGGGCAGCGAGCTTGTCGAAGAAATCTTTCGCGCCTTCGGTCAGCGTCGGACCCGGCAGCACGCTGTTGACCGTCACGGCGGTGCCGGCGCAGGTCTCGGCCAGGCCGCGCGAAATCGACAGTTGCGCGGATTTGGTCATGCCGTAATGGACCATCTCGGCCGGCGGGCAAATGCCCGACTCGCTGGAGATGAACACGATGCGGCCGCGATTGCGCTGCTTCATGCCCGGCAGCACTGCGCGCGCGAGTCGCACGCCGCTCATCACATTGGTCTCGAAGAAGCGGATCCATTCCGAATCCGGGATGTCTTCGAAAGGCTTGGGATCGAAGATGCCCATGTTGTTGACCAGGATGTCGACCGGCGGGCCGCCGGCGGTCAGCTGCTCGCAACCCCTGGCGGTCGCCGCATCGGCCGCCACGCCGCGCAGGCTGGCTTCGGGCAGCAGGGTTTGCAGGCGCTGCAGCGCCTGTCCGACGCTGGCTTCGCTGCGGCCGTTGAGCGTGACGGTCGCGCCTTCGGCGGCGAGCGCCTTCGCGATCGCAAAGCCGATGCCGGCGGTCGAGCCGGTCACCAGAGCGTGCTGTCCTTGCAGTTGCATGTCCATGTGTGTCTCCGTGATGCCTGGTACTTGCTATGTCTTTCGATCTTGCTGGTGCTGGTGCTGTTGCTAGTGCTTGTGCCCCGCATGCAGCCAGGGCTTCATCACGCGCGTCAATTGCGGCGCGACGATCCAGGTCATGATCAGCACCACCAGTCCCGTCAGCGTCCCCACGCGCAGCACCAGCGGCAGCGTGGCCAGCAGGTCGCCGAGCAGGATGAACAGCAGCAGCACGGTCGGGAAGATGCCCATCCAGGTCACGATCGCCACTTTCCAGCGCGGCGGCGGTGTCTGCTGCGTGCCGGTCATGAACCAGTGCGCGAGACCGATCACCTGGCGCGTTTGCGCCGGGCCTTCGGACAGCGGCTCGATCGCGGCCAGCCCCAGCGAGCGCGCCGGCGAATCGGTCCAGGCCTGCAGGTGCGCTTTCGAATCGAAAGCGAACACCACCTGGTACAGGCCAGGCTCGCTGCCATCCTGCTCGCCCGGACGCACCAGTTGCGCACCGAGGTGGCCGGGGTAGGTACGGGCGGCTTCGATCATGTCGCCCATCAGCTTCTCGAACGTCGCCTCCATGCCCGGCTTGATGCGACGGGTCACCAGCACCGTGACGGCGCCGGCTGTCGTTGCGTGACCCTGTACGGGGGAGGCTGCGCTCATTGCGGATGTGCTTGCTATCGTTGGTGGCGGTTCAGTGGCCCGGCCTGGTTGGCTTCGGTGGCTTTGTTACCGGCGCTGTGCTTGACACGAAGCGCTTCAGACGAAGCGCATCGATACCGAGCCTAGGTCCTGGAAGCGCACGTTAATGCTGTCACCTGCAGCCACTGCAATCGCCTCGGTCACGCCGCCGGTCATGATGAAGGTGCCGGCCGGGATTTCCTGGCCGCGCGTGCCCAGATGGTTGGCCATCATCGCGATCGCCGCGGCCGGGTGGCCGAGCACTGCGGCGCCAGCCGCCATTGCTACCACCTGACCATTTTTTTCCAGCACCACGCCCAGCGTGCGCAGGTCGAGGTCTTCGACATTACGCGAACGGCCGCCGATCACGAAGCGCGAGGCCGAGGTGTTGTCGGCGATGACGCTCTTGAGGTCGAACTTGAAATCGCGGTAGCGGCTGTCGATGACTTCCACCGCCGGGATCACGAAATCGATCGCGGCCATCACGGCGCCCACATGGCAGCCCGGGCCTTTCAGCGGGGCCTTGGTCACGACGCAGATTTCAGCTTCCACTTTCGGGTGGATCAGTTCCGAGGTCTTGATGTCGCTGCCATCCGGGCGGGACATGTAATCTGACACGAAGCCGAAGCAGGGCACATCGACGCCCATCTGCTTCATCTTCGCGAACGAGGTCAGGCCAGCCTTCAGGCCCACGGTCTTGTTGCCGCGCGCTTCCTTGCGGGCGCGGATGGCTTCCTGGATCGAATACGCATCGTCCCAGTCCATCTGCGGATAGTCGTCGGTAATCTTCAGCACGTCACGTGCTTCGAGTTCGGCCGATTCCAGATGCTCGGCGAGTTTTTCAATCGTAGCTTTGTCGAGTTGCATGTTGTTCCCGCCTGATCAGATGAAACGCACGAAGGTGCTGCCCAGTCCGCCGACCGAGCAGTGCAGGCTGTCGCCGGCCTTGACCGGCACCAGCGGCGATTGCGAGCCGGACAGGATCACGTCGCCGGCCTTCAGGCTGATACCGAGGCGGCCCAGCGTATTCGCCAGCCAGGCGACCGCATTCACCGGCGAGCCTTGCACCGAGGCGCCGGCCGAGGTCGAAATGATTTCGCCGTTCTTGTCCAGCACCATGCCGGCCAGCGCGAGGTCGAGGTCGCGCGGGCTGCGACGGGTGCCGCCCAGCGTGAACACGCCGCAGGACGCGTTGTCGGCCACGGTATCCTGAATCTTGATCTTCCAGTCCTTGATGCGCGAGTCGACGATTTCAAAACACGGCATCACGCAGTCGGTCGCGCGCAGCACGTCGGCTGCGGTCACGCCGGGGCCGGTCAGGTCGCGGCCGAGGATGAAGGCCACTTCGGCTTCGGCCTTGGGCGCGATCATCTTGCTGGTGTCGACCGCTTCGCCTTCATTGAACACCATGCCCGACAGCAGGTGGCCGAAGTCGGGCTGGTTCACGCCGAGCATGTCCATCACGACCTTGCTGGTGACGCCGATCTTCTTGCCGACGACGATCTCGCCTTTCTGAAGGCGGCGCTCGATCATGCGCAGCTGGATCTGGTACGCATCTTCGATGCTGATGTCGGGCTCGCGGTTGGTCAGCGGGTCGACCGGCACGCGGGAGACGAGCGATTCATACAGCTCGTCGCCGTATTGCGTGATTTTTTGCTGGTTCATGGCCATGTTGGTTGTTCTCCGGGTCAGATCTTGATCATCACGTTGCGCAGGTCGGTGTAGAACTCCAGCGAGTGCACGCCGCCTTCGCGGCCGATGCCAGAGGCCTTGGAGCCGCCGAATGGGGTACGCAGGTCGCGCAGGAACCAGCTGTTGATCCAGCACAGGCCGACGTGCACGGCATTGGCCATGCGGGTGGCAGTCGACATGTTGGTGGTCCAGATCGAGGTCGCCAGGCCATACGGCGTGTCATTGGCGAGCGCGATGGCTTCTTCTTCGGTGTCGAAGGGGGCGATGTGGCAGCAGGGGCCGAAGATCTCTTCTCGGATGATCGGCGAGTCTTCCGGCAGGCCGGTCCAGATGGTCGGCTGCACCCAGTGGCCGTTCGCGTATTCGCCGCTCATGCTCGGCTCGCCGCCGCCGGTGACGACGGTCGCGCCCAGCTCCTTGGCCTTCTTGTAGTAGCCCATCACCTTTTCCTTGTGCTCGGCCGAGACCAGCGGGCCGAGGCCGACGCCGGGCTCGTGCGACGGGCCGATCTTCAGGCCTTCGGCCTTTTCAGCCAGCGCCTTCACGAACTTCTCGAAGATGGGACGCTGCACATACACGCGCTCGGTGCCCAGGCAGACCTGGCCGCAGTTCTCGAAGGCCGAGCGCGTGATGCCGGCGATGGCCTTGTCGAAGTCCGCGTCGGCGAACACGATGCCGGCGTTCTTGCCGCCGAGTTCGAATGACACCGGGCGCACGCCTTTCGCAGCGGCAGCCATGATGGCCTCGCCGGTGCGGGTCTCGCCGGTGAAGGTGATGCCATCCACGCCCTGATGGCGGGTCAGGAATTCGCCGGCCGAGTTCGGGCCGAAGCCGTGCACGACGTTGTAGACGCCTTTCGGGATGCCGACCTTGTTCATTACTTCGCCCAGCAGGGTGGCGGTGGCCGGGGTCTCTTCGGATGGCTTGACGATGACGGCGTTACCGCAAGCCATCGCCGGACCGACCTTCCAGGTCATCAGCAGCAGCGGCAGGTTCCACGGGCAGACCACGGCCACGACGCCGAGCGGCACGCGCACGCCATAGCTGATCGCGGTGCCGCCGTCCGGCGTGGTCATCTGGAAGCTTTCGGTCGGCACGTTCTTCACCACATCGGCAAAGATCTTGAAATTGGCTGCGCCGCGCGGGATGTCGATGTGCGACGCCAGCGAATGCGGCTTGCCGGTGTCGGCCAGTTCGGCCTGCAGGAAGTCGTCGAAGCGACGGTCGATTTCGTTCGCCACTTCATGCAGCAGCTCGACGCGCTTGACCACCGACAGCTTGCCCCATTCGCCATTGAGCGCCGCGCGCGCAGCCTTGACGGCCGCGTCGACTTCGGCCTGACCGGCTTCGTGCACATGGCCGATGACGGCATTGCTGACCGGGGTGCGCTTCTCGAAGGTCTTGCCGGTCGAGACGAATTCGCCGTTGATGAAGTTCAGGAACTGTTTCATGAGAGGTCCTTGTTCGGTTTCTAGTCGTTGTTTTAGTCGTTGTCGCTGGTCGTTGCTGCGTTCATTTGCGATGGCATGTCCGTCATCGCCGTCAGGCGAGGCCGATCGCGGCCAGCCCGGCCTTCGCGCATTCCTCGTCCTGTTCGGCCGAGCCGCCCGAGACGCCGATGCCGCCGAGCCGCGCGCCGTCCTGCACGATGGGCAGGCCGCCGCCGAAGATCACCAGTCGCGGACGCTCTGCCAGTCCCATGCGCAGCACCTCGTCATTGGCGAGGATCTGTTTCCACATCGAAGTCGGGAAGCCGAAGCTGGCCGAGGTATAGGCCTTGTCGATCGCGATCTCGACCGAGTGCAGGAAGGCGCCCGGCATGCGCAGGAAGCCGGCGAGGGTGCCGCCGCTGTCGCAGATCGCTACATTGATCGCAATGCCCAGCCCTTTGGCATGCGTGATCGCCGCTTCCAGCGCAATGGCGGCTGCTTCGGCGGAGATCACGGCCTGCGGGACGGCGGCCGGGGAGGTGAGTTTTGTTGACTGGCTCATGGTGAGTTCGCGGTCAGGTTGACGGAGAGGGTAAGGGGGCAGGGCAATACTGTCCAATACTGAATTTTTGCCTCACAATACCTTTTCGGTATGAACAACGCAGGGAGGCAATGGCATGGACCTGAAGCAGATGCGCTATTTCCTGGCGCTGGCCGAGGAGCGCAATTTCACGCGCGCGGCCGAGCGGCTGCACATGGCGCAGCCGCCGCTGACGCGGCAGATCCGCGCGCTGGAAGAAGACCTCGGCGCGGACCTTTTCGTGCGCAGCGCCAAGGGCGTCACGCTGACCGAGGCCGGCGACGCCTTGCTGGCCGAGGTGCCGAACCTGCTGGCGTTGGCCGAGCGTGCGAAGCAGCAGGCGCTGAAGGCCAGCCGCGGGCAGAGCGGCCAGCTCGACATCGGCATCTTCGGCTCCGGCGTGCTGGACGTGATACCGCGGATACTGGCGCGCTTCCATGCGGAGCGGCCGGAAGTGAAGATCGTGCTGCACAACCTGTCCAAGACCGAGCAGATGGCCGCACTGCGCGAGCGCCGCATCAGCGTTGGCTTCAACCGGCTGATACCGCCCGAGGACGACCTGAAGGTCGAGACCGTGCTGCGCGAACCCATGACGGTGGCCTTGCCGGAAAAGCATCCGCTGGCCCGGCGTGCCGAGGTGACGATCCCGGACCTGTCGGATGTGCCGCTGATCCTGTACCCGCGGCTGCCGATCGCGGGCCTCGCTCAGATGGTGATGCAGGCCTTCGTGCGCGAGAAGGCGGTGCTGCGGGTGGAGCAGGAGGTCGAGGACGTGCTGACTGCCGTCGCGCTGGTGGCGGGCGGATTCGGCGTCTGTGTGGCCGCCGCTTCGTCGGCCAGCCTGCGGCTGCCGGGCGTGGTCTACCGTCCCCTGGTCAGTCAGCATTTGCGCGAGATCGAGTTGAGTTGTCTGTATCGCCGGTCCGACCAGTCGCCCTTGCTGGCCGCCTTCATCGCCGTGGTGCGCGAGTTCGCAGCATCGGCCCGCGCCCCTGCGCGGCGCAGGTAGGCGGTCGCGCGGCACGCCATCAGCGGCCGCCCGCTGCTGCATCGGCTGCTGCATCTGATGCCCCAGCTGCTGCCAGCCGCCTGCGCGCCTCGATCTCGGCTTGCCGTGCCTCGCTGGCCGGAACGCCGGCAATGCACCACTCCTCGGGGGCGACCGGCACGATGCCGCCGCGGATCACGCTGCGCGGCACCGCCAGTATTTGTTCGATGAGGTCGGTGAAGCCGACCATCAGCTGCCGCTTGGACTCGTCGCTGCGCCCCTGCAGCAGCACGAAAGAGAAGTAGGGCGCGGGCGTGCCGCCCTGCGAGACCAGCTTGCCGCCGATGCTGCTGCGCTCGGGCGCATGCTCGACCGCATACACGCGTATCCGATCCACCGGGCAGGCCAGCACGCTGGCAAAGTGCTCGCTGCAGCGAAGCAGCAGCGTCTCGATCTGTTGCGGTGGATGGCAGTCGCGGGTCAGGTGGATCTGCAGCACAGGCATGGCGTCTCCTTCAGGGCAATCCGTGCCGGCGTCCGGCATCGAGCATCAACGCCGAACCGGTCATCGCGGTCGCTTCGGGTGCCAGCAACATCTCCAGCGCCCAGGCCACCTGCGCCGGTTCGGTGAACTGGCCGAGCGAGGACTCGGCCTTCATCGTGTCGAGCACGGCATCGACCGTGGTGCCGTTCAGGCGCGCACGGTCGGCAGCGACGCGGCGCAGGCGCTCGGTATCTGCCGGCCCAGGTGCGACCAGATGTGCGGTGATGCCGCGCGACCCGTAGGCGAGGCTGAGCTGGCGGATCACGTTCATCAGCGCCGCATTGCCGACGCCGGCCGCCGACGCATAGGCAGTCGGCTCGAAGCCATAATGGCCGCCGATGCCGACCAGCCGCGAGCCTTCGTGCAGGTGGCCGTCGACCGCGCGCACCATCCGCAGCATGCCGCCGGCCTTGATGTTGACCGCATCGACCAGCGCCGATGTGGCAATGGTCAGCACGCCGCCGCCGACGGCGATGCCGGGGCCGTGCACGACCATGCGCACCGGGCCGGGGAGCGCGGCGCGTATCGCTTCGATCGCGCTGTCCTGTGAGATGTCGGCGATGCAGGGCACGACCCCGGGATGCCGGTCCTTCAGCTGCCCGAGACCGTCAGCACTGCGCGCGACGGCGAGCACGCCGCAGCCACGCGCCAGCATGCGCTGCGTGATTACCGAGCCGAACGCACCGGTGGCGCCGACGATCACAACCCACGACTTGTCCTTGTCCATCGCTGGCTTTGCCTTTCCGGAATCAGGCCACGTCCTTGTACAGGCCGCGCTCCTTGGCCATCGTCATCGCGGTGTCGACGATCATGTCTTCCTGGCCCGCGATCATCTTTTTGCGGCCAAGTTCGACCAGGATGTCGCGCGCCGGCAGGCCGAAGCGCTCGGCCGCGCGCTGCGCGTGCAGCAGGAAGGTCGAGTAGACGCCGGCGAAGCCCAGCGTCAGCGAGGTACGGTCCACGCGTACGATGTGGTCCATCAGCGGGAAGATCTGCTCCTGCGCGATGTCCATCAGCTTGAACAGGTCGCAGCCGGTCTCGATGCCCATGCGCTGGCAGACCGCGACGAAGACTTCGAGCGGCGTGTTGCCGGCGCCGGCGCCGAGTCCCCCGACCGACGCATCGATGCGGCTGGCGCCGGCCTCGATCGCGGCGATGGAATTCGAGATGCCCATGCCGAGGTTGTGATGGCCGTGGAAGCCGATCTCGGTCTCGGGCTTCAGCACCTCGCGCAGGTGGCTCACGCAAGCCTTCACGTCGGCCGGCAGCATGTAGCCGGCCGAGTCGGTGATGTAGATGGTCTGCGCACCGTAGGATTCCATCAGCTTGCCCTGCTGGGCCAGGCCTTCCGGCGTGTTCAGGTGCGCCATCATCAGGAAGCCGGTGGTGTCCATGCCGAGCTTGCGTGCAAAGGCGATGTGCTGCGGCGCGGTGTCGGCCTCGGTGCAATGGGTGGCCACATGCACGCTGCGTGCGCCGCAATCGTAGGCGGACTTCAGCTCGCGCATCGTACCGAGGCCGGGTATCAGCAGCACCGAGACTTTTGCCTGCTTGACGACGGCGCTGACCGCGCTCAGGTATTCCTCGTTGGTGTGCGGGGCGAAGCCGTGCTGCAGCGAATTGCCGCCCAGGCCAGCGCCATGCGTAACCTGGATCAGCGGCACGCCGGCTTCGTCCAGCGATCGGGCGATGCTGACCATCTGCTCGATGCTGATCTGCTCGCGCTTGGCATGCATGCCGTCGCGCAGGCACATGTCATGCACCAGGACCTTGCGGCCCTTCAGGCTGTCATCGGTGTTCATTGCACGACCTCCAGCGGCTTGAGGGCTATCTTCCCGGACAGGATCTCTTCGGCAAACATCTCGGCGGTGCGGGTCGCTGCCGCGGTCATGATGTCGAGATTGCCGGCATATTTGGGCAGGTAGTCGCCGAGTCCCGAGACTTCCATGAATACCGACACCTTGCGGTCGTCAAACAGCGGGCCGTTGACCAGCCGGTAGCCCGGCACGTATTTCTGCACTTCAGCGATCATCTTCAGGATCGATGCAGTGATCTTTTGCTGGTCCGGCGCCTCGTCGGTCACGCAATAAATCGTATTGCGCATCAACATCGGCGGCTCGGCCGGGTTGATGATGGCCATCGCCTTGCCCTTGCGGGCGCCGCCGACGACCTCGATCGCATTCGAGGTCGTATAGGTGAATTCATCGAGATTGGCGCGCGTGCCGGGGCCGATCGATTTCGACGACAGGCTGGCGATAATCTCCGCATACGACACGCTCTGTGCCTGCACGACCGCATTCACGATCGGTATCGTCGCCTGTCCGGCGCAGGAGATCATGTTGACGTTCATCTCCAGCTTCTCGGTATGCTGGCGCAGGTTTACCGGCGGCACGCACAGCGGGCCGATCGCGGCCGGCGTGAGGTCGATCATCATCACCCCCAGCGCATTCAGCTTGCGCGAGTTTTCCGCGTGCACATAGGCCGAGGTCGCATCGAACGCGATCTGTATGTCGTCTTCCAGTACATGGGGCAGCAGGCCGTCGACGCCATCGGCGGTGGTCTTCAGCCCCATTTCGCGCGCGCGTGCCAGGCCTTCTGATTCGGGGTCGATGCCGACCATCCAGACAGGCTCCAGCAAGTGACTGCGTTTGATCTTGTAGATCAGGTCGGTCCCGATGTTGCCCGAGCCGATCAGTGCGCACCGGATTTTCTTCATGGTGTTTTTTTGATCCATTGCGAACAAAAAACCGGACCCCGGCTTTGCCGGGACCCGGTGCACTTCACCCCAACCCTCGGAGCGTCAGATCAGGTGTAGACGTCCGTGAACGACGGGGTCACTTCACCGGTGTGGTAGAAGATGCCGGTCCACAGTTTGTCTTCGGTCCAGGTCGTGACCGGACGATCGCGCATCGCCAGATAGCCGAGGCCGGCGAAGGTCTCGTTGCGGTTGCCGCTCGGGTCGAAGAAGTAGATCGTCTCGCCGCGGGTGACGCCATGGCGGGTCGGCGCGACGTCGATCTTGACCTTTTTCTTCGACATCACGTCGGCTGCCTTCAGCACGTCATGCCACGAGTCCAGGAAGAACGACACGTGGTGCAGGCCCGACTTCGGCGCGCCGACGAAGGCGATGTCGTGCGGCGTGTTGGTGCAGGTCATGAAGGCTGCGGCCTGGATCGCGCCACCCGGGCCGACGCAGATCTGCTCGACGAGATAGAAGTCCAGCACGTCCCTGAAGAAGGCGACGTTGTCGACGACAGTGTTGACGCCTGTCTCGGGATTCATTTCGCACATCAGCAGGCAGTGATCAAGCCAGTGCGCGCCGGCGCCGGTGATGTTGTCCGGCCACGGATCCGGGTTGGTGGTGCCAACTTCGGTGCCGACATATTCCTTCTGCGCGTAAAGGCGCATCTCATGGCCGCTCGGCAGCTTGAACTGCAGCATGCGACCGGTCGCCGGCAGCGAGCCTTCAGGCAGCTCGGTGACCTTGATGCCATGGGCCTCGATTTTGGCCTTCAGCGCATCGAGGTCGCTGTCCTTTTCGCATTTGTACGCGACGTGGTTCATGCCGGCCTGGTCGGACGGGGTCAGGATGATCGAGTAGCGATCCCACTCGTCCCAGCACTTCAGGTAGACATTCCCCGATTTGTCTTCCATGGTCACCTTCATGCCCAGCACTTCCGTGTAGTGCTTGACGGCGGCCGGCACGTCCATGACCTTCAGGCTAGCGTGCCCGATACGCATCACACCCATCGCTATCTCCTTATTTTGATGTTGCAGGTGGGGCTACCTGCCCTGCGAACCCCTTGTTAAACGGTTTGGCCATCTTGCCTGCCACTTCCAGGCTGACCTCGACGGTCGGCCCCACCCGGCAGGCGAGGGTGTATCCCTGTGCTTCTTCTTCGGCCGTCACGTGCGCGCGGCTGATCGGTCCCAGCGCTTCGGTCTTGCCGTTGATGATCTTGATCTTGCAGACGCCGCAGCCGCCATTCACGCAGCCGACGGGAATGCCCTTGCGGCCGAGCCGCATCATGCCTTGCAGCAGGCTCTCGCCGACTGCGCACGGATAGCATTCGCCGGTTTGCGGAATGCTGACCTGTACCTTGGGACGGAAATCGAACATGGCGGTCCTGTTTGCTTTCCTTGGCTGTTTACACGCGCTTGAACAGCGCGCTGCGCGGCTTGGACGCATCGGCGGCGGTGATGAACTTCTCCGCGTAGATGTCGCGTTCATACAGGCGGCCCTGCATCAGCGTGCCGAGGCAGGCTTCGATCATGGCCGGCGGGCCGCACAGGTAAGCCTTCTGGCCTGAGAAGTCGCCGTTGAAGTGCTGCTGCGCCGCTTCATGCACGAAACCCTTGAAGCCGTCGAAGCCGGCAGCGTCGTCCGACAGCGCGGGCACATAGCTGAAATTCGGGTGCGCATCAGCCAGCGCCTTGAATTCGTCGTCGTAGTACAGCTCGGCCTTGTTGCGCTGGCCGTAGATCAGCGTGATCGGGTGCTTGCAGCCCTGGGCCAGCAGGTCGAGGATCATCGCGCGCGGGCTGGACAGGCCGGAGCCGCCGGCCATGAAGATCATCGGCGCTTCCAGCGAGGTGCGCACGAAGAAGCGGCCATAGGGGCCGGTGATGTGCAGCTTGTCGCCGACCTTCAGCTGCTCGTGCAGGTAAGCAGTACCAGCGCCGCCGGGGATGATGCGGACGTTGATCTCCAGCTCGCCGGTGCGCGCGATTTCTTCCGGCGAATTCGCGATCGAGAATGGGCGGTCGCCTTCGATGCCCGGCAGCGCAATCTGCACGTATTGGCCGGCCTGGAAGTCGATCGGTTTGTCGAGCTTGAGCCAGATCGCCTTGATGGTCGGCGTCAGCGTCTCGATGCGGCTGACGGTGGTGTTGAAGTCGGTCACCGGGATGATGCGCGCGTCCGGATCCTCATCGACATCGGCTTCGATATCGGCATCGGAGAGCAGGGTGGCGCAGCAGGCCAGGGCCTTGCCTTCGTCGCGCTCGAAATCCATCAGCGCGAACGGGTTGGCCGCGCCATGGTCGACTTCGCCTTCGATGATCTGCACCTTGCAGGTGCCGCACAGGCCATGGCCGCAGGCGTGCGGAATGTAGATGCCCTGGCGCAGCGCGGCGTCGAGGATGGTCTGGCCGTCTTCGACGTCGATGGTGGCGCCAAGCGGTTCAATGGTCAGTTGCTGGGACATGGTCGTTCTTTGGCTGAGCGTTGTGACGTGCGTTGAATCCGTATTTGCGTATCTGTGTACCTGCGTTGAAGGCGGGCTCAGAAGCCCGAGCCGCCTTCTTCGATCGTCGACCGTATGCCTTCCAGTGCCGGCGTACGGAAGCTGATCACTGCCTTGTGGCCAAGGCCATGATGTTCCAGCGACTTGCCCACGTCGGGGATGAAGCGCTTGCCCGAGTTGAACCACAGCGTGCGCTTCCAGTCGATGTCCTCGAACTCCGGATGCTCGCCATACAGCTCGGGCAGCACTTCCATGATCACCGCGCCGAAGGGCAAGGTGCGCGGCACCGGAATGCAGAACGGTGCCGCGAACATCAGGTGGTTTTCCCAGCAGAGGTACAGCAGCTGCTTGCCGTGGAACTTGTCCTCGGCATCCTGCTGAATCTTCGGGTAGTCACCGAGATGGACCATCATGTCCTTGCTTGCCATGGTGCTTACTCCTCGTGGCCTTGCGGTTTCATGCGTCCGCTCCATGCGCGGAAGTGCTTGCGGTCTGTGCTGTTGGCGAAATCGCCGTTGTCTTCGCCCGCATGCACGTCGTAGAAGCGCATCACTTCGCGCACCGGGCTGTCGCCGGGCGACGCCGGGTTGATGTCTTCGGGATAGCAGGTGCCCTGGTAGATCTGGTGCACCGGCAGCCACGACTGCATATATTTCTTCGGCTCGTGCTCGAAGATCTCGCAGCAGTGGTCGGAGCAGAAGTGGTACTTCTGGCCTTCGTGATCGAGCTCGCGCATGCTGAGCTTGGTCGGGTCGCCCGGCTCGGTGAACATGACCGGCACCTGGCAGACCTGGCACAGCATCGGCAGCACCTGGTTGTACCAGCGGCCTTCCTTGCCCTTGGCCTGTTCGTCCCAGTGCTCGAGGCGCGGCCGGTAGTAGCGGTCGAAGCTGTTCGGGTACTTCGACGACAGCCAGTCCATCTCGTCCGAGCTCGGGACCCAGGTGTGGAACGCGGCGGCATGGCCATACTGGTAGAAGGTAGCCCAGGCCTGGTGGCTGATGTGGTCCTTGCCTTCGCAGGCATCGTCCCAGCCTTTGGGCTTGCGGATGCCATAGCGCGCGAGGTCGGCGAACAGCGCGCCGCCGTTTTCCTCGGCATACATTTCCCACGCTTCTTTCCAGCTCATCACGCGCTTGGGCAGCATGTAGTCCTGCATCATCGCGACCAGGGTCAGCAGGCGATAGCCGCGCCAGAACCACTTGTCCATCCAGCGCTGCACGATCGGCACGTTGGCCGGGTCCTGTTCGAGCATGAACTTGATGCACTCGATGCCCAGCGTCATGTGGCGCGATTCGTCCGACTGCGCCGAGAAGCCGAAGGTTACGGTCGACAGGTCGCCGTTGTGCGCCGCGCCCGACATGAAGGGCACGAACAGCAGGTTGGTCAGCACGTATTCGAACGAGAAGCTGACCGCGGTCAGGAACTCGAACGGGCCGCCGGCGAACGCGTCTTCGAAGAAGCTCTTCGGCACCGACAGGTACCAGACGTTGTCGAACCAGTGCACCGAGTTGTGCATGCCGTTGTAGTACTTGTTGTAGTGCGAGATCGCATGCGTCTCGGTCTGGCAGTGGCGCAGCTCATCAACCGCCTGCATCTGCGCAGCGACACGGGCGCCGGCGCCGGTGAACTGGCGGCCTGCATGCGCGAAGCCACGGTGCGCGTAGTACTCCAGCGGCGTCACGCCCTGGATGAAGAGTTTCAGCGCGTTGATGTAGCGCGCATCGGTCACGCCGAGCTCGCCATGGTTCTGCGCGAAGGCCTCGATCACCGCGTACAGCTTGCGTTCTTTCTCGCCCTGGTACTTCCAGTAGGCTTCCATCGTCAGGCGGAACGGGTCTTCCCACTTGTCCCAGTCATGGACCTTGATGCCTTCGTACTTATCGTAAGGGAAGACCTTGTCCATCGGCTGGTAGGTGGTGTCCCAGTGCAGGCCGCGGGTCATCGCGGCATAGCGCTCTTTGAGGCCCAGTTTCTTCTTGACGACTCGTGTATCCATTTTTTCTGTATCTCCGCAAAGTCGGGTTTTTATTGTTGTTATCGGGTTGGGGGAACGAACAACAAGGTGCTGCTAAACGGTGCTGCAAGTTGATGCCGGGGTGCTGCCATGACTCATGCCGGGGACGGGGCGCTTACAGGCCCACCGCCTCCTTGCTGCTGACCGGGAAGTACGCGCGGTGCAGGATCTCCGGATCGTCGCGCAGCTTGCCCGGCTCGCCGTCGTACGACACGGTGCCGCGCGACATCACGTACACGTGATGCGCGAGCGCCAGCGCCAGCTGCGTGAACTGCTCGATCAGGAGCACGCCAATGCCGCTGGCGGCGATCTTGCGAATGATGGGCACCAGGCGCGCGACGATGGTCGGCGCTAGGCCGAACGACAATTCGTCGATCACCAGGAAGCGCGGCTCGACCATCAGCGCCTGCGCAATCGCGACCATCTGCTGCTGACCGCCGGACAGGTCGCCGGCTGCCTGCGGCAGTTTCTCTTTCAGTTCGGGGAACAGGCCCAGCACGCGCTCGATCGATGCATTGGTCTCGCCGCGCGACAGGCCGCCGGCCGCCACCAGCAGGTTGTCGCGCACGGTCAGTTCGCGCAGCACCTGGTGGCCTTCGGGGACGGTACCGATGCCGGCGCGACGGATCTCGTCCGGCTCGAGGCCCACGAGATCTTTACCGTCCAGCCAGATCTCGCCGAACACCGGCTCGACCACGCCGGCGATGCCGAGCACGGTGCTGGTCTTGCCGGCGCCATTGGCACCGGCCAGTGCCGTGATCTTGCCGGGCGCAATGCGCAGCTCGATGCCTTCGACGGCTTTCTTCGTGCCGCGGACCATGACGAGGTCGCGCACTTCCAGCCAGCCCGGGCGCAGGTTGTCGGGTGCGATCTTGGCGCTCATGCGGCCACCTCCAGGTCATCGAAGTTGCCCAGGTAGGCCTGCTGCACTTCGGGTTTCTTCAATACTTCCAGCGTCGGGCCCAGTGCCAGCAGCTTGCCGAAGTCGAGCACCATGGTCTCGTGGCAGCAGGCCGCGATCAGGTCGACGTCATGGTCGATCAGGAACACCTGCGCCTTGCAATAGCCGGGGATGGCCTTGATCACTTTCTGCAGGTGCTCGGATTCGGCGCCGCTCATGCCGGCGCCCGGTTCATCGAGCATCACCAGCTTCGGGCTGCCGATCAGGGCCTTCGCGACTTCGGCGAGGTGGCGCTCTTCGGTCGACAGGTTGTCGCCCTTGCGGTGCAGCCGGTGCGACAGGCCGACGAAGTCGATCGCGCTGAACACGGCCTTGCGCATCGCGTCGCGGCTGTCGAAGTGCGCATGGTCCGCAATCGCCATCACGTTCTCGAGCAGGGTCAGGTCTTCGGCGATCTGGTCGGTCTGGAAGGTGCGGCGCAGGCCGAACGCGGCACGCGCATGCGGCGGCACGCCGGTGATCATCTCGCCGTTCACCTTGACCCAGCCGCGGCGCGGCTCGACGAAACCCGACAGCACGTTCAGCAGGGTGGTCTTGCCGGCGCCGTTGGGGCCGATCAGGCCGACGATGGGCTTGGCCAGCGTAACGGTCAGGCCGTCGATGGGCTTGACGCCGCCGAACTGCACCACGAGGTCATGAATCTCGATCATTGCGTCACTCCGTTATCGGTAAGCCGCGAAAGGCTTCGGATATTTTTCGTCGATCTTCTTGCGCAGCGGCAGGATGGCCGGGTACAGCGAAACTTCGATCAGGAAGCGGATCGCGATCGAGCTCCAGATGATGGCGTAGGCGACGTTGTAGTCGACGTCGAACACGCCATGCACGACCCAGCCGACGAAGAAGCCGATGAAGAGCATGTTCAGTGTGCGCTTCAGGATGCGGTGGTCCGGCATCAGGCCCATCGCCTCGATCACGCGCGACAGGCGCAGCGACAGCCAGGCCTCGACATCTTCGGCGGCGTCCTGCACGCGCTTGCCGAAGAAGCCCAACAGCAGCCAGCAGACACCCGGGATCGCCTGGCGGAACAGCAGCGCAATCAGCGACAGGAACAGCGCGCCGGCGAAGCCCATCGCGCCGTAGTGCGCGGCGGCCAGTGCCAGGCCGACCGAGATCACGCCCCAGATCACCGTGCCTTCGACGATGCGGCTCGTGCGAACGAACTTGTAGAAGTCGGCCAGCTGGCCAGCCAGGCCCTTGCGGCCCTGGATCAGCGACACCAGCAGCGCAAAGCCGTAAAACGCATTGGCCAGGTTGCCATCGACGCCGTGGTCATTCAGCAGTGCGGGGAGGGCACGGATCAGCAGGCCCGCGAACACGGCGCCCATCCAGTGGTAAGCGCCGCCGACGATGGTCAGCGCGAACAGCAGGATCGATTGCGCGACCGGGAAGCCGGTGTTGTCGAGCTGGCCGTTGAGACCGGCGAGCAGTCCGCCAGCCAGGCCGGCGAGTGAGCCAGCCATGCCGAAGGCGAGCGCCTTGTAGCGCACCACCGACACACCGGCTGCAATCGCGGCCGCTTCCGATTTGCGGATCAGGCCCCAGGCACGGCCCGGCAGGCTGGTACGCGCCCATTCGATCAGGCCCAGGCCCAAGGCCAGCCAGAACATCGTGTAACGGAAGTAGTCGACATCGGTCGGTGCCAGCACCGGACGCGGAATCATCAGGCGCTGGCCATTCATCACGCGGCCGGTCCAGCCCGGGCCGCCGTCAGGGAAGCTGATCACGTTGATCACCACCTGAACGGCGGCGGCAATCATCAGTGTCAGCAGCGCGAGGTAGAGGCCACGCATGCGCAGCGCCGGCAGGCCGAGCACCAGGCCGAACAGGCCGGCGATCAGCGCGCCGAGCACCAGCGCCAGTTCAAACGGCATGCCGGTGCCATGGATCAGGCGCAGGCAGAACCAGCCGCCGACGCCGGCCAGCGCGAACTGCGCCAGCGACACCATGCCGAGCTGGCCGTACAGCAGCGCGACGGTACCTGCCGCCAGCGTCAGCGCGGCGACGGTGGTGAAGGTGTTCAGCCAGTACGAGGAGAACAGATGAGGCCCGAGCACGGCGACCACCAGGAAAGTGATCAGCATCGGCCGCACGCGCTGGAAAGGCGTGCCGGGCGGAATATCGGGTTTGTCCTTGTTGCGTGCCATTGCGTGTTACTCCAGGTGGCTGTTGTCACGGGACAGGCCGATGCCATGGCGCTGCTGCCACATCACGGCCAGGATGGCGACCACGAAGGCGGTGGCCGATCCATAACGCTGTACTTCCGGCACCAGGTTCAGCAGGGACTCGATGACACCGATCGCGAGTCCGCCGAGCACGGTGGCGGTGAGGGAATTCATGCGTCCCACCATGGCCGCGGCCATTGCAGGGATCACGAGGAAGGTCAGCACGGTGGGGTTCAGGCGCACCATGTTGCCCATGAAGAGACCGCTGATGCCGGCCAGGAGGCCCGCCAGCGTCCAGGCCCAGGTATCGATGCGCTTGACGCGCACGCCGACCAGGCCAGCGAGGATACGGTTGCTCTGCAGCGCACGCATGCGCAAGCCGAGCGGTGTCTTTGCCAGCAGCCACAGCATCCCTACGGTCGACGCAGCGGCGAACAGCAGCGCGGCGACGCGGGTGTGGCTGATGAGGCGACGGCCGTCGAACTCGATGCCGCCCGAATCGGTCGGCAGGACGAGACGGCGGGGATCGTCGCCCCAGTACCACTGGGAGATACCCATGATCATCAACGCGAAACCGAGCGTCGCCATGGCGCGTACCACACGGTCCTGGTGCGTGAGCGACGGCGCGATGTAGCGGCCGTACGCCCAGGACAGCAAGGTGGCGGCGCCGATGCCGGCGACCCAGCCCATCCAGTCGTCATACTCGAGGTCGAGCACCTGCCAGCAGACCATGGCAGCGAGGCCGCCCAGTGCGCCGAAGGCGAAGTTGACCACGCCGCTGGCACGGTACAGCACCACCAGGCCGACGCCTGATAGTGCGTAGACCGCGCCGACGCTGATGCCGACCACGATGAAGGGGAGCAGAGTTTCCATGTTCAGCCCGGTTCGCGTATCTGTGATCGTTCAGCCGGTCAGTTGACCAGGCCGCCCTTGGCTTCCAGCTTCAGGACGTCTTCCAGCTCGGCGTCCTTCGACTGGTAGCAGTCGGTCAGGGTCTTGAAGCCACCCTTTTGCAGCAGCGCTGCACGACCTTTGTGGTTAGGCTGATGACGCTCGCCCGGGCCGAAGTACCACGGTGCGCACATCATGTCGCTCTTGTACTTCTTGGTCGCGACGATCGCCTGGTAAGCCGACTTGCGATCGACGTTGCCCTTGATCGACAGCAGTGCATCGGTGGTGACTTTCGCCGCCAGGAAGCCAGCCTGCGAGAAGGTGTCGCGCGGATCCTTCTTGTCGCCGTACTTGTCCATGATGGCTTTCCAGTTCGAGTTGTCCGAACCCGTACCATCCATCGGCTCAAGCTCCATGTGCACGTACAGCTTGTCGTGCCAGTATTTACCGACGGCCTTCGGCATCTCAGCGTGATAAGCCGAGGTCGGCAGGCCCCACTTCATGCTCTTGCCGAGGTCTTGCTGCTCGGCGGCCGTCAGGATCGGCAGCATCATGCCGCGCGGCATGCCGAGCACGACGCCTTCCGACTTGGCTGCAGCGATCTGCAGTGCAATTGCGTTGCCGTCGAGTTGGCCCGGATCGAAGATCACGGTCTTGACCGGGATCTTGTTGGCCTTGCCGTAGGACTCGACGCCGCCGCAGACCCAGTCACCAAATCCCGGGATGCCCGGTGCGACGCAGGTCAGGCTCTTGAGATTGAAGCTCTCGGTAATGTACTGAGCCGCACCCAGCGTCGACTGGCGCGGGCCCTGGTTGAACGAGATGTAGTTCTTGCCGAAGAAGCAGGCGCGCGGCACGCCGACGCCCGACACCGAAGCGACGCCTTCCTGGGCGTACAGCGCGTTGTTGGCGCCGCACTCGACGAACGAAGACGAACCGGCCATTGCGACGACCTTGGTGTCCTTGACCAGCTTGGTGGCCGCTTGCGAAGCCACTTCCGGGTTCCAGGTGTCATCCTGGATGGTGTACTGGATCGGACGGCCGTGGATGCCGCCGTTGTTGTTGACGCAGTTGAAGTAAGCCTGCGCCGAACGTGCCGACGAGGAAAAGTCTTCAGGGCCGGTCTTGCCGACGACGGCGCCGATCTGGATCGGCTCGCCGGTGGCTTTCTTGCCGTTGCCGAGGCCGCACTTGTCCTGGGCCATGGCGCCGGACGCCATCATGCCGAGGGCCACAGCCAGTGCGCCGCCGAGGTAGGTGGTCTTCTTCATCTGTTGCTGTCTCCGTTCATTGTTATCTCAAACTACGACTACGGCCCCATTCACTGCACGCCTCGCCGTCGGGTCCGTGAGGACGGCAAGCCGTTGCGACGCCCCTGCGGGGGAGAGTTATCCGCAGGAGCCTCGCAATCCCTCCAACCCGGGAGTCCTGAATCTCAGCACCGACTTGTGGCCGAAGCCTTGCTCGGCCAGCGACTTGTCCATCTTCGGCGTGAACATCACGTCGCCGCGGAACCACTGCACGCGGGCCCAGTCGATCAGCTTGAAGTCCGGGTGCTCGCCGTACAGCTTGTGCAGCACCTTGGATTTCAGGTGCTCGAAGGTGGTGTCCGGTGACAGCGCCAGTACCACGGGCGCTGCGAACATCATGTGCTCGTCCCATGCGATGTAGAGCAACGGCGCGGCGAAGCGCGCTGCGCTGTCATGCGATGCATGGTTGTAGTTGCCGATGGCTGCAACGCTCATAGCTGGGCCTCCTTCATGTCCTGACCGCCGCCCCAGGTCTCGAAGTTCTGCGCATCTTCTGAATGCTTGAACTCGCCGGTGTCACGCGCGGTATCGACGCCGATCGCGGCCAGCGAGGCCTGCAGCGGGTCGGCCACGCTGTCGGCGCGCTGCGCATGCAGGATCTCGTGCGACGGCAGCTTCGATTGCACGTACTTCTCCGGTTCGTGCGCGAAGATGTGTTCGCAGTGGTCGCTGCAGAAGTGGAAGGTCTCGCCGGCGTGCTGCGTGTTGCGATAAGCGATCCAGCGCGGATTGCCCTGCTCGGTGAACATCATCGGCTGCTGGCAGACCTGGCACTGCATCGGCAGCGCGCGGTTGTAGTAGCGATGGCCTTCAGCCTCGCGGTGCGCGTAATAGGCCAGGCGCGGGCGGTACCAGCGGTCGAAGCTGTCCGGGTACTTGCGGTCGAGCCAGTTGAGCTCGTCCTGTTCCGGCACCCAGGTGTGGAAGGCGACGGCCTGGCCGTAGCCATAGAAGGCATTCCAGGCCTGATGGCTCAGGTGGTCCTTGGCGTCGCAAGCCTGCTGCCAGCCGGCCGGCAGCTGCAGGCCGTAAGGCGCGAGCTCGGCGAACAGCTCGGTCACCGGGCTTTCGACGAATTCGTCCCAGCCTTCCTTGAAGCTGGAGATACGCTTGGGCAGCATGTAATCCTGCAGCATCGCGACCAGCGGCATCAGGCGGAAGCTGCGCCAGAACCACTTGTCCACCCAGCGCTGCACGATGGCGGCGTTGGCCGGGTCCTGCTGCAGCATGAACTTGACGGCGGCGATGCCGAGCGCCTTGTGGCGCGCGGTGTCGGCCTGCGACGAGAAGCTCGCCGGCACCAGCGACAGGTCGCCGTTGTGCGCAGCGGCGCTCATCGCGGGCACGAACAGCGTGTCCGACAGCAGGCTGTCGAAGCCGAAGCTGATCGCCACCAGCAGCTCGAACGGGCCGGCGCTTGCTGCGTCTTCGGCAAAGCTCTTGGCCGGGGCGAGGTACCAGGCCTGCTCGTGCCAGCGCGGCGTGTCGTGCATCCCATTGAAATACTTGTTGTAGACCGATGCGGCGTGCACTTCCAATTGCGAATGACGCAGCTCTTCGGAAGCCTGCAGCAGGGTCGCGATGCGCATCGCGTCGCCCGGCATGTTGCGGGCTGCGTGTGCAAATGCACGGTGCAGCGTGTACTTCAGCGGCGAGAAGACCTGCAGTACCAGCTTCACGGCATTCACATAGCGGGCGTCGGAGACACCGATCTGGCCGTTGTTCTGCGCGAAGGCATCCATCACCGCATACAGGCGACGTTCCTTCTCGCCTTGCTGGCGCCACCAGACGTCAAGCGTCATGTGGAAGGGGTCTTCCCACTTTTTCCAGTCGTGGATCTGTATGCCTTCATAGCGTGCGAAGGGATAGACCTTGTCCACAGGCTGGTAGGTGGTGTCCCAGTGCAGGTCATGCGACATTGCCGCGTAGCGGCTGGCAATGTCCAGTTTCTTTTTCTCGACTCGCTTGTCCATGGATGGCTCGCGTGAGGTGACGTGGAAGACGGGTAGTGCGTAGGGCTCGGTGCGGCCGGAATCAGTGTTTCCAGCTCAGCACGAACTCGTCGTCATCCTCATCGAGGTTGCCCGACAGCGTGACCAGGTTGATCTGCAGCTCCTGCAGGTCATAGCGGCGGCCGATGATTTCCTCGACCGTCTCGCGCTTGATCACCAGGCGATTTGGTGCATCGATCTTCACCAGTCCCGGCGAGTAGACGACCTGCGCGTTCGGGTTGTCGGCGACGATCGCATCGACCAGCGGCCGAGATTCTTCGTTGGCCTGGAAGGCGATGAATACGTTGGACATGTGTCTCCCCCTGGGTTTGTTTTAGGTATGGTTTGAATCAGGCTGCGCTGACGGGTGCAGGGCGTGGTCAGAGCGCGACGCCGAGCTTGGCGACGCGCGCATTGAACGTGCTGCGCACGCCGGTCAGCGCATCCTGGCCCAGGTCGCCGAGGGCGATCTCGGCTACCGGCGCCAGCGCTGCTTGCACGCGATCGGTCCAGGCCTTGACCCAGCCGGTGACGATTTGCTTGTTCTCTTCCGATTCGACGACCATCGCTTTCACGACAGCGTCGACCCAGCGCGCGCATTCGTCGTGCCACTCGGGCATGAAGGAGGTCAGCATCGCAACGGCGGTACCGCCCTTGATGGTCAGGTGCTCGTCGATATAGGCACCGTAGATCAGCGGGTACAGCATGCCGTCGATGCACAGGTTCTGCGCGACGAACATCTCCATCGGGTCTTTCATCACCAGCGTGTCCTCGACCAGGCGGCGCAGCACCTGCCAGCGCGGGTCGTTCAGCCAGTCGTTCTTGCCGGCATCGAGCACGCCCGGTTCGTCGACCGCGAGGCCGAAGCGGGTCAGGTACTGGGCGATGCCCAGATGGTCCATTGCGTGGAAGTTGCAGGCCGCGGTGATCGCGGTGCCGTAGCCGTACGCGCAGATGAAGGTGTTGTTCATGTTGCCGGCCCACGCCACATGGCGCAGCGGCATCAGCACCTGGCAGGCGCTGGCGCGCACTTCATCGGTCATGCGCGACAGCAGGCCGCGCGAATCGACGAACTGGTAGTTGGCTTCGACGGCCTCGTGCTGGCGGGCGCGGGTGATGGTCCAGTTCGCGTAGTAATACTGGCGCGGATCCTTCAGCACATACCAGTCGGCCAGCTTGACGGCCGAGCGCGATGCGTCGAACAGTTCGTAAGCAGGATCCCAGGTCGGGCGATAGTGGAAGTTCTGCGTGGGCTGCATGCCCAGCGTGGCTTCCTGATAGCGGGTGGCAGGCTTGTCGCCACCGATGTGCTGCGCAACGCGGGTGAAGGTATTGCGCGCGGGCTTGATTTCCTTGGCCTGCAGGTCAATGCTCGTCATGATGGTCTCCCAGCTTGTCCCCCACGGCTTCGGTGAGGAATTCGACGTTGTTTTTGGAACAGAACTCGTTGAACTGCGCTTCCGGCAGGGCCAGCTCGACGCTCATGTCGGGCCAGCCCACCGAGAATTCGAAAGCGACGAAGCCATTCGGCCGGCGCTCGGTGATGCGCACAAAGCGGCGCGCCAGCGTTGCTTCATCGGCGAAGCTCGTATCCACCCGGTCTCCTTCGGGTGGCTGGCGTTGCGGTTGCGGTGTATTCATTTGGGGAGTGTTTCCTTATAACAAGGTATCCTCTGGGCTTATGACTCACTCGCAACTTGTGTGCCAGCCCGGCCAGAATTCAGGGTAAATCTCGATAAACTGCCAAAAAGGCTTGGTTTTGCTGGATCAAATAAATTTCATTGGAAATTGAATTCCTTGATGCGGAGCAGCAAATTGGCAGGAATTGGTGGTCGCATTTGATCAAATGATCACATTCCAAGTTGAAAATTTCACGAAATCGTCAAATAATCGGGTCGTTGAGCGTAGGAAATTTGTAGGTGCCGTGAACTTGTTTCGACTTTTTCCGCATTTTTATCGATAATTTCAGTATGCCACCCGAAATCACGCCCGCCCCATCCGCGCCGATGCCCAGCGACGCCGACCTGCGTCGGCTGATCCATTTCTCTGCCAGCGACGGCCGGATCTGGCTGGCAGGGCACAGGATGGTGCTGCTGCACCTGAGCGGCCTGGGCAGCTTGCGCAAGGAATTGATACGCACCATCGGCGTCGCGCAGGCGCGCCGGGTGCTGATGCGTGCCGGCTATGAGTCCGGCGTACGGGATGCGGCGCTGTCGCGCCAGGTCAGGCCGAATGCGAATTCGTTCGAACAGCTGACCGTGGGGCCGCAGCTGCACATGCTGCAAGGTGCGGTGCAGGTAACCCCGGAAGACATACAGATTGATATCGAAGCGGGCGTCTATCGCGGCATCTTCCGCTGGGACCAGTCGTGGGAAGTCGAGACCCATCTGCGCGACTTCGGCCCGCAGACCGAGCCGGTGTGCTGGATGCTGCTTGGCTACGCATCCGGCTATACCTCCGCTCTGTGCGGACAGTCCATCCTGTACAAGGAAGTGCAGTGCGCGGCTTGCGGCCATGAACGCTGCCGCATCGAAGGGCGCCCTGCGCGAGAATGGCCGGATGCGGAGCAACTGAAGGCCGATTACGAAGAAGAGTCGCTGCTGGTGCGCATCGAGGACCTGCAGGCCGACCTCGAAAGCCTGCGCGTCTCGCTGTCACCGAGCGATGATCTGGGCGAGCTGATTGGCCGCTCGAAGGCCTTCGAGAAATCCATCGAGCTGCTGCGCAAGGCTGCGTCCACGCAGGTGACGGTACTGCTGACCGGCGAGACCGGCGTCGGCAAGGAACGCTTCGCGCGCACGCTGCATGCGATGAGCCCACGCGCGAGCAAGCCCTTCATTGCCATCAACTGCGCAGCGCTGCCGCACGAGCTGATCGAGAGCGAATTGTTCGGCGCCGAGAAGGGCGCTTTCACCGGCGCCGGCGCGGCGCGCCCCGGCCGCTTCGAGCGCGCCGATGGCGGCACGCTGTTCCTGGATGAACTGGGCGAGCTGCCGCCGTCCGCGCAGGCCAAGCTGCTGCGCGTATTGCAGACCGGCGAAGTCGAGCGACTGGGCGCCACGGCCGTGCGCAAGGTCGACGTGCGGGTGGTCGCCGCCACCAACGTGGACCTCGAAGCCGCGGTCGCGGCCGGCCGCTTCCGGCGCGACCTGATGTATCGCCTGAATGTCTATCCGATCGCGATCCCGCCCTTGCGTGACCGGGTCGAGGATATCGAGCCGCTGGCGAACCACATGCTGCGCCACTTCATGGCCCTGCATAACAAGCGCGTGGCCGGCCTCTCCGACCGCGCGCTGGACGCGATGCGCAACTATGCGTGGCCGGGGAATGTGCGCGAACTGGAAAACCTGATCGAGCGCGGCCTCATCATCACGCCCCCGGGCCAGATGGTGGACGTCGACGATCTGTTTGCGATGGCACCTGCACCGCCGCAGGTGACCTTGTCGGCCAGCGGCGAGCTGCAGAAGGGCGCGCCGGCCGACATCGACGCCTTGTACGACGAGCTGCAAAGACGCGGACTGTCGCTCGAAGCACTGGAGGATGGCCTGATACAGCAGGCCGTCGAGCGCGCCGGCGGCAACCTGTCCGCAGCGGCGCGCGCACTGGGCCTGACCCGGCCGCAGCTGTCGTACCGGCTGCAGCGGATCAGGGAGCATTGAGCGTTCGCGGCATCGGGCCCGCGCGACGGATCTCGCGCACCCGGTGACGCGTTCACGGAGTCACGGAATTGGCAAAGAAATCTTTCATCAACCTGGTCGACGGCAGTATCGAACAATCGGGCTACCGCACCCTGATCGAGCGCACCTACGGACAGCTGCGCGAGGACATCCTCGACGGCCGTCTCGCGCCCGGCGAGAAGCTGCTGGTCGAGCGCCTGAAGGACCGCTATGAAGTCGGCGCCGGCACGGTGCGCGAGGCACTGTCGCGGCTGGTCAGCGAGGCCCTGGTGGTGGCCGAAGGCCAGCGCGGCTTCACGGTCGCGACGATTGGCATCGACGACATGATCGACGTCACCAATGTGCGCGTCGCGGTCGAGACCGATGCGCTGCGCGCATCAATACGCAATGGCGACGACTTCTGGCGCAACCGCTTGCGCCTGGCATTCGAGAACCTGGCCGCGTATGAGTTGCCTTTCGTGGGCGAGAACGTGCGCGCGTGGGAGCAGGCGAACGCTGAATTCCACGAGGCTTTGCTGTCGGCGTGCGGCTCGCCGTGGTCGCTGCGCGTGGTGCGGCAACTGACCCAGCATGCGGAACGCTACCGCCGTTTCTCGATCGGGCTGCACAGCGGCCGCGACGTGCATACCGAGCATAGGCAGATCTTTGAAGCCGCGATCGCTGGGCAGGACGCGCGCGCTGCGCTCGCGCTCGAGGCCCATATTCGCATGACCCCCGAGTCGATCCTTGCCGCGATACGCGACGGAAAAAGAAGTTTTGGCAAACCTGAAGGAAAAGCATGAGCACCAACACCTCGTCGCCCGAGATCGGGCGCAGCATCCGGGCCGGCGGCATCAGCGTCAACTATCACGACCATGGCAGTGGCTTCCCGGTACTGATGATCCACGGCTCCGGCCCCGGCGTGTCTGCCTTCGTCAACTGGCGGCTGGTGATGCCCGAACTGTCGACGCAGCGTCGCGTGCTGGCGCCCGACATGGTGGGCTTCGGCTTCACCGAGCGCCCGGCAGGCATGGTCTACAACATGGACAACTGGGTGAAGCAGGCGATCGATTTTGCCGATGCGCTCGGGCTGGAACAGTTCGACCTGGTCGGCAATTCCTTTGGTGGCGCGCTGTCGCTGGCGCTGACCATTCGTCACCCGCAGCGTGTGCGTCGGCTGGTACTGATGGGCGCGGCCGGCGTCTCTTTCCCGATCACCGATGCACTGGATGCGGTGTGGGGCTATGAGCCTTCATTCGAGAACATGCGCCGCATCATGGATGTGTTTGCGTATGACCGCGGCCTGGTGAACGACCAGCTGGCGCAACTGCGCTACGAGGCCAGCGCCCGACCCGGCGTCCACGAAAGCTATGCGGCGATGTTCCCGGCGCCACGCCAGCGCTGGGTCGATGCGCTCGCCAGCCCCGAGGCCGACATCGCAAAGATCGACAAGGAAACCCTGATCGTGCACGGCCGCGATGACAAGGTGATCCCGCTCGAGAATTCACTGCGCCTGGCCAAGCTCATCTCGCGCTCGCAACTGCATGTGTACGGCCGTTGCGGACACTGGACCCAGATCGAACATGCGGCGCGCTTCGCGCAGCTGGTGCAGAACTTCCTGGCCGAGGCCGACCGCGCCTGAGTGCCGCTTACTTGCCGTACCAGCGCGTGAACGAGGGCGGCCCGAGTCGGCTGTACTCGTCACGCGCGCTCTGCGCGATCACCTTCGGTATGACCGGGATGAACGCCCAGTTCTCGCCCTGCGACAGGAAGCCCTCGGCCCATGCGCCGCACAGCACGCCTTCTTCATGCAGGTAGGGCTCGCGCTCCTTGAACTTGTCGCGGAACTCCTTGAGCAGCGCAGCGCGTTTGTCTGCGATTTCGGGGGCAGCTTCCGCGCTCTTGTTGCGGCGCTCGCCCGCATACACCTCGTCAAAGATCCTTTGCGCCTTGCGGAATTTGGCCGACAGCGCGGCGTCGTCGGCATTGGCGTCGATGAACACCGCAAACACGGCCGAGCAGCGCAACGCCTGCATCGCGATGCGGGATTCGTCGGCCAGCACCGGACCGCTGGCCAGCAGCAGTGACAGCGCAGCCAGCCGGAAGGGACGTCGCAAAGAGAGTCGCAAAGGGAGTCGGAATGGCATCAATGTCCTCGTTCAGTATCGGTGCGGCCGGCAGGTCCGGGCCTGCATGTGCAGGAAAGCACTGGAAAGCCCCGGAAAATCAGCCCCAGGGCAGGCGCAAGCAAGATATTATATTTACTCATATAATATTGCCGACGTCGTCACACTTTCCGTGGTGGCCGTATTTGACAATAGTTTCTCATGGTAATTGCTGAAATTGAACCGAGTGGCGCTCACGAGGCTGCCCACCCCGATTCGCTGGATACCGACAAGCTGCGTGCTGCTGCCCAAAAGGCCGTGCGTGCGCTGCGCGTGATGGCCAACGAAGACCGCCTGCTGCTGCTGTGCCAGCTTTCGCAGGGGGAACTGTGCGTGCAAGACCTGGAAGAGGCGCTGGACATTCGCCAGCCGACCCTGTCGCAGCAACTGGGTGTGCTGCGCAATGAAGGGGTGGTCGGCACAAGGCGCGATGGCCGCCGCATTTATTACAGCGTCACCGACCCCGAACTGCTGCAGGTGTTGGGCGCGCTGTACATGACTTACTGCCCCAAGGAGTAAATGATGACTGTGGACTGGAATGCCTTCACCCCGTGGTGGGCGTTGGCGGGGGGCGTGCTGATCGGCATCTCTGCCGCGATGTTCGTACTGCTCAATGGCCGCATTGCCGGCATCAGCGGCATCCTCGGCGGCTTGCTCAGTGGATTGTCCAAGCGCGAGCCCGGTGATGCTGCGTGGCGCATCGCCTTCCTGCTCGGCCTGATCCTGGCGCCGACGGTGTATGCGCTGTTTGCAGCACTGCCCGAGCGCACGATCGACGCTGGCGACGGCGCCCTGGTGCTGGCCGGCCTGCTGGTCGGTGTCGGCACGCGTTACGGTGGCGGCTGCACCAGCGGCCACGGCGTCTGCGGCCTGTCGCGCTTCTCGCTGCGTTCGCTGGTCGCGACCCTTTGCTTCATGGTCGCCGGCTTTGCGACCGTGTTCGTGATGCGCCACCTGCTCAATTTCTGAGGAGCGAACATGATCCTGATAACTGCGTTCCTGTCCGGGCTGGTGTTCGGCATCGGACTCATCGTGGCCGGCATGGCGAACCCTGCCAAGGTCAAGGGCTTCCTCGATCTCGCCGGTAACTGGGACCCGTCATTGGCGCTGGTGATGGCGGGTGCCATCGGCGTCGGCGTGTTCGCGTTCCGTGTCGCGCACAATCGCATGGAAACCATGCTGGGCGTCGAGCTCAAGCTGCCGCGCAATGTGCATATCGACCGCCGGCTGGTGCTCGGTAGCGTGCTGTTTGGCATAGGCTGGGGCATCGGTGGTTTCTGCCCCGGTCCCGGCATCGTCGCCATGGGTGCGGGCGAGATCAAGGCCGTGCTGTTCGTGCTGGCCATGATCGCCGGTATGGGTGCATTCGAACTGCTGGAAAAGCGCGCCGCCACCGCACGTGCCAATGCAGCCGCGAATGATGCCTCGAATACTGCCGCGGGACCCGGGGCGCCGTGATCCCCTTCGATGTCGCGCAATGGTGGCCGACCCTGGCCACCATCGTCGTCCTCAGTCTCTACCAGGGGCTGCTGGCCGTCGCTGAGCGCGTCAATCCTCACGCTGTCGCGCGCAGCAGCCATGCGCATTTGCGCGCGATCTGGTTTGATGCAATTGCGCGCCGCGAGGGCACCGAGATCCTCGCCGTGCAGACACTGCGCAATTCGCTGATGTCGGCGACGATGACGGCTTCTACCGCGGCGCTGGCGCTGATGGGCTCGATCTCGCTGGCCGCACCATCCTTCAATGCGATGGCGGCCGACGGCATCACGGTTTCTGACCTGCTGACGCCGCGCCATGTACTCGAACTGGTGCTGCTGCTGTTTCTGTTCGTGTCGCTGGTGTCCTCGGTGATGGCGGTGCGCTATTACACGCATGCCAGTTTCATCGCCGGTATGCCTGCCGATGCGCTGGAAAAGCGTTCGTGGATCCCGATCGGTGAAAACTATGTGCGCAAAGCCGGCCTGTTCTACAGCACCAGCCTGCGCTATTTTGTGCTGATTGCGCCGGTCGTCGTCGGCATCGTGCATCCGTTCGCCGGGCCGATTGCTGCCGTCCTGGTCACCGCAGTGATGTACAGTCTCGACCAGGGGCATCCTGTCGAGTCCTGATCGGCGCCATCCCCGGGCCTGCGCTTATTCCTGCTGGGCTTGAATGCATTGCCGATGGCGCTGATGGCGGCAGCGCCGGCTCCACTGAGCCAGCCCAAGTTAGTCACTGCTATTCACAGCCAGCCGCAAGTGGCCACAGTTCACCACAGCTCATCGCAGCTCATCGCAGCTGATCGCAGCTGATCGCAGAGAAACCCCGGCCCGCCACGGTGCCTTATTGCGAGACTGAGCAGTTCACCATCCAGTTGATGCCGTAGCGGTCCGTCAGGCTGCCGAAATAGGCGCCCCAGAACATGTCCTGCAGCGGCATGCTGATGTTGCCGCCTTCGGCCAGCGCGTCGAACAGCCGCCTGGCCTCGTCGCGTGTATCCGGCTCCAGGTTCAGGTGCACATTGTTGCCGGTGGTGACGCGCATACCCATCGATTCCACCGCATCGGTCCCCATCAGCATGTGTCCACCCAGGATGGGTAATTCGATATGCAGCACCAGCTGGTTGTCGGCGTCCGACAGCGGATGCTCGGGATGCGCAGGCGCTTCGTGGAAGCGGGCGATGGGGCCGGCAAATTCCGTGCGGAATACCGAGCGGTAGAAGTGTAAAGCCTCTTCGGTCTTGCCGGGAAAATTCAGGTAAGTGCTGACGCGTGCCATGGGGTGTCCTCCGAAGTCGTGTATCGCTCGCCCGGCTGGGCGGCGGGTGGCGGAGCCGGGATCTTCACCGGTTTCATCGGATTTTTCCAGCGCTCGCCTTGCGTGGCGATGTACTTCTTTGTGCCGGGCAATCAGAACAGCGGCAGCTGTGGCTCGCCGAGCAAATAATCGGCCACGTATTGCAGCAACTTGCGGTGGTGTTCGCCCTGATGCCAGTGCGGCTGCATGTACTTGCGCTGGTACCAGAACTGTTCGCTCTCGAGGTGGCAGCCGATCAGGCCGATGTGGCCCTGCACGATGGCCATCGGGTCGCCGTTGGCATAGGTGGCGATGGTGTCGAAGCTGCCGCCGACGAAGGTCGGGCCGTCGTAGAAGTACATGCGCTGCGCCTGGCCCTGCCAGTCGACGGGCAGCGTCGTGCCATACGACGAGCGTATGTCGGCGCGCGGCCGCTTGATGTACTGCTGTACGCGCGTCTCTCTCAGGATGTCGAAGTAGTAGGCATCGGCCCAGTAGGCGCCCATGCAGATGCCGAGGTACTTGCCGCCACGCCTCAGAAAGCGTTTGACCTCGGGGCCGTTGGCCTTCAGCGCATGGTCGAACTTGCCGGCATCGCCATAGCCGCCCGGGAAGATCACCAGGTCCACGTCATCGAAGAAGCTTTCATGCACCGCATGCTTGGTGAAGATGCGCAACTCATAGGCCGGCGACAGCGCCTTGACGATCCCGTTCACCGACTCCGTCGAGCAGATCGGGTGGTGCAGAAAGATGGCGATGTTCTTCTTCACGAGGCGTCAGGGGTGTGGCAACGGATGAGGCTGCTGCAGAGGCGAGGGTGCATTGTGCTAGATTTTGACGTCAATTGCTCACAAGCAATTACCTTAATCGAGGTGGTACCACCCGGAAGAATATCAAGATGCTAAAAATCGCCTCCACGGTGCGCAAGGCGCTGATCCTGCTGCTGGCCGGTCTCTGCCTCGGCGGCTGGCCGGCGTGGACCGGCGCGGTACAGGTGGATGCCGGCACACCCATCATCTTCGCCGACAAGGATGCGCGCGTGCTCGAGGACCCTCACGGCAGCCTGACGGTCGATGCGGCGCTGTCGCGCCAGCAGGCGTTCTCGCCGGCGAAGGCACTCGGCGTACCAAAGCCGGGCAGCCATTACTGGGTCCTCAGCGAACTCGACAGCCGCCTCGACATCGACCGCGAGCTGCGCGTCGACGCGCCCGGATGGTACGAGGTATTCAGCGTCGTCGTCACTGGCGGCGGAGAACGCCAGGCCTTGCGGCAGGCAGCGGCCATGTGGGTGCCGCTGGCCCCGCTGATGAACACCAATCCGTATGCGAGTGCGGCCAGCACCGAGTCCAGCCAGTGGCCGGTGTTCACGCTGCGCCGTGGCGAGAAGATACAGGTGCTGTCCCATCTGGTCCCGAACGGGAACATGCAACCCGCGGGCTTCGCTGTACAGTTCATCGATCATCCGCGTTACCTCGAGCTGCGCCGCTATGGCCTGCACCTCGAGGGCATCCTGACCGGCGTGCTGTGTGCGCTGGTCGTCTTCGGCTGGGCGTCCGCGTATCACAACCGCGATCGCACCAGCGTCGCGTACGCGATGTGGATCATGTTCGCGCTGCTGTCCGCATCCAGCTTGCCGGTGCACGATGGTGTGCGCCTGTACGAGTTCTATGTCGACATCGGCACCGGGCACCTGGGCAAGGTCAACCACGCGAACATGCTGCTGACCGCGCTCGCGTATTGCCAGTCGATGGGCTACGTGATCTTCGCCCGCAATTTCCTCGAGATGAAGTCGCGCATGCCGCGTGCCTTCCTGCTGACCAATCTCTATCTGGTGTTCACGGTGCTGCACCTGTTCGTGGTGTTCTTCGTCGACCACGGCCTGGACGTCAAGGGACTGTGGCTACCACTGTGGGGCGCCATCCTCATCACGCTGGGGACGATCTACGGCTGCGCTTATGTCCGCTATCGTCAGGGCCTGCGGGTGGCCAAGTTCTTCATGCTGGCGATGATCCCCTACATCATCTTCCGCTTCATCTTCTTCCTCGGCCTGATCAATGTGCCGTCGCCGTTCACGCTGCTGCCCAAGACCGGCTTCGGCTTCTTCATCCAGAACCCGAACACGGCGCAGGCCATTGGCGTCTGCTGCGAGGCGCTGATCATGGCACTGGCCGTGTTCAGCAAGAACCGCTGGCTGCAGCAGGAACTGAAGGAAAACATCCAGGCCCAGGCCGAGCTGATGCAGAACCAGAATCAGGTGCTCGAAGCCACGGTCGCCGAGCGCACGCGCGAACTGGCCGACAGCATGGCCAAGGTCGAGCAGCAACACGAGATGGTGGTCGATTCCATCCGCTACGCCAGCCGCCTGCAGAAGGCACAGCTGCCGCGTGCGCAGCGGCTCGATGGCCAGTTCGCGTCGATCCATGCGATCTGGGAGCCGCGCGACACCATCGGCGGCGACCTCTGGTGGGTCTCGCTGCCCGACGCGCAGGGCAGGGTCGTGCTCGCGCTGGCCGACAGCACCGGCCACGGCGTGCCGGGCGCGATGCTGTCGGTCCTGATCTCGACTTCGCTGGAGCGCATGTTCGCCACCCACCCCGAGCTGGATCCCTCGGCGGCGCTGATGGTGCTCGACCGTGCGCTGCGCATCGGCCTCAACCAGGACAGCGCGCAAGCCGAGAGCGACGATGGCTGCGACGCCGCCATGGTGCGCGTCGACCGGCAGCAGCGCGTGCTCGAATTCGCCGGTGCCAAGCTCGGCCTGCTGCACCTGTGGCCGGATGGCCGCGTCGATCGCCTGCAGCCCTCGCGCGTCTCGCTCGGCTATCAGCAGCCACCGTCCGAAGCGCCGGCGCTGCAGCGCATCGCTTACGAAAGCGGCAGCACCTTCGTGATCGTCTCCGATGGCTTTACCGACCAGATCGGCAGCGACGGCAACGGCGATGGTAAATCGCGCCGCGCCTATGGCTATCGCCGGCTGGTGCAGCTGCTGGAAGCGAGCCACGGCGAAACTGCCGACACCATCGCGCGCCGCATGCGTGACAGCCTGCAGCAGTGGCAGGGCAGCGAACTGCGACGCGACGATGTGACGGCCATCGTATTTTCGTTCGACTGACGGCTGACGCAAGCCGGGGTTGCGGAGACGGTTCGATTCCGCGCCCGGCTCGGCTATGATGGCTGCATGATCGCGCTGATCGAAGCCCATCGCGCGGGCCTGCTGGCCCGCGCGCACTGGTTGCCCAATATCGTTGCCGGCCTGGTGGTCGGCGTGGTGGCGTTGCCGCTGGCGATGGCCTTTGCGATGGCTTCGGGTGCGCGGCCGGAGCAGGGCATCTATACCGCGATCATCGGCGGCGCACTGATCGCCGTCCTTGGCGGCAGCCGCCTGCAGATCGCCGGTCCGACCGGCGCCTTCATCGCCATCCTTGCTGGCATCACCGCCCGCTATGGCATCGCCGGCTTGCAGGTCGCGACGCTGATGGCCGGCCTGATACTGGTGCTGATGGGCATGGCGCGCATGGGCAGCGTGATCCGCTTCATCCCGGCACCGGTGATCGTCGGCTTCACGGCCGGCATCGGCGTCATCATCTTCGTCGGTCAGTGGAGCGACTTCCTCGGGCTGCCGCGACCCTCCGGCGAACATTTCCACGAAAAGCTGTGGCACCTGCTGCAGGCGCTGCCGGACACCCATTTGCCGACACTTGCACTGGGACTGGCCGGGCTGGTGCTGGTGGTGTTTGCATCGCGTCTTCGCTGGCTGGCGCGCGTACCGGCGCCACTGTTGGCGATGGTCAGCGTGACGCTGGCCCAGATGGCGCTGTCGCTGCCGGGCGTAGCCACCATAGGCTCGGCCTTTGGCGGCATACCGACGGGCTTGCCCTCATTGGCGCTGCCGGCACTGCCGCTGTCGCAATGGCTGGCGCTGATCGGGCCGGCCTTCACGATAGCGATGCTGGGCGCGATTGAAGCGCTGCTGTCGGCCGTGATCGCTGACGGCATGGCCGGCACCCGTCACGACGCCAACCAGGAACTGGTGGGGCAGGGCATTGCGAACATCGTCGCGCCGCTGTTCGGCGGTTTTGCGGCCACGGGTGCCATCGCACGCACGGCCACCAACATCCGCTACGGGGCGACGAGCCCGCTGTCGGGCATCGTGCATGCGCTGCTGCTGGTGGCTGTGCTGCTGTTCCTCGCGCCGCTGGCCTCGGATATTCCGCTCACGGTGCTGTCGGCCATCCTGTTCGTGGTGGCCTGGAACATGAGCGAAGCGCGGCACTTCACTCACTTGTTGAAGACCGCGCCTAGGGCGGACCGCGTGATCCTCGTGATCACCTTCCTGCTGACCGTATTCGCCGACCTGGTGGTGGCCGTCAACGTCGGCGTGATCCTCGCGATCCTGCATTTCCTGCGCCGCATGTCGGAGGCGGTCGAGACCCAGCCTGTGGGCGAGGCTGAATTGCGCAAGGAGCTGGCCGAGCACGGCTTGCTGCCGCTGGCGCCGGGATTGCTGGTGTACGAGATTGCCGGCCCGATGTTCTTTGGCGCCGTGGAGAATTTCGAGCGCGCGCTGGTGCATACCCACCTCGAACCGAAGGCGCTGGTGATCCGACTGCGGCACGTGCCCTTCATGGACATCACCGGCATTCAGACCCTGCAGGAAGTGATCGCCAAGCTGCACAAGCGTGGCATCAGCGTGGTGCTGTGCGAAGCCAATCAACGCGTGGCCGCCAAGCTGGTGCGCGCGGAGGTGATTGCCGCGGCCAGCGCCGGGCTGCCGGCCGAGGTGTTTTCCGATACTGCCCGGCTGGACGCAGCACACCAGGCATTCACCGTCGAGTACGCCCACGAGCTTGCCGTGGCCATCCGGCTGGCTACCCAGGCGGTTTGTCGTGTCGCACAATTCCCGGGTGCAGCGGCCTGAGCGGACGTTCATGAATTCATCGGCAACGGCCTGCCGAACCCCGGATTTCCTCGCTGATTCAGCGATCTTCCCGACCAGGTTGTCATCAGGATTACACAAACAAGAACTATAGTTTTATTTGTGCGCCGCAATAATATTTGTTGACAAAGGTGTTTCGTGGCGTAAAATCCCGTTATTGCATTGCACAAACGCGTTGCAGAATTCACAACCTGGAGAAAAGCATGAACCTGAATTTCAATGTTGACCAGCTGTCGAAAGCCACCAAGACCCAGATCGAAACCCAGCTGCAAGCTGTGTCCGGCATGACCGAGCAGGCGCTGCACACCGTTTCCGGCCTGATCGAACTGAACATTGCTACCGTCAAGGCTTCGCTGGAAGACGTGTCGGCCGTGACCCAGGAAGTGATGTCCGCCAAGGACCCGCAAGCAGCGCTGGCCGTCCTGCAATCGCATGCCCAGCCGACCGCTGACAAGGCCGTGTCCTACGCCCGTCACGTGGCTGCCATCGCTTCGAAAGCCCAGGCTGACCTGGCTGAAGTTGCCAAGGCACGTGCCGCCGAGACCAGCGCCCACGTCAACGCGCTGATCGGCGACCTGACCAAGGCTGCTCCGGCCGGTACCGAGTCCTTCGTCGACGCGATGAAGCACGGCGTTGCCAACGCCAACGCTGCATACGAACAGTTCATCAAGGTCGCGCAGTCCTCGTACGACAAGTACCAGGAACAGATGCAAGAGCTGAGCGGCCAGTTCGCACCGGTCGCCAAGACCGCGGCCAAGGCCAAGAAAGCTGCTGCCTGATCAAGCGGCTTCGGCAAAAGGAAAAGGACTGCTCTGCAGTCCTTTTTTTTTGACTGCGGCGCAGTCTCTTTTCGCCCTTCGTCTTCAGCCGGTTGACCTTCGCTTTTTGTCGTGACTTTGATCGCTTGCGATTCAATGGCAGAATTCCCGGCTGGGAACCCGTCCGGCCGCAGCGCCGTGCGGACTGTGTTTTGCAAAGACCGAGACATGAGAGGGAGCGGATGGGAGCGATGAAACGCCTGTTTTCGTTGATGTGCCTGCTGTTGGCTTGTAACGCCCATGCCGAGAACTGGTCGCGCTACTCGGGTAGCCGCGATGCGACGCTGTACTACGACACCGTGCGCCGCGTCGTCATGAGCGGCATGGCCATCGTCTGGGACTTGCATGACCTTGCGGCCGAGGCCAGCGAGCAAGGGAAGTCTTATCGTTCGGTGCTCTATCCCACGGAATACAACTGCCGCCACCTGCGCAAGCGCGTGCTGAGCGTCATCAAGATGGGCGGCCGCATGGGTAGCGGGGAACTGGTGGCGGAAGATACCGTGGTCGGCGAATGGCGCGACGTGCTGCCGTCGAGTGTGGATGAAGACCTGCTGGTGATTGCGTGCGCCGAATGAGTTCGCGCTGAATTCTCCATCATTTGGCGAGGACGACGCGTAGCTTTATTGTCGTGCTGCGCCAGATGCGACAAGGGCGCGGCGGCCATGACTGGCCATCCGCGCCCTTGTTCGTTCGTGCGTTCCTGATTACAGGCGCTCGAACACGGCCGCAATACCCTGGCCGCCGCCGATACACATGGTCACCAGGCCGTAACGCTTCTGCGTGCGCTGCAGTTCATACAGGCACTTGATGGTGATGATGGTGCCGCTGGCGCCCAGCGGGTGGCCGAGTGCAATCGCGCCGCCGTTCGGGTTGGTGCGCGCCGGATCGAGGTCCAGGCCACGGCAGACGCCCAGCGACTGGGCTGCGAAGGCTTCGTTGGATTCGATCACGTCGATCTGGTCCAGCTTCAGGCCAGCGCGCTGCAGGGCGATCTTCACTGCGGGAATAGGGCCGGTACCCATCAGCGACGGCTCGACGCCGGCCACTGCATACGACACCAGGCGCGCCAGCGGCTTGGCATTGGCACGCTCAGCGGCGCCGGCTTCCATCAGCACGCAGGCAGCGGCGCCATCGTTCAGGCCAGAGGCGTTGCCCGCGGTCACGGTGCCATCCTGCTTCACGAATGCCGGGCGCAGTGCCGACAGCGATTCGACGGTGGTGCCTGCTTTCGGATGTTCGTCGGTGTCGAAGCTGACCACGCCCTTGCGGGTCTTCAGCTCAACCGGGACGATCTGTGACTTGAAGTAGCCGGCTTCGATCGCAGCCAGTGCCTTGCGCTGGCTGTCGACGGCGAATTGGTCCTGCTCTTCGCGGGTGATGTTGTACAGCTTGGCGACGTTCTCGGCCGTGATGCCCATGTGGCCACCGCCGAACGGGTCATTCAGTGCGCCGAGCATCATGTCGACGGCACCGGTGTCGCCCATGCGCGCGCCCCAGCGCGCTGCCGTCAGGTTGTACGGTGCACGGCTCATGGTTTCCACGCCGCCGCCGATGGCGATGTCGGCGTCGCCGAGCTGGATCGCGTTCGATGCGGTGACGATGGCCTGCAGGCCCGAGCCGCACAGGCGGTTCAGCGTCAGTGCCGCCGATTCCTTCGCCATGCCGGCATTGATGCCCGCCACACGCGAGACGTACATGTCACGCGGTTCGCAATTGATCACGTGGCCGAGCACGATCTGCTGCGCTGCGGCAGCTTCGATGCCGGCGCGCTCGATCGCAGCCTTGACGGCGATGGTCGCCAGTTCGGAAGCGGCCATATCCTTCAGTGAGCCGCCGAAAGTGCCGATGGCGGTACGCGCTGCGCCGACAACGACGACTTCTCTTTGTTGAGCCATGAATTTTCCTTGTAAATTGGTCAATGGTCTGGTGGACCCATGTGCTTGAGCCGCGCCGCGATGGTATACGAAGCTCAGCCGCGCATGAGTTTAACCCCCTATGTTGCGCTGCGGAATTCGCATCGGGAAAAAATGGCCTTCCAAAAAATCCAAGGCCATCGGCCATGATCTGGGCCAGAATCGACGCGAAATCTTTCTCCCGTAGGCAGGCTGGTCTGGTATGAAGCGCAATCCCTGGTTTTCCCGGCTGGCCCTGCTGCTGGCTTTGCTGGCCCAGACGGCCATCAGTGCGCCGCCCACCAACGATGGCGACGAATGCTTCTGGAACCCCGTCACCCGCCAATGCACGCCTGACAACATGCTGTACGCGCAGCCGGTCGATGGCCTTGATGCGCAGCAGACCCGGTTGTTTGACGATGGATTCAAGCAGTTCGGTGCGCCCTGGACCGTGTTCCCGCGCGCCGACGGTGCCTGGGGCCTGGGGCCGTATTTTCATGCCAATACGTGCACCGGCTGCCATGTCAATGTTGGCCGCGGGCTGGTCGATGAACAGGGCAACAAGCCAGTGTTCCAGCAACTGGTACGGCTGTCCGTCGTGCGTGAAGGGAAGGCCGGTGTCATCGATCCGCATCCCGCTTACGACCAGCAGCTGCAACCGTTCAGCATCTTCGGCCCGACCCCTGATCCGATATCGGGCGAAGCCGACGTGCGTATCGAATGGCAGCTCGAAAAAGTGGTGCTGGCCGATGGCACGGAAGTCATCCTGCGCAAGCCTGCGCTGAAGATCAGCAATGGCAAGTTCGGCGCGATCGGCGAAGGCGTCATGACCTCCCTGCGCAATACACCGGCCTTGTTCGGGCTGGGCTATCTCGAAGCCGTCAGTGAACAGGACATCCTCGCGCTGGCCGCGATGCAGAAGACGCAGGGCTACCACGGCCATCCCAACTACGTCACCGATGACAGCACCGGCAAGCGCAAGCTCGGCCGATTTGGATGGAAGGCGAACCAGCCTACGATCAGCCAGCAGGTGGCCGCTGCACACCTGGGCGATATGGGCATCACCAGCTCGCTGTACCCGGACGACGATTGCACGGCCATCGAAACCAAATGCATGGAGACCACCTACAAGCGCGGCAAGCCCGAACTGGATGACACATCCTGGCAAGCGGTGAACTTCTTCATGGCCGCGACCGAAGCGCCGCCCCAGCGCAAAAAGAACGACGCGACCGTGCAGCGCGGTGCGAAGCTGTTCCGTGATGCTGCTTGCGCGGTCTGCCATGTGCCCGAACTGAAGGCCGGCAAATATCCGCTGGTGCCTTCGATCGAAGGCGAACGCTTCCATGCGTACACCGACTTGCTGCTGCATGACATGGGCGAAGCCCTTGCCGATGGCCGGCCTGACTTTCAGGCCGGCGGACGCGAGTGGCGCACGGCGCCGCTGTGGGGCATCGGCCTGTCCATGCGCGTCAATGGCAGTTCGGACCTGCTGCATGACGGGCGTGCGCGCAACGTCACCGAGGCCATCCTCTGGCATGGCGGCGACGCGAAAAAATCGCGTGATGCATTCGCCCGCCTGAAACGCGAGGACCGCGAAGCACTGGTGGCATTCGTGAACTCGCTGTAAACCTGTCTCTTCCCCTTGAATGACTGAAAGCTGAAACTGATGTCTTCCCCGACGACCGGACGTGTACTTACGTCCCTGCTGGATATTGAGTACCTGGAGTGGAACCCCGCCGGCGCACGTACCGTCGTGCTGGTGCATGGCTGGCCGGATTCCGCGCGCACCTGGTTTGGCGTGGCGTCTGTGATGGCGGCTGCCGGCTGGCGTGTGATTGCGCCGTCGCTGCGTGGCTTCGATGGCACGCGCTTCCTCGATGCCGCCACGCCGCGCAGCGGCGAGCTGGTGGCGCTCGGCCGCGACCTGATCGAATTTGTGCAGGCGCTGAACCTCAACCAGCCGGCGCTGGTCGGCCATGACTGGGGCGCGAGGGCCGTGGCGAACGCAGTCGGACTGGTCCCGAACCTCGCATCACAGATGGCGATGGTATCGGTAGGCTATGGCACCAACGATCCTTCACAGCCCATGCCGTTCGAGCAGGCGCGCTGCTATTGGTATCACTGGTTCATGGCGACGCCGCTGGGCGAGAAGACCGTGCGCGCTGATCCGCGCGGTTTTGCGCGCACGATGTGGGAAACCTGGTCGCCGCCGGGCTGGTATGACGCTGCCGAATTCGACGCCACCGCGCAAGCCTTCGACAACCCGGACTGGCTGGACGTGACCCTGCATTCCTACCGTCACCGCTGGGGGCATGCCGTCGGCGATCCGCACTACGCGGCCGACATCGCCGCATTAAAGCCGCTGCCCGTGATTGCGACCCCCACGCTGGTGATCCATGGCGGTGCTGATTCGGTCAACCCGGTCGAATCGTCCGCAGGCAAGGAACCATGGTTCAGCAATCGCTATCACCGCGTGGTGCTCGAGGGCATCGGCCACTTCCCGCAGCGCGAGGCAGCGGGCAGGGTCGCGCAAGCGTTGCTCGAATTTTTCAACGGAGCAGCGCCATCATCTGCGAATCGCTGAGCAAGCTGGCCTGCGTGCGCTCGAGTGGCTGTCCCTGCGGACTCCGGTCGCGGTCATGCCCAGCGCAACCGCTTGCTGACCACCACCCGGGCGCGCTTTGACGCTTACTTGAGGTTCAGTTCCGACTTGACAGCATCAAGGCCGGCCTGCGCGCAGACTTCGTCCTGGTCGGCCGAGCCGCCGCTGACGCCGATGGCCCCGATGTGCTCACCCGTGGCCGTGATGATCGGCAGGCCGCCGGCAAAGGTCACGATGCCCGGCACATGTACGATGCCTGGTACGCGCTGCTGGGCGATCTCGCCGACCTGGCGCGTCGAGCGCGGGAAGCCTGACGAGGTGTTGGCCTTCAGCTGAGCAATCTCGACGCTGGCACGGAAGGCATTGTCCATGCGGCTGAAGTGCTTCAGCGTGCCGCCATCATCGACGATGGCAATCACCATGTTCCAGCCTTCCTTGCGCGCATACTGTTCGCAGGCGCTGGCCATCTTCTGCGCAGCAGCGAGACCGAGCGTGGTCTTCTTCTGCTGGGCGATCGCCGGTGTGGACAGGGCGAGGGCAGCGGCCAGTGCGGCCGTCAGCAGGGCAAATTTCTTCATATCAGTCTCCGGGAATGTCATGGTCGCCTCGCGATTTCACGGGCGCGGCTGATCGTATCATTTCCTGTCAGCATAAGGAGGGGGCAGGCCTCATTGCATTCGGCCAGTGCCGGGCTGTCCGTGCACATAAAATCCCGATCCGGAAAATAACGGCATTTATACTGATACCTTCCGAGAATACAAAAAGACAGAACTGGAGACCCGATGGCACCCGTAACTACCGATCCCCGGGCTGGCGCCGGCCCCATGCGCCCCTTCGCCATCTTCGGGCTGTTGGCCGAAGGCGCGAAAGACATGCGGGCGACCGGCTTTCTCGGCCTGGTGTATGGCATCGTCTTCGTGCTGATGGGCTATGCAATCGCCGAGGTCTACCAACAGGTATGGCAGATGACCATGGGCCTGACGGCCGCCTTTTTCCTGATGGGGCCGTTCATCTGCTGCGGCATGTATGACTTGTCGCGCCAACTGGGCGAGACAGGCAAGGCAGATCTCCGGGCCAGCTTCACCTGCTGGGCACGCAACTGGAAGTCGATCGCATTTTTCGCGGCCACGCTGACCTTCTTCATGATCGTGTGGGCGCGTATATCGGTCGTGATCTTCGCGCTCTTCGCAAAGCATACGTATCCGAACCTGACGGATATGATCGGTAACATCCTCTCCGGCGACAACATCGCTTTCCTCGCCGTCTGGGGCTTGGTGGGTCTGGCGTTCGCGAGCCTGGTATTCGCCACCTCGGTTGTCTCGATGCCGATGATGCTGGACCGCGATGCCGATACGATGGAGTCCATTGGTGCCAGCGCCATCACTTTATGGAACAATCCCGGCGCGATGCTGGTATGGGCGCTGTCGATCACGGTGCTGATTGGCTTCAGCCTGCTGTTTTTCCTGCCGTCGCTGGCGCTGACCGCCACCCTCGTTGGCCATACCACCTGGAAGGTCTACAAGGCGCTGGTGCCGACAAACTACCGCTCCGTCTTCGCCATGCCGGAAGAGGGCGAAACGGAAAATCGGCCGTCCTGATTTGCATAGCCGTGGTGACGCGAAGGCGCCCGACGGCTTTTACCCATTTTGATAAACAGAACAGACATGTTGAACAAGAAAATGATCGCCGGCGTCACGCTTCTGATCGCCTGCGCAGTGCCAGCCCACGCCGACAACCGCGAGGACATGGGCAAGGATAGCCAGGGCAATGCGTATTACCTGGAAACCGACAACATGACCCGCAAGGGTTACATGGTTCACGCATGGCAGCAGGTCAATCGCGCACAGCCCGATGACAAAGGCGCCATGCATGTCCGGTCGCAGCTCGAATTCGATTGCAAATACAAGAAATCCCGCACCATGTGGGTGACCTTGCAGACCGAGCCGGATGGCAAGGGCAGCACGATCAGTTCGGCCGCGAACAGCGATCCTGAATGGGTGCCGGCCGAAGACGGCACACTGCTGGGCAAGATGCTCGAGTTCTCCTGTCTTCACGTGTTCCGCACGAAGGCCACCCTGATGTAATCCTCCTGCCGCCCGGGTACCGTGGTCTTTAAAGGTCGGTATCGGGCGTGCCATATGAAATCGGGCGGATAAAAACGGCGCCATGGATAAACAATCACAAACCCGCATCTGGCAGATATTGTTGGTCTATGTGCTGACCTGGACGCTGGCACAAAGCGTATCGTCGCCCAACCTCGATGGTTATGGCGACATGCTGGAGAGCTTCGCCTGGGGGCAGACCTTTGACTGGGGCAGTTTCAAACATCCGCCGCTGATTGGCTGGATAGCAGGCCTCTGGTTCCGTGTACTGCCGCCCAGCGATCCGATGTTCTTCATGCTGTCATTCGCGGTGACTGCACTGGGCCTGCTCGGTATATTCAGACTGGCTCAGGCACTGGGGCTGGGTCGACTGTCTCTGGCGGCGATGGTGGTGCAGATGTATGCGCTGCCGTATTCGACGCTGGCGGCAAAGTTCAATGCGAACTCCATCCTGCTCACCTTGTGGCCCTGGGTCGCGTATTTCTGGTGGGCTTGCATCAGTGAGCGACGTGCAGGTCTGTTCCATCCGTTCATGCTGGGGCTGACTGCGGCCATTGCAATGCTGGGCAAGTACTACAGCGGCGTGCTGCTGTTGTCGCTGGGGCTGCTGACCCTGGCCTTGCCGGCAGGCCGGCGCTGGCTTGGCACATGGCGCCCATGGTTTGCGCTAGGCGTCCTGGGCGCGGCGCTGCTGCCGCACCTGGGGTGGCTCGCCCATCATGACTACATCACGCTGCACTATGTGCAGGAGCAGGGTACAGGCAGTATTTCCTGGTCGAACCTGTTGAAATTCTTGCTGTCCCCGCTGCTGTACTGGGGTATCGCGCTGGGTATCTGCGTGGCGGCGTTCAAGGGGAAGGGTACGCGCTGGTGGCAGCGCCTTTGGCTGGCATGGAAGCCTTCCGGTGCCGGTGACGCCCTGTTCTGGCTGGCGATGCTGCCGTATGGACTGACGCTGCTGTTCGGCCTGTCCGGTTTTGTTGAATTGTCTCTGCCGTGGTCGATTCCGGTGGGCTTCGCATTTCCCTTGCTGTGGCTGCGCAACTTGGCGGCGACGGACCTGGGGCGCGCCAGTTCGCCGGAGCGGGATTACTGGTCGCCACCGGTGCGCCGGATCTTTTATGCGCTGCCTGTCATCGTGATCATCGGTGCCTGTGCCAAGACGGCCGTGGATATCCGGCGCGGCGATGAACTGACTTCCTTGCCGCGCCGCGAGGCCGCCGCTGCGGTGCTGGCCGAGTGGCGCACGCTGTCCCCGTCGAAGCCGCCAGCGTGGGTCGGTGGCGAATGGGCAGAAAACGCGACGCTGGCCTTTTACGGTGACCCGAAGATTCGCGTCATACCCGGCTTGCCGGGTGAATTCCCCGTGACGCTGGATGCGCGCGACGATTGGCTGCGCCTGCCGGGATTGATTTACTGCCCGCCGGTCGTGAAGAACCCGTCAGCACAATCAGGCTGCGAAACTGCTGCACGCGGATGGCTCGCTGCCCACGATTTGCCGGTCAGGCAGATCGAGGTCGATGCTAGCCGTGCCGGATGGCGCTTCGGTCAGGAGCGCAAATTCCATTACAGCGCATTCGTGGTGCTGCCTGCGGGCGAGGGCAATTGAAAACCTGACGAACGTCGGACCAATAACAAAAAAGCCCGCAAACTTTCGTTTGCGGGCTTTCGTATTTTTTGGCTCCCCGACCTGGACTCGAACCAGGGACCTGCGGATTAACAGTCCGTCGCTCTACCGACTGAGCTATCAGGGAACAGAGAAAAGAGTATGACTAATCTCGCCCGGGTTGTCAAATATATTTATCGACAGAAATGCAAAAACGCTTACAGAACCTTGGCGATTGCATCGACCACGCGGTCGATGTTGCGCGAGTTCAGGGCGGCCACGCAGATGCGGCCGGTGTCCACGGCGTAGATCGAGAACTCGTCCTTCAGGCGTGCGACTTGTTCCTTGGTCAGGCCGGAGTACGAGAACATGCCGCGCTGCTTGACGACGAAATCGAAGTCATGACCCGGGGCCTTGGCCTTCAGCTTGTCGACCATCGCTTGGCGCATTTCCTTGATGCGCACGCGCATGCCGGCCAGTTCTTCCTCCCACAGCTTGCGCAGTTCCGGCGTCGCGAGGGCCGTGGCAACGACCTGGCCGCCGTGGATCGGCGGGTTCGAGTAGTTGGTGCGGATCACGCGCTTCAGTTGCGACATCAGGCGTGCAGCTTCTTCCGCTGATGCGGCGACGATCGACAGCGCACCGACGCGCTCGCCATACAGCGAGAACGACTTCGAGAATGAGTTCGACACGAACAGCGGGCCGCCAGCAGCCGCGAACATGCCAACGACCTTGCCGTCTTCGGCGATGCCATCGCCAAAGCCCTGGTAAGCCATGTCGAGGAAGGGCACCAGGCCGCGCTGGGTGACGACTTCAATGACTTGCTTCCACTGGTCGTCGGTCAGGTCGGCACCGGTTGGGTTATGGCAGCAGGCGTGCAGCAGGATGATGGAGCCGGCCGGAACGCTCTTGAGCGTATCGAGCATGCCGGCGAAGTTCACGCCGCGGGTGGTCGCGTCGTAGTACGGATAGTTGTTGACGACAAAGCCAGCCGACTCGAACAGCGCGCGGTGGTTTTCCCAGCTCGGGTCGCTGATGTAGACCTGCGCGTCCGGCGAGAAGCGCTTCAGGAAGTCAGCGCCCAGCTTCAGCGCGCCCGTGCCGCCGATAGCTTGCGCGGTGATGGCGCGCTTGGACTTGACGACATCGCTGTCGGCGCCGAACACCAACTCTTGCACCGCCTTGTCATAGGCAGCCAGGCCTTCGATCGGCAGATAGGTACGCGGCGCCAGCTTTTCCATCAGCAGCGCTTCGGCCTTTTGCACGCAAGCCAGCAGCGGCACCTTGCCGTTGTCGTCGTAGTAGACGCCGACGCCGAGGTTGGTTTTCTCGGGGTTCTGGTCGGCATTGAAGGCTTCGGTGATGCCAAGGATGGGGTCGCGGGGCGCCATCTCGATGGCGGCGAACAGGGGGGCGGAGAGCGGAGCGTTCATCGTGTTAACATGAAAAGTTATTAACGGGGTGGCGGTTTCGCCGTTGAGCGTCCACCGAATTCGTTGGCCGGATCGAAGAAAATTCGATGACATCGGCCGGTCTGCGAAACCCGGCATTTTACCAAAGGTCAAATCCCGAATGGCTGAATTAACCGAAGTCGATAGCCCGCTGGACGAATCGAAATTCGTCAGCTTCGAGGGCTCGCCTTTCCGCCTGTACCAGCCTTTCCCGCCGGCCGGCGACCAGCCGGTGGCGATCGGCAAGCTGGTGGAGGGCATCGAGGATGGGTTGTCGTTCCAGACCCTGCTGGGCGTGACCGGGTCCGGCAAGACCTACACGATGGCCAACGTGATCGCGCGGATGGGCCGGCCGGCGATCGTGTTCGCGCCGAACAAGACCCTCGCCGCGCAGCTGTACAGCGAATTCCGCGACTTCTTCCCGCAGAACGCGGTCGAGTACTTCGTCAGTTACTACGACTACTACCAGCCCGAGGCCTATGTGCCGCAGCGGGACTTGTTCATCGAAAAAGATTCCGCGATCAACGAGCACATCGAGCAAATGCGCCTGTCGTGCACGAAGTCGCTGATGGAGCGGCGCGACGTGGTGATCGTGGCAACGGTGTCGGCGATCTACGGTATCGGTAACCCGAACGAATACCACCAGATGATCCTGACGCTGCGCGCAAAGGATCGCGTGTCTCAGCGCGACATCATCGCGCGGCTGATCCAGATGCAGTACACGCGCAACGAGCTGGATTTCGACCGCGGCACCTTCCGTGTGCGCGGCGACACCATCGACATCTTCCCGGCTGAACATGCGGAACTGGCAGTGCGCGTTGACCTGTTCGACGATGAGATCGACAGCATCCAGCTGTTCGATCCGCTGACGGGCCGCGTGCGCCAGAAGATCCCGCGCTTCACCGTCTACCCGGGCTCGCACTACGTGACGCCGCGCGCCACCGTGCTGCGCGCGATCGAAACCATCAAGGAAGAACTGCGCGACCGGCTCGAATGGTTCCGCCAGCAGAACAAGCTGGTCGAGGAGCAGCGGCTAGAACAGCGTACCCGCTTCGACCTCGAGATGATGGCCGAGATCGGCTTCACCAAGGGCATCGAGAACTACTCGCGCCATCTGTCGGGCGCCAAGCCGGGCGAGCCGCCGCCGACGCTGGTCGACTACCTGCCCGAGGATGCGTTGATGTTCCTTGACGAGTCCCATGTGCTGACCGGCCAGCTGAATGGCATGTACAACGGCGACCGCGCGCGCAAGCAGAATCTGGTCGATTATGGCTTCCGCTTGCCGTCGGCGCTGGACAACCGGCCGCTGCGCTTCGACGAGTTTGAATCGAAGATGCGCCAGACCATCTTCGTGTCGGCAACGCCGGCCGACTATGAAAAGACGCATTCAGGGCAGGTGGTCGAACAGGTGGTGCGGCCGACCGGCCTGGTGGATCCGATCGTGATCATCCGCCCGGCCACCACGCAGGTCGACGACCTGATGAACGAGATCAGCGAGCGCGTAAAAGTGAACGAGCGCGTGCTGGTCACGACACTGACCAAGCGCATGGCCGAGCAGCTGACGGAATTCCTGTCCGATAACGGCATCGCAGTCCGCTACCTGCACAGCGATATTGATACCGTCGAGCGCGTGGAGATCATCCGCGACCTGCGCCTTGGCACCTTCGATGTGCTGGTTGGCATCAACCTGCTGCGCGAAGGCCTCGATATTCCGGAGGTGTCGCTGGTGGCCATCCTCGACGCCGACAAAGAAGGCTTCCTGCGTTCCGAGCGCAGCCTGATCCAGACCATCGGCCGGGCAGCACGTAACCTGAACGGCACCGCGATCCTGTATGCAGACCGCATCACCGACTCGATGCAGCGCGCGATCGGCGAGACCGAGCGCCGGCGCAACAAGCAGCTGGCCTTCAACGCAGAGAACGGCATCACGCCGGTGGGCGTGAAGAAGCAGATCCGGGAGCTGATCGATGGCGTCTACAAGGTCGATGAAGCGCGCGAAGAGCTGATGGCCGCGCAGGAGCAGGCGAAGTACGAGTCGATGAGCGAGAAGCAGGTCGCCAAGGAGATCAAGCGCCTCGAGAAGCTGATGATGGATCACTCGAAGAACCTCGAGTTCGAGAAGGCGGCACAGGTGCGCGACCAGCTGCATTTGCTGAAAGAGCAGCTGTTCGGCGCGCCGGGGGCGGACAACGTGGTGTCCATCACCGGGAAGTAGGGCGCGGGCTTCCGCGCCTTCGGCTGAACTTAATACAAGAGCGGACCCGATCGGGTCCGCTCTTTTTATTGCTTGCTGTGGTTACCGCTTTACTGTGATTCGTCTTCCTGTCCGGCCGGAGGAAGGTCGTGGAAGTGCGCAGGCATGCCGATACCGGATGCGTCATCGCTGTCGCTGGAACCGGAAGAGGGCGTATTCGCTGCCATCGATGCGGTGGAGGCAGCGGCTGGCTGCGGTGCTGGCCCGGCATGCGAGACGGTAGCCGACACGCTCGCCATGCTGGACGGCGAGGTGGCTTGCAATCCTGCGCCCGAGGGGCCGCTGGCCACACCGGAGGTTGCCGAAGGAACGGCGGTCGTCACCGACGGCGCTGCGCCTTGGGCGGATCGTCGGTGCAGGTAGATCGCCCCGGCTCCGCCGATGGCTAGTAGTGCGGTGGTAATTGACGCAAAGATGCCGAGCACTGAACCGTTGCCGTCAGGAGCACTGCCGGAATTTGCCGGCACGGCACCACCGGGAGCCGGGCTGGCTTGTGCCGGCTTGTCCCCGACCAGGATGTACTTGAAATCCCCCGCAGTGCCGTTGGCCTTGCGCCAGTCGAGGTAGGCATTCAGCTGCGTCTGGTTCAGGTAGGTGCGCGTGCCGGCCTCGCTTCTCAGAGCTTCGTCGATCTGCTGGTTGATGTCGTCTTGCGTGGTGGCCGGCTCGGGGCATTCGATCTTCCACCACATTGCGCAAGAGCCCTTGCTCGGACTTTCCTCCCACAGTTCGGTGATGTTTCGGTAGTCCAGAATCTGCTTCGGCCAGTCGAAAGGATCGTAAAAGGTGCTGCTCAGGTATTCGTCGCTGCAGATGATGAATTCGGGAAGCCGGGCGATGCAGGTGGTGTTCGGGTCTCCTCCACCGACCAGTTGGTAGCTCAGCGGCGCGAAGCTTTCCATCAACTCCTTGTATTCCGAAAAATAGCGATCACCGCAGCCCGCGGGAGGCCACCCGGAGCCTTGGGTGCCTTGCGTGCCTTGAACGGCGCGGGCCAGCCCCTGTGCGCGTGAGTCATGAAGCGTCAGCCCGCAATCGACCCATTCCCGCTTGTCCGGAGACTCGCGGGTCTGTCGCACCATCTGCGGTTCATTCGCCAGTGAGGCCGCGGCTCGCTTGCGCAAATCTTCCTTCACTTGAGCCGATTGCGCCTTTGCCAGGCGCCACAAGCCGGGAAAATTCTTGCGCATTTCGAGGTCCCGCAATTGTTTGTCCGAGTACGTGGATGCGTCACTGGTCGCATGCGGCGCATTCACGTCCGGAAGCAGTGGTGGCGTGACCGGCGGTAGCGGGGCCGGTACGGCGTGGGGAGGAATGAAGGGGACGCTCATGGTGGTTTCCTTTCTGTGTTGACTGATTGAGGCGTGTCGCGTGGCGTCAAGTGCCTTTGGTGTCGCTGCTGTCGGCCGGGGCAGAGCTCGCTGTCGAACTGCTGAAGTCGTTCAGGTGGCCGCTGTCGGAATCGGAATCGTCGATGACGGCCGAGCTTTCTTCGGCTACTACGTCGGCTTCAGCGTACGCAGAAGGCTCAACCGGTTTGGCCGGCGGCATGGGCGGTGTGCGCTGGCACTTCTTCCACAAGGTGATGGCCGCAGACTTGCCGCCGTCCCAGCAGGATTTGACTCGGCTGGCCACGGCGCTCGGGCATCGTTTGATGGCTCCGTTGAACATGCCGCAACCAATAGCTGTCACGAAAGTAATGCCGCCGATGCACAGCCCGAGAAGGATATGGAGGCTCTCTCTATCCGGGCCGATTGCGATGGCGGTTTCCCCTTTCATGCTGCGCTCGCGAGCCCATTTTTCGATGACTGCGCTGTCGGCGAAGATGACGCCGGGGACTCTGCCTTGTGCACGGTTGTCGTTGAAGAACTTGTCGATGTGCGCCACCGGATCTCCTGCCGGGAGAGTCGTGCAGGAAGCCGGCTCGTAGGGCTTGATGTGCTCGCATTCGCTGCCGCTGGCCATCACCCGAACGGCCTCACGTTGGAACGGTGGGTGATCATTCATGTGGGGATAAGGCGCAGGAAAGGACACGGCGTGCAGCCGGCCGGCCGCCGCGCGAAAGGCCTTGGGATTGAAGGTGCGCAGCGTGTTGTGGATCAGCACCGGATAAGTGAACGGCTCCCGCGCACTGTCGGGCCGCTGTCCTGTCCATTCGAGGTGGACGCTGCTGCCGGATGTGCAGGCATTCTCGCTACAGGCGTAGCCGTTGAGCTCGTTGTAGAAAGCCTGGAGGCTGGCCTGGTCCTGGTAGATACTCGAACGGGTTTGGAAATAAAGGCGGTGCCACTCCGAGTCGTCCTGAACGCTAGCGGCGGAACGCTTGGCACTGTGGTTGGCCTCATCGTCTGCGCTGCCCGGGTCGGTGCTCCAGTGCAGGTCGAGATCGAAGTCAAATCCGGAGCGCTCCCTGCCGGACATGTGCGGTGCATCCGGGCTATCCTTCTGCTCAAGGTAGGCGGCCGCCTGTACCTTGTCCTGCTCGCGTTGTTCGGCTTTCATCTGGTTCGACTTTTCACGGCTCTCTCGCCATAGCGATCCGAACTGTTCGCGCATGTCGATATCGCGTTTCTGCTTGTCGGTGAAAGCCCCCGGACGGCCCGACGCAAACTGCGTGACCACATCGGTCGGACCGAATGGGAGCGTGGGCGGCATCGGGGACGGGGCGAAGGGGGAGGAGATGGAGGGGACGCTCATTACTCGCTTTCCTTGCTGAGTGGTGGGTGAGGGCGGGCCGCGCGAGCCCGCCTTCTGCTGCTGGCCTGCTGGCGGTTGATCAGACCTCTTCGGAGGAGGACGGTGCGGGCTGATGAGGATGGCCTGCCGAGGGTTCCCGGTTCATTGCTTGCATGTTCACCGCAGTGTCATTGCTCGCGTCTTCCCGTGATCCTGTGCAGCGTCTGACCAGTTGGACCGCGCCGGCAGCGAGCAGGGCTGCGCCTACGAGAGCGCCTGTGATGATGCCGCCCAGCGTGGTGCGGGCATTGCGGTCGACGGGGCTGGCGGAGAGACGGATGTAGCGCAGGCCGCCGGTCTTCACGCTGTCGGCCTTCGAGGCTGCCCAGTCGTCAAGCTGTTGCGGCGACAGGTAGACGTAGGCATCGCTGGTGGTTTCCAGTACGTCGTCGATCTGGTCATTCACGGAGCGGCTGGCGTCCGGCACCACGCAATCGAAAGCCGCGGTCACATTGCATTTTTCGGCGATGGCGGGCGTTCCGGTGAAATCGAGCACCACGCGTTGTTCGCCACGGACGCTGTAGTCCGGCAGTAGTGAGTTGGCTTGCCAGGGATTGCCATCGATGAAGACCGGCACGTCGCCTATACAGGTGCTGTACGGATCGATGTTACCGACCAGCTGTGCCTTGAGCTGGTAATCGTTCGCCGTCACTTGCAGCCAGCTGATCGAATGCGACAGCCAGCAGGGCGAGACCTGCTGTGCGTTCGCGCGCTTGGCGATCGGCAGCGAGTAGTCGAGCCAGTCCATCCGGTACGCTGGTGCTCGCGTTTGCTGTTCCATGCGCGGCATGACATCGGGTGAACTTGCCTGTTCACGAGATTCCGCTTTCGACCGGCGTGACAACTCGCGGGCCTCCCGCCACAAGGGCCCGTACAGTTTGCGCATTTCCAGGTCTTGCAGCTGCTTGCTGTTGAGGCCTGTGTTGCTGCCGGCTACATGCGGCGCATTCGGGTCCGGTAGCAGAAGTGGCTGGACGTTCGGCATGGGCGCCGGTACTTGAAGAGGCGGGATCGTGGGTGTACCCATTGCATATCCTTTCGGCGGGTGATTCAAACGGGATGGCGGACTGGAAGCCAGCGCATGTGTTGTGCCCGCGCTTGTGCGGTTCCTCGATGCCGGACGGGTTATGGCGGACCGAATGAGCGGGCCGGACAGCGCGCTACAATCCTCGCTTTTGCAGCTGGCTTCCGATGATTCCTTCACCGTTCACTGATGCCGTTGATCGTGCGTCGCCGTCGTGGCGTCCCGTGCTGTTGCGTGGTTTGGAGGCGATGATGGCGGCCGATCCGGACTACCTGCCGGCACTGGCGCAGGATGATTTCCTGCCGACGCAGGGCCGGATCTTTGCTGCGTTCGAACAACCGCTGGATGCGGTGCGCTATGTGCTGGTCGGCGAGGGACCCTATCCTCGTGAGGAGAGCGCGACCGGCGTCTGCTTCATGGATGGCGCGGTGAAAGATTTGTGGTCGGCGGCAGGATTGTCCAAGCCGGTCAATCGCGCGACCTCGCTGCGCAATTTCATGAAGATGCTGATGGTGGCCGATGGCTTGCTGATGCCGGACGCGACGGGTGGTGAAGCGGTGGCTGCGGTCGCGCACCGCGCGCTGGCCGCCGATTCAACTTTCATCCAGACCTTGCCCGAGTTGCAGGCCAAGCTGACCAAGCACGGCTTCCTGCTGCTCAATGCCGCGCTGGTGTTCCGGCCCCATGTGCCTCCGGTCAAGGACGCAAAGGCCTGGCGTCCGTTGCTGGAGACGGTGCTCGACGCGCTGGCGAGCCGGGCAGGGCAGCCGGCGCCGACGCTGGTCTTGTGGGGCAAGATCGCCGGCTGGCTGGAGGGCTTGCCGGCCGTCGCCCATTTCACGCGTTCGGTGGCCGAGCACCCCTACAACCTGAGCTTTATCCGGAACCGGGACATGCAGGCCCTCTTTGGCCCCATGCACCTGCTGCGAGCCAGGTGACACCGCAGTCGGCAGGGTGCGGTTTTCTATTTGGCAACCACGTCCTGCAGGCAAGAAGATTGGGTACGCCAATCAAAAAGGTTCCCAATAACCCCAATACCTGACAACATCAGTCGGCTTTGGTATACTCGACCAAAACGATGGGGATTCGGCCAGCGCACAAGCTTGCCGGAAACCCCCGACAGGCCGCCCCACAGCAACAAGACAGAGCAACAAGAAACAGCCGCCCTCATTTCGGAGTAAGCCATGCGCCTCACTACCAAAGGTCGTTTCGCCGTTACCGCCATGATTGATCTGGCCATGCGCCAGCATCAGGGGCCTGTGACGCTTGCCGGCATCAGTCAGCGGCAGGAAATCTCTCTGTCGTACCTCGAACAGCTGTTCGGCAAGCTGCGTCGCCATGAAATCGTGGAATCGGTGCGCGGACCGGGCGGTGGCTACAACCTCGCACGCCGCGCCGAAGACATCACCGTGGCCGACATCATCATCGCCGTCGACGAGCCGCTCGATGCGACCCAGTGTGGCGGCAAGGAAAACTGCCACGCCGAGGGCGAGCACAACGGCACCCGCTGCATGACCCACGACCTGTGGGCAACGCTGAATGCCAAGATGGTGGATTACCTAGATTCCGTTTCGCTGAAAGACCTGGTCGACCAGCAGAAACAAAAAGTCGCCGAGCAAAAGCCGGTGGTCGTGATGCAGCGTACGCACCAGCCCGCCTGATCGCGTCCCGGATACCTGAGAGATACTGGAGTTCAGAAACATGAATGCACCGCTGGCCAAATCGCTGATGGACACCATCCGCGCGCCGCACTTCCCGATTTACCTCGACTACTCGGCGACCACGCCGGTCGACCCGCGTGTCGCGGACAAGATGATTCCCTACCTGCGAGAGCAGTTCGGCAATCCGGCATCGCGCAGCCACATGTATGGCTGGGAAGCCGAGAAGGCCGTCGAAGAAGCGCGCGGCCATGTTGCCGCACTGGTGAATGCCGATCCGCGCGAGATCATCTGGACCTCGGGCGCGACCGAAGGCAACAACCTCGCGATCAAGGGCGCAGCGCACTTCTACAAGACCAAGGGCAAGCACCTCATCACGGTCAAGACCGAGCACAAGGCCGTACTCGACACCGTGCGTGAACTGGAGCGCCAGGGCTTCGAAGCTACCTATCTGGAACCGGGCCCGAATGGCCTGATCACCATCGAGCAGCTGGAAGCGGCGATTCGTCCGGACACGATCCTGGTGTCGGTCATGTGGGTCAACAATGAAATCGGCGTGATCCAGCCGATCGCCGAGATCGGCGAACTGTGCCGCAGCAAGGGCATCATCTTCCACTCGGACGCCGCGCAGGCCACCGGCAAGACTCCGATCGACCTCGAAAAGGTCAAGGTCGACCTGGTGACCTTCACCGCGCACAAGACCTACGGCCCGAAGGGCGTCGGTGCGCTGTACGTGCGCCGCAAGCCGCGCGTGCGCATCGAGGCGCAGATGCACGGCGGCGGCCACGAGCGCGGCCTGCGCTCGGGCACGCTGGCCACGCACCAGATCGTCGGCATGGGCGAAGCCTTCCGCATCGCCAAGGAAGAGATGGACACCGAGATCCCGCGCATCAAGGCGCTGCGCGACCGCCTGGCCAAGGGCCTGAACGAGATCGAAGAGGTCTACGTCAACGGCGACATGGAACACCGTGTGCCGCACAACCTGAACGTGAGCTTCAACTACGTCGAAGGCGAGTCGCTGATCATGGCGATCAAGGACATCGCCGTGTCGTCCGGTTCGGCCTGTACCTCGGCCAGCCTGGAGCCGTCGTATGTGCTGCGCGCGCTGGGCCGCAGCGACGAACTCGCGCACAGCTCGATCCGCTTCACCTTCGGCCGCTTCACGACCGAAGAAGACGTCGACTTCACGATCAACCTGATCAAGACCAAGGTTGGCAAGCTGCGCGAACTGTCGCCGCTGTGGGACATGTACAAGGACGGCATCGACATCAGTTCCATCCAGTGGGCGGCGCACTGAGCGCGCGCAGGCTGACGGATCACGATACGAAGCATCGAAGCACACTACGACACAAGTAAAGAGACAGGAGCACCATCATGGCTTACTCTGAAAAAGTTCTGGACCACTACGAAAACCCGCGCAACGTCGGCGCCTTCGAGAAAGGCGACGAGACCGTTGGCACCGGCATGGTCGGCGCGCCGGCTTGCGGCGACGTGATGAAGCTGCAGATCAAGGTCGGCGCCGATGGCGTGATCGAAGACGCGAAGTTCAAGACCTATGGTTGCGGCTCGGCGATTGCGTCGTCGTCGCTGGTCACCGAATGGGTGAAGGGCAAGACCCTGGACGAGGCGCTGTCCATCAAGAACACCCAGATCGCAGAAGAACTGGCGCTGCCGCCGGTGAAGATCCATTGCTCGATCCTCGCCGAAGACGCGATCAAGGCCGCAGTGGCCGATTACAAGGCGCGCCACGGCGACGAGCAGAAGGCCGCCTGAGCACGGATTGAATGAGGCCGGCGCCCGGTGGGATACCGTGGCCCGGCGCGTAGGCAGCAAGCGAGAAAAACGATGGCAATCACCCTGACCGAGAAAGCAGCAAAGCATGTGTCGCGCTACATCGAGAAGCGCGGCAAGGGCATCGGCCTGCGCTTTGGCGTGCGCACCACCGGTTGCTCCGGACTGGCTTACAAGCTCGAGTACGTGGACGAGGCCGCGAACGAAGACCAGGTGTTCGAGTCGCATGGCGTGAAAGTCTATGTTGACCCGAAGAGCCTGCCGTACATCGACGGCACCGAACTCGACTTCGCGCGCGAGGGCCTGAACGAAGGCTTCAAGTTCTACAACCCGAACGTGAAAGACGAGTGCGGCTGCGGCGAAAGCTTCAGGATCTGAGCCTCTTTTTTTGCGGACTTGCAGGGCCTGTTGCGAACCGACAGGCTTTTGTTTTTTAGACGAGCATGGATAACCATTTCGCGCTGTTCCAGATGACGCCGGCTTTCGCGATCGACGCGGCCGCGCTGGACGCTGCCTATCGCGCATTGCAGGGCAGGGTGCATCCGGACAAGTTCGCCAGTGCGACTGACACCGAGAAGCGGGTCGCCATGCAGTGGGCGACGCGCGCCAACGAGGCTTACCAGACGCTCAAGCACCCGCTCAAGCGCGCCGCCTACCTGTGCGAGCTGAACGGCGTCGATCTGGGTATCGAGTCCAATACCGCGATGGCGCCGGCTTTCCTGATGCAGCAGATGGAATGGCGCGAAGCGCTGGATGACGCGCGCAGCAGCCGCGATATCGACGCGCTGGAAAAGCTGGACGCCGAGCTGCGCGCCGAGCGCAAGCGCCAGCTGGACGATATCGGCACGCTGCTTGACAGCGGCCAGCATCCGCAAGCCGGCGAGCGCGTGCGCCAGCTGATGTTCGTCGAACGCTTCGGCGAAGAAGTGGCGCGCGCCTTCGAGGCGCTGGAAGCCTGAACAGAATAAAGATCACGACACCCCATGGCACTCCTGCAGATCTCCGAACCCGGCATGTCGACAGCGCCGCACCAGCACCGGCTGGCGGTAGGCATCGATCTTGGCACCACCAATTCGCTGGTGGCGACCGTGCGCCACGGCATACCCGAGGTGCTGGATGACGAAGATGGCCATTCGCTGCTGCCTTCCGTGGTGCGCTATCTGCCAAATGGCTATGCCAACATCGGCTACAAGGCGCAGGCCGAGCAAACCACCGACCCGAAGAACACCATCATCTCGGTCAAGCGTTTCATGGGACGCGGGCTGAAGGACATCGCCTACGTCGAGAACCTGCCCTACGATTTCGTCGATGCGCCGGGTATGGTGCAGCTGCGCACCGTCGCGGGCGTCAAGAGCCCGGTCGAAGTATCCGCCGAGATCCTGGCCACGCTGCGCCAGCGCGCCGAAGATGCGCTGGGCGACGAGCTGGTTGGCGCGGTGATCACTGTTCCGGCGTATTTCGATGATGCGCAACGGCAGGCGACCAAGGACGCGGCGAAGCTGGCGGGCCTGAACGTGCTGCGCCTGCTGAACGAGCCGACCGCCGCCGCGATTGCGTACGGCCTCGACCATGGCTCCGAAGGCATCTATGCCGTCTATGACCTCGGCGGCGGTACCTTCGACGTCTCCATCCTGCGCCTGTCGAAAGGCGTGTTCGAAGTACTGTCCACCGGCGGCGATTCGGCGCTCGGCGGCGATGACTTTGACCACCGCCTGTTCTGCTGGATCATCGAGCAAGCGAATCTTGCACCGCTGTCGGATGAAGACACCCGCATCCTGATGGTAAAGGCGCGCGAAGCGAAGGAACTACTGTCCTCGCATAACGAAACCCATATCGATGCGCGCCTGAACTCGGGCGAGGAAGTGCGCCTGACCATCAGCGCGGCCGAGTTTGCGTCCATCACCCAGCACCTGGTCGGCAAGACGCTGGCGCCGTGCCGCAAAGCCGTGCGCGATGCCGGCCTGTCGGTCGAGGATATCGACGGCGTGGTGCTGGTCGGCGGCGCGACGCGCATGCCGCATGTGCGCAAGGCTGTCGGCGAATACTTCCAGACCATGCCGCTGGCGAACATCGATCCCGACAAAGTGGTGGCACTTGGCGCCGCCATCCAGGCCAATCTGCTGGCAGGCAATCGCGCTTCCGGCGACGACTGGCTGCTGCTGGACGTGATCCCGCTGTCGCTGGGCATCGAAACCATGGGCGGGCTGGTCGAGAAAGTCATTCCGCGTAATTCGACGATTCCTTGCGCACGCGCGCAGGAATTCACCACCTTCAAGGATGGGCAGACGGCAATGGCCGTGCACGTGGTGCAAGGCGAGCGCGAGATCGTGTCGGATTGCCGTTCGCTGGCGCGCTTCGAGCTGCGTGGCATCCCGCCGATGGCCGCCGGTGCGGCGCGCATCCGCGTCACCTATCAGGTCGATGCCGATGGCCTGCTGTCGGTGTCGGCGCGAGAAATGCATTCGGGCGTCGAGGCCTCGATCGAGGTCAAGCCCTCCTACGGTTTGGGCGACGACGATATCGCGCGCATGCTGCAGGAATCGTTCACGTCCGCCGAAGAAGACATGCAGCAGCGCGCATTGCGCGAAGAGCAGGTCGAGGCCGAACGCATACTGCTGGCCACCGCCTCGGCGCTGGAACAGGATACGGCTTTGCTGACCGCAGAAGAGCGCGCAGCGATCGACCAGCTGATGGACGCCGTGCGCAAGACTGTTGCCGGTACCAGCCACCTCGCGATCAAGTCGGCCGTGGCCGATCTCGCGCGCGGCACTGAAGATTTCGCGGCACGCCGCATGGATCGCAGTGTGCGCGCCGCGCTGACCGGCAAGAAACTGGACGAGGTCGCCTGACGCTGCCCATGCCGACCGGGCACGCGTTGCCCGGACTGCTACAAGAGCGACACAGCCTGAACCCAACCCACCCCGAACGAACCTCCGAACCAAGGAATAGCCGTGCCCCAGATCGTCGTGCTTCCCCATGAAACCCTGTGCCCCGAAGGCGCCGTGCTTGAAGTGCCGACCGGTACCTCGGTCTGCGATGCGCTGCTGGATAACGACATCGAGATCGAGCATGCCTGCGAAAAGTCGTGCGCCTGCACCACCTGTCATGTGGTCGTGCGCGAAGGCTTTGCATCGCTGAACGAGGCCGAAGAAAAGGAAGAAGACCTGCTCGATATGGCCTGGGGGCTGGAGGCGACGTCGCGACTGTCGTGCCAGGCGGTCGTCGGCACCGAAGACCTGGTGGTCGAGATTCCGAAATACACGATCAACCACGCGCGCGAAAATCATTAAGCAAGAGCATCGCGAAACAACAAGGCGCGAAGGGAGGCCCCATGAGATGGACTGACGTAGTGCAGATCGCCGAGGCGCTGTACGACAAATTCCCCGACACCGATCCGCTGACGATACGCTTCACCGACCTGCACAACTGGGTGCTGGATCTGGAGGGCTTCGACGACGATCCGAAGCACGGCGGCGAGAAAGTCCTCGAGGCGATACAGATGGCCTGGATCGAAGAGGCGAAGTAAAGAAGAAGGGCGCATACCGAAACCGGCATGCGCCCTTTGTTTTTACTTTGCGTTTATTGCGTCAGCTGGCCGCATCTACTGGCCAGCTGCGCGTGGCCTGCGCTCAGTTCGCGGCCAGCGTGCCTTCCACCACCTTCACCCGGTCACCTGCGCGCCACGACGGCTGGGTGTCGTACTTGAAGCTGCGCTTCTCGCCACTCTCCATGCGGACATCGACTTCCCACGCCGTGCCCTTGCGGGTGCGCTTTTCGATCTCGTTGCCGGCATAGCCGCCGCCGACGGCACCGGCCACCGTGGCCAGGGTCTTGCCGGTACCGCCGCCGACCTGATTGCCGAGCAGGCCGCCGACCACCGCGCCGGCCACCACGCCAACGCCGCTGGGCTTGGCAGCCGTTTCAATCGTGCGCACGCCTTCCACCTTGCCGCACACTTCGCAGATCGGCTGCGCCTGTACCACCTGCGGCATCGGCTGTTGCGCGGCACCTGCCTGCGCAGGCACCGGCGCCGGCTGCGGTGCAGCCGCAACCTGCGCGGGCTTTCTTTGCGGTGCCGCCGGCGGGGCTTTTTGCGCCTTCGGGGCAACCGGAGCTGTCGCATCAGCCATCGCGGTGGCTTCAGACTTGCCGGTAGCGGCACCGACCGCCGTGCCCGGCTCGGCCGGCGTTGTGGCGCTCATCTCGGGCGCTTCATTGCTCTTGGAATTCGGTAGCCAGTCCATGATCGCGGCGGTGCCAACCAGGCTGACAACGATGACGGAAGCCGCTGCTGCGGCGACCAGTGGGTGCATTTTTACAAAGTTAGGGGTGCTCATTGTCGCTTCCTCTCAGATTGAAACGTTCTTCAGACCGGGCAGATTCATATTGGTTTCGAGAAACGTTTATCGATGGAATATTCTTGTCGTTAATTCCACCGCACCGACTTTGTCAGTGCTTGCAAGTAGGCATGATGAGCTTGCGCAAAACGTGCGCCTATTTGGGAATCAATTGCTTACACCTTGCTCTGAAGTAAAACTTTGGGTTGAAACGATAGACGTATCTTCGGACGACGTCGCCAGCGTGTTGGCAGGAGCAGAAGCTGGTGTAGCGGCGGAGGTGGACGCAGATTGCTGCATGCGCCATGCCGGCTCGCTCCATCCATCGCCGCGTACCAGGTCATTGATCAGGTCGCGGCATTGTGCGAAGCATGCATAGACGCCTTGCGCGATGCAATTCGCATCGACCACGCTCAGGCCGGCATCGCGCAATCTCGCATACAGCGCATTGCGGCAGGCACTGAGGAAGTAGCGCACGCAGGCCTTGTCTGTGACCGTGCGTGGCCGTGGGCGTTTCAGTCCGCTGTGGTCGCGAAAACAATCTTGATCTCCGTGAGCCCTGAAGCGGGCATGTCGATGCAGCAGGCACACCGCCAGCGCATTCGATGCGCCGCGCACCGCATTGGCGATGGCGCCGACGAGTGCCGGCGCAATCAATTCATCGACGCGCTGCGAGTCATGGCCCGGCTGCAGCCGCCCTGACACATACCCATTCAGCAGCACCGCAGTCGCGACATAGGGCAGCATGCCCGACAGCGCCACCATCAGGCGACCTTCGAAGCTCAGCGCATGGCGCTCGACCGATGGGCCGAGGCGCTCGAAGCCTGACTTGCAGGTTTCGATGACGGTCGATTCGGCGACCAGGCCGAGGTTACGGGCAGGCAGCAGGCTGGCATCGACCTTCCAAGCGTGATCCACATAAACAGCGACGGCAATGCCCGACAAACCGCCGACGATTGCAGCGCCTGCCTTGAACTCATGGGCGTTGTCGAGTTCGACGGCATCGGCGGCGCACTTGCGGGTGGCAGAAGCGCAGGCAGCCATCAGCGAGCCGGCAGCGATACCCAGTACCGGATGGCTGGTGCCGAGGGCGGCAATGGTGCCCCCGGTCGCCGCGCCCAGTACCGTGCATAGACCGACGCCCGCCTGTTGCCAGCCGCTGTCGCTCCCGATCTGCGCGCTCGCAAGCCGCCATGCGAAACGACCACCGATGGCGGCACCTGTCACACCGGCAGCGATACGCAAGCCCAGTTCATCGAGCGTCGCCAGGCCACAGTAGATCGCCAGCCCTGCGGTACGTCCCAGGCCCTGTCCTAAATAGTCGCGCAGTGCATGGCTGATGCAGGCGGCAGACACCCGGCTTCGCATCGAGGGCATCGATGGCTGCGATGGCGAGTTAGCTTTTTCGACGTTGTTCGCGGAGGTGAGATAGCCCGGTACTGACGCGCTGATGGGCACGACGCCGAGTTCGTAACTCGACACGACGGCGATTGATGACACGGCTTGCATGTGTGCTCCTTTCCCAAGCGGGGCCGCCGCATCGGTAACCCGGTTGATGCGCGGATTCCTGTTTGCGTGGGAAAGTTTTATGACCGTTCAATGACAGCTGTATGCGTGGCGCGATGAGCGCAGACAAATCGTTCGCACAAACAAAAACCCCCTGCGGCTGAGGCAGGGGGTTGATGTCATGGCCTATTCAATCAGGCCGTGTGTCAGTCTTCGCGGCGCAGATGCGGGAACAGGATCACGTCGCGGATGTTCGGCGAATCCGTGATCAGCATCATCAGGCGGTCGATGCCGATACCGCAGCCGCCGGTCGGGGGCAGGCCGTATTCGAGCGCGCGGATGTAATCGGCGTCGTAATACATCGCCTCATCGTCGCCGGCCTTCTTCGCGGCGACCTGCGCCTGGAAGCGCGCCGCCTGGTCTTCAGCGTCATTCAGCTCGGAGAAGCCGTTGGCGATCTCGCGGCCGGTAATGAACAGCTCGAAACGCTCGGTGATACCCGGTACCTTGTCCGATGCACGGGCCAGCGGCGACACTTCGACCGGGTAATCGATGATGTAGGTCGGTTCCCACAGCTTCGATTCGGCCGTCTCTTCGAACAGGCCCAGCTGCAGCGCGCCGAGTCCGGCGTGCGCATGCGGCTCGGCACCCAGCTTCTTCAGTTCAGCCTTCAGGAAGGCCTCGTCGTTCAGCTGTTCGCTGGTGTAGTGCGGTGCGAACTTGTTGATCGCCTCGACGATGGTCATCCGGTGGAAGGGCTTGGACAGGTCCAGCTCGCGACCCTGGTAGTTCAGCTGTGCGGTGCCATGGGCATCGATTGCCGCCTTGCGGATCAGCGCTTCGGTGAAGTCCATCAGCCACTTGTAGTCGACGTAGGCCGCGTAGAACTCCATCATCGTGAACTCGGGGTTGTGTCGCGGCGACACGCCTTCGTTACGGAAGTTGCGGTTGACTTCGAACACGCGATCGAAGCCGCCGACCACCAGGCGCTTCAGGTAGAGCTCGGGAGCGATACGCAGGAACATTTCCATGTCCAGCGCATTGTGGTGGGTGATGAAGGGCTTGGCCGCGGCGCCGCCGGGGATCACGTGCAGCATCGGCGTCTCGACTTCCATGAAGCCTTCGGCATCCATGAAGCGGCGGATCGATGCGATCGCAGCGGTACGTGCCTTGAAAGTGCGGCGCGTCTCTTCGCTCATGATCAGGTCCACGTAGCGCTGGCGGTACTTGGTTTCCTGGTCGTGCAGGCCGTGGAACTTGTCCGGCAGCGGGCGCAGCGACTTGGTCAGCAGGCGGATGCTGGTGACCTTGACGGTCAGTTCGCCGGTCTTGGTCTTGAACAGCGTGCCCTCGGCGCCGAGGATGTCGCCGATATCCCAGTGCTTGAACGCGTTGTGGAGCTCTTCGCCGACAGCGTCGTTCGAAATGTAGAGCTGGATGCGGCCGTCGCAGCGCGCGCCGGAAGCATCCTGGACGGTCGCGAACGAGGCCTTGCCCATCACGCGTTTCAGCATCATGCGGCCGGCGACCACCACGTGCACGGCGGCTGCTTCCAGCGCTTCACGTTCGGTCTCGCCATGCTGTGCATGCAGGTCGGATGCCTTGTGCTGCGGACGGAAATCATTCGGGAAGGCGACGCCCTGTTCGCGGATCGCGGCCAGCTTCGCGCGGCGCTCGGCGATGATGGAATTCTCGTCGCGTTCTTCGAGTACGCCGTCGTGTTTGTCAGTCATCATTTTTCTGCTCTCGGTTGCCGGTGGCAGTAGGGGGCCACCAGTTGTTCGCTGCCGCTTGCTGCGGCTTTTATCCAAATACTTTTGCTTGCTGCGGCTTGCCGGTCCGGACGTGCCGCGTTCTGCTACGTGTCTGACGCGGGGCGGCTTACACGCCCTGTTTCAGCGAGGCCGCAATGAAGTCGTCGAGGTCGCCATCGAGCACGGCCTTGGTATTGCCGGTCTCGAAGTTGGTCCGCAAGTCCTTGATGCGCGACTGGTCCAGCACGTAAGAACGGATCTGGTGGCCCCAGCCGATGTCGGTCTTCGCGTCTTCCAGCTTCTGTTGCTCGCTCATGCGCTTGCGCATTTCGAGTTCGAACAGGCGCGACTTCAGCATGGCCCAGGCTTCGGCGCGGTTGCGGTGCTGGGAACGGTCATTCTGGCACTGCACGACGATGCCCGACGGGACGTGGGTCAGTCGCACGGCCGAGTCGGTCTTGTTGATGTGCTGGCCGCCAGCACCGGAGGCGCGGTAGGTGTCGACGCGCACATCGGCCGGGTTGACGTCGATCTCGATCGAGTCATCGACTTCCGGGTAAACGAACAGGCTCGAGAACGAAGTGTGACGACCGCCGGCCGAATCGAACGGCGACTTGCGCACCAGGCGATGCACGCCGGTCTCGGTGCGCAGCAGGCCATAGGCATATTCGCCCTCGACCTTGATGGTCGCGGTCTTGAGTCCGGCGACTTCGCCTTCGGACTCTTCGAGGATCTCGGTCTTGAAGCCCTTGCGTTCGCAATAGCGCAGGTACTGGCGCAGCAGCATCGATGCCCAGTCCTGGGCTTCGGTACCGCCGGCGCCGGCCTGGATGTCGATGAAGCAGTTGTTCTTGTCCAGCGGGTTGGAGAACATCCGGCGGAATTCCAGCGCTTCGACCGCGGTGCGCAGCTCATGCGCATCAGCCTCGACGGCTTCCAGCGTGTCGGTGTCGCCTTCCTCGCGCGCCATTTCCAGCAGCTCGGTGGCATCCTTGATGCCGCCGTTGATGCGGGTCAGGGCTTCGACGACGTCTTCGAGGGATTTCTTTTCGCGGCCCAGGTCCTGGGCGCGTTTGGGGTCGTCCCAGACTTTCGGGTCTTCGAGTTCGCCGTTGACTTGCTCGAGTTTCTCTGACTTCAGATCGAAGTCAAAGATACCTCCGAAGTTCTTGCTCGCGCGTGCCAAGGTCGGCGAGCAGGGCGGTGAGGGCGTTGAGGCGTTCGGCTTCCATGGCAATCGGGTTCCGGCAAAAACCCGAGATTATACCGGAGCGCAGGGCCGCCGACGGGCTGCCGAAGGGGGCGTCAGGCCTTCGTGAAGTGGGCCAGCCCCATGAATTCGGCGATCACCCGTTTGGCCTCATTCTTGTGGCCCTGCAGGTCGATCAGGAAGTTCCGGTACAGCGAGGGCACGCCGGCCAGCTTGGAGCCGCCATAGCCGGTGGCATACGCCTGCATCGTGCGCCGCGCCTCGTCCTGGAACACGAAAGCCGAGAATTGCAGCCTTTCCAGCGAACCGCGCTCGCGGTCGGGCCGGGGCACATGGCCGCCATTGTTCTCGATCTGGAAAGCGAGGAACTTGGCTTCGACATCGAGCTGGCCGGTGCGGTCTTTGCCACTCTTGCAATTGAACTGGCTGCCGCCGTCGATCATGTGGTGCAGCACCAGCAGGCGCGACACCAGCTTGTAGGGTTCCTGGCCCGCCACTGTGTAGCTGCCCGAGGTCCAGATCTCGGCAATCTGCGCGCGCAATTGGTTGACGACGCTCTTGTCGCGATGGATGCGCGCGATCTGCGCCACCGTGGCGGCCGACGGGTTGCGCTCGGCATGGAGTGCCGCCAGCGCGGCGTCTTGCCGGGCAAGATACCGGTCGACCGCATTGCTGCCATTGTCGGCCACGCCGCTGGCGAAGGACGCGCCGATCAGCCTTTCCATGGCGGCGGCATTGGTCAGCTGGTTGGCAAAGACGGTGCCGCTGACGGCTTCGCCCAGCACCGGATTACGGGCAATGCCGCCGACCGCGCCGGCGTTGACGCCGAAATTGAAGGCGAGGATGTTGGCCAGCACCGTCTTGCCATTGACGACGATGCCACCGCCATCGATCTCCGCCTGCAGGTCCTGCCATGCGCGCACCTGGATTTCGAGCATGGTCTTTTCGTCGAATTCCTTCAGCGACGGGGAGCGGCTGGCCAGCGAGGCGCGCATCGCATCCGGTGTCAGCAGCGACAGCGACATGAAGGAAATCGGCTCGCCGGCTGCGATCTGGTCGGCAAAGGCGGGGGAGCGCGTCATCTCCACCAGAAAGGTTTCTCGCACGCGGTTCAGCGCCGCCTGCCGCACCACCAGCCCGGCCAGCACCTTGCTGCCGGCCACGCGCTGTACCAGCGCGTCGTCGGCGCCGCCGGTCGCCAGCAATGCCTCCGCGTCATTACCCAGTTCACTGACGAAGTCCGCTCGCAGCGGGTTTGCCTGCATTGCGGGCTTTGCGTCGGCATGGGCATCCGTCGTTCCATCGGCTTGGACCGGGGCGCCGCCCAGCTGCACGCGGGTCGCTTCGCGTTGGGCCGCGCCGATTACGCTGCGTATGAGCGATGCCGCTTGCGCGACCGGCATCGCGCGCAGGTGCTCGCCGTCGAGTTCATACGGTGCATTGACGCCGGTGCGGGTGGCGCCGAGCAAGACTTTGCCATTCATGTTCAGCTCGGTGTGGGCGGCCATCACCGCGTGGGTGGCCTCGGTGGTGTCATGCGAATTGAAGCCGCCAGTGACCTGGCTGCCATCGGCTGCCGTGTGTTGGTAAGCCTTGACCGTGTCTGCCGTGATGGCGCTGCCGCTGGACAGGAACTGTATGCGCTGCGGGTCGTTCAGTATCGTGCCGGCCGGCGTGACGGTGGCGTTCGAGGTGACCGTCATCACCGGTTGCGCATCGTCCCCGTTGCCAATGGCGACAGGTATGACGATGCGGCTGTTGATCACGCCCCATGGCCGCTGGTTCAGCACGTGCCCGATCGCCGTTGACAGCCGTTCGCTCGAATTCTCTATGCCCACCCCTTTCAGCATCCGCGCCAGCAATTGGGTCTCGGAGAAATGAACGGTTTCCAGCGTTTCGTACTTGTGGATCAGGGTCGGGTTGTCGAAGATGCGCGCGACGGCCTTGTCCAGCCTGAGCGTCTGGCGCATGGCATCGATAGGATGCAGCAGACGCGCCGGACCGGAGATGGCCGGTTTGCCCAGCAAGCGGGCCGCATCGGCGCTACCGGGGTTGTCGCGCAATCGGGCAAAGGCGATGCGCCTGTCGGCCAGCGCGCGCGCCAGGCTGCCGTGCTTGCCCGGCTCGGTCGCCAGCACGGCCAGTGCCGCATCGATCTCGATCATCTTGGCCGTGCAGACATTTTGCACCGAAGCCGGCGAGCGATATTCTTCCACCACGTCCAGCACGCTCTGCAGGCTGCACATCGCGTCACGCAGGGTGGCCATGAAATGGTCAAGCCGGGTTGCCGCACCCGGCGCCAGCTGGCCTGCTGCGCGCAGCTGGTCGGCAGCGGCTTTGACGCTGGCGAGTTCGCTGCGCACGTTATCGTATTGAAGCTGGACGAAATTCCGGTCTGTCGATGACAGCAGCATCGCACTGGGCAGCCGCGCCAGTGCATCGCGGACATTGCCGCGGTTGACCGTCTCCCAATTCCCTATCGCGCGCAGTATCGGCGCAGCAGGCATGGCAGCTTCGGGGGTAGAGACGCTGCTGCCGAGCAGCTGCTTGGTCAGGTCGACACCGTCGCTGGTAGTCCAGGTGGGCGCGGCCTGCGGGCCTGTGCCCGAAAACTCTCGCAGCGACCCGCGCAGCGCGGTCGATACTTTTTGCACCACATCCAGCAGCTCGCCGGCAATGGCTTTGCGTTCCCGGGCTTCGGTGGTCGTCGGGCTGGCATTTCCGGCTTGCCGGATGTTGGCATGCATGCTCTTGAGCGCCAATGCCGTTTTCTGCAGCACCGCGGCATGATCGCGCAGCGAGGCCAGGTCTTCGACGGACAGTCCCGAGGGATTGTCGGCGCCGGCCGTCAGCAGGCATTCGGCAGCAGTCAGCAAGGCCTCGGCGCCCTCCCTGATCACGGCCGAGCCGGCGTCAGCCGGCAGCGCATTGATACGGCCCTCGAGCACGGTCATCATGCTGATGGCATCTTGCATCAGGCCGCGGTTCAACTCGGCGGCCGGGCCGATGCGGGATGATGAAGCCGGTATGGCCCCGGCATCAGGCGCTTGCTGGCCAGCATCGGACACCGCACCTGTGGTGGCGGGGCTCGCTGTCGCGGGCGAGCCGGGCGTCGTGATGCGTGCCGACGGGTTCAGGTGTAGGCTCATGCGAGCCAATCTAAGCCGCGGCCGCCAGCCTGTCGCGAATGGAAATGCTTGCGGGATGCGCTACGACTTGTTGTCGTTCCGTCAGCCGGCCGGGTCGCAGCCCTCGGCAAACTCGATCATCAGCTGCACCGTGGTGCGGCCGTTGAACTCGTTGGCGTCCAGCCGGTAGGCTGCGCGGATGCGCGTCGGCAGGCCGTCGGCATGGTTGAACCAGATCGCGTCGAATTGCCGGCCATCCTTTTCCAGCTGCAGCTTCAGGTGGCGTTCCTTCAGCACGCGCTGGTTCAGGACGCGGAATTCATCGCAGAACAAAGGGTGCGGGAAGCCCTGGCCCCAGACCTGCTGTTCCAGCATCGTGATGAAGTCGAGGCTGAAATATTGTGGCTCCAGCGGGCCATCAGTCTCGATCACATGCTCGAGCTCGTTCGCGGTCAGCCATTCGCGGCCGACCTTTTCAAACGCGGCAGCGAAGGCCGGGAAATCCGCTTCCTTCAGCGTCAGGCCGGCTGCCATCGCATGGCCGCCGAACTTGTCGATCAGCTCGGGATGGCGCTTGTAGACCAGATCCAGCGCATCGCGCAGATGGAAGCCCGGGATGGAACGGCCCGAACCCTTGATCAGCCCGTCGCCAGCCGGCGCGAAGGTGATGGTGGGCCGGTAGAACTTTTCTTTCAGGCGCGACGCGACGATGCCGATCACGCCCTGATGCCAGTCGGGGTTGAACAAGGTCAGCGTGGCGTTGTCGCGCGGGTCGATGTTCTCCAGCGAGGCCAGCGCTGCCTCCTGCATGCCGGCCTCGATGTCGCGCCGCTCGCGGTTGATGCCGTCGAGCTCACGTGCAATCGCCCAGGCGCGGGTGTTGTCATCCGTCAGCAGGCATTCGATGCCCAGCGACATGTCAGCCAGCCGCCCGGCGGCGTTCAGCCGGGGTCCGGCCGCAAAGCCGAGGTCGAAAGGCGTGGCCTTGCGCATCTCGCGGCCGGCCACCGAGAACAGTGCCGCAATGCCCGGGTGCGCGCGCCCCTGACGGATGCGCTGCAATCCCTGTGCGACGAGGATGCGGTTGTTGGCGTCCAGCTTCACCACATCGGCCACGGTGCCCAGCGCCACCAGATCGAGCAGCGCATCCAGCCGCGGCTGGGTTGCGGTGTCGAAGCGGCCGCGCTTGCGCAGCTCTGCGCGCAGGGCCAGCAGCGTATAGAACATGACGCCGACACCCGCCAGATTCTTGCTCGGAAAGCCGCAGCCCGGCTGGTTCGGATTCACGATCACGGCCGCGTCCGGCAACTGCTCGCCGGGCAGGTGGTGGTCGGTGACGACGACGGCGATGCCGCGCTTGTTGGCCTCGGCGACGCCGGCGATGCTGGCGATGCCGTTGTCGACGGTGATGATGATGTCCGGCGATTTTTCGCGCGCGGTCAGGTCGACGATTTCGGGCGTCAGGCCATAGCCGTACTCGAAGCGGTTGGGCACGATGTAATCGACCGTCGCGCCCATCGAGCGCAGGCCGCGGATCGCCACCGAACAGGCGGTGGCGCCGTCGCAGTCATAGTCGGCGACGATCACCATGCGTTTGCCGGCATCAATGGCGTCGGCGAGGAAGAGGGCGGCCTTGTCGACCTGGGTGAGCGCCGTCGGCGCGATCAGCGCGTTCAGCTCGGTATTGAGTTCGCGCGGATCCGCCAGGCCGCGGGCGGCGACCAGTCGCGCCAGCACCGGGTGCAGGCCTTGCTGCGCCAGCATCTCGGCCTGGCGCGGGGAATAGGATCTGAGGGCAATGCGGGTCATCGGAATCGGTCGGCGCGGGCGCTGCCCGGGTTGCAAGGTTGTTGGTCAGGCGGGCAGCAATGCAAGTTTCGCCAGCGACGGGGATCGCCAGAATTTTCGCATGCCATGGCGCGTCACCCGCCATTCGGCCAGCCGGCCGGCATCGGACAGCAGCAACGTGGCCTCGCCGGTCTCCCCGGATTTCAGCGACGCCAGCAAGGGCGCGAAACGCTCGGCTTCCAGCGCCTGCATCGCCGCCAGCCAGCTCGACCAGTCGCCGGCCAGCGATGGCGATACCAGCCGGGTATCGATCGTCAATGCCGCGTCGGGGCGACCGAGCAGGTAATTCACATACGCCGGTGCGGGCTCTGCACGCGAACCTGCGGGCGACAAGCCGGATGCGGCGGCAGACGATGAAAGGGAAGTCGGACCGGCCATCGCGGCAATGCTGCCGCCCCAGAGCCACAGCGCATTGATGCGCGGCATTCCCGATGCATCGCGAGTCTCGCTGACCGGATGCTGGTGCCAGAGCATCTGTACTTCATTGTGCAGCCGGCGCCAGTCGCGCTCGCCGGGACCGCGCGGCAGCCAGATATCCACGTTGTGTCCGCATGCCGCCGATGGCGTGCAGGTCCGCAGCCCGGCCCAGCCGTCGGCACGCAGGAACCAGTGGCGCGCATCGCCAAAGGTCAATTCATGGCCGGCTTCATTCGCCAGCGGTGCAATGGCGTCATACAAAGTACGCGCTTCAGCATCGCTGATGTGCAGCGCCTGCGGATCGGTCAGCACCAGATGATCGCGCGCGATGTGCAGATGGACCGGTTGCAGCAGGAACCAGTGGCCGTCGGCCACCGGCAAGCCGAAGGACTGCATCAGCGCATGCGCCACGGGCGGGCTGTTGTCGCCCGGGGCGGCTGCCAGCCATTTTTCATGCGGCAGCGCCGGCGCAAAAGGGTCTTCGTTTGACACGCGATGATCGCTCGCTCGGGCGAGCAAGGTCGCCAGTGCGGGCAGGCGCAGCGATTTCAGCAAGTCTTTGGCGTGTTCGGCGGGGGGCAGCGCAAACGGAATCAGCAAGGTAGGGGCAGGCATGCCGGCATTGTAGGTGAACTGGCAGACTGGTCGCGGCAGCGGGAAGCCTGCGACAGCCAGCCTGTCGTTTTCGGCGACGCGCGCGCAACAGCGTTTTGGTTGCCATCCTGCGGCTGTGGCAAACTTCGGGCTGCTCGGCAGACAACCCTGCCGACATCCCAGCAGATATTTCGGAGCCTTGATTGGCATTTTTCAACGACCCGCCGTTCGAGTGGACCATCGGTCTGCGCTATACGCGCGCCAGCCGCCGCAGTGCGCGCAACAGCTTCATTTCCTTCATTTCCCTGATTTCGATGGCCGGCATTGCGCTGGGCGTCGCCGCGCTGATCGTCGTGCTGTCGGTGATGAACGGCTTCCAGAAGGAAGTGCGCGACCGCATGTTGTCAGTGTTGTCGCATGTCGAGGTCTTCGACGGCTCCGGCAGCTTGCCGGACTGGCAGGACACCGCGGCGCAGGCCCTGCGTCATCCGCAGGTGCGCGGCGCCGCGCCTTTCGTCGACGGGCAGGCGATGGTCACCCGCAATGACACGGTACGCGGCGTGGTGGTGCGCGGCGTCCTGCCGTCCGAAGAGCCGAAAGTGTCGGACGTCGCATCGCAGGTAGTGCAGGGCAGCCTGCAGAGCCTGGCGCCGGGCGAGTTCAATATCGTGATCGGCAGCGCCTTGGCGCGCAGCCTGGGCCTGCACCTCGGCGACAAGCTGACATTGATTGCGCCGCAAGGGCAGGTCACGCCGGCTGGCGTGTTGCCGCGGCTGAAGCAGTTCAACGTGACCGGCATATTCGAGGCCGGGCACTACGAGTTCGATTCGTCGCTGGCCTTCATCCATCTGGAAGACGGCGAGCGCATGTTCCGGCTGGCCGGCCCCAGCGGCCTGCGGCTGAAGCTGGCCGACATGCAACTCGCGCCCGAAGTGGCAGCCGACCTGTCGGTACAGCTGAAAGGCGACCTCTACCTGCGCGACTGGTCGCAGCAGAACCGCAACTGGTTCGCCGCGGTGCAGACCGAGAAGCGGATGATGTTCATCATCCTGACCTTGATCATTGCTGTCGCAGCCTTCAACCTGGTGTCGACGCTGGTGATGACCGTGACCGACAAGCAGGCCGACATTGCGATCTTGCGCACGCTGGGCGCATCGCCGGCGTCGATTATGCGCATCTTCATCATCCAGGGCGCGCTGGTAGGGCTGATCGGCACTGCGATCGGCGTCTCGCTGGGCGTACTGGTGGCCATCAATATCGACGTCATCGTGCCTTTCATCGAGTCCCTGTTCGGCGTGCAGTTCCTGCCGCGTGATATCTACCTGATCAGCGCGCTGCCGTCCGACCTGCGCTGGCCGGATGTGGGCCGCATCGGCGGCATGGCGGTACTGCTGGCCTTCCTCGCCACGCTGTATCCGAGCTGGAGCGCCGCGCGCGTGCGTCCGGCGGAGGCGCTGCGCTATGAGTGAGGCCATCATGAATCAAGAAGTACAGCCGCCCGTCGCGCAGGGCAGCGTCGTGCTGTCATGCACCGGACTCGGCAAGAGCTTCGCACAGGGGCGCGACAAGCTGACCGTGCTCGCCAATATTTCGCTGCAAGTGCATGCCGGCGAGCGGGTGGCCATCGTCGGCGTGTCTGGCTCGGGCAAGTCGACGCTGCTGCACCTGCTCGGCGGTCTGGATGTGCCCAGCGCCGGCAAGGTCGAGCTGCTGGGCCGCGACTTCGCGACCTTGCCCGAACAGGTGCGCGGCGATCTGCGCAATCGTTCGCTCGGTTTTGTCTACCAGTTCCATCATTTGCTGCCCGAATTCACCGCACTCGACAATGTTGCGATGCCCTTGCTGATCCGCCGCCAGCCGCGCGCACAGGCACGGGCGACGGCGGCGGCGTTGCTGGAACGCGTGGGTCTGGGAGCGCGCTTGTCACATGTGCCGGGCGAACTGTCGGGCGGCGAGCGCCAGCGTGTGGCGCTGGCTCGGGCGCTGGTCACGCAGCCGGCCTGCGTGCTGGCTGACGAGCCGACCGGCAACCTCGACCGCCAGACGGCGCACGACGTGTTCGACCTGATGCTGGAACTGTCGCAGACGCTGGGCACGGCCTTCGTAATCGTGACCCATGACCCCGAACTCGCGGCGCGCTGCGACCGCGTGCTGCATCTGGGGCCGGACGGCCTCGTTTGATACCCGTCTGACACCGCGATGCCTGCCGCACTGATCGACAGTCATTGTCATCTCGATGCGGCTGAATTCGGCCGCACGCCCGCCGAGGTGGCTGATGAGGCGGCAGCGCTCGGCGTGCGCTGGATCGTGGTGCCTGCGGTGGAGCGCGCCAATTTCGACACCGTGGCCGCGATCGCGCACCAGCATCCTTCCTGTGTCTATGCGCTGGGCATCCATCCGATGTATGTGCCGCAAGCCGACGAGCAAGACCTGGCCGCGCTGCGCGCCCGGGTGGCGCAGGCGATGGCCGACCCGCGTTTCGTTGCCGTCGGGGAGATCGGCCTCGACTTTTTCATTCCTGAACTGAAGGATGGCCCGCTGCGCGACAAGCAGGACTATTTTTATGTCGAGCAGCTGAAGATTGCGCGCGACTTCGACCTGCCGGTGATCCTGCATGTGCGCCGCTCGCAAGACCAGCTGCTGAAGCAGCTGCGTCGCATCCGTGTACGCGGCGGCATCGCGCATGCGTTCAATGGCAGCGAGCAGCAGGCTGCCGCTTTCACGGGCCTCGGTTTCGTGCTCGGTTTCGGCGGCGCGATGACCTTCACGCGTGCGCTGCAGATTCGGCGGCTCGCCGCATCGCTTGCGCTGGATGGCATCGTGCTCGAGACCGATGCGCCTGATATTTCCCCCTCCTGGCTGCATCCGGCGGTGAACGTGCCGGCGCAGCTGCCCCGCATCGCTGCGGAGCTGGCCGAGCTGCGCGGCCAGCCTGTGGCAGACATCGCGCATCACACCACGCAAAACGTGGCGCGCGTACTGCCTCGCCTTGGCAGCCTGATGATGGCCTGAGTGCGCCTGCTGGCGGCAGGCTGGCTGGCCGGTACTGCGTGGCTGCAATGCCAGGCAGCGCTGCCTGCGCCTGTGGCCATCGCTGTCGCTTCGCTCGCTGGCTTGCTGCTGTTGCTGGTGGCGATCAGCCTTCGCTCCCCGGGCGACACCTTCCCAACCTGTTCGACGCCGGCTCCGTGGTGGCGGACGACTTGTGTGCTTGCGCCAGCTTGCCTGCTGTTGGCCGGCTTGCTGTGCGGCGGTGGATGGGCCGCTGCACGTGCGCACTGGCGGCTGGCCGAGGCGCTGCCATCGGCGCTCGAAGGCCGCGACCTGCAGGTGACCGGCATCGTCGCCAGCCTGCCCGACGATGTCGGGCGCGGACAGCGCTTCCGCTTCGAGATTGAAAGCGCGCGTGACGGTGATACGCCGGTACTTCTGCCCAGCACGCTGGCCCTGGGCTGGTATGACGGCGATGGCTTCGATGCGGGGCAAAGGCAGGTGGTGCATCCCGGCGAGCGCTGGAAATGGACGGTCAGGCTGAAGCAGCCGCACGGACTGGCGAATCCCTATGGTTTTGACGAAGAGGCCTGGCTGCTGTCGGAAGGCGTGCGCGCGACTGGTTACGTGCGTCAGCAGAACGCGACGCGGCGCGACGCCTTCGTCTTCAGCGTGCGTGACAGCGTCGGCCGTGCACGAGAATGGCTGCGCCAGCGCATGGAGCAGGCATTGCCATCGGCGCGTCATGCCGGTGTGATCGTGGCGCTGGTTATCGGCGACCAGCGCGGCATCACGGAACGCGAACGGCAGCTCTTCAACCTGACCGGCATCGGTCATCTGGTATCGATTTCGGGCCTGCACATCACGATGATTGCCGCGCTGGCAGCTGCCGCGATGCGATCGGCATGGCGGCGCGGAAGCTGGCGGCGCATTCCCTTGCCTTTGCGCTTGCCTGCTCAGAAGGCCGGCGCGCTGGCTGGCCTGTCGGTGGCGCTGATCTATGTGGCACTCGCCGGTTTTGGTGTGCCGGCGATGCGTACCTTGCTGATGCTGGCCGTGGTCACGGCCGCGCAATTCGGCGCGCGCCTGCTGCCGCCATCCCGCGTGCTGGCGGCCGCTTTGCTGGTGGTGCTGATCGTCGACCCGTGGGCCTTGCTGTGGCCCGGCTTCTGGCTGTCGTTTGGCGCGATCGCCTGCATCCTGTTTGCGTCGGCCGGGCGCGTGAACCAGCGTGATAGACCGCCGGAGCAGGGCGGTGCGCGGCGTCGCTTGGCCTGGCGCGAGGCGCTCATATCGGCAGCGCGCACGCAACTGGTTGTCACGGCAGGGCTGGTGCCGCTGAGCGCAGGCTTGTTCGGACAGTTGTCACTGGTGGGGCCGCTGGCGAATGCTTTGGCGATACCGGTGGTGAGTTTCATCGTGACGCCGCTGGCCTTGCTGGGCGTGGTGTTACCGCAGCCATTGTGCGCATGGCTGTTAGTCGGCGCACATGCGGCTTTCGCGTTGCTGGTTGACCTTCTGGAGGCGATGGTCGCCTTCTTTGCTGCCATCGCTCAGGGCAGCTTGGCTGCTGGCGCCGTCGCCAACGGAGCCAGCAGGACCGCCGTTGCATGGCTGGTGCCGCAACCGGATGCGATGACGCTTGCGATTGCTGTCGCAGGCACGCTGTGGCTGCTGGCACCGCGCGGCTGGCCCTGGCGCTGGGCCGGTGTGCTGTGCTGGCTGCCGCTCCTGCTGGCCGCGCCGTCAGCGCCGCCGCATGGGTTCTCGCTGACAGCACTCGATATCGGGCAGGGCAATGCGGTGCTGGTTGAAACCGCGCACCATCGGCTGCTGTATGACACCGGACCTGCATGGCCATCCGGTTCGGATGCGGGTTCACGCGTGATCCTGCCTTACCTGAGGGCACGCGGCATCACGCGGCTGGATGCGCTGGTGGTGTCGCATGCCGACCTCGATCATTCGGGCGGCGCGGCCTCGGTATTGGCGGCGCTGCCGGTCGGCTGGTTTGCGTCATCGCTGGTGGCGTCGCACCCGCTGCTGCGCGGGCAGGCGAACCATGTGCATTGCGTGGCTGGCCAGCGCTGGCAGTGGGACGGTGTCTGGTTCGAGGTGTTGCATCCGCTGGCAACCGACCGTGACGAACGCAAGACCAATGCGCGCAGCTGCACGCTGCGCATTAGTTCAGGAGGGCAGGTGGCGCTGCTGGCTGGCGATATCGAAAAGGCGCAAGAACGCGCATTGCTGGAGCGCGCAGGTGAAGGCCTGCATGCGCAGGTCTTGCTGGCGCCGCACCACGGTAGCGGAACATCGTCGACCGCCGCCTTCCTCGACGCGGTCGCCCCGGACTGGGTGCTGTTCCAGGTCGGCTACCGCAATCGCTATCGGCATCCGAAGACCGAGGTGGTCGAGCGTTACCGGCAGCGCGGGATCAGGATGCAGCGTAGCGACGAGGCTGGCGCGATCCGCGTCGACACCAGTCCGGACCTTCAGGTGCGCGCCTTTCGTTGCGAGCAACGCCGCTACTGGCGGCCTGCGCACTGTGCGCCGGATTGACCGGCATCGTCCGGTTCGGCGTACAGGATTGATGCACGCCCCGTGCGCGTCGCTTTGCGCATGCCAGCATCGACGGCTTTGATGTCGGAGCGGACAGCATGGGCAAGCGAACATGGGTATGGCCGGTGTTGGCGGTGTCGTGCTGGCCTGCGCTCGCCAATGCGTGGGGCGCCGATGCCGACGCGATTCTGGAGCAGGGCAGGCCGACGACCACGCTCGACATCGACAATGACTCGATACCTTTCCGTCGCTCCGATGGCCTGTATACCAGTGGCCTGCGATTGACCCACAGCCATCGCTTGCGCGAGGCCGGCGGCTGGCGCTCGATTGCCTGGCGCTTCGGCCAGCAGCTCTACACGTCCAAGCATGTGAACACGCCGCCGGAACTGCTGGGACCGCTGGACCGGCCGTATGCCGGCTGGCTGTATGCCGGTGCGGCTTACCGGGTCGAGGCCGACGACGGCAGCGAGCTGGCCTGGGGGCTGGATATCGGCTGCCTCGGGCCCTGCGCCGGCGGCGCGTCCACCCAGAAGTTCTTGCACCGGGTGATGAACCAGCCGCGGCCGCTGGGCTGGAGCACGCAGATAGCGAACGAGCCCGGGCTGGTCGCGCATGTCGGTGCGCGCGCGCCGGCCTGGAAGTTCGGGTCCGGCGTTGACCTGCGGCCGGGCCTGGCGCTGCGGGTCGGGAATATCTTTACCGACCTGATGCTGGACGGGACCCTGCGCGCCGGCCGCCTGCGTGCGGCACCCGGCGATACGGTGGCCTACGGCTTCCTGCGCGCCGGCGTGCGGGCGGTGGCTTACGATGCGACGCTGCAGGGCGGCTTGTTCAGCAGTGATCCCGGCCGGACGGTGCGACCGCGGCGCGCGACCGGCGAAATCGAGGCCGGGCTGCAATGGCAGCGCGCATCCTGGGCGGTACGGGTGTCGCTGGTCGGGCGCAGCAACGAGATCTCGGGACTGCCGGAATCGCAGGGGCGCGAGTCGTTTTTTCGTCTGTCAATCAGCTATTCGCCGTGATTCTGCATTGATCGTCATGCATCAGGCCGCGCTGGTCGATGCGCAAGCCACCGGGCTTGGCAAACGGTAAACATCAATTCGTCCGGGGCGGGAAGGTTCTGTGCGGTATAATTCGAATTTCACGCTAGTGCCTCACCGGCCTACCCTGCAATGACCAAGTTTGTATTCGTCACTGGCGGCGTCGTGTCTTCCCTGGGCAAGGGAATCGCGGCAGCGTCTCTCGCAGCGATCCTCGAATCGCGCGGCCTCAAAGTCACCCTCCTCAAGCTGGACCCCTACATCAACGTCGATCCCGGAACGATGAGCCCGTTCCAGCACGGCGAAGTGTTCGTCACCGATGACGGCGCCGAGACCGACCTCGACCTGGGGCATTACGAGCGCTTCATCAGCGCGCGCATGAAGAAGGTGAACAATTTCACCACCGGCCAGATCTATGAATCGGTGATCCGCAAGGAACGTCGCGGCGAATACCTGGGCAAGACCGTGCAGGTGATCCCGCATATCACCAACGAAATTCAGGACTTCATCCATCGCGGCGCCGAAGGCTACGATGTGGCGATCGTCGAGATCGGTGGCACCGTCGGCGACATCGAATCGCTGCCTTTCCTGGAAGCCGCGCGCCAGCTGTCGCTGCGTTCGGGCCGCAACAGCGCCGCCTTCGTGCACCTGACGCTGGTGCCCTACCTGCAGTCGGCCGGCGAACTGAAGACCAAGCCGACCCAGCACAGCGTGCAGAAGCTGCGCGAAATCGGTATCTCGCCGGATGCGCTGCTGTGCCGCGCCGACCGCCGCATCCCTGACGACGAGCGCGCGAAGATCTCGCTGTTCTCGAACGTGCAGGAAGACGCCGTGATCTCGGTGTGGGATGCCGACACCATCTACAAGATTCCGCAGATGCTGCACGACCAGGGCCTGGATCGCATCATTTGCGAGAAGTTGCATATCGAGGCCAAGCCGGCTGACCTGTCGATGTGGACCCGACTGGTCAACGTGCTCGAGAACCCGAAGCACGAAGTCAACATCGCGATGGTCGGCAAGTATGTCGACCTGACCGAGTCGTACAAGTCGCTGACCGAGGCGCTGCGCCACGCCGGCATCCATACCGAATCGCGCGTGAACATCGAATACGTGGATTCGGAAGAGATCGAAGCCAAGGGCGCGTCCAGCCTCGCGAAATACGATGCCATCCTGGTGCCGGGCGGCTTCGGCAAGCGCGGCGTCGAAGGCAAGATCGCAGCTGCCCGTTATGCACGCGAGACCAAGGTGCCTTACCTCGGCATCTGTCTCGGCATGCAGGTCGCACTGATCGAGTACGCACGCAATGTCGCCGGCCTGAAGAACGCGAACTCCACCGAATTCGAGCCGGACACCGAAAACCCGGTCGTCGCACTGATCACCGAGTGGCAGAACCACGACGGCAAAGTCGAGCGCCGTGACGAGAATTCCGACCTCGGCGGCACCATGCGCCTGGGCGCGCAGACTTGCGCAGTCAAGCCGGGCACGCTGGCGGCCGAGATCTACGGCGCCGAAGTGACCGAGCGTCATCGTCATCGCTACGAAGCGAACAACCATTATCTCGATCGCGTCGAGCAAGCCGGCCTGATCGTGTCGGCACGTACTCCGACCGAGCAGCTGTGCGAGATCATGGAATTGCCGCGTTCGGGCGAACAGGCTCACCCGTGGTACATGGGTGTCCAGTACCACCCGGAATTCAAGTCCACGCCGCGTGACGGCCATCCGCTGTTCATCTCCTTCATCAAGGCCGCACTGGCGCACAAGGGCGCTGGCGACCAGAGGAAAGCAGCATGAAGCTGGCCGGCTTCGATGTCGGGCTCGATCGCCCGTTCTTTCTGATCGCCGGTCCCTGCGTGATCGAGTCCGAGCAGATGGCGCTCGACACCGCAGGCCGCCTGAAGGAAATCACCGCTGAACTGGGTATTCCCTTCATCTACAAGTCCTCGTTCGACAAGGCGAATCGCTCGTCCGGTTCGTCGTTCCGCGGCCTGGGCATGGAGAAGGGCCTTGAGATCCTCGCGACCGTGAAGCGCCAGATCAATGTGCCGGTGCTGACCGACGTGCACGAGATCGACGAGATCAAGTCGGTCGCGGCGGTGGTCGATGTGCTGCAGACGCCGGCCTTCCTGTGCCGCCAGACGGATTTCATCCGTGCCTGTGCGCAGTCGGGCAAGCCGGTCAACATCAAGAAGGGGCAGTTCCTCGCGCCGCATGACATGAAGCATGTCATCCAGAAGGCGCGTGACGCAGCAGCCGAAGCCGGTCTGCCGACCGATGTCTTCATGGCCTGCGAGCGCGGCGTGTCCTTCGGCTACAACAACCTCGTGTCCGACATGCGTTCGCTGGCAATCATGCGCGAAACCGGTTGCCCGGTTGTGTTCGACGCCACCCACTCGGTGCAATTGCCGGGCGGGCAGGGTACGTCGTCCGGCGGCCAGCGCGAATTCGTGCCGGTGCTGGCACGCGCAGCCGTTGCCGTCGGTATCGGCGGCCTGTTCATGGAAACCCATCCGGACCCGGCCAAGGCCATGTCCGACGGCCCGAATGCGGTGCCGCTGGGCCGCATGCGCGAACTGCTGCAGAGCCTGTCCGAGCTCGATCGCGTGGTCAAGAAGACCCCATTCCTCGAGAACGACTTCAGCTGATCCGACGATTGCGCGGCCACGATATCCGTGCCGCGCAATCGGAATGTATTTCCGTATCCAATAAAACCAAGCCTTCCTGGAGAACAGAATGAGTGCAATCGTTGACATCGTAGGCCGCGAGATTATCGACTCGCGCGGCAATCCCACCGTCGAATGCGACGTGCTGCTGGAATCGGGCGTGATGGGCCGTGCGGCCGTGCCGTCTGGCGCATCGACCGGTTCGCGCGAAGCGATCGAACTGCGCGACGGCGACAAGTCGCGTTACCTCGGCAAGGGCGTGCTGAAGGCCTGCGAGAACATCAACACCGAGATCTCGGAAGCGATCATGGGCCTGGACGCCAGCGAACAGGCTTTCCTCGACCAGACCCTGCTCGACCTCGACGGTACCGAGAACAAGGGCCGCCTGGGCGCCAACGCCACCCTGGCCGTGTCGATGGCCGTGGCCAAGGCCGCCGCTGAAGAAGCCGGCCTGCCGCTGTACCGCTACTTCGGCGGTTCGGGCGCGATGCAGATGCCGGTGCCGATGATGAACGTCATCAACGGTGGCGCGCATGCCGACAACAACCTCGACCTGCAAGAGTTCATGATCATCCCGGTCGGCGCGCCCAGCTTCCGCGAAGCGATCCGCTACGGTGCCGAAGTCTTCCACATGCTGAAGAAGATCCTGCACGACAAGGGCCTGACCACCGCTGTCGGCGACGAAGGCGGTTTCGCACCGTCCGTGAAGAGCCATGAAGAAGCGATCCAGCTGATCCTGCAGGCGATCGAGAAGGCCGGCTACGAGCCTGGCACCCAGATCGCGCTGGGCCTTGATTGCGCAGCATCGGAGTTCTACAAGGATGGCCTGTACCACCTCGACGGCGAAGGCCTGAAGCTGTCGTCGGCTGACTTCACCAACCTGCTGTCGACCTGGTGCGACAAGTACCCGATCATCTCGATCGAAGACGGCATGCACGAAGGCGACTGGGAAGGCTGGGGCACGCTGACCCGCGCGCTGGGCAAGAAGGTGCAGCTGGTCGGCGACGACCTGTTCGTCACCAACACCAAGATCCTGAAAGAAGGCATCGAGAAGCACATCGCCAACTCGATCCTGATCAAGATCAACCAGATCGGCACGCTGACCGAAACCTTCGCAGCGATCGAGATGGCCAAGCGCGCCGGCTATACCGCCGTGATCTCGCACCGTTCGGGCGAGACCGAGGACTCGACCATTGCCGACATCGCCGTGGGTACCAACGCACTGCAGATCAAGACCGGCTCGATGTCGCGTTCGGATCGCATGGCGAAGTACAACCAGCTGCTGCGCATCGAGGAAGACCTCGGCGACATCGCCAGCTACCCGGGCCGCTCGGCCTTCTACAACCTGCGCTAAGGCCTTGCGCCGGCCGCTGCTGCGCTTGCAGGCAGTCGGCCGGTGCCAGTCGAGACCGCCCTGTGCGTCTGATCCTCATCTGCCTGACGGCACTGCTGATCCTGATCCAGTACCCGCTGTGGCTGGGCAAGGGCGGCTGGCTGCGCGTATGGGATTTGTCGCGCCAGCTGGATGGGGCGCTGGCCAAGGAACAGGAACTCAAGGCGCGCAACGACAAGCTGGCGTCGGAAGTGCAGGACCTGAAGGAAGGAACGGGCGCGGTCGAAGAGCGCGCTCGTTACGAACTGGGCCTGATCAAGGAAAACGAAATCTTCGTGCAAGTCCTTGAGCCGGGTGCGAGCAAGGCGCAACCCGTGGCGGCAACCCAGCCGTCAAAGTAAGCTCGCGGGGCGAGACCCCCGCACCCGATTGCAGGCCAGGCGTTGGCCGGCCTGCCATCCATCGGCAGGCCCGCAGTGACCAAGCCGCCCCCACTGATTCCCGATGGGTTTAATGCTGCTGCCGGCCTGGCTGCTGCACGGCATCCGCTAGCATGTCGGTCGCGAACAGCTGTGCGCAATCGACTGCATCGAACGCATATTTCTGTCCACAGAAGTCGCAGTCGATGTCGAGCTCGCCGAGGTCGGCCAGCGCCGATTCGATTTCCTCGCGTCCCAGCATCTTCAGCATGTTGCCGACCTTTTCGCGCGAACAGCCGCAGTGGAAGGATGGCTTGCGCGGCTCGAAGATGCGCACCTGTTCTTCCCAGTACAGGCGATTGAGCAGGGTCATGATGTCGGTGCTCAGCATCTCTTCCTTGCGCAGCGTCGATGCCAGCATCACGACATGGTCCCAGCGTTCGTAGTCGGCCTGCGGCGATGGCGTGCCGCCTTCATGCGGCAGCTTTTGCAACAGCAGACCGCGCGTGACCTTGTCGTCAGCGGCCAGCCACAGCCGGGTGTCCAGCTGTTCCGAACGCAGCATGTAATTCTCGATGACCGTCGCGACCGAGTCGCCGTCCAGCGACACGATGCCCTGATAAGCCTGCTGGCCCGGCAGCTTGTCGGCTGGGTCGAGCGTGATCGCGAAGCGGCCGTGGCCAGTCACATTCACGAGGTCATGCAGCTTTGCATCTTCAGCGATGGTCGCATTCTCCGCCAGCTTGGCGGTGGCGCGCATGCGCAGCGATGAATCGCATTCCACCACCAGCAGCTGTACCGGGCCGTCGCCGTGGATCTGCATGATGATCGCGCCATTGAACTTCAGGATGGCCGACAGCAGCGCCGCGGCCGCCATCATTTCGCCCAGCATGGTCGTTACCGGCGCAGGATAGGTACGGCGCGCTTGCACTTGTTGCCAGGCGTCGGAAATCTCGACCAGTTCACCGCGGACCGGGGAGCTGTCGAACATGAATCGTTGCAGGGTGTCGCTCATTCGTTGTTGCGTTATCCGTTGTTGCGGTATCGGTTGCTGAGGGCTAGGCGCTGCTCGGTCGTGCCAATTCTTCGTGCCAATTCGTCGCGGCCGAGCCTGGCGGCCATCAGCCCAGTTTTTTCAGGTTGGCGCGGTAGTTGGCGGCGCGATTGACATACAGTTCGGCGCTGGCCATCAGGCCGGCAATCTGTTCCTCGGTCAGCGTGCGCACGACCTTGGCAGGTGAACCTACGATCAGGGAGTTATCCGGAAATTCCTTGCCTTCGGTGACGAGCGCGCCGGCGCCGACCAGACAATTGCGGCCGATCTTTGCGCCATTCAGGATCACCGCCTGTATGCCGACCAGGCTGCCGTCGCCAATGGTGCAGCCATGCAGCATCGCCTGATGGCCAACGGTGACATTGCTGCCCACAGTCAGCGGATAACCCTTGTCGGTATGCACGATCACGCCTTCCTGCAGGTTGCTGCGTTCGCCGATGGTGATGCGCTCGGTATCGCCGCGCAGCGTTGCGCCGAACCACACGCTGGTGTGGGCCTTGAGTTCGACGTTGCCGATCACGGTCGCGGTATCGACGATGTAGGCTGTGTCATGAATGTCGGGCGCGATGTCGCCGAGCTGGTAGATCGCCATGGTCTTTTGCGGATTTACAATGGAGTTCTTCGAATGGCCTGCATTTTACCCCTGACCGCATGACCTCACCGCTCGTCCACTCCCTTGCCGCCTGGCGCGCGGCCGCCCTGCATTGCCTGTGCGAGGCCGATCCGGCCACGAAGGCCGACCAGACCCGCGCACTACACGCAGCGTGGCTGGCGGGCGGCGATGTGCCTGCATTTGCGCCGGCGGGTATCCCGGCCGATCCGACCCGGATTCCGGGCCGGCCCGAACGGCCACCGATGGTGCCGCCGCGTGAAGTCGGCCGGCGGCCCATGCATACCGTGGAAGGGCGCGCGGCGCTGATCCATGCGCTGGCCCATATCGAATTCAATGCGATCAACCTCGCGCTGGATGCCACCTGGCGTTTCGATGCGATGCCGGATGCCTTCTTCGACGATTGGCTGAAAGTCGCCGCCGAAGAGGCACTGCATTTTTCGCTGCTGGACGCGCACCTGCGCAAGTTCGGCTACGCGTATGGCGATTTCTCGGCGCACAACAGCTTGTGGGAAATGGCGGACAAGACGCGTGACGATCTGCTGGCGCGCATGGCGCTGGTGCCGCGCACGCTCGAAGCGCGCGGGCTGGATGCGACGCCGGCCGTGCGCGCCAAGTTGGCACAGGCGGGCGACGCGGAAGCGGCAGCGATCCTCGACATCATCCTGCGCGATGAGGTGGGCCATGTGGCGATCGGCAACCGCTGGTACGGCTGGCTGTGCGAGCGCGACGGGCTGGACCCGCTTGCGATCTATCCGGATATGGCACGCCGCTACAACGCGCCGGTGCTGAAGGGGCCGTTCAACCTCGAAGCGCGGCGCGCCGCCGGCTTCACTGACGAAGAGCTGGCCGCCTTGCGTGGCTGAGGAGCCAAGCGGCCTCGCTACTAAGCCGCGTTTTTCGCACGTTCTTCTTCGATCAGTCGCAATACGCGCCGCTGTACCTTGCCGGTGGTCGTCATCGGCAGCGCATCGATGAATTCGATCTCCTTCGGATATTCATACGGCGCGAGCAGGCCGCGCACATGCTGCTGCAAATCAGCGACCAGCGCTGCATCACTGTCGTTGCTGCGCGCTGTGCCGGCAGTCAGCACGATGTAGGCCTTCACGAGGTTGCCGCGTTCGGCATCGGGTTTGGGCACGACAGCGGCATTGGCGACGGCCGGATGCTTGACCAGGCAGTTTTCGATTTCCGATGGCCCGATGCGGTAACCCGCGGCCTTGAACATGTCATCCGCGCGCCCGCGGTACCAGAGGTAGCCGTCTTCATCGACCTCGGCCAGATCCCCGGTCAGCAGCCAGTCGCCGCGATATTTGTCCCGTGTCGCTTCTTCGCGCTTCCAGTAAGCGACAAAGATCACCGGGTCGGGGTGGCCCTGGATGTCGCAGCGATGCAGCGCCACTTCACCCACCACGCCCGGCGGCACCGGATGGCCCGCCTCATCGAGCACCGCGATCCTGTGGCCGGGGTAGGGGCGTCCCATGCTGCCCGGACGCGCCGGCCAGTGCATCGCGCAATTGCCGACCAGGTAATTGGCCTCGGTTTGGCCGAACATTTCATTCACCGTGACGCCCAGCGCCGACTGCGCCCAGTGGAATACCGTATCACCGACGGCCTCGCCGGCGCTCATCACGGCGCGCAGCTTCAGCTCGTAATGCTGCTTCGGTTCGGGCACGGCCTTCATCATCATCTTCAGCGCGGTCGGGAACAGGAAGCTGTTGGTCACGCGATGTTTCGCCATCAGCGTGAACGCGCCTTCGGCAGAGAAGCGCGCGCGGCTGGCGACGATGGGCTTACCGAAATACAGCGTCGGCAGCAGCGCATCCATCAGGCCGCCGGTCCATGCCCAGTCGGCCGGCGACCAGAACACGTCGCCGTCCTGCGGGAACCAGTCCTGCGAAGCGACGAAGCCGGGCAGGTTACCGATCAGTGCCGATTGCGGCATCAGCGCGCCTTTCGGCGAGCCGGTCGTGCCGCTGGTGTAGATCAGCAGTGCCGGGTCGCTCGCGCGTGTGCCGACCGGCGTGAACTGGTCCGAGGTGCTGGCCAGTGCCGCATGCCAGTCGATCACATCATCGCGATTGGCGTCGATCGCGATGATGCGCGCCAGTGCCGGGCAGCCATCACCGGTGCTGCGTGCGGCATCGATGTTGGGCAGGCCGGTCTCGTCGGCGATCAACACGGTCGCCTCGCTGTCCTGCAGACGGTAGGCGAGGGCATCGGGGCCGAACAGTACCGACATCGGCATCGCAATCGCGCCCAACTGGTGACAGGCGATGTGCGCGACGGCGACTTCGGGGCGCTGCGGCAGTACGATCGCCACGCGCGTACCGCGCGTGACACCCAGCGCGCGCAGTACGTTGGACAGGCGGTTGGCGTCGCGCTGCAGTTCCGCAAAACTGACCTGGCGATCGCCATCGTCCGGGTCATCGACGATGATCGCGATACGGTCGGGATCGTCGGCCCAGCGCGTGCAGCAGGCCTGCGCGATATTGAAATCATCCGGCACATGCCAGCGGAAGTCGCGGTACAGCGTGCCGTAATGGTCGGCACGCGTGTCATGCTGGTTCAAGTTCGTGCTGCGGACAGGGCGCCTGGCGCTCATGGGGTCTCCCTTATAATCGTTACGCTGTCGTCGCGTTGTCGTTGCGCTGTCCGAGCAGCGCTTTGCGCCTGATTTTAAGCCCTCAAGCCCCCATTCTTCGTGAAGCCGATGAGCATCCCCGTCAAGCCGTCCCGTTCCGAATTCGTCACGCTGCGCAAGCTGCGCACCCATGTCCGCCACTGGGGGCGCGAAGGCGCACCGAAGATCTTCATGCTCCATGGCTGGATGGACGTGGCGGCGTCGTTCCAGTTCGTCGTCGATTGCCTGGCGCGCGACTGGCATGTGATCGCGCCCGACTGGCGCGGCTTCGGGCTGACCGAGCGCGTCAACAGCGACTGCTACTGGTTTGCCGATTATCTCGGCGACCTCGACGCGCTGCTCGATCATCATGCGAAAGATGAACCGGTGAACCTGCTCGGTCATTCAATGGGCGGCAATGTTGCCACCATCTATGCCGGCGTGCGCCCGCAGCGCATTGCGAAGCTGATCAATCTCGAAGGTTTCGGCCTGCCGACCACACGGCCCGAGCAGGCGCCGCGCCGTTATGCGCAATGGCTGGACGAGCTGCGTACGCCGCCGCAGATGCGACCGTATGCGACGCAGGAGGATGTGGCGGCACGCCTGAGGAAGAACAATCCGCGCATGACGGACGAGCGCGCGCATTTCCTCGCCGGGCACTGGGCCGCGAAAAACGCCGATGGCCAGTGGGACATCCTCGGCGATCCGGCGCACAAGATCACCAGCGCGACGCTGTACCGCACCGAGGAGGTCACTGCCTGCTGGGCCGAGATCACGGCGCCGGTGCTGTGGGTCGAGGCCGATGACACCGATATCTGGCGCTGGATGGGGCCGAAGGAAACCGCCCGCATCGAGATCGATCGCCGCAAGGCAAGCATCCGCAACGTGCGCACCGAAATCATCCGCGATGCCGGCCACATGCTGCATCATGACCAGCCGGAAGCGCTGGCGCGCGTGATCGAAGACTTTCTGGGCTGAACTTCCGCCCTGATCGCTCGGACTTGATGACCGTACTGTACGACCGCACTGCACGACCGCGCCGCACAACCACGCTGCACGACTGCGCTGAACGACCGCACTGCACGGCTGCAAGATCGCGCAAGCCCGGGCGGCGGCAGCCCGGCCCCCGCCTGCGAGCGCAGGGGCATGCGCGTACAATGACGCTTATCGAATCAAGAAGCGAATCGGCAAACGCTTTCGCTGCACGTAGCTTGCCGATTTTCCTCTCATTCCCGCGCGAGATTTTCCACTGTTGAACACGACCATGCTCAATGCCGACCTGCACTGCCACTCGAACGTCTCTGATGGCGTGATGGCGCCGGCCGAGCTGGCGGCACGTGCAAAGGCCAATGGCGTCGACTACTGGGCCCTGACCGACCATGACGAAGTCGGCGGCATCGCTGACGCGCGCGCAGCGGCCTCGGAGGTGGGCTTGCCGTTCATGGCCGGTGTCGAAATCTCCATCACCTGGGCCGGCAAGACCGTGCATATCGTTGGCCTCGGCATCGATGAAAGCAATGCCACGCTGCGTGCCGGGCTGGATTCGGTGCGCAATGGCCGCCTGGTGCGTGGACGCGAAATCGCTGCCCAACTGGAGCAGGCCGGTATTCCCGGTGCCTTCGAAGGCGCACTGCAATATGCGGACAACCCGGAAATGCTGGGCCGCACGCATTTTGCGCGCTTCCTGGTCGACGCCGGCGTGAAGCCGACCGTCTCAGCGGTCTTCGATAACTATCTGGTCGAAGGCAAGCCCGGCTTCGTACCGCATCGCTGGGCGACGCTGGAAGAAGCCGTCCACTGGATACACGCTGCCGGTGGTCGGGCTGTGATCGCACACCCGGGGCGTTATCCGTTCACTGACTTGCAGCTGTGGGCCATGATCGACCGCTTCCGCGAGCTGGGCGGCGAGGGCATTGAAGTCGTTACCGGCAGCCACACCCCCGACCAGTACCAGACCTTTGCCAACGTCGCGCGCCGCAGCGGCCTGCTGGCCTCGCGCGGTTCGGACTTCCACGGCCCCGGCGAATCCCGGATCGATCTTGGCGCCTTGCCGCCGCTGCCCTCGGGCCTGACACCGGTCTGGCATGATTGGTGAGAAAATATCTCATCTGATCTAAGAAAATTTTCGGTTTTTCCTGACTTGTCAAACAACAATTACCCCCAAAATGGCGGGTGTGCAGCCAGCGTCTGACGCGACAATGTCGCCGGGACTGCCGGGCTGGCATCCTGACCTTTCGTACGCGGAGAAACCCTTATGAAACGCATTTTGCTGTTCGTGCTGACCAACATCGCCGTGGTCGCTGTGCTGTCCATCGTGCTGTCGGTGCTTGGCGTGGACCGCTTCCTGTCGGCGCGTGGCCTGAACGTGGGCATGCTGCTGGTGTTCTCGCTGGTGGTTGGCTTCGCCGGCTCGATCATTTCGCTGTTGATGAGCAAGCCGATGGCCAAGTGGTCGACCGGCGCTCGCGTGCTCGACGCACCGGAGAACGCCACCGAGCAATGGCTGCTCGAGACCGTGGCCCGGCTGGCGCAGCGCGCCGGCATCGGCATGCCGGAAGTCGCCGTGTATGACGGTGAGCCGAACGCCTTTGCCACCGGCGCATTCAAAAATGAAGCGCTGGTTGCGGTATCGACCGGCCTGCTGATGAACATGACGCGCGAAGAAGTCGAGGCCGTGCTCGGCCACGAAATCGCGCACGTGGCCAATGGCGACATGGTGACGATGACCCTGATCCAGGGCGTGGTGAACACCTTCGTGGTCTTCTTCTCGCGCGTGGTGGGCTTCGTGGTCGACCGCGCGCTGTCGCGCAATGACCAGGAGTCGACCGGCGGCATTGGCTACACCGTGACCGTGATCGTCTGCCAGATCTTGTTCGGCCTGCTGGCTTCGATGATCGTGGCCTGGTTCTCGCGCCAGCGCGAATTCCGCGCCGATGCCGGCTCGGCCCAGCTGCTGGGCAGCCGCCAGCCGATGATCAATGCGCTGGCACGTCTCGGCAGCATGCATGAAGCCGACATGCCGCAATCGGTGGCGGCACTGGGCATCAATCATTCGAGCGGCTTCTTCGAGCTGTTCTCGACCCACCCGCCGATCGAAGAGCGCATCGCAGCGCTGCAGCAAGCGTAAGCGACCTGCGCTGCACGCCCAACCGCAGCCGCCGCGGCATTCGCCGCGGCGGCTGCGGCTTCAGGGCGCGGGTGTGACGCCGGACAGGGTGGCGGCTCTCGCCCTGCGGTAAGATGCCGGCAACGACAGTCACGCTCACTGTCGTTTTCATTTCATGACCCAGTTCTTCCACATCCACCCGGACAATCCCCAGCAGCGCCTGATACGCCAGGCCGCGGAGATGATCCATGCCGGCGGCATCGTCGCCTTGCCGACGGATTCCAGCTATGCGCTGGCCTGCCACCTCGATGACAAGGCGGCAGTGGATCGCCTGCGCCGCATTCGCGGCATCGACGACAAGCATCACCTGACCTTGCTGTGCCGCGACCTGTCCGACCTCGCCACCTATGCGCGGGTGGACAACATCCAGTACCGCTTGCTGAAGACAGCCACGCCAGGCCCGTATACCTTCATCCTCGAAGCCACGCGCGAAGTGCCGCGCCGTCTGTCGCACCCGTCGCGCAAGACCATCGGTCTGCGCGTGCCCGAGCATGCGATCGCGCAGGCCTTGCTGGCCGAACTGGGACAGCCGCTGCTGGGCACCACGCTGATCCTGCCCGGCAGCGACGAGCCTCTGCATGAGCCCGACGAAATCCGCGATGCGCTGCAAAAGCAGGTCGAGCTGGTGATCGATGGCGGCGCCTGCAGCCTGCAGCCGACCACCGTGGTCGACCTGACCGGCGATGCGCCGGTAGTCTTGCGCGAGGGCAGGGGCGATGTGAGCCTGTTCGGCTGAGCGCGGGCGGCCGAGCGTGATTCGCCATGCGACTCCTGCGCTCGAGGCCGGGCGACATGCAAGGCGACTGCAGGGCCCATACAGGGCGCATACAGGGCGAAAGCGCCGATTCCATGCTTGCCCGTCTGTTAAAATCCCGCTGATATGAACGAGACCATCCAGACGATAGCAGTCTATGCGCTGCCTATCCTCTTTGCGATCACGCTGCACGAAGCGGCGCATGCGTACGCAGCCCGCTACTTCGGCGACCTGACCGCCTATTCGCAGGGGCGCATGAGCCTCAACCCGGTCAAGCACATGGACCCGATCGGCACCATTGCCATTCCGCTGGTGCTGGCGCTGCTCAACAGCCCCTTCCTGTTCGGCTATGCCAAGCCGGTGCCGGTCGATTTCTCGCGGCTGCGCCATCCCAAAAAAGACATGCTGTGGGTCGCGCTGGCCGGCCCGCTGGCCAACATGGTGATGGCGCTGGGCTGGATGGTGCTGTTCTTCGTGCTCGACGCCGCCGGTCTGGATGAAGAGTATTTCTTCCGCATGGCCAAGGCCGGCATCGTGACCAACCTCGTGCTGTTCGCGTTCAACATGTTCCCGGTGCCGCCGCTCGATGGCGGCCGCGTCATGACCAGCCTGCTGCCGAACCGCTATGCTTTCCGCTTTGCGCGGCTTGAACCATACGGTTTCTTCATCGTCCTTGCGCTGATGATGATGAACCTGCTGCACTTCTGGATGCTGCCGGTGATTGCCGGCGCCAATGCCTTGCTGAATATCCTGGTATCGCCCCTTAAACTCCTGTTGACCTGAGAACGTCCATGTACCCTGATCGTGTTGTCTCCGGCATGCGCCCCACCGGCGCGATGCACCTTGGCCATTACCACGGCGCATTGAAGAACTGGGTGAAGCTGCAGTCCGAGCATCCCTGCCTGTTCTTCGTCGCCGACTGGCATGCGCTGACGACGCACTACGATGATCCTTCCATCATCGAGACCAGCACCTGGGACATGGTGATCGACTGGCTGGCGGCCGGCATCGATCCTTCGCAGGCGACCATCTTCATCCAGTCCAAGGTGCCCGAGCATGCGGAACTGCACCTGCTGCTGTCGATGTCGACGCCGCTGGGCTGGCTCGAGCGCGTGCCGACCTACAAGGACCAGCAGGAAAAGCTGGCCGACCGCGACCTCGCCACCTATGGCTTCCTCGGCTATCCGCTGCTGCAGGCGGCCGACGTGCTGATCTACCGCGCCAGCATGGTGCCGGTCGGCGAAGACCAGGTGCCGCACATCGAAATGATGCGCGAGATCGCGCGCCGCTTTAACCACCTGTACGGCCGCGAGAAGGATTTCGAGGAAAAGGCGCAGGAAGCCGTGAAGAAGCTGGGCTCCAAGCGCGCCAAGCTGTACAACGAGTTGCGTACCGAATACCAGCAGCAGGGCAAGGACGATGCGCTGGAGCAGGCCAAGGCCATGCTCGACGATGCGCAGAACCTGTCCATGATCGATCGCGAGCGCCTGTTTGGCTACCTCGAAGGCAGCCGCAAGCTGATTCTGGTCGAGCCGCAGGCACTGCTGACCGAGGCCTCGCGCCTGCCGGGCCTCGACGGACAGAAGATGTCCAAGAGCTACGGCAACACCATCGCGCTGCGCGACGACCGCGACACCGTGACGAAGAAAGTCCGCACCATGCCGACCGACCCGGCGCGTGTGCGCCGCACCGATGCCGGCAATCCGGAGAAGTGCCCGGTGTGGATGTTCCACCAGGTCTATTCCGACGAAGCGACCAAGGACTGGGTCGTGAAGGGCTGCACCTCGGCTGGCATCGGCTGCATCGAATGCAAGCAACCGGTGATCGATGGCATCCTGAAAGAGCAGGAGCCGATGCGCGAGCGTGCGCAAAAGTACCTCGACGACCCGTCGCTGGTGCGCGCGATCGTCGCCGACGGCTGCGATCAGGCACGCAAGTATGCGCAAGAAACCATGCGCGACGTGCGCGAGGAAATGGGCCTGTCGTACAACTGACCGGCTCCGGATTCATCGCGACCTGAATCAACTTCCCCTGCGTATCGTTACCTGACGTGTCCCAGCACCTGCAGCAAGACCAGCCTTCCGCTTGGGTGCGGCGCTTTGCGCCGCTGATGCCGCACGGGCAGGCGTTGGACCTCGCCTGTGGTGGCGGCCGTCATGCGCGGCTGATGGCCAGCCTCGGGCTCGATGTGCTGGCCGTCGATCGCGATCCGCAATCGCTGGTGGCCAGCGCCGGCGAACGCATCCGCACACAGGCCTTCGACCTTGAACGACCGGGGGCCGAGTCCGATCCGGCTTTCCCGCTGGTGGAAGGGCGTTATACCGGCATCGTCGTCACCAACTACCTGCACCGGCCGCTGCTGCGCTGGCTGCTGTCCAGTCTTGCCGAGGGCGGTGTGCTGGTCTACGAGACCTTCGCGCAGGGCAATGGCCAGTTTGGCAAGCCCTCCAATCCCGACTTCCTGCTCGCCCCGGGCGAGCTGCTGCAGGCGGTGGCCGATCATCCTGACCGATCTGATTTCCGTGTGATCGCCTTTGAAGACGGCTATACCGCTAGCCCCAAGCCGGCGATGGTGCAGCGCATCTGCGTGCGCCGTGGCGGCAACGCAGCCGCGAACCTGGCCGCGAACCTGGCTGCGAACCTGGCCGATAACGCGCTGGCCTGACACCAGAAGCGTTCCTGGTGGGACGCTCGATCGGCCCCTCGGCCTGAAACACGCTGAAACGCTGCTTTCTCAGCTGATTCTGCCCCTCGTCAGGGGCGATCCGCTACAATCACGGTTTTGGATTTTTGCGGCGAATCAACCATGATCAAGGGCAGCATTGTTGCGATTGTCACCCCCATGCACGAGGACGGCAGCCTGGACCTGCCGGCACTCAAGGCCTTGCTGGACTGGCACATTGCCGAAGGCACGGATGGCATCGTCATCGTCGGCACCACCGGTGAGTCGCCGACGGTCTCCGTCGAAGAGCACTGCGAACTGATCAAGCTGGCCGTCGACCATGTGGCCGGCCGCATTCCCGTCATCGCCGGTACCGGCGGCAACTCGACCACCGAGGCGATCGAACTGACCGCGTATGCAAAGAAGGTCGGCGCCGATGCATCGCTGCAGGTCGTGCCTTACTACAACCGTCCGACGCAGGAAGGCATGTACCAGCACTTCAAGCGCATCGCCGAAGCGGTGGACCTGCCGGTCATCCTGTACAACGTGCCGGGCCGCACCGTGGCCGATATGGCCAACGACACCATCGTGCGACTCGCATCGGTGCCGGGCATCGTTGGCGTCAAGGATGCAACCGGCAATATCGGCCGCGGCACCGAACTGCTGCGCGCCGTGCCGAAGTCCTTCGCCGTGTATTCGGGCGACGATCCGACTGCGATGGCGCTGATGTTCTGCGGCGGCGCCGGCAATATCTCCGTCACGGCCAACGTCGCGCCGCGCGCGATGCATGAGCTGTGCGTGGCGGCGATGGAAGGCCGCATCGCTGACGCGATCGCCATCAACGACAAGCTGATCCCGCTGCACAACAAGCTCTTCGTCGAGCCCAACCCGGTGCCCGTCAAATGGGCGCTGGCACAGATGGGCCGCATGAAGGGCGGCATTCGCCTGCCGCTGGTTCCGCTGGGCACAGGTGCCCACGATACCGTGCGCAACGCCTTGCGCGAATCCGGCGTGCTGCAGTAAGCACGCTCCCTTTGCATCGTCGCGCCTATCCACACTCTCCAGGAATCGATTCACGATGAGTTTTGCCCGTAAAACGCTCCCGGCCCCGCGCCTGCTCGCCAGCCTGATGGCATTGACCGTCGTTGCCACTGTGACCGGTTGCAGCTCGGTCACCGACATGCTCGAACCCGAGAAGATCGACTACAAGAGCGCCGCCAAGGCCACCAAGAGCACCAGGCTCGACGTACCGCCGGACCTGACCGTCCCCAAGGGCGACAGCCGCTACTCGGTGAGCAACAACCCGAGCGGCACCGCGACGGCATCGGACTACAGCGCACAACGGGCGGCGACATCGACGTCCGCGTCGACGGCTGCACCCAGCCCGGCGGCACCGGCCGGCACCGCCACCAAGGCGGCTGAGGGAACGGTCGCGCCGGCGGCGAATGCTGAGGCCGGCCTGCGCATCGAGCGTGCCGGAAAGCAGCGTTGGCTGGTCGCGAAGCAGGCGCCTGACGTGCTGTGGCCCAGGCTGAAGGCTTTCTGGGCAGAGCAGGGTTTCAAGCTCGCGCTTGAAAAGCCGGAAGCCGGCGTGATGGAGACCGAGTGGGCCGAGAACCGCGCGAAGATCCCGAAAGACTTCATCCGCGAAACGCTCGGCAAAGTGTTCGATTCGCTCTATTCGACGTCCGAGCGCGACAAGTTCCGCACGCGCCTTGAGCGCACGGCAGATGGCGGTACCGAGATCTATATCAGCCACCGCGGCCTCGAAGAGAAGCTGCAGGGCCAGGCGATGAGCCAGTCACCGGTCTGGACCAACCGCCCCTCCGATCCGGAACTGGAAGCAGAATTCCTCAGCCGCCTGATGGCTTCGCTGTCTGGCCGCGAGCTCAAGACCGCCAAGGCCGACGTTCAAGCTGCACCGGCTGTCGCAGAGCGCGCACGCATCGTCAAGGAAGGCGGCAGCAGCTTCGTGCAGGTTGACGAAGGCTTCGACCGCGCGTGGCGCCGTGTAGGCCTGTCGCTGGATCGCGTCGGCTTCACCGTCGAAGACCGCGACCGTACCCGCGGCCTGTACTTCGTGCGCTATATCGATCAGGAATCGGATGCAGTCAAGAAGGAAGGTTTCTTCTCGCGACTGTTCAGTTCCAAGGATGAGAACAAGGGCGCGCAGCGCTTCCGCATCGAAGTCAAGGGCGCAGGCGAAGCCAGCCGCGTCAGCGTGCAGGACGACAAGGGCGCGCCGTCGTCGACCGACACCGCCGGCCGCATCCTGTCGCTGCTGAACGAGCAATTGAAGTAAACAGCGCAGGCGGGCAACGCAGACTGCACTTGCCCGCCACGCTGAAGTCCGTCACCCCCGCACTACCAATCGCCGCCGGGACCAGCCCATGAAGTTTGCAAGTCTCGGCAGCGGCAGCGAGGGCAATTCGCTGCTGATCTCCGCCACTTCCGGCACCACCCATACCCATCTGATGCTCGACTGCGGTTTTGGCCTGAAAGAGGCCGAGCGCCGCCTCGCGCGCGCCGGCGTCGCGCCGCAAGAGCTGCAGGGCATCCTCGTCACCCATGAGCACTCGGATCATGTCGGCGGCGTGTTCAAGCTCGCGCGCCGTCACAAGCTGCCGGTCTGGATGAGCCATGGCAGCTTTGAAGGCTCGCCGCGTGATGACATGGTCGGCGTCGACATCCGCATCTGCCGCGACGGCGAAGCCTTCGCCATTGGCGACCTGCAGGTAACGCCGTACACCGTGCCGCATGATGCGCGCGAGCCGCTCCAATACGTGGCCAGCGACGGCCGCAGCAAGCTCGGCGTGCTGACCGATGTCGGCCAGACCACACCGCACCTGGTGGCGGCATTGGCTGCCTGTGATGCCTTGATGCTGGAGTTCAATCACGACAGCGAGATGCTGGCGCAGTCGGCGTATCCGGCCTGGCTGAAGGGGCGCATTGCCGGCCCGCTCGGGCACCTGTCGAATGCGCACTCGGCGGCGCTGCTGGCCTCGCTGGATCGCACGAAGCTCAAGCGCCTGGTTGCGGCGCACCTGTCGAAGAAGAACAATACGCCGGCGCTGGCGCTGGCAGCGATTGAGGGCGTGATAGGCGGGGATGGGGTGGAAGTCGTCGTGGCGGCGCAGGACGCCGGCTTTGACTGGCTGCCCTGCGATTAGCGCAAGAATCGCAGACAACAAAAAAGCCGCCCGAAGGCGGCTTTTTTGCTGATAAGCCGAGAATTACTTCTTCTCTTCTGCCGGAGCAGCAGCCGGAGCAGCAGCGTCAGCTTTCGGAGCTTCTGCCGGAGCAGCAGCGTCAGCCTTCGGTGCTTCAGCAGCCGGAGCTTCAGCTTTCGGTGCTTCAGCCGGAGCCGGAGCAGCTTCTTCTTTTTTGCCGCAAGCAGCCAGAGCCAGTGCCAGCAGGGAAGCGATCAGCAACGATTTTTTCATGATTATCCTTCGGGTTGAGATTGAAAGTTACGCTTGAGTTTGTTGAATAACTACCGGTAGTTATCGCACATTCAGGTCGCCTTTTCGAACAGGCACTGCGGTTTGACGCACTGCCACATCGACAAAACTTCCTAACCGGAAATTATACCGGCTCCATTGAAATGCTTGCAAGCCGTTTCGCACCAAAATGCAGTGTTTTGTATTCATTTTCTTGAAAGAAAATGTAACGATATCGACACAGTTGATCGTGCTAATCAGCCCTCAGACGGCTTTTCATTCCAGAAACGACTGGTGCAGGCCACTACGTCTGGCAACGTCCGCAAATTCACTGCATTTCCCGGTCAGTCCAGCACGACCCATCCATCCGAGTGCCACTGGTGCAGGCTGGCGCGAAGATCCTCTGACGCGTTATCCCAGGCATGGGCCGGCACCACGCGATTATCTGCCAGCGCCTGCAGCAGCTTGCGGTCACCGGCATCCGGCATCACCGACTCGCCATTGATGAAAACGAATTTGCCGCGGTACAGCATGCGCGTCTTGCGATGCAGTTTCAGGCCGTTGCGTGCTGCTGATTTTGCAAACTGCAGCAGCGTGAGCCTGCGTGCGGCCGGTTCGAAGTAGACGCTGGGCTTGGGTTCGGACAGGTATTCGCCGAGGAAGATGACGATGTCCTCGCGCGTGCTGCGCAGCTTTTCCAGCTTGCCTGCCATGCGCTCGACCATATCGTCGGCGATCTGCGCCGGGCGCTTCGTCGGCTTCAGTCCCGGGTCGGCGTAGCGGCCGTCGAGCTCGACATTGTCCGCCATGAAGTTCAGGAAGGATTCGCCCAACTCCTGCCACGAGGGTGCGCGGAAACCAATGGAATAGGTCATGCATTCGCCAATGGCCACGCCGTCGTGCGCATAGTGCGGCGGCAGGTAAAGCATGTCGCCCGGCTCAAGCACGAATTCCTGCTCCGGCACGAAATCGCGCAGGATTTTGAGCGGCAAGCCTTCCTTCAGCGTCAGGTCCTTTTGCGCACTGATGCGCCAGCGACGCTGGCCATGGGCCTGCAGCAGGAAAACATCATACGAATCGAAATGCGCACCGACACCGCCGCCATCGGTGGCGTAGCTGATCATCAGGTCATCGAGGCGCGCATCCGGCACGAAGCGGAACTGATGCAGCAGTCGGTCTGCCTGATCGTCATGCAGGTTCACTCCTTGCACCAGCAGCGTCCACAGCTTCTTCGAGACGGGCGGCAAGTCCGACAGCGGACCGTGTGCGAGCTTCCATTGCTGCCTGAAATTGGTCAGCAGCCGCGATTCGACATCGTCGCGCGCCGCCATCGCGAACAGCGCGTCGCGTGACAGCAGCGGCTGCATGCCGGGGATGGCTTGCCGGATCAGCAGGGGTTTCTTTTGCCAGTATTTGGCGAGGAATTCTTCGGGCGTCACCGCGCCCAGCACAGCGTGTTTTTTCATGCGGCCATTATATCGGCGGCGGCCGGCTTTCCCGCAGGAAGGTGGCAGAGGGCCGAGGGTTATAATGCCCCGCTATCATCGAAAGGACCCATCATGAATATCGCCAAGGACACGGTCGTCACCCTGCATTACAAGCTCTCCGATGCGCAGGGCAACCTGATCGAAGAAAGCAGTGAACCCATGGTTTACCTGCACGGCGGCTATGGCAACACGCTGCCCAAGATCGAGGCGGCGCTGGATGGCCAGGTCGCAGGCTTCGAAACCCAGATCCAGGTCGAGCCGGAAGATGCCTTCGGCGAATACGAAGCCGAGTTCGTGAAAATCGAGCCGCGCAACCTGTTCCCGGCCGAGCTCGAAGTCGGCATGCAATTCGAAGGTTCGCCGGACGACGCGCCGAACGCCGAAGTGCGCATCTTCACCGTCACCGACATTGCCGATGGCAAGGTCGTCCTCGACGGCAACCATCCGCTGGCCGGCATGGCGCTGCGCTTTGCGCTGAACGTGGTCGAGGTTCGCAAGGCCAGCGCGGAAGAAGTCGCGCACGGCCATGTGCACGGCCCGGGCGGCCATCATCATCACCATCACGACGATGATGATGACGACCAGTTCCGCAGCATCCAGCTGCAATAACAGGTCCAAGAAAATTCCGGGCAGGGCAGGACCCGCGCGGCGCAGCAGCGTCGTGCGGCTCGCGTGTCGCTGGCATCACGGCGCAATGCCGCCAGCGAGCCCGGTTCAGGGGTGATCAGTCCTTGCCGTCGGCAAGGCGCTTGAGGCGATAGAGCGCATCCAGCGCTTCGCGCGGGCTCAGGTTGTCCGGATCAATGTCGTGCAAGGCATCGAGCGCCGGCGACGGCGCTTGCTGCGGCGCGACTGCATCCTCATATGGTTCATCATTGGCCTGCGCAACCAGCGTCTCGACCGAGAACAGGTCGAACTGTCCCGACGAGGCCGACGATTGCGCCTCCAGCAGCGCGAGGTGCTTGCGCGCGGCGCGTATCACCGGCTGCGGTACGCCGGCCAGCTGCGCGACCTGCAAGCCATAACTCTGGGACGCCGGGCCTTCTTGCACTGCGTGCAGGAACACGATGCTGTCCTTGTGCTCGACGGCCGACAGGTGCACGTTGGCGCAGCCCGGATGCTTTTGCGGCAGCTGTGTCAGTTCGAAATAGTGCGTCGCAAACAGCGTGTAGCAGCGGTTCTGCTGCAGCAGGCCGGTGGCAATCGCCCAGGCCAGCGCGAGGCCGTCGAAGGTCGAAGTGCCCCGGCCGACTTCATCCATCAGCACCAGCGATTGCTCGGTGGCGCCGTGCAGGATGGCGGCCGACTCCATCATCTCGACCATGAAGGTCGAATAGCCGCCGGCCAGGTCATCGGCGGCACCGATGCGGGTGAAGATGCGATCGACCGGGCCGATCGTGGCCGAGGTCGCCGGCACATAGCTGCCGACATAGGCCAGCAGTGTGATCAGCGCCAGCTGGCGCATGTAGGTCGACTTACCGCCCATGTTGGGGCCGGTGATCAGCAGCAGCCGGCGCTCGGGCGTCAGGCGGCAGTCGTTCGCAATGAAGCGCTCGATCGCATTCTCGACCACCGGGTGGCGACCCTGCACGATATCCAGGCCTTCGGCCTCGACCAGCGCCGGCTTGCACCACTGGTTGCGCGCAGCGTGTGCAGCGAGGGCGACCAGCACGTCGAGGCGGGCGACTGCGCGTGCGATGCGCTGCAGATCATCGATATGCGCGCCCAGTTGCTGCAGCACGGTTTCGTACAGCATCTTCTCGCGCGACAGCGCGCGGTCCTGTGCCGACAAGGCCTTGTCTTCGAAAGCCTTCAGCTCCGGCGTGATGTAGCGCTCGGCGTTCTTCAGGGTCTGCCGGCGACGATAGTCTTCCGGTACCTTGCCCGTCTGGCCGTGCGTGACTTCGATGTAGAAGCCATGCACCTTGTTGTATTCGACGCGCAGGTTGGCGATGCCGGTGCGCTCGCGCTCGCGCGTTTCGAGGTCGACCAGGAACTGGCCGGCGTTCTCGGACAGGCCGCGCAATTCATCCAGCTCGGCATCATAGCCGGGTGCGATCACGCCGCCGTCGCGCACCATCGCTGCGGGTTCTGCCGCAATCGCTTGTTGCAGCAGGGTGAGGCACGCGGCCGGTGTCGCCAGTTCGGTATGGGTGAGTTCGAGCAGCGGCGCCGTCATCAGCCCGCCTGCCGGCTGGCCTGCGACCGGCGCGAGCACATTGCGCAGCTCCGGCAACTGCTGCAGGCCGGCGCGCAAGGCCGACAGGTCGCGCGGACGCGCCGACAGCAGCGCGACCCGCGACGCAATGCGTTCGATGTCGGGTACGGCCGACAGCAGTGTGGTGACTGGCTCGCACAGCGAGGCTTCCAGCAGTGCTTCAATGGCCACATGGCGCGAGCGCGCGACATCCTGACTGCGCGGCGCATGGTGCAGCCAGTTGCGCAGCAGGCGCGAGCCCATCGCAGTACGGCAATGGTCGAGCAGTGAGAACAGCGTCGGCGCCTGCCCCTCGGCACCGCGCAAGGGCTCGGTCAGCTCGAGGTTGCGGCGCGTGGACGCATCCATGCCGATGAATTCATCTTCCTTTTCTACCTGCAAGGTGCGCACGTGCTGCAGGTTCTTGCCTTGCGTGTGACGCGCGTACAGCAGCAGCGCACCGGCCGCGCCGATGGCAGCGGACAGACCTTCGCCGCCATAGCCGGCGAGGCTGGCCGCGCCCAGCTGTTCCAGCAGCGACTTCTCGGCCGCGGCGACTTCGAAGTGCCAGTCGGCGACCGTGGTTGCGCGCAAGCCTGCGCCGTCCTGCAGCAGCATCGCGGTGTCGTAATTGCCCAGTACTTCGGCCGGCGCGATGCGCTCGAATTCCTGCTTCAGGCGCAGCACCAGCTGGCCTTCGTCGGTCGGTATCTCGGTCACGCGCAACAGGCCGCTGGACAGCGACAGCCAGGCCAGACCCAGCGTCACACCCTTGGCGCTCTTGCGCTGGCGGACGATGTTCAGCGCCAGCAGCGGTCGTTCGGATTTCTCGGGCAGCAGTTCGGCTTCGGTCAGCGTGCCGGGCGTGACGATGCGTTGCACCTTGCGTTCGACCGGGCCCTTGCTGGTGGCGGGGTCGCCGACCTGCTCGCAGATGGCCACCGACTCGCCGAGCTTGACCAGCTTTGCAAGGTATTGGTCGACCGAATGGAAGGGCACGCCGGCCATCTTGATCGGGTTGCCGTTCGATGAGCCGCGCTGGGTCAGCGTGATGCCGAGCAGGCGCGCCGCTTTTTCGGCGTCGTCGAAGAACAGCTCATAGAAATCGCCCATCCGGTAGAACAGCAGCAAGTCCGGATGTTCGGCCTTGATGCCCAGGTACTGGCGCATCATCGGCGTGTGATTGTCGGCGCTGATCTTCTCCGGAGAATTCATGGATGCGGGCGGCTGGATGGCAAAGCGGGTGGTTCAAGGGCCTGCAAGCGAGTGCAGATGGCAGCGGAATGTAGCACAGCCGGCACTGGGCCGGCTGTGTGGGTGGTGAAGGTGCTACGCGATCATTCTTCGCCGCTGCGCAGCTTGCCTTGCGTGTTCGCCGCAGAGCGGCTCAGCAGTGCGCCGCCTTGTTGCGCGCGCGGTGCCGGACGGGGCATGGCTTGGCCGGCAGCCTGTTGCTGGCCGCCTTGCGCCGGACGCTGGCCGCCGTGGCCGGGGCGCGGCTGCGACGTGCGCGGCTGTCCGTTGCGCGACTGCGCGGGGCGCTGTCCGTCACGACCTTGTGCCGGACGGCCCTGCGCATCGCGCGGCTGAGCCGGACGCGACGGATTGTCACGCGCGGCTTGCTGGCCATCGCTGCGGGCATTGCGCGGTGCGGCTGCGCGATTGCCGTTGCGATCACCGTTGCGATCACCGTTGCCGCTGCGCTGGCCATTGCCACCGCGACTGCTGTCACGATGACCGCCGCCATCACCACCACGGCCACCACTATTACCGCCGCGATTGCCGCCGCGCTGCTGACGATGCTCGGCGCTGCGCAGCTGGATCGGCTGTGCTTTCGCCGTCGGATCCGGCTCGAAACCTTCGATCACTTCGCGCGGCACTTCGCGCTTGATGAAGCGCTCGATATCGCGCAGCAGGCCATGTTCGTCGACGCAGACCAGCGATACCGCTTCGCCGGTGGCGCCGGCGCGGCCGGTACGGCCGATGCGGTGCACGTAATCTTCCGGCACGTTCGGCAGGTCATAGTTAACCACGTGCGGCAGCTGGTCGATGTCGATGCCACGCGCCGCGATATCGGTCGCCACCAGCACCTGCAATTCGGCGCTCTTGAATTCGGACAGTGCGCGGGTGCGCGCTGCCTGGCTCTTGTTGCCGTGGATGGCGAGCGCGCTGATGCCGCTCTTGCCGAGTTGTTCCACCAGCTTGTTCGCGCCATGCTTGGTGCGCGTGAACACCAGCACCTGGAACCAGTTGCGCTCCTTGATCAGGTGGGCCAGCAACTGGTGCTTCTTGTCGCGGTCGACTGGGTGGATCTTTTGCGCGATGACTTCAACGGTCGAGTTGCGGCGTGCCACTTCGATCATGGCCGGGTTGTTCAGCAGGCCATCGGCCAGTGCCTTGATCTCGTCCGAGAAGGTGGCCGAGAACAGCAGGTTCTGGCGCTTCGGCGGCAGCGCAGCCAGCACCTTGCGGATATCACGGATGAAGCCCATGTCGAGCATGCGGTCGGCTTCGTCCAGCACCAGGATCTCGACGTCCTTCAGGCTGACGGCATTCTGCTGCATCAGGTCCAGCAGGCGGCCCGGCGTCGCGACCAGGATGTCGAGGCCACGGTCGAGCAAACGGATTTGCGGGTTGATGTTGACACCGCCAAAGATCACGGCCGTCGACAGCTTCAGGTACTTGCCGTAATTGCGCACGCTTTCTTCGACCTGCGCGGCCAGTTCGCGCGTTGGCGTCAGCACCAGTGCGCGCACGGATTTCGGCGCAGGGCGCTTGCCGCCGGACAGCAGCTGCAGCACGGGCAGGGTAAAGCCGGCAGTCTTGCCGGTGCCGGTCTGTGCGCCGGCCAACAGGTCACCGCCTTTCAGGACGGCGGGAATGGCTTGTGCCTGGATAGGCGTAGGTTGGGTATAGCCGCTTTCCGTGACGGCACGCACGATGGGTTCGGCCAGGCCGAGTTCAGCAAATGACATGAAAAAAATTATGAGCGAACCGTCGCCTTGCATAAGGCGCCAGTCAGAAGGTTCGGGGGGATGAATCGGGAAGGGGCGGCAAGGAGACTGGAGCAATCGCCGCGCCCTGATTATAGCAAGGCAAGCTGTCGTGCGCTTGATGTTACGTTGGATGTTGCGTTTGATGCTGCGTTTGATGCTGCGCCAGATGGTGCACGGAATGTTGAGCGAAGGAGTGCCAAGGCATGCAGCGCCGGGCTTTTCGTGACGCGGTCTTGTCGAATGAACAGTACCTGCTCTTTACGCCGCTACTGGCAATGTGGAGTGTGTCGGTGTGGCGATAGCAGTGGCAGTGGCAGGCGAAACGCTGCCACTGCCAGAAGCGAGGCTCATGATCAGCGTCAGCCTTGCGCGAGCGACTGGCGGCCCTTGTACAGCGGGGTCAGCACGTTCAGCATCTGCACGAACACTTTCGGCGAGCCGGCAACGACGTCACCGTAATGCAGGTAATTGCTCTCGCCCTTGAAGTCGGAGACGATGCCGCCCGCTTCGCTGACCATCAGCGCGCCGGCCGCCAGGTCCCAGGGCTTGAGTCGCATTTCGAAGAAGCCGTCGAGACGGCCGGCGGCCACATAGGCGAGGTCGAGAGCGGCCGAGCCCGGGCGGCGCAGGCCGGCCGTTTTCTCGGTCATGGCGCGGAACATGGCGAGGTATTCATCCATGTGCGACAGGTCGCTGTACGGGAAGCCGGTACCGATCAGGCCATTGGCCAGCTTGTCGCGCTTGGAGACGCGAATACGCTTGTCGTTCAGGTAAGCACCCGCGCCCTTGGAGGCGGTGAACAGTTCGTTGCGGGTCGGGTCGTAGATGACCCCATGCGTGATCTGGCCGCGCTGCTTGAGCGCGATCGAGACCGCATATTGCGGGAAGCCGTGAATGAAGTTGGTCGTGCCGTCCAGCGGGTCAATGATCCACACATTCTCGTTGTCGTCGTGCAGGTTGCTCGACGCACCCGACTCTTCCGCGAGGAACGCGTGATCCGGGTAGGCGGTCTTCAGCACATCGATGATGGCCTCTTCCGCCGCCTTGTCGACTTCGGTGACGAAGTCGTTGTGTTCCTTGCGCGTCACGCGGACCTGGTCGAGGTCGAACGAAGCACGGTTGATGATGGTGGCGGCACGACGCGCGGCTTTCACCGCGGTATTGATCATGGGATGCATGGGGGTTCCGTTAGAATGGCGGCGGCAATGACAATGAGCGGGGCAGGCCGCGGAATTGGCGGCGCGCCTTGGGGCGCGCGGATTTCCGGACTGCGATAGCCCGCTATTTTAAATGAACCCGTCGAACCCGTCCTGCAGTAATCCTTCCCTGTTTCAACGACTGCGTTTCGTGCTGGTGGAAACCAGCCGTCCCGGCAATATCGGCTCGGCTGCGCGCGCGATGAAAACCATGGGGTTTTCGGAGCTGGTGCTGGTCAATCCGCGCCATCCCGCGCCCTTGCAGGATGAGGAGGCCATCGCGCTGGCCAGCGGCGCCACCGACGTGCTGGCTGCGGCCCGCATCGTCGGCTCGCTGGAGGAAGCTTTGACCGGATGCAACTTCAGCGTGGCCTTGTCGGCCCGGCTACGCGAGTTTTCGCCACCGCTTTACGAGCCGCGTGCGCTGGCCACCCGGCTGACTGCCGAGCTGGCGACCAGCGACAAGTTTCAGGCGGCGCTGGTCTTTGGCAATGAGCGCTTCGGGCTGTCGAATGAACACGTCGAGAAGTGCAGCGCGATGGTCAGTGTGCCGGCTAATCCCGAGTATTCATCGCTGAATCTGTCGCAGGCGGTGCAGGTGCTGGCTTATGAATGCCGGATAGCGGCGCTGGGTGACAAGCCGGCGGCGGCGGATGTTCCTGCCATTGGCTTCAAGGGCGATCTGGCGTCAGCCGAGCAGGTGGAAGGCATGTTCCGGCATCTGGAGCAGGCGCTGGTCGCGATCGAATTCCTCGACCCGGATAATCCGCGCAAGCTGATGCCAAGGCTGCGCCGGATGTTCTCGCGTACGCAACTGGAGACGGAAGAGGTGAATATCCTGCGCGGGATTGCCACGCAGTTGATCGAGCGAAGGCAGAAGGTAAGGAAGGGCTGAGTGAGTTTTAGATTCTCCCCACGGCTTGGCTGGTAGGCCAAGCCGGTTCCGCCGGCGACGCGCATGCGCGTCGAAACCCCGGCTTTACCCCACGGCCCGGCTGGTAGGCCGGGCCGATTCGGCGGGCACGGCGTATGCGCCGCGCAACCCCCGCCTCACCCCCACGCTCGTAGCAAGCCCACGGCCAAACCTTCGAGCGCAAACTCATGCTTGCCCGGCTCGACGCGTATGGTGTCGAAGTCCGGGTTTTCCGGCAGCAGTTCGATCACGCCGCCATTGCGGCGGAAGCGTTTGACGGTCACATCGTCATCCAGACGCGCCACCACGATCTGCCCGTCGCGCGCCGAATCGGCCTTTTTCACGGCCAGCAGGTCACCATCCATGATGCCGGCGTCGCGCATCGACATGCCACGCACCTTCAGCAGGTAATCGGGACGGGCGCTGAACAGCGCAGGATCGACCTGATAGGTGGCCGAGATATGTTCCTCGGCCAGGATGGGGGAGCCCGCAGCGACGCGGCCGACCAGCGGCAGCGCGAATTGCATCAATTCCGGATGGGGCAGGGCCAGTTGCGCTGCGCCGAAGCGGCGCGGACGTGCGACGCCTTCGGCCGGGCGATCCAGCAGGCGAATGCCGCGCGAGGTGCCCGGCGAAATCTCGATGGCGCCCTTGCGAGCCAGGGCTTGCAGGTGTTCTTCGGCAGCGTTGGCGGAACGGAAACCCAGTTCGCTGGCGATCTCGGCCCGGGTCGGCGGAAAGCCGGTGGTGTCGATCGCATCGCGGATCAGCGCGAGAATTTGCTCTTGCCGGGCGGTCAGCTTGATCATGCGGTTCCCCAAGGCCATTGCGAAGGCCTGTTTATATGAACAGCCTGTATTCTTATACAGTATTTCGCAACGTGCAAGGCTTTTGTTCAGGGTTTTCGTGAGCACCGACCAGCTAAGCCACTGACCGGATTGAGAAAACGCCAAATTCAGGCTACAATCGCGGGCTTTCCCTTCCCACACCCGTACTGACGCCGGGGTGGGCATTCAGCAATCCGACCACAAGGAGCAATGATGCGTCACTATGAAATCGTATTTATCGTCCACCCGGACCAGAGCGAGCAAGTGCCCGCGATGATCGAGCGTTACAAGACGCTGGTTACTGGCCGCGCTGGCAAGATCCACCGCGTTGAGGACTGGGGCCGTCGCCAGATGGCTTACATGATCCAGAAACTCGCCAAGGCCCACTACGTCTGCATGAACATCGAGTGCGACGGCGAGACCCTGGCCGAACTCGAGACCGGCTTCAAGTTCAACGATGCCGTGCTGCGCCACCTGACCGTTCGCATGAAGAAGGCCGAGACCGCGCCTTCGCCGATCATGAAGAGCGTGCAGAAGGAAGACGCTGCCAAGAGCGCACGTGCCGAGGCATCGGCTGCCTGATAGGGCGCCGTGTCATTGAACGAGAGAGGTGAAAACCAGTTTCAGTGCATAGCGACCCTGTCGGCACGTGAAGCCTTGCGCTACACACCGGCCGGCATACCGATCGTGGCAGCGACGCTGCAGCATGAATCGGTGCTTGAAGAAGCAGGGATCAGCAGGCAGGTAGCGTTTGAAATGCAGGCCATCGCCGCAGGACAAATCGCCGCACTGCTGGAGCGCACCGAGATGGGCGTGCAGTATCGGTTCAGAGGCTTCATGGCCCGCAAGAACCGCAACAGCAAGGCCCTGGTATTCCACCTCACGGATATCGAAACAATTTCGCAGATTTAGGAGCCGACAAATGGCATTCGGTAAAAAATTCGACAAGAGCAAGATGAAGGACAAGCGCAAGCAGCAGAACCCGCTGTTCAAGCGCAAGAAATTCTGCCGCTTCACCGTCGCCAAGGTGGAACAGGTGGACTACAAGGATGTGGATACCCTGAAGGACTTCGTCCAGGAAAACGGCAAGATCATGCCCGCACGCCTGACCGGCACCCGCGCGCACTATCAGCGTCAGGTGGACACCGCTATCAAGCGTGCCCGCTACCTCGCGCTGCTGCCGTACACCGACCTGCACAACGCTTGATCGGTTCGTCCCTCACTACCTGGAGAAAACAATGCAAGTCATTCTGATGGAAAAAGTGGCGAACCTGGGTGACCTGGGCGCCGTCGTTCGCGTGAAAGATGGTTACGCACGCAACTTCCTGATCCCGCAGCGCATGGCACGTCGTGCCACCGCTGATGCGATCGCCGAGTTCGAGGCACGTCGCGCCGAGCTGGAAAAAGCTGCTGCTGAAAAGCTGGCCGCTGCACAGGCTCAAGGCGAGAAGCTGACCGGCCTGCGCGTCGAGATCAGCCAGAAGTCGGGTGTTGATGGCCGTCTGTTCGGCTCGGTCACCAACCACGACGTCGCTGACGCACTGACCAAGCAGGGCTACAAGGTCGACAAGGCGCAAGTGCGCATGCCGACCGGCCCGCTGAAGACCACCGGCGAGCATCCGCTGGCTGTGTCGCTGCACACCGATGTCATCGTCGACATCACCGTGGTGGTGGTTGGCGAGCACGTCTGACGCTTAGTCATATCGCTTTGAAAATAGCCGGGCTTGCCCGGCTATTTTTTTGGTGAAATCCCGGACATTCTTGCCAAGGCGGTAATTTGTGACTATGGGTAACGGGTATAATGCCGCCCCATGAACAACCGTGCCGATCCGCAACTCGAATCCCTGCGCATACCTCCGCATTCCATCGAGGCGGAGCAGTCGGTGCTGGGTGGGCTGTTACTGGATAACGCGGCCTACGACCGAATCGCTGACTTCGTCAGCGCCGACGATTTCTATCGCTTCGACCATCGGCTGATTTTCCAGCACATCGTGCGTCTGGTCAGCGCGGCGAAGCCAGCCGACGTGATCACGGTCTTTGAATCGCTGACGTCGGCAGGCAAGGCCGAAGAAGTTGGTGGCCTCTCTTACCTGAATGCGCTGGCGCAGAACACGCCGTCCGCGGCCAATATCCGTCGTTACGCCGAGATCGTTCGCGACCGCGGCGTCCTGCGCAAGCTGATTACCGTGTCCGATGAAATTGCGGGCAATGCCTTCAATCCGCAGGGCAGGGAAGTGAAGCAGCTGCTCGACGATGCTGAATCGAAAATCTTTGCGATCGCCGAAGAAGGTGCGCGTGGCACCAAGGGTTTCACGGAAATCCAGCCGCTGCTGACGCAGGTGGTCGAGCGCATCGACGAACTGTATAACCGCGACAACCAGAGCGAGATCACGGGCGTGCCGACCGGCATGATCGATCTCGACCGCATGACCTCGGGCCTGCAACCGGGCGACCTGATCATCGTCGCCGGTCGTCCGTCGATGGGCAAGACCGCGTTTTCGGTGAACATCGGCGAGAACGTCGCGATCGAAAGCGGCCTGCCGGTCGCCATCTTCTCGATGGAAATGGGTGGCACGCAGCTCGCCATGCGTATGCTGGGCTCGGTCGGTCGCCTCGACCAGCACCGCCTGCGTACCGGCCGCCTGAATGACGAAGACTGGCCGCGCCTGACGCATGCGATCCAGAAGATGAACGAGGCGCAGATCTTCATCGACGAGACCCCGGCGCTGTCGTCGATCGAATTGCGCGCGCGCTCGCGCCGACTCGCTCGTACGTGCGGCAAGCTGGGCCTGATCATCGTCGATTACCTGCAGCTGATGTCGGCCAACTCGCCGGGCGAGAACCGCGCGACCGAGATTTCGGAAATCTCGCGAAACCTGAAGGGCCTGGCCAAAGAGCTGAATTGCCCGGTGATTGCGCTTTCCCAGCTGAACCGTTCGCTGGAACAGCGGCCCAACAAGCGCCCGGTGATGTCTGACTTGCGCGAATCCGGCGCCATCGAACAGGATGCCGACCTGATTCTGTTCATTTACCGCGACGAGGTTTACAACCCCGACTCGCCAGACAAGGGCTCGGCCGAGATCATCATCGGCAAGCAGCGTAACGGGCCAATTGGCAGCGTGCGCACGACCTTCCTCGGCCAGTACACGCGCTTTGAAAATTACACCGGCTCGGGCGCCGTTTACGGCAGCAGCGAGTAATCAGGTTTTCAGCTTAAACATAAGACCCAAAGAAGGGTAAGGAGCAGCGAGATGTTTGGACGATTGATGCCGACCGAAGGCAAGTTTTTCGAATTCTTCATTCAGCACGGCGAGCTGTGCGTGAAAGGCGGCAAGGAGCTGGTCTCGCTGATGACCAACTTCGACGACCTCGAGCACCGCGTGCACGCGATTGAATCGATCGAAAAAGAAGCCGACAAGATCACCTACGGCGCGCTCGACCTGCTGCACAAGACCTTCATCACGCCGCTGGACCGCGATGACATCCACAAGCTGATCACCAGAATGGACGACATCCTGGACCTGATGGAAGACGTGGCCCAGACCATTTCGCTGTACGACATCAAGCAGATCACCCCGGAAGCCAAACGCCTGGCCGAGCTGTGCCAGTCCTGCTGCGAGCGCGTGCTGGCGGCCGTGTCGCTGCTGCACAGCATGGACAATGCGCGCGAAATGCTGGCCATCTGCTCCGAGATCGACAAGTTGGAGTCCGACGCTGACCATGTGATGCGCGCCGCGATGTCCAAGCTTTTCCGCGAAGAGCCGGACGTGCGCAACCTGATCAAACTGAAGGCCATCTACGAACTGCTCGAGACCGTCACCGACCGTTGCGAGGATGTGGCCAACATCGTCGAAGGTATCATCGTCGAGAACGCCTGAACCAGGCCCTACCCAGACAGCCTGACTCATGCAGACTCTACAAATCAGTATTTATACACTGGCGTTCCTGATCATCCTGGCGCTGCTGTTCGATTTCATGAACGGCTTCCACGATGCGGCCAACGCCATCGCCACCGTCGTCTCGACTGGCGTGCTGAAGCCCCAGCAGGCCGTGGCGCTGGCGGCGTTCTTCAACTTCATAGCCATCCTGGTGTTCCAGCTGAAGGTGGCAACTACCGTCGGCAAGGGCACCATCGATCCGCATGTGGTCGACCATTACGTGGTGTTCGGTGCATTGATAGGTGCGATCGCCTGGAACTTGCTGACCTGGTACTACGGTATCCCGTCGTCGTCGTCGCACGCGCTGATCGGCGGCCTGGTGGGCGCTGCCGTCGCCAAGGAAGGTACGGATGCGCTGATCTCTGCCGGCCTGATCAAGACCATTACCTTCATCGTGCTGTCGCCGGCGCTGGGCTTCCTGTTTGGCTCGCTGATGATGCTGATCGTGTCCTGGCTGTTCGTGCGCAGCCATCCGCAGCGCGTGGATAAGTGGTTCCGTCGCCTGCAGCTGCTGTCGGCATCGATGTACAGCCTCGGCCACGGTGGCAATGACGCGCAAAAGACCATGGGCATCATCTGGATGCTGCTGATCGCGGCCGGTGTCACCGGCGCCAGTGATCCGCTGCCGCTGTGGGTCATCATCAGCTGCTACGTGGCCATCGGCATGGGCACGCTGTTCGGCGGCTGGCGCATCGTCAAGACCATGGGCCAGAAGATCACCAAGCTCAAGCCGGTTGGCGGATTCTGCGCCGAGACGGGCGGCGCGATCACGTTGTTCCTCGCAACGGCCCTGGGCGTGCCGGTGTCGACCACGCACACCATTACCGGTGCCATCGTCGGCGTGGGTTCCGCTCGCAAGATGTCGGCCGTGCGTTGGGGCGTAGCCGGCAGCATTGTCTGGGCCTGGGTCTTCACGATTCCGGCCTCGGCCTTCATGGCAGCGATTGCCTGGTGGCTGGGCAAGCAGGTCCTGTAAGTCTTGCCTTCAGCGGGGCGGCTGTCCAGCCGCCACCCCGCAAACAAAAAAGCCTGCCGACTGGCAGGCTTTTTTGTTGCCCTCGACCTTGCCGGAGGTGGCAGGGGCGAGGACGGAGGCGGCCTTAAAGCACGTCGCTGGCGTGGTCAGCCAGGCGAGAACGCTCGCCGCGGGCCAGCGTCACATGCCCGCTGTGCGACCAGCCCTTGAAGCGATCCACCACATAGGTCAGGCCGCTCGAGCCTTCGGTCAGGTAGGGCGTGTCGATCTGCGCGATGTTGCCGAGGCAGACGATCTTGGTGCCCGGGCCGGCACGCGTGACCAGGGTCTTCACCTGCTTGGGCGTCAGGTTCTGCGCTTCGTCGATGATCAGGTACTTGTTGACGAAGGTGCGGCCGCGCATGAAGTTGAGCGACTTGATCTTGATGCGCGAGCGGATCAGTTCCTGCGTCGCCGCGCGGCCCCATTCGCCGGCGTCGGCGTCGGACTTGTTGAGCACTTCGAGGTTGTCATCGAAGGCGCCCATCCACGGCGACATCTTCTCTTCCTCGGTACCGGGCAGGAAGCCGATGTCCTCGCCGACCGGCACCGTGACACGGGTGACGATGATCTCGTTGTAGGTCTTGGTCTCGAGCACCTGCGCGAGGCCCGCAGCCAGCGCCAGCAGGGTCTTGCCCGTGCCGGCCTGGCCGAGCAGGGTAATGAAGTCGCACTCGGGATCCATCAGCAGGTTCAGCGCGAAGTTCTGTTCGCGGTTGCGCGACGTGATGCCCCACACATTGTTCTTGTTGTGGCTGTAGTCGCGCAGCGTGCGGATCACGGCAGTGCGGCCGTTGATCTGTGTAACCTGGCCGTAGAAGGGCGCTTCGCCGCTCTTGGGCTCGGTGTAGACGAACTGGTTGACCAGCATCGCCGGCACCAGCGGGCCGGTGACGCGGTAGTAGGTCGTGCTCATGCCCTGGCGGTTTTCCTGCCAGGATTCCATGCCCTTGCCATGCTTGTTCCAGAAGTCGTCCGGGAGTTGCAGGATGCCGGAATACAGCAGGTCGGTATCTTCCAGTACATGGTCGTTGAAGTATTCCTCGGCTGGCAGGCCCAGGGCGCGCGCCTTGATGCGCATGTTGATGTCTTTCGACACCAGCACCACCGGGCGCTCCGGATGTTGGGACTGCAATGCGCGCACTACCCCGAGGATCTGGTTGTCGGCCTTGCCCTCGGGCAGGCCGTCAGGCAGCTTGGTGTTCGACAGCTTGGTCTGGAAGTACAGGCGGCCGCTGGCGTCCTTGTTGCCCAGTTTGCTGAGCGGGATGCCGCCGTCGATCGTGTCTTCGGAGATGTCGGCCACCAGTGCATCCAGCGAGCGCGATACCTGGCGGGCGTTGCGCGCGACTTCGGACATGCCTTTCTTGTGGTTGTCGAGCTCCTCGAGCGTGATCATCGGCAGGTAGACGTCATGCTCGGCAAAGCGGAACAGCGAGGTCGGGTCGTGCATCAGCACATTGGTGTCGAGCACGAACAGCTTGGTCACGCCGCGCTTGTCGGCAGTTCGGCTGGCATTCGACTTCACCGAAGTATCGCTACGCGATTTTCGCGCTGCAGGTTTCTCTGCCGGGGCTTCGGTCTTCAACCGCGCCGCGGGGGCGGGGGACACCAGCGCTATCGCCGGTTTGACGGTCTTGCCTTTGTCTGCCTTGGGATAATCAACCGTCGGGAGCAGCGTTGCGGGTTTGCTCGGCATTTTCGGCAGGGGCATCAAGGTCCTCTATCGGGTGGTGGGAAAAAGGTAGCCCGGCCCTCGCGGTCGGCATCGGTGCCGGATCGCGGCAGGCGCGGAAAAAACAAAAGGCTGTTTGGGCAAAAGGGGGTTCCCCTTTTCCTCAAACAGCCTTTGGTCAGAATATGCGTTGTGATTCAATGGCTTAGGTAGCGGTGTAACGGCTTGACGGCTTTCGCAGTATCAGGCGAGGCCCTCGACCAGTTGCAGGACTTCGTCCACATGCCCCGGCACTTTCACTCCACGCCATTCTTTCACTATTTTGCCGGAAGCGTCAATCACAAAGGTTGAGCGCTCGATCCCTCGTACTTTTTTACCGTACATCGATTTCATCACGATGACATCGAACATCGTGCACATCGCCTCATCTGCGTCGGAAATCAGTTCGAACGGCAAGCCGAGTTTGGCCTTGAAACCCTCATGCGAACGCAGGCTGTCGCGGCTGATGCCGAACACCTCGGCGCCAGCCTTGCGGAAGCGCTCATGCAGGTCGCGGAACTGCAGGCTTTCGGTCGTGCATCCGGGGGTGTTGTCCTTCGGGTAGAAGTACAGGACCAGGGTCTTGCCTTGATGTTCGGACAGCCTGAACGGCTGGCCGCCAGTCATCTCGGCGCTGAAATCAGGCACGGCCAGGTTCATGATGGATGGACGGTCTCCCAAAGCTATCTCCTTGTGTTCTCGTTATGCGGTTATCGCTTAGTGTTTCGGTCGGTATCTGGTGCGAGGACAGCTCAGCGTTTCGGGGGCAGGATCAGGCCCAGTGCCACCTTGCGACCCTCGGCCATCAGGATGTTGTAAGTTCGGCAGGCAGCCTGGTTATCCATGCACTCCACGCCGATGCGCTTGCCCAGCAGGCCCCCCAGCAGTCGCGGCGATGCAAAGCGCTGCTTCAGGCCCGTGCCCAGGATCAGCAGGTCGGGCGCGAGCGCTTCAATCGGCGCGAAATCCGACGCCTGCAGCGCGTCGAAATCGGTCACCGGCCAAGGGGTCGGGGCCTGTTCGGGCAGCACGATCAGGCTGTGCTCAAAGCGGATGGCATTGATCTCCACCCAGTCCAGCTCGTAGCCGGTTACCGTCTGGTATTGCTGGGTCGTCGTCGGATGGAGCTTCATGGCTTGCCAATTTTATCCTGAGTCGTGCGCCGGACAGCCCTCGGCATTGGTCAACCCGCCCTTTTTGGGGCAAAATGCTTGTTTTTTCGCGGTGCAACACTCCGCGACGTCCGGTAAGGTCTGCCGGGCGGGTTCGCTTTGCCCTGTCCGGCGCGCAAGCCCCTGGCGACGCCCATTTTTTTGCAGGAACCGGTAGTGAAAACAATCCAGAAATCCAACAAGCTGGCCGACGTCTGCTACGACATCCGTGGTCCCGTGCTCGACAAGGCACGGCAAATGGAAGAAGAAGGCCACAAGATCATCAAGCTGAACATCGGCAACCTCGCGCCGTTCGGCTTCGACGCGCCCGAAGAGATCGTGCAGGACATGATCCGCAATATGGGCAATGCGGCCGGCTACACCGATTCCAAGGGCCTGTTCGCGCCGCGCAAGGCGATCATGCATTACATGCAGGAGAAGAAGGTCGCCGGCGTCACCATCGACGACATCTATCTCGGCAACGGCGCCTCCGAACTGATCGTGATGAGCATGAATGCGCTGCTCAACAGCGGTGACGAAGTGCTGGTGCCGGCGCCGGACTACCCGCTGTGGACGGCGGCAGTCAGCCTGTCGGGCGGACGCCCGGTGCACTACCTGTGCGACGAACAGGCCGACTGGTACCCGGACATCGAAGACATGCGCAAGAAGATCACCCCGAATACGCGGGCGATCGTCGTCATCAACCCGAACAACCCGACCGGCGCACTGTATCCGGTCGAGCTGCTGCAGCAAATCGTCGAACTGGCGCGCCAGCACCAGCTGATCATCTTCGCCGACGAGATCTATGACAAGGTCCTGTACGACGGCAATACGCATACCTCGCTGGCATCGCTGGCCGACGACGTGCTGTTCATCACGCTCAACGGCCTGTCGAAGAACTACCGTTCCTGCGGCTACCGCGCTGGCTGGATGGTGGTGTCGGGCGAGAAGCGCCATGCGAAGGACTATATCGAAGGCCTGAACATGCTGGCTTCGATGCGCCTGTGTGCCAACGTACCTGGCCAGTTTGCGATCCAGACTGCGCTCGGCGGCTACCAGAGCATCAATGATCTGGTCGCTCCCGGCGGGCGCCTGCTGAAGCAGCGCGACCTCGCGCACAAGCTGCTGACCGAAATTCCGGGCGTGACCTGCGTGAAGCCGAAGTCGGCGCTGTACATGTTCCCGCGCCTCGACCCGAAGATGTATCCGATCGAAGACGACCAGCAGTTTGCTTACGACCTGCTGGCCGAGGAACGCGTGCTTATCGTGCAGGGCACTGGCTTCAACTGGCCGACGCCGGATCACTTCCGCGTGGTCTTCCTGCCCAATATCGACGACCTGACCGTGGCCTTTGGCCGCATCGCCCATTTCCTCGACGGCTACCGCCGTCGCCACGCCCGCTGAGACGGGCGAATTTTCAAGACAAGTTCAACTTCACGATGAAACCTATCAAAGTCGGCCTGCTCGGCATCGGCACCGTCGGTGCCGGCACCTTCACCGTCCTCCAGCGTAACCAGGAAGAGATCCGCCGCCGTGCCGGTCGCGGCATCGAAATCGTGATGGTGGCTGACCTCGACACCGAGCGCGCCAAGGCCATCACTGGCGGCAAGGCCGAAGTTGTCAATGACGCCAACCTGGTCGTCAACAATCCAGAGATCGATATCGTCGTCGAACTGATCGGCGGCTATGGCATCGCGCGCGACATGGTGATGAAGGCCATCGCCAACGGCAAGCACGTGGTCACCGCCAACAAGGCGCTGCTGGCGCTGCATGGCACCGAGATTTTCAAGGCCGCGCAAGAAAAGGGCGTGATGGTGGCGTTCGAAGCGGCCGTGGCCGGCGGCATTCCGATCATCAAGGCACTGCGCGAAGGCCTGACGGCGAACCGCATCCAGTGGATTGCGGGCATCATCAACGGCACCACCAACTTCATCCTGTCCGAAATGCGCGACAAGGGCCTGGACTTCGACGTGGTGCTGAAAGAGGCGCAGCGCCTCGGCTATGCCGAAGCCGACCCGACCTTCGACATCGAAGGCGTCGACGCTGCGCACAAAGCGACCATCATGTCGGCCATTGCCTTCGGCGTGCCGGTACAGTTCGAAAAAGCCTATGTGGAAGGCATCACCAAACTGTCGGCGACCGATATTCGCTACGCAGAACAGCTGGGCTACCGCATCAAGCTGCTGGGTATCTCCCGTCGGACCGATGAAGGCATCGAGCTGCGCGTGCACCCGACCCTGATCCCGGCCGGTCGCCTGATCGCCAACGTGGAAGGCGCGATGAATGCGGTGCTGGTGCAAGGCGATGCCGTGGGCGCAACCCTGTATTACGGCAAGGGCGCCGGCTCCGAGCCGACCGCATCGGCCGTGATCGCCGACCTGGTCGATATCGCTCGCCTGGCCAATGCGAATGCCGAGCATCGTGTGCCTTTCCTGGCGTTCCAGCCGAATGAAATGTCGGACACGCCAATCCTGCCGATGGCCGAAATCACGTCCAGCTACTACCTGCGTATCCGTGTGGCGGACACCCTTGGTGTGCTGGCCAATGTGACGCGCATCCTCGCAGATTCGTCGATCTCGGTGGACGCGATGCTGCAGAAGGGCGCAGGCGAGGGCGAGACGGCAACCGACCTGATCATCCTCACGCACCAGACCAAAGAGAAGCAGGTCGATGCGGCAATTGCCGCGATCGAGGCGTTGACCACCGTCGAGGGCAAGGTCACCCGCATCCGCATGGAGCACCTCGGCTGAGTGTGACTCGACGGCTGCCTTGCAGCTGCATTCAGGCATGAGCTGACGGCCGGCGCGTCCTTTGGGGTGCGTCGGCCGTTTGCCTTTCTGGCCGCAGACAGATGGAAACTTCAGCCTATCTTGTTGGCCATCTGCTTCAGCGAATCGCCCATCTCCTTGATGATGGACGAGTAGACCGATGCCGTCACCGTGTAGCGGGCGATTTCATATTGCAGCTTCAGCAGCTGGCTGGTGGTGACCTCGCCACCGTTGGGAATATCGCCCAGTGTCGTACGCAGATTGTTTTCCGCAGTTTCTATCGGGGTCTTGATGTTGCCGTAGATGGCATCAAGGCCGGTGCTGGTTAAAGCTGCCATGTTGTCCTCCGTAGGATCAGCGATTCGGGGTGTCTTCTGTCGTTCCGGCCTCATGCAAGGCCATGGCCAGCATGCCTGCCTGTACGGCCTGCCGTGCTGCGTCAATCGCCTTGAAGGTTGAACGCAAGTGCATCTTCTGGCCTTCGGCATCCAGCCGCTGCTGCATGCGTTCGAGCGCGGCGACGATCTCGCCGGCAAGGTCCCCATCTTCATCGGCCCGCAGGAAGTCCTCCAGCGAGGCCACCATCTCATCAGGAATCATCGTTCACTCCCCCGATTGTTTTCTGGTTGTTCCGCGATCACGGCTAGCGCGAGATGCGGAAGCGCTCATTGCCATCGAATACCACTTCATTGTCCCGCACCGCACTCAGCGTATGACCGTTCGCATCGCCGCCGCGGCCGATGTGCTGGCCGCTATCGGTGACGACGAAGGGCATCGCACCGCCGACAACCATCTGCACGTTTACGGGCGGCTTGCGCTGCAGGACGGTCACGGTCGCGCGTATTGGCAGCAGCGTGCCGTAATCTTCGGTAAAGCCCAGCAGCAGCTTTTCCCAGCGCGCCATGTCGGCATCGGTCAGCCGGCCGCGCAGCACGAATTCAGGCTGCTTGTCCACGACTTGCAGCTTGCCTGCCAGTCCGGATTGCGCAATCCGTTCTTGCAGCACACCGCTCAGGTCTTCGGCGGTATACAGGTTGCCCCCGACATCGCGCACGCCCGGCACCTCGGCGCGAATTGCATCAAAGATGCTGTCCCTGACACCGGTCGTGGTGACGGCGCCCGACAGCAGGACATTGCCGTTGCGGACGTCACTGACGGCCAGCACCGCACGCGCCGGCGCATTCTGCTTCGCGACGACCTTGCGCGCAGCCTCCAGCATCTCGCTATCCACATGCAGCGTCACGGCCGGTGTTGATGCCAGCTTGCGGATCGCGCGCTGCACGCGCTCAGCCATGGCACGGTCCGGCACATAACCTTCCACCTTGGGCGTGCCATCGATACGGGTGCTGACATTCATGACCTGGCCTGGCGCAAGTTCGGCCAGCAGGCGGCGCAGTTCACGGGTGGCGGCCGGCTCCGGGCCGGGGCCGAACTTCACGACTGTCGGCTTGGACGGCGCTTCCTTGTTCACCAGCCAGGCAGAGACCGTGATTGCGGCGATGGCAATGCTGATGATCACCGACAGCGCGCTCATCAGTACAAAGCGCGCGCGCCGCTTTTGCGGCGGCTCGGGAGTCGTTTCGATCGCTTGCGCAGCGCTGGCCGGTGCCGGCGTCGCCGTCGGAGCGGGCGGTGCGAGTCCGGCCATCGCAACGATGGCTTCGGGGTCGGGCCAGGGGGCTGCCGGGTCGTCGACCGCGATCCAGATGCCGCCCAGTTCGAAGGGCATGCCCAGCGTCAGTGGCATCGTATCGGTCAGCTCATTGCCCTGCGAATCAAAGACATCGCCATCGACAGGCGTGATGGTCGGCTGTTCGCCATCGAAGGCCAGCTTTGCGTGGCACTCGCGTATGCGGGGGCCGGCCAGCATGATGGCGCAATCGTCGCCGGCGCCAAGCAGGAAGTCGCCCGGCGCGAGCACCAGCCGGCTACCCGACTGCGGTCCGTACAGCACCCGCAATTCGATCTGCGGCAGCACGGATTGGAGTTGAGGTTCGATCTTCATGGCTTACCTGCGTGAATGAAGCACTGAAAAGGCAAACCCTCAAACGCCATGGAATTCGAAACTGGTGTCGAACCCATGACGACGGGCGTGCCTCCGTCGCACAGCTGCGCTGGCTCGGCATGAAACGCCGTTTTTCCAGCGCTGCCTGAACTTTTAAATGGTCGTGGATACAATCCAAGCACTACCTGTGGAAATTGCCCAACATGAGCCTGCAGATCGAGACCCGTGACCAGACAGTGATCGTTCGCCCCACCGGCAATGTCAGCAAGCCCGTTGCGGGTGAACTGGCCGAGCTGCTCACGGCAGCCATTGACGATGGTGCACGCCACATGGTGTTCGACTTCTCGGCACTGACCCACATCAGCAGCGATGGCCTGAAGGTGATCCTGGGGGCGGTGCGCCGCCTGCGCGAGCGCCGTGGCCAGGTTTCCTTCGCGGCAGTCAGCGAGCAGGTGAGGGCGCTGCTCGATATCGGTGGCTTCCTCGTGCTGTTCGACGAGTACGACACCGTCGATGATGCGGTAGCCGCAGGCGACGAATAGGCTCCGGCCCAAGTCGGGCTCGCTCATGCCACGCATGGTCGCGATCATCGATAGGCGCATTGCGGCATTCATAGCTCCACCCTCGCCAGCGGTTGAATGTTGATCTCGGGCGTCAGCTCCTGATAAGACAGCACCGGCAAGTCATACAAGTCCTGCTCGATCATCTTGCGCAGGTAGCGCCGAATATCCATCGAAGTCAGCAGAACCGGCTTGTGCATCGACCGGGTCAAGTCTCCAACCGTGGTCTTGATGTTGTCGAGCAGCTGGCGCGAGGTGGCCGGGTCGAGTGCGAGGTACGAGCCGCCCGAGGTCTGCCGCACTGCGCCGCGCACGGTATCTTCGACCGACGGCGCCAGCAGGTAGGCAGGCAGGATGTTCTGGCCGGAGGAGTGGCGATGGCTGATATGGCGCTTCAGGGCCACCCTCACATATTCGGTCAGCATCACCGAATCCTTTTCCTTCTGTCCCCACTCGATCAGTGCCTCCATCACGGAGCGCAGGTTGCGTATCGAAACGCCCTCGCCGACAAGACGTTGCAGGATTTCTGCGATCTTGTGGATGGGCATGACCCGCTGCACTTCCTTGGCCAGCTCAGGGAAGCGCGTCTCCATGTCAGTCAGCAGCGCGCGCGTTTCCTGGATCCCGACAAACTCCGCCGCATACTTCTTCAGCACCAGAGCGATGTGATACGACAGCATCTGGGTCGGGTCCAGGAAGGGTATGCCGGCATTCGACAGTGCGCCCTTGAGCTCGGCCGGCGCCCATAGTGTGGGGATGCCGGGCAGGAAGCCCTTGTCGGTCTCGAAGGGGATGGACAGCGCTGTCAGGTTTTCTGGCGCTTCGCGCACCAGCAGGTGTCGCGGGCGCATGCGTCCCTGCGACACGGGGATTTCAGAGACCAGTATCGCGTAGTCTTCATCGTTCAACTGCCCGTTGAAGCGCAGGTTAATGCCGGGGAAAATGATCCCCAGGTCTTCGAACAGTGCGCGCCTGACCTTCACCAGTTCATCGTTCAGCACCTTGGCCGAGAAGGCCTTTTCCAGTGCTGAGCTGACATCGACCAGCAACGGCACGGTCGGTGCAAAGCTGTCGGCGTCGCTGTCGGCGCCGGCCTTGTCGGACTTGCCGTCACCGCTGGCAGCGGACACGGTAGTCACTTTTCCGGTCTTCGGGTCTACCACCTTGCGTTCGCTGCGGAAGAAGGTGTAACCAACGGCACCAACCACGGCCGACAGGATCAGGAAAGTCACTGTCGGCATGCCGGGAATGGCGGCAAAACCCAGCATGATGGCCGAGCCGATCATGAAGGCCTTGGGCTGCGCCAGCAACTGTGCGCCGATGTCGCTACCGACGTTGGATGCCGTGCCATCGCTGCTGGTGACACGGGTGACGATCATGCCTGCACAGATCGAGACGAAAAGCGCCGGTATTTGCGATATCAGGCCGTCGCCGATGGTGAGGATGGAATATACCTTCACTGACTCGCCTGCCGTCAGGCCGCGCTGCAGCGTGCCGATCAACACGCCGCCCAGCAGGTTCACGGCAACAATGATCAGCCCGGCGATGGCATCGCCTTTCACGAACTTCATCGCGCCGTCCATCGCGCCGTACAGCTGGCTTTCCTTCTCGACGACGCCGCGCCGGCGGCGCGCCTCGTCCATGTCGATGGTGCCGGCCCGCAGGTCGCCATCGATCGACATCTGCTTGCCCGGCATCGCATCCAGTGAGAAGCGCGCGGCGACCTCGGCCACGCGCTCGGCGCCTTTGGTAATCACGACAAACTGTACGATGGTCAGGATCAGGAACACCACCAGGCCCACCACCAGGTTGCCGCCGACGACGAAGTTGCCGAAGGTGTAGATGATATGGCCGGCGTCACCATTCAGCAGGATCAGCCGAGTGGTCGCGATGCCGATCGCCAGCCTGAACAGGGTGGTGACCAACAGGACTGACGGGAAGGATGAAAAGGCCAGCGGGTTCGGCAGGTACATGGCCACCATCAGCAAGATCGCCGAAAGGCACATATTGCTCGCAATCAGTGCGTCGATCAGCCACGTCGGCAGCGGCAGGATCATCATGAAGATGATGCAGACGATCAGCGTGGCCAATACGAGGTCGTTGCGGCGCACGACCTTTTGCAGGAAGGATTGAAGCTGGAGCGAGAGGGCATCCATGGCGATCAGACCTTCGCCTCGTCGGCATGGCGTTGGCGGATGAACATGCGCATCGCGCGTGCGGCTTCGGCGACCCGACCCAGCCGCGACAAAGCCTGCCCGCGCAGCAGCCAGGCGAGCGTCAGATGCTCGCCGTTGAAGATAGGTGCCTCCAGTGCTGCCAACGCATCGGCGGCCTGGCCAGAGCGCAGCAGCGCGCAGGCGTGCGACAAGGCCAGCAGCGGATCGGCGGGTGCTGTGGCAGACAGCGCATCAAAGATGGTAGCGGCCTTGCCCGCATGGCCGTGCTGCAGTTGCAGATAGCCCAGCACGCGCAGCAAGTCGCGCTGCGTGTCGCTGAACACCGGGGCGGCTTCGATCTCGTCCATGGCTCATCCCTGCAGCAGCGCCGAACAATACAGTTGGGCGAGCCGCACCAGTTCGTCCTGCTCGTCCAGCAGCGCAGCAAGTTTGCCCAGTTTGCGTGCCAACGCGCGCTGGCGCCCTGCCTGATTCAGTACATCCTTGCGGGTTGCGGCCAGCGTCGCGCGGAAGCGGGCCGGCGCCAGCAATGCCAGGTCGCGCAGGTCCGGGGCAAGGTGCTGGTGGATGAAGTCTTCGAGCGTGGTCATCTCGAACAGACGGTCGAGCTGCGGTTGCTCGCTCAATGTTGCCGGCTGCAAGTCTGCGCGTACCGGCAGGGTGACCGCAGGTGCCACATGGCGAGAAATGCGGTCGATACCGCTGTCCGCATGGAAGGCGGAAACGAGGGTGGGGCGCGTGCTCTGCATCGGGGACGACATCCAAAATGTCCTTACCTTGGTGGAACTTTGCTGACCGGTGCCGGCCATTAATGACGCCGGATGCAACAGCCAAGCCGGGTATCAGCCAGCGAATTCTTGATTCAGGAGCAACAGCTGAGTCCCCCAGGGCAAGACTTTGTTCCGACCACGCCACACTTTCAAACGGAACAACCCTAATGACCGAGTTACTCAACTTCAAAGGTCAAATTCCATTGCAGAAATTTGAATTTGTGCGTTCGCTGATCGGATATTTGTAAAGAGGCTCGCTATGGCAGTAACACCTATCGATCTCGATACCTGGATGCGCCAGAGTAATTCGTCCAATGTCTTGTCCAACCTGGCGCGGGTCAATGCATTGACGGCCAGCGTGATGGGCGAGTTAGTGAATCTGCAGAAGCTGGTGGTGGAAGAGGTTGCGGCCAAGATCAAGCAGATTGGCGACCTGAACGTCAGGATCAAGAAGTTTGCCAACGCGACGGACTCCAAACCTGATGCCGGCGTTACTGTCGGAACATCCGCTGCAGACGCTCTCGATTTGCTGACGCAATTGAAGGCGGTTGGGGTAAGTAATTTGGATTCATACATCACCGCAGTCAAAACTGCGGGCACGGCACTGAGCACGAACAATCAGTTCATTTCAAACGTTTCTCTGGAACTGCAAACCCTTGGTGAATCGCAGCAGAACATCTCGCAACAGGAATCGCTGCGCTTGCAGACGATGACCAATCGATACACACAGGCCAATGACCAGGCATCGACCGTGATCCAGAAAGATGGTCAGAGCAAGGGAACGGTAACGAGCAATTTGCGCGGCTCGGGTGGATAAGGGGCGGGTCATGGGGCAACAGCTACTTCAAGCCGCCGCCGACGACATCGACAGCTTCGGGGTCATGAACAATTTGGCAAACGGAGCCAGGTTGGGCAATGCCTTTGGTGTCGATGAAAAACATCTCGAAGCCGTCTACACACTGGCGTTTGGCCAGTACCAGCAAGGCCGCTATGCCGATGCGCTGAAGCTGTTTGCCTTCATCACCTTCCATGACCAGACTTTCATGAAGGCCTTCAAGGGCATTGGCAGTTGCCTGCAGATGCTGGGCCGGTATCAGGAAGCCTTGCTCTATCTGGGTCTGGCCATCATTGATGACGACACGGACATGCAGACAGCCGTGCAAATTGCCGAATGCCTGATCCGGACCGGACAGCGCGAAGATGCCAGGGCCTTGCTGAACCGCATAGCTCAAGTGCTGGCGCGCAATGAGAGCAACGACTACACACGACGCAAGGCCGAAGGCTTGCTGGAGCTGCTTTCAGCGGATCGATCGCCAATCCCGGACAACGCCGAAGAATTGAATTGAGTTGAATTGAAAGGCAGACATCATGCGGTCTGAAATTAATTCGTCGGGTCGGCCGAATGTGCCAGGGCCCACAACTACTGTTCGCGATAACGCAGGAGTCGCGGGCGGTACTCAGGTAAACGCTGCGACACCGGCAGCGACGAGAGCGATCGCACAAACACCGGTGGTAACCGTTGGCGGTCAGGCGCCAGCGGCGATTGCGGGCCTGCCGGCGGGCGGTGCTCCTCCCTTGGCTGCTGCTGTGCTTGATCCGGACACCGCCAATGTGCTTGTCGCCGCCATCATCGACAAGATGACGACCCAGGACATGAAGGGTTTGATGGTGATGTTGAAGGATGCATCCAAGCGGCTGGATTCCCTGAATGCAGAGAAGCTGAAAAAATTTGCTGAAAAAGCGGCCAAGGCGGTCGAGGAAGCGAAGAAGCAGCGCGAACAGAAGATAAGCGGCGACATAGGCTTCGGCTTTTCGGTTGCAGGAGCAGTACTCGGCATGATCGGTGCCGTGTTACTCACCGTCTTCACGCTGGGCGGCGGCGCGGCCGCGATTGCGGGCGCGGCGATAGGGCTGGGGACGGTCCTTCTCGATGGTGCAGACCGCATAGCCAAAGAAAACAATCTGATGGACAGCGGCATCAACAAGGGCAAGCAGATGAACCTGTCGCTTGGCGGGCTGGTTGCGCGTCTGGTACAGGAGATTGTTCTCAGCGACCCGAAGCTTGAAAAGCTGACGGCGGAACAGAAAGAAAAATTGCTGGGCGACCTGAAGATGGCTTGCGAGATCATCGTGATGGTTGCGGTCGCGGCCGGCACCCTCGCTTGCGCCGGGGTCTCGATGGCCCAGATCGGCGGCGCGGCCGCCAAGGCCGGTACCGAGGCAGCGAAGGCGGGAGCCGAAGCGACGAAATTCGCAGCGACTCAGGGCGCAAAGCTCGCTTCCCAGGGCGCCGAGACCATGCAAATCCTGGTCGAGCTTGCAGGTGGCGCCAATTCGATCGCCAGCGGCGCCTTTGGCGTGCAAATGGCGAACATCACTTTCGAGAAGAACCAGATCGATAACCAGCGCCAGAAACTCGAGTCCTTCGCGCAGATCGTCAAGAGCGAGGTCGATGCCAATCAGGACTCGCTGATGCAGCGCATGGAGAGCCTGTCGAGCATGTATGAAACCCTCGCGGCCACCAACAAGAATTACTACGAAAGCCAACAGCGATTGACCACCATGAACTGAGTTTTCGTTGCCTGCATTGGAGAAGCGCCATGCCAGAAGTAAACCAGACCATTTCGCAGGGATTGGCAAACCAGCTTGCCAGCCTGTCGCAGGCGGCAGCCGATTACAAGGCTGATCCAAAGGCAAACAAGGCAAGCCTGGAGGCCACGGCCGCGAGGACCTTGGCCCAAATCGATGCCGAGATCGGTGGCCTGAACGTCTCCAGCGGTCAGTTTGCCCAAACCATCAAGGATCTGATCCGCAGTGGCGACTGGGCCAAGCTGCCGCCGCCGAAGCAGATGGAGCAGCGTGCGGGCTCGCTGTTGGCAGTCAATGACGCGATTCGTGATGTGCAGGATTCGATCATTGTCGATATCTCGTCAATCATGGCCGTCCTGATAGAAATTCAGCGCAAGGCCGCGCTCGCCAAGGGGCAAGAGCGCATTCAGGAACGCAATGCGACGCTGACCAGTGCTCAAGCTGAATTCAAAAAGCGGGAGACGGCCGCAGAAGAACAGCGCACCGCCGATATGGTTCAGGCGGGAATGCAGATCGCCACTGGCGTATTGAGCGTCGTGAGTTCTTCAGTATCGATTGTTAGATTGGGTGGGGCCAATACCAAGACCGCGGAAGCATGGAAAAAAACTACGGATTTGAAGCCTGCGCAAGCCAATCTGATTCAGACGAAGAAAATCGCAGCCGATGTATCAATGGAGCTTCCGGGTGCAAAAAAAATCATTGCCAATGCGGATGCCAAGATCGCGGCCGGCGGCACATTGTCGGCTGGCGAGCAACGATCGGTTGACCAGGCGAAGAAGCTGCTATCGAAGTCCCACGCGATGGATCGCAAGGTGGAGGTGCTCGATGACCAATTGAAGTTCAAGCGAGCGGATATCGACAGATTGAATAACGAGTCCTATGAAACGACTCAAGGTATCCGCGCCTGGCAAGACCTGTCCCAAGCTGTTGGCGGCATGGCAAACAAGAGCGGGGATATGGCTGCGGCCCAAATAAAGTTCAATGCATCGATGTCGCAAGTGGCAGCGGACAAGGAAGCACTGGCCAAGAATCTCGCGCAATCCGGCGAACAGGCCGCGCTGGATGCGTACCAGCAGTTGCGTGACTCGCTCAAGAGCGCGCTGCAAATGGTCCAGGCAATAGAGCAGGCTATGTCGAGTTCCCTGTCGTCGATGGCGAGATCGATATGAACCAGCTCGCCTCCCCACCCGAACCCAAGCTGCCACTGGCGCCTGATCTGTATGGCGACCTCGACAGCTTCCACGAACTGCGTGAACAGCTGCAGGCACTGCCCAGTGCGGCCCGCTTCAGCGACGAGCAGGTCGAACTCGTCTATGGCATTGGCTATGCGCTGTACCAGCAGGGGAAGTTCGAGAGCGCGGTCGGCCTGTTCCAGGTACTGATCACGTACCGCCCGCTAGATGCACGGCTGATGATGGCCTTTGCCTTGTGCTGCAAGCGCTTGTGCCGTTTCGATGCCGCGATTCCGGCCTTCGCTGCAGCGCTCGCGCTCGGACCGGAAGAGCCGGAAGCCGCCGAGGCAGCCATCCACTTGTCGGAGTGCCTGGCAGCGCTGGGCAAGACCGAAGAATGCAAATCTGTGCTCGATCCTCTGCTGCGGCTGACCGAAGTCGATACCCGGTTCGACAGCATCAAGCGGCGTGCGGAAACATTGCGGGCCATGCTTCATGAACAACAGGTCAATTGATCATGATAAACGCGCTAACTGATACTGACTCACTTGCTGCCGAGCCGCCGCTTGCAAATTCACCAGCCAAGGATGCCCTGACGGCGGATTCGCTGATGACGCCTGCCGAGATCCGTTTGCTGTCGGCGCTCGGCTTCATGGCGGCACGCAGCGGACACGTGGTGCCGGCGATCCGCATCTTCGAAGGCTTGACCGTGCTGCGCAAGGATAAGGCCTTTCCCTATGTCGGACTTGCGCTGGCGATGATTTGCGTCGGCGCCTACGGCGACGCAGCCCGCGTGCTGCGCGAACGCGGGCTGCTTGCCTGTCCGGGCGACCCCGAAATCGAAGCCTATCTGGGACTGGCGCTGCAGCTGGCGGGGCGTATGTCCGAAGCGGCAGGGGTCACGCGTGAACTCCAGGCACGTAAGGATTTGTCTTCCGGGCTCCAGGCGCTTGTGAAGACCGTGTCCGGCCTGGCCGATGGCCAACCGGCAAGCGACAGGCCAAGGCCGGCTACGGTCGATGCGAGTGCGGACGCCAAAGGGGGATAAGTGCAAAGGCTGTTTGGTTTGGATCAGGCATGAAAGATCAATAAGAACAGGAGGCGAATCATGCAGGAAGCAATTGCCGCGCTTGCGCAATGGGAGCTCGTCCAGGCCGGACCGGTGGCGACACCGGAAACCCTTCCCGCAGTGACGCCCGAGGTCGAGGCCGGCGGAGCGCATCTGTCAGAGTTGTTGGTTTCGCCTCCCGAAGGCGTCACGTACTCGCTCGAGCCCATACCACCGGCCCAGGAGCCAGGGGGAACCAAGGTCATTGGTGAAGTCATCATGGCCAGGCTCGATGCCATCGGCACGGAATACAAGACGAACGTCAACCTGGCTTACAAGGCGATCGAGAAATCGCCGCAGCAAATCAGTTTGCAGGAGATGATGAAGCTGCAGCTCGACATGGCGGTCGTCATGCTGGAAGTCGAAGTGGTCGGGAAGGGCGTTCAGAAGGCTGTGCAGCACGTCGATACGCTGGCCAAACTCCAATGAAAACGCAAGCCTGTCCCATGCTGAGATGCCTGGTCGCTGTTTTTCTGGTACTGCAGCTGGCCGCTTGTGGCAGCCGGGTGGAATTGCTGAAGGATGTCTCGGAAGCCGAAGCCAACGAGGCCCTGGCCGTGCTGCTGCAAGCAGGTATCTCTGCCGGCAAGTTGCCGGGCAAAGAGGGCGTGGTCAGCCTCGATGTCGAGCAATCGCAGGTCGCACGCGCCATCACCATCCTCAATGCCGAAGGCTTGCCGCACGAGCGCTACGCCAAGATGGGCGATGTCTTCCGCAAGGAAGGCCTGATCTCGTCACCGCTGGAGGAGCGGGCAAGGTATCTGTGGGCGCTGTCGCAGGAGCTGTCGGCCACGGTGTCGCAAATCGATGGTGTGATCAAGGCACGCGTCCACGTCGTGCTGCCGGAACGGAGCAGCGGCGGCGAGCCGGCAACGCCTTCATCTGCCGCAGTCTTCATCAAGCACAAGGCCGGCTACAACCTCGACGATGCGATCCCGCAAGTCAAACGATTGGTGTCGAACAGTATCCCCGGACTGTCAGCCGACAAGGTCACGGTCGTGATGCTGGCTGCGAGCCCCAAGCCTCCCGAGCCGGCCGGAAGCCCCGTGCCTGTCATGCTGGGTTCGATGGCAAGCGATGGCAAGTCGGCCAACCCTTACGTGGTGTGGGGCGCTTGCGCATTCATATTGCTGCTTCTCGCGCTTCTCGGTTTTTATGCGTGGAAGCGCTGGGGCAAGCTCCATGCAAGCAGCAAGGTGCCTGCTCAGGCGACCTCGGTTGGAGGAGGCTGATGGAAGCGGCGGCCGAAGGGATCAAGGCGGTACTCGGCCGCTGGCCTCGTTTTGCGGCGGCGCTGTACGAATTCAACTTTCGGGCGTCGGCCTACTTACATCCGGCCAGGCGGCCGTACTTGCTGCCTGAACTGCCGGAGCGCCTGTGGCAAACAGGGCGAATACAGGATCGGCTATCGGTGGAGGTGCTCGAGCGAGCCGGCATCTGTAGCGATCCATGCTTCGAGTTGCCCCACGCCGGCTGGGCACTGGCTTTGTTGCCGACCGCACGTCTGGAAAAACTGGCTACGCATATCGGCGCGCTTGTGGTCGGAGCGAGTGTTCGTTCCAGCCTATCGCGGGAACAGGTACTGGCATGGAAGCAGAAGCTGGGTAGCGACGCCTATCGGTTCGCGATGACCAGTGCCTCCTTGCTGGCAATCGGCCATCTGCCTGACATGAGGGAGCAGGATCCGGTGAACCTCGGCTATGCGTTGATAGCCGGCGAGGCCAATCGCATGCCAGCCAACATGCGCGAACGTTTTTTATTGAAACTACCACCAGGCCTGCCAGAACCTGCGCTGGATGAAGACAGTGCACGGCGGCTGGTACAGACCGCGATCAACGTCATCGAGGGGGAATGGTGTTCATCCATCGCACCAATCAGGAATTGAGTCAGCCGGAGGCCGAGGGCAAGGTGATCAAGGCCGAGGACTTCTGGACTTATCGCCTGGCCCGGCAAGCTCTGGCCGAAGGCGCCGCGCGCAGGGACCAGATCATCGGCGCAGCGCTGTCGGCTTTCGAGGCTGAGCAGCATCGTGGCTATCGCGAAGGACGTGAAGCTGCGCGGCTGGAACAGACCGCGAACATGATAGAAATCATAGGCCAGACCGTCGACTATTTTGCGAAGGTCGAGACGCAAATGGTTGATCTTGTCATGGATGCGGTACGACGCATCGCCAATGACTTCGACGACAGGGAAAAGGTCGTCAAGGTCGTTCGAAATTCATTGGCGCTCGTGCGCAACCAGAAGCACATCACGGTCAAGGTGCATCCGTCGCGGATTGATGACCTGAAAGCGAATGTGCGCAGCTTGCAGGATGCTTATCCCGGAATCGAAAACATCGAGGCGATTGCCGAGCCAGGTATCGCAGATGACGCCTGTGTGATCGAGTCGGACATCGGGCAGGTTGAAGCCAGCATGTCCGGGCAGATCGAAGCATTGCGATCAACTTTCGAACGAGTGTTCGGTTCAGCTCGCAGCGAACCCTCGGTAGCCCCAACAATATCGCCCGCCAGTAGCGCGGAGGCAGGAACCAATCAACAGGTCGCGACACCCACCGCCGAATTCTCGGGAGCGTGATCATGATGCAGCCATCTTGGCGTGGAAAATACATCGAGCTGTGCGAAGGCGTATTTCGTGAACTCGGCTTTCCGCCACCGCCCATGTTGCATGAAGACAGCTTGCCGCTGGCGATGGAGCTCGAAGTCGACCAGACTGCATTCGAATTGCTGCATTCTCCCAATGCGATGGCTTCGCGTGTGTTGATCGCATGCCGCCTCGGGGAAGTGCAGTCCGAGATGGGTGTCAAGGGTCTTCAGGCCATGTTGAAAGCGAACTTGACCCTTGCTCGCACTCATGAAGCCGCATTCGGCATTACCCCTGATGGGAATGAAGTGCGCTGCCTCTACTACGAAGACCTTGAACAGGCCCGCCCGCAATCCTTGCTGGAGAAGATGCGCCGCGTGGCACCCGATGCGCGCAACTGGTACGACCGTTTCATTGACGAGGGCACGAAAGCCGCTACCGGACTGTCGATGGTGGCTCTGGCGTTGCCCTGATCAGCCCTCGTTATTTACACCGAAGGAATTGCACACCATGGTCGATGCCTACCAATGCCGTCAGCGCTTCCTGCAAGTGGTCGATGAACTGCGCGCCGCGCTCGGCTACGCATTGCGCGACCAGGATCCGGAACCAGGCGAAGAGCTGGCGATGGAAATGATGTATGGGAATTTCGACTTTGCGGTCGTCCATTCCCTGAAAAACCAACCGGGTAGGGTGTTGATCGAATGCCAGTTTGGCGAGATACCTGACGGACGTTTCGATGCCATCGTCCGGCGCCTGCTGGAAATGAACTCTGCGCTTGCGGAAATCGACGGGACTGTTTTCTGTCTCGATGCCGACGGGAAGTCCGTCATCTATACGTTGTCACAATCGCTGGAAGATATGAGCGGTAGCAGCTTGCTGTCGAAGATGACGGAGACAGTCTGGCATGGCCGTCGCTGGTTGGAGACCCGCTTTCTCAAGCAGGAAGTGCAGCACGAAACGGAGCGGCTCGATCCCCTGCAGCTCGCCTGATTATTCACTGCTTAATTCAATACTAAATTTCAAAGGACTTCGCCATGCAGCCAGTACACCAAGGGCAAGTACCCAACCCTACGCATCCGCTCCCCCCGCTTGGCCAGAACCCCGCTCAAGTCGCTGGACAGAATCCCCCCATCGTTCAGATGGCAAATGGGCAGCAGTTTCTGGCTAATTTCGTGCAAAACGTGCCTCCCGCGCAAAATCCTCAGGCAGCGCAAATTCAAGATGATTGGAATCAATCTGTGGCACAGCTCAATGACGAGCTGAAGCAGGTGAGGGATGCAATGGCGGATCTCCTCACGGAGATCAGAGCCTTGATTCAGGACTACAACCTGCATACCCAGTTGACGCCGGTGTCTACTGCCGTCGATGCCTCCCTGAATGCGGTCGGTGAAGCGTTTCGCAGCACTGACATGGTTTCGCAAGCGCTGAGCGTCGTTGACACCAGCGGCTGGAATGCACAAGCCGTCCAGAGCTTCAATAACAGCATGAATGCCTTCACGCAAAAGCTTGCTCAAGCGAAGTTGCCTGTCTCGGCGAATCCGCCAGTTCTCGTTCAAACAGCTGGAAATCAGGGGCAGCAACTAGCGCAACCCCAGCCGCCGGTACAACTTCAGCAGCCGGCGCAACCTCAGCCTCCGGCGCAACCTCAGCAACCGGTGCAAGTCCAGCCGCCGGCACAACCTCAGCAACCGGCGCAACCCCAGCAACCGGCACAACCCCAGCAACCGGTGCAAGTCCAGCCGCCGGCACAACCTCAGCCTCCGGCGCAACCCCAGCAACCGGCGCAACCTCAGCAACCGGTGC
>CAZWIE010000004.1:311656-422787 GCA_964634245.1 uncultured Bifidobacterium sp.
CAACCTCAGCCTCCGGCGCAACCCCAGCAACCGGCGCAACCTCAGCAACCGGTGCAAGTCCAGCCGCCGGCACAACCTCAGCCTCCGGCGCAACCTCAGCCTCCGGCGCAACCCCAGCAACCGGCGCAACCTCAGCAACCGGTGCAAGTCCAGCCGCCGGCACAACCTCAGCCTCCGGCGCAACTCCAGCAGCCTCAGCTTCTGGATCTTCCTTTGCTTCAGCCTGGAATTCTGCCGCTGCCGGACCCGCAGCCTCATGGGCAACCGAATGTCGCACCGCTACAGAACGAACAGAAGGTTTAGCGAAATCTTCAGAAACCTGAGGATGAATGAGAGGTCTCTGATGGGCGGGTTTAAGGCTGTTGAGTCAGCGCAGCATGCCAAAGAGCTCCGCAAGCCTGCCCAAAGCATTTTCAAGTGATGAGGTAGAAAAGGCCCTTTCCGGTATGCGCATCGCAAGCAGCAGGTCGCGCGGGCTCATTCCGGCTTGCACGGGCCAGGCATTCGGCTGACGAAAATCTGCAAGGCGTAAGGCCGTGCGGAAGGCAGGAGCATTCAGGTAAGACAGAGGGCACGACCGGTAGACCACGATCTCCGGGCTGCCCTCGCCAGTAAGATGCAGCAGGCCCATGCCGGTCCCGTCTTCCAGCGCCATGCGAAGCCGACCGTTTCCATCCAAAGCCAGATCTGGCATGCCGATACGCTTGCCAAAGTCGCTGACAATCTGTGCCATCCAGTCCATGTGCATGCCTCAAGGGTTGGTCGTCGGGGGTGGCATTGCATCCAATGCCGCTTCCTCGCGGCTGATTGCCGCATCGATTGCTGATTGAAGTGCATCCAGCAGTGCACTGCGCGTGGCATCATCGTCAAAGACCTTGAAGGGCAACTCCCTGACTACTTGCATCAGGCCGGTCAGGAAGAAAATCGTTGGGCCCCCGTCCGGGATATTGAAATCCTTTGCCATACGCTCGAAATGCGCAGGAGAAATCCAGCCGCCCAAAATGGTTTTCAGCAGGGCCAGCAGCAGCCCCTGTTCATCGAGGCGGCGTTCAGGCAGGGACACTGTAGAGTCTCTTCATCGAGGTGACGAGGTTGCTCATTTTTTCAAGCAAGGTCGCTGAAATATGAATGTGGGCCAGTTCGGTCAACAGTGCTTCCAGCTTGACTTTGTCGATCGACCGTTGGTCAGCCCCCAGCCCGAGTTCGTTGGCTAGTGTTTTCTCCATGAGCGGAATGATCTGTCTCCTCAGCTCGCCCGGCGGATGGCGGGATACGAGCTTTTCCAGCGTCCGGGCGAAACTCGCACGCTCGTCATGCACGAGTTCCGCATAGCTTTCTGCCAGTTCAGCTGTGGCTAGCTCGCCGGCATTGCGGAGTGCATGGTCGATCGCACGGAAATGGCTGCCATGCTGGCGCTGCAGCTCCTGTAACTCGTCGTCGACGGCTTCGAGCAATTCCTCGCGAGTTCTCGCATCCGGATCGGGCAGGTGTTGCGCATCCCTGAGCTTTCGCTTGAGCTGATCAGGCTGGAATCGCAAGGTCTTCATCAGCGTACCCAGCTGCTCCTGCTCTTCGGGCATGCCCTCTACGTCCGACAATATCTCCTGCATGGCCTTGGCGTCTTCGCCGGCTTCACGCAGGCGGGAGGCCAGATCGGCCAGCGAGCCTATGCCTTCTTTCAGCGGCGTCATTCGAGCGACGAAGTCATCATCACTGCCGCGCAGCGCATCGGCCAGCTTTTGCAGCGCAACGAGATGATTGGCCAGTTCCGTTGCATTGGCTTCGCGTTTCGGCCTGGTTTCCTTGCCAAGGAAGGCCTGTAGATAAGATTGGGCGAGCCGGGAACTTGTCTTGTGATTGTCGAAGGCTCGCGCAAAGCGCGAGGTCGCGCCCGCATCCAGTCCGGTCCCACGCCCCCCCAGATCCAGTTTTCGATCGGCTAACTGCTTGCGATCCAGCGAGCCATCAATGCCGGTGTCGCGCTTGAAGCGCTCGGCAAGAATCTGGTCATCGACATCGACCTCTGTTGGCACCACCTGTACGGCTATGCCATTGATGCGTCCGGAACTGGCAGATTCGGCCGCCCGCCCAGCCGTCTGCAACGCGCCGGGTCCTTGCTGGATGCGTGTGGTCTGGACCATGGTTTCGTTGTGAATAGGGTGCTTCCGGCTAATTTATTGGCCATCTGGAGTACAACTATTCGGCCGCTACCGGTGGGTTACCCGCTCAACTGTCTTGTTCCCAATACACATTTCATCCGGGAACTTGGGTTTCGCCGAGGTTACCGATAGCGGAAGACCAAACGTCACTCGATTGAAAGAGCACCTCCATGGACGATGAAGAGTTCCTCAAGAAATCGGAGCAAGCCATCCGTGAATCGCTCAAGGTCGTTGCGCAGGCAGAGAAAGCCTTGCAACGGACTGAAGAATTCTTTCGGGAAAAAGGTATCAGTCCCGAGCAGATGAAGGAGTACCTGAGGCGTCACGGCAATCCCGAGATTCAGCGGGAAATTGACATGATGGTCGAACAAACGATGCGCCAGGTACGCGAGGAGGCAGATCAAGCGGTTCGGGACTCGCTGAAGCTTGCCGTGGCGCCAACGTCGAAACGTCGCTTCCGCACCATGATCTGATACTCAGGAGACAAACCATGCCTGATGCAGTTTCCGGTTCGGTATCAACACCGATCCCATCATTTTTCATCGCCAGCCCCGACGATGCCGTCAATGTGATGGATGCGGTCCAGGTTTACCTGACCGACAATATCCGCAACGCGATTCAGCAGAATGTATCTGCGGTCGCGAAGCTGGTGGATATTCTCGACAAAGTCACCAACGGCGCCTATGTCCTGTCCAAAAGGCTGACGGGTCCGGCCGTACCAGTCACTGCCGCCAGCTTGGAAAGCACGCCGAAAACGACGACGGCGCTTCAATCGCTGTTTGTCGCCGATGGCCCGATGCTGGGCGCCAACTTACAAGAGGCTAATCAGACCTACAACCTCCTGGCTAGCCTGGGAGTGTCTATTGATGCACCGGTGATCACGCCGGTGCTCGCCGTTATCGACGACAAGGACGATCAGCCGCCAAGCAAGTTTTTTACTTGGGTCGGCGCAGCGCAACTGGCTGAAATCCAGAAGCTGGCCAGCACGCAAACCTCGTCGTATCCGGGGAGTAGCACCTATGTGCTAACGACGAAGAATGGCAGCGGCAAGGTCACCCAAACGATCGACTACATCACATTCGACAGCTATGCCAATCGACGTGCCACCCCGACAGTGGTGTTCAATAACCTGACATTGCTGACTAGCCTTGCCGCAGCCATTCAGACGCAATTGGCAGTGGAGTTGGCGAATGCAGCCAAGCAGGCAGACAAGTTGGAAGATGTGGTGGATGACAACCGCAATGCGGTGAAAGACGAGGCGTCGTTAGTGGGCCAGCGCCATTCCGAACGCGAAGAGCAGTTGGCCGAGGCGCTGCGCCTTCTGCGGGTGCTGAAAGCCGAAAGGGAAGAGCTGCGTGCCCGGGCACGCAGCAAGGCCGGTGAGACCGGCGAGGCCGGATTGGACGACGAACAGGGGTTGCGACTCGGTCAGGTGGTGGCCGATGCCGTTCGCGCGATAAGTGAAGGCCGGCCATTCCAGCTTGGCGCGGCATTTCCTGGTAACGATAACAGGCAGGGAAGCAATGAGTGAAGCGTGGATGTGCCGCTGTCGGGGATTGCACCACTTCGTAACAAGCCACGCTGCCGGGCTCGAGATGGATTGCAGCGGTGCTGGCAATCGCATCCACAATCGCCAACAAGCCTGATGAGGACAGCATGGCCGAATTTCAGATCATTACCGACTATAACCTGAACACTCCGTGGATCCTGACCGATGCCACACTGACCAACATGGCGGTCGGCAAGCTGGCATCACTGGGATCGGACCAGGGCCTACAGCTCAGGGCGCAAACCGAGGTGCTTCAGCAACAGGTGGCTGATATCGAGTCCTTGCGCAACCTGATGCTGAAATTTGCGGATGCCAATTTCGTCCGGTTCAACCTTGATTTGACGACCAATCTCTACAAGCCAAGCGCAAGCTGGGACATTTCCGATCTTGCGAACTCTTTTCCAAATCGATCTCTTGCATCGGCGAGTGATGCAACTGTCCAGCGGCTGATCGATTTTTACAACAACATCAACCAGATGTATACGGATTTCGAGTCAAGCTCTCGGCTGGAGCCAAACTACTTTCGGTTCACATTCAAAGAAACTCCGACCGACACCGAGATCAAAACCATCATCAGTACGAGGCCGCCCGTTTTGGACCAGCAGAGCGGGTTTTACTACTATATCGATCAAAACAACCTGCGGCATTACATTGTGCTGATCAAGAATGAGCCGTTCGCAGTTCCCATCAACATGGATGAGTACCAGAACTGGCTGATGGCGGCGGCGGCGACGCGAGCCAATACGATCACTCAGCTATTCTCCCAATACAAATTGTCTCCGATCGCTGGGGATACGATTACGTGGCAGGTCGTTACGGCCAGCGGTAATGGGACCACGTTCTTCGGGGGCACGCCTGTGCCGACAACGAATCGCTTGAAGGAGACTGTGAAAAACAGGGTGGTGCTGGACCCTGACGGCAAATATTACTGGATCAAGCAACCGGCGGTGGGTAATACGAATGCTGTCGCGGTCGAGGTCAAGCCACTCACGCCCGTGGACCAGGCGCTGATTTTTGCGCCCTCCACGGACACCTTGCGAGATGTCCGCAGCAGGTTCAGTGAGGCGGCCTTGCAGATCACTCAGCGTAATTCGGCGCAGCAACTGCTGGTAAACAGTCTGCTCGTCAGCTACAACTACCACTTTGATGCTGCCGCGAACGTGCTCAAGGCATTCTCCGATCTCAGAAATCGCCTGGCCGGCAACGTGTGACAGGCTGCAACAAGCGCGGGCGGATTCGCGTGCAGATTTCGCCGGACGTCTTTCATAAAATTGATCCATGACGCTCCATCATTTCAACTACATCACCGACATGCTGCAGACTGCGCTGGCACAGGCGCAGGTCGCTCGCATACGCGGCAAGGTGGTCGAAGTGACGGGCACAATCATCCGTGCCGTGATCCCCTCGGTGAAGATAGGCGAGATTTGCCTGCTGCACAGTCCCGGCGATGAGTTCGATATGAAGGCCGAAGTGGTTGGCTTTTCCCAGGGGTCTGCCTTGCTGATGCCGATGGGAGATATGCAGGGCATTTCCGGGGATACCGAAGTGATTCCGACAGGCCATGTACACATGGTCCCGGTTGGGAATTCCCTGCTTGGGCGCGTGCTGGATGGCATGGGTGACCCGATCGATGTCGCCACCCACGGCCCGCTGCATGTCAGCCGCTATTACCCGGTGCTCACCGGCGCGCCCGACCCGCTGCGCCGCCGCATCATCAAGCAGCCATTGTCACTAGGGATACGCGCTCTCGATGGCTTGCTGACCTGCGGTGAAGGTCAGCGGATGGGCGTTTTTGCAGCGGCAGGGGGCGGCAAGTCGACGCTGATGGCCATGCTGGTCAAGGGGGCCGATGTCGATGTCACAGTAGTGGCACTGATCGGTGAACGGGGCCGCGAGGTCAGGGAATTCCTCGAGCACGAACTCGGCGAGGAGGGGCGCCGCAAGGCCGTCATCGTATGCGCGACTTCGGACAAGTCTTCCATGGAGCGCTCGAAAGCGGCCTATGTGGCCACGGCCATCGCGGAATATTTTCGCGACCAGGGCAAGCGAGTGCTGTTCCTGATGGATTCGGTAACCCGCTTCGCGCGTGCACAGCGCGAAATCGGCCTCGCCGCCGGCGAGCCGCCAACCCGACGCGGCTTTCCGCCAAGCGTGTTTGCGACTTTGCCGCGCTTGATGGAGCGAGTTGGCATGGGCCATAAGGGCTCGATTACGGCCTTGTACACCGTGCTGGTCGAAGGTGACGACATGACCGAGCCGATTGCTGACGAGACGCGCTCCATTCTTGATGGCCACATCATTCTGTCGCGCAAGCTGGCCTCTGCCAATCATTACCCTGCAATTGATGTGCTGGCCTCGGTATCGCGAGTCATGAACATGGTGGCTACGCAAGATCACAAGCAAGCCGCCGGCCGCTTGCGCGAATTGATGGCCAAGTACCAGGAAGTGGAATTGCTGGTGAAGATAGGCGAATACAAGCGCGGCGCCGATGCGGTGGCCGACCAGGCGATTGATCGCATCGACCGCATCCGCGGCTTCTTGCGCCAGCGTACGGACGAGCGTGTGCACTTCGACGACACGCTGGCCCAAATGAACGCGGCCATTTCCTGATAGTCCTGCCCGGCATCGGCTCACGATGCCATCTCAACGGACAACCCTGTCTTTCTTTCTGAAACAGCGTGTACGGCCTGTCTGTCGGCTGCTTTTTGTTTCGTTTCAGAAACAAGGAACCGGTCTGAAAACTCCGTTACAAAACGACAAGATGTAGCGTTTTGACAACTAAATAGTGCGTCAAAACTTTGATTTACCCAGCGACTAAGTGTTCGATGAGAGCGCGCGATGGATGTATTAGCCGACTTGCTGAGGATAAAAGTTTTTAGAGAGGAAAAGGCCGAGCGCGCCTTGGCCAAGGCGAGAGCCTTGCTGCGCGCGGCAGAAGCAGCGGTCGCGCAGGCGAAGAAGGTGTTGCGCGACTACCGGGAGGAAAGCCGGCAACGCGAAAAGGCGCTGTTTGCTGACCTGTGCAAACGGATTGTGCTGCTCAAGGACATACAGGACGTGCAAATCGATATACAGCTGATGAAAGAGCGCATCGAGGTATTGGCCCGCGAACTGGAGGAAGCCAAGGAGCGGCAGGAGGAGGCCGCTGCGCATGAGCGTGGAGCGAGAGAGGAGCACAAGTTCGCAGTGCGCATGCGTGAAAAATTCAGCGAGATGCTTCGCACGGTCAATGAAGAGCGTGACTTCGAATTGTCCCGTCGAGAAGAGCAGGAAGTCGAGGAAGCGGCCGAGATTCGCCATGCGTTTTCGCGCGCCGGCCGCGAATCGCGTGCCGAACCGAAGGAGGCCGCATGAGTGGCCGCCGCACTGCGGTGGATCTCGGACCGCTTTCGCTGGTTCTGCTCGATGGTGTCGGTCCCTCTTTTCCTGTCAATGCATCGGCCTGTGGCGATGACGTGCTCAAGCTGCAATCGTTAATGGGAGCCGGGCGGGATGCGCCCGGTATGGATGCCCCCGGCCTCGGGGAGGGGCGTGGCGAGGGTGGCGCGACAAGCGTAGGAACCGGTGCAGCAAGACCGGGTGCGCCTGGCGTGTCGGGCATGCCCACGCTGGATGAAGCCAATGCTGAACTGCTGGCGTTTGAACTGTCGGCTGCGCTGCAGGCAAGGCAAGCGATGTCTATCGGCGTATCGGAGCAGGTCAGGCTGGCGCTGCGGCCTGCCGTGTTACGTGATGCCGAGCTCGGCGTCACGGATCGCGAGGGCACGCTGGAGTTTTCGCTGTGGGTTGGCAACCACGACGATTGTCAATGGTTGGCCGCGCAGCTGCCTCGACTGGCGAGCGCATTGGGGGACCGTTTGCGGCGCCAATTGCGTTTGCGCGTGTTCGAGGGCGTCGCTCAGCAGCAGCTGCTGGCGGAAACGGCCTGGCCGCCGGAGGTCGACGCATGAACGCACCACTGCGCTTGCGTCAGGTAGGGCGCACGACCGCGTCCAACTGGCGGCATCTCGCGCGGCGCCGGGTTGCGCTGCCGTTCTACTGGCTCGATGGCGACTGGGAGGTGCAATTCCGTCCGTTGGACAGTGCACGGCATGGCCTTGTCCAGCTCGATATCGACTGGGGTGGCGTGCCGGTGGTGGCCAGGGTCGATCAGGGCTGGATCACGCAGGTCGGACGACAGGTATTGCAGGTCGATGACTTGCGCCTGTTGCCGCCAGCCCTGCAGCCGATGGTGATCGAGGCCGCATTCGAAGGCTTGGCTGAATTGGTCGAATCGGCCACACGTAAGCGCTTCAGCCTGCTGTCAGTCGGACAGGTGGCGGCCGAGCGCACCGCTTGTCGACATGGAGTGGGATTCACGCTGGATGGCAGTGAAGTTTCGGCCAGCGGTGAGCTCTGGTTCGACGATACAGGTCTGGGTTATCTGGCGAGTGCGGTACGCCAGTTGCCGCCATCCGTTGCGGGCCAGGACTGGGGCAGGCTGCCGGTGCCTGTCCGGTTCTGTGCCGGGTGGACGGTGATGCCGCTGGCCAGCCTGCGCGAACTGAAGCGGCGCGACGTCGTGCTGCTTGATGAAAGCTGGATAGGCAGCGAGCTCGACCGCATCGTGGTCACGATGGGCAGGCTTGGTGCGGCAGCCTCGATCAGCGGGCAGCTGGTGACGATCTTGGAGGAGCCGGGAGAGATCATGGAAGAACTCGACGAGCAAGGCGTGGATGAGGGCACGGGCTTTGGCGACCTGCCGGTGCGCCTGCACTTCGACCTGGGCGAGCGCCAAATGACGCTGTCCGAGCTGATGGCGGTGGGCCCCGGGCATGTGTTCGATCTCGGGCGGGAACTGCGGCGGGCCGTGATTATCCGCGCCAATGGCAAGGTCATCGGGGAAGGGGAACTGGTCGATGTCGATGGCCAGATCGGGGTGGCGGTGCTGAGCCTGGCACCACCGGAGAACGGTTGACTGAGCACGCCGGCGCAACAAGGCGTCCAAATACTCAAGGGGGAACAATCCATGCGCAGCATCGATCCGGTAGCACTGGCCTTTGCGCTGGGGCTGTTTGCGCTGCTGCCGCTGATCCTGGTGACGACCACGTCTTTCCTGAAGATCGCAGTCGTTCTCTCACTGGTGCGCAATGCGCTGGGTGTGCAACAGGCGCCGCCCAACATGGCGATTTATGCACTGGCTATCCTGCTGGCCGCCTACGTGATGGCGCCTATTGGCTACCGGATTGCCGAAGTGGTCGCCGAAGAAAAAGACCCGACCATGTCGGTCAAGACGCTGCTGACAGTCTCGCGCAAGAGCGCCGAACCCTTGCGACAGTTCCTGGTCGCGAACAGCAAGCCCGAGCAAAGGCAGTTCTTCCTCGGCACAGCGCGCAAGCTCTGGCCGCCTGACATCGTCGAGGACGCGAGTGAATCCGACATCCTGATCGTCACGCCGGCCTTCGTCGTGTCCGAACTGACGGCAGCGTTCGAAATCGGTTTCCTGCTGTTCCTGCCGTTCGTCGTGATCGACCTGGTGATCTCCAACATCCTGATGGCGATGGGCATGATGATGGTGTCTCCAATCACGATATCGCTGCCATTGAAACTGTTCTTGTTCGTGATGGTGGATGGCTGGTCGAAGCTGATTCACGGGCTGGTTCAGACCTATATCCGGTGAAGCCATGGAACTAGCAGACCTTGTCACCTATGTCGTCCAGGCGCTGCTACTGGTGCTGATCCTGTCATTGCCGCCAATCGTCGTGGCCTCGGTGGTCGGCATCCTGTTCAGCTTGATACAGGCCCTGACACAGATCCAGGAACAAACGCTGTCCTTTGGCGTGAAGCTGGTCGCCGTCGGCCTGACGCTCTACCTTACGGCGCGCTGGATGGGCGGCGAGATCTTCAATTACACCGTGCTGATTTTCGAGAAATTCCCGGATATGGTGCGATGACATGGAAATGATGCTGATCACCTATCCGTCGCAATGGATGGCCGCCGTGTTTTACGCGATGCCGCGCATGCTGGCGATGTTCTCGGTGCTGCCCATGTTCAATCGTCAGGCCTTGCCCGGCGTGCTGCGCGTCGGCACAGCCTTCGCTTTTTCGGTGTTCATTGTGCCTTCGCTGGTCGAACCGTCGCTGAGTGTGTCGATGCATGGCACGCGGTTGCTGGCCGTGGTGCTGAAGGAAGCTGCGATCGGCTTCTTCCTCGGCTTCCTGATCGCACTGCCGCTGTGGGCGATGGATATCATGGGTGCCTACATCGACAACCAGCGCGGCGCAAGTATCGCTGCCACCATCAACCCGTTGACGGGGCACGACACCTCGCCGCTGGGTGAACTGTTCAGCCAGGCGGGGGTGGTCTACCTGTTGATGACGGGCGGGATGCTGCTGGTGCTGGAACTGGTCTACACCAGTTACCAGGCCTGGCCGGTGTACCAGATGCTGCCGAAATTCTCGGACCAGATGCCGATCGTTCTGCTGGGGCTGATGGACAGGCTGATGTGGCTGGCAGTTCTGTTGAGTGCGCCGGTGATCTTTTCGATGTTTTTGGCCGAGGTCGGGCTGGGCATCGTCAGTCGCTTCGTACCTCAGTTGCAGGTGTTCTTCCTGGCGATGCCGGTCAAGAGCGCAATCGCTATTTTCGTCTTCAGCGTGTATGTCGGAACACTGTTCGGCTACCTGAAAGAGGAGTACGTCGACTTCGTGACGCGCTCGATCGACATCATGCGCTCGCTGCTGGTTCGGGAGGCGACATGAGCAGCGAAAAGACCGAACAGCCCACCGAGCACAAGATCCGTCAGGCGCGGGAGGAAGGGCAGGTCGCCAAGAGCAAGGACTTCACGCAAGCCTTGCTGGTCGGCGCGCTGTTTGGCTACATGCTTGGCAACGCCGGGAGTTTTATCCGTGACCTGATCGACATCATGCAATTCCCTGCCCAACTGTATGGCCTCGAATTTCGTGATGCCGTGCGCATCGAAATCGACCAGATGCTGCTGATGATCGTCAAGGTGCTGGGGCCGTTCATCATTCTCGTCATCCTCGTTGGCGTGTTCGGCGAGGTGATGCAGACCGGCGTACTGCTGGCGTTCAAGGCTTTGATACCCAAGGGCGAGCGACTGGACCCTGCCAGCAACATGAAGCAGATGTTCTCGATGAAGAATTTCGTCGAATTCATCAAGTCGATCCTGAAGGTCGTCTTCCTCAGCATCCTGATTGCCCTCGTGATCCGGGATTCGCTACCAGCATTGGTTCTGATCCCGTCCAAGGGCCTGGTCAGCGCCGGTGTCGCTGTAGCCGACATGCTGCGTACGCTGGTCATCTATTCCTTCATCGCTTTCGGGGCAATCGCGCTGGCCGATCTCGTGTTCCAGCGCTACCAGCACCGCAAACAGCTGATGATGTCGATGGACGAGATCAAGCAGGAATACAAGCAGCTCGAGGGCGACCCGCACATGAAGAGCCATCGCAAGGGTATGCAGAAGGAAATCGCGATGGGCGAGGTGGTGCTCAAGACCCGCAAGTCATCCGTGGTCGTCACCAATCCGACCCACCTCGCAGTAGCGCTGTACTACGAAGAGCAGGTGACGCCTTTGCCGGTCGTGCTGGCGAAGGGCAAGGATCAGGTCGCCTGGCAGATGGTGCGCATCGCGCGCGAATGCGGGATTCCGGTCATGCAGAACATTCATCTGGCGCGCGAACTGACTGCATCGGCCAAGGTTGACCAGTACATACCCTCGTCCTTGATCGAGCCCATCGCTGAACTGCTGATCGCGTTGCGCAAAGTTGCTGGTGAATCGCCCAGGGGAGCCACGTGATGTTAGACCGTCTGCATACCGGCCTGTCCGGATTTCTCGAGCGCCAGCAGCTCGTGCCGCAGAGAGAGCGTATCGATGGCGCTGTCGTGGTCACGCTCGACAATCGCTACCGCGTCTACTGTCGGCCTGCGCCGCATGGCGACCTGGTGCTGGAAAGCCGTCTGCTCGAACTGCCGGCACGGCCCGGCGAAGCCGACGAACTAATACAGCGTTGCCTGTTCGCTTCCTGGGTCAGGATGGCCGAGCACGCGGAGGTGCCTGTACTGTCGGAGGATGAATCGCAAATTGTGGTCCAGCGCCGCGTTCCTGCCGATGCATCGATCGACGAGTTCGAAGCGGCGCTGGAAGCTTTCACGAATGCGCTGGCTGACTGGCGCCGGATTTTCCGGGTGCTGTGAAGGGGGCAGGGCGCGCTTTGGGAACGGCGTATCAGGTGATGTCTTGCAAGAGGAGGAGAACAATGCGAACGACAAGCATCCTCAAGCATCTGCGGCCATGGCTGGTCGCCTGGCTGTGCTGGGTTGGTACCGCTCAGCTTGCCACGGCGGCCCCGGTCCCGTGGCCGGATGCCAGCTTTACCTACATCGCCGACAAGCAGGATCTGCCCGAAGTGCTGGCATCGTTCTGCCGCAATTTCGGTTTGGAGCTGCAGGCATCGGCTGCCGTCATGGCGCGCACGGACCGGGTCAATGGCAAGTACACCAGCACCAGTCCGACCGAATTTCTCAACCAGTTATCGTCGGCCTATGGCGTGCAATGGTTCTACTATGGTGGCACGCTGTATGTCAGCCGCAATTTCGAAACCGCTACGCGTGCCATTGCGCCAGCCGGCATCAGCCTGCCGGAATTTCGCAAGGCCCTGACCGATCTTGGCATCGTCGAACCGAAATTTGGCTGGGGCGAGCTGCCGGAGCGTGGCGTGGCCATGGTGTCGGGACCACCGTCCTATGTGGACCTTGTCGTGTGGGCCGTCGCCACGCTGCCTTTGCCGCAGCCGCAGCAGCAGATGCGCGTATTCCGCCTCAAGCATGCTGCCGTCAATGATCGAGTGATCTCCTATCGCGACCAGCAGATCACCACCGCCGGCGTGGCCACCATCCTGCGCAACCTCGTCACCGGACTGGGCGGAACGGGGGGCACCAGCCTTGCCAACGTGCCGCAGGTGTCAAACTTGGTGACGCCGCTGCGCAATGCGCAGGTGCTGTCCGAAAGCGTCGATGACAGGGGCGCGACCTCGGGCCCGTCGTCGCCGCCCACCCCGGGCAGCAAAGAAACGCCGGAACAGTCACGCACACGTAATCCGAACATCCTGGCTCGGCCCGTGATCCAGGCCGATTCCCGGCTTAATGCCATTGTCGTCAAGGATCTGCCGCAGCACATGCCGGCCTATGAAGAGCTGATCAAGTTGCTCGATGTACCGACCAAGCTGATCGAGATCGAGGCGGTGATTGTTGATGTCAATACCAGCAGCATTGCGGAGCTCGGCATCGACTGGGGTGCCCGGGCAGGCAATGTGGCGGGAGGTTTTGGGACGCCGGCGCTGGCGCCGGATCGTGTGACGGGCACTATCGTAATTGGTGAAAACGTCAGCCCGAATACGGTGATCCCGAATGCTGGCAATTTCCTGATGTCGCGTGTGCGCATCCTCGAGAGCAAGGGTAATGCGCGTATCGTGTCGCGGCCATCGGTGCTGACGGTCGACAATCTGGGTGCGCTGATTGATTTGTCCGATACCTTCTATATCCAGTCCATCGGCGAACGCGTGGCCAATGTGGTGCCGGTGACAGTGGGCACCACATTGAAGGTGACGCCCCATATCATCGATACCGATAAGGGCGAGTCGGTACACCTGATCGTCGACATTGAAGATGGTGCGATCCAGGAAAGCGAGAACCAGCACGTACTGCCCCGCATTCGCAAGAGTACGATAGGGACACAGGCCGTGATGGGGGAAAAGGAAAGCCTGCTGATCGGCGGCTTCAATGCGGAGTCCGACATCAAGCAGGTTGACCAGGTGCCCTGGCTGGGCAACATCCCGGTGATCGGTATCTTTTTCAAGAAGAAATCATCGCGGCTTGAAAAGCGAGAGCGCCTTTTCCTGATCACGCCGAAAATCATTTCTGCAAGCGTGCTGCCTGCCAAGGCCGCACAGTGAGTGTATTTGCCATGTCTGCCCAACACGTATCTCTGTCTGCCGAACCATCGGCCGCCACCGTCACCGATCCCGCGACGGATGCCACACTTTCCCTGGCTGCCGAGCGCGAGCCGTGGGCACCTGTAGCGTTCGGCACGGCCGTGGCCGCCGAAATTGCACAGCTGGCGGTGGCTTACTGGCAAGATGGCCTGAAGCATGCTGACATCAATCCCGCGCGCCCCATCGATGTCATCGACCTTGCGCCGGGTAATGGATGCAACGGGCACCAGCTGATCAGGGCGCTGCAGGCGGCAATCCGCCATATCAGCGGCATTCGCTTTCGTTATTTGCCTGTCGTTCCGGGCGACGCATGGATGAGCGGAGCTTCCGCGGCGCCGGAGATGCAGGCGTACCGGCAGCAGGGCTTGTTGTTGCCCCTCTCGGGCCATCCGGAATTGCCGGCCCAACTGGTGGCCGACGGTCGACCCTACGAGTGCGATAACCCGGTCGTGATCCTGGCGCATGATGGATGGGGACGCTTGCCGCAAAGGCTGCTGGCTGTCCACTACGGCAAACTACTCGAAGCCGATCTGGAACTGATACGTGACCAGCAGGCGGGCACCAGCGAGCGCCCGGACTGGCGGCCTGCGGAGTCCGGGCTGCAGTCGGGCGCTTTTGCGCCTGTGTTCGCGCGCTACCTGGAGGAGTTCAACAGCACGCCGATATGCTATCCGGAGGGCGCGATCGATGCATTGCGCCACTGGCGACGGATCGCCCGCCACGGCTACCTGATGCTGGCGACCGGTACCGGCATGGCCAGCGAATTGCGGATGCGGCTGCATACCTTTCCTGACCTCGTGGCGGCCTATCGCGACGAGGGCCGGCTGCCGGTCCATTATGGTTTGCTTGCACACTGGGTGCGCTTGCATGGCGCGGCGACAGTCGAGCAGGACCTTCCCGATGGACAGGCAATGCAGATCGTGATGGAGGCGGCAGAAGCCTCGCATGAGCGGCTCGCCGCGCTGGCGGACAGTTTTGATGCGGCGATCTACAGTCGGCAGTCGCTGATGGCCGAGGCGATGCGCTCGGTCGGCGGGGGACACAAGCTGGAGCACTTGCGGCAGTTGCTGCGCCTGTCCGGCCATGACCCGCTACTGCTGGCCGACATGGGCCGCGAGCTTGCCTTGGGCTTTTCGAAGGCGATGGACTTTGACCGTCTTGCCTGGCGCAAGACGCTAGACGAAGTCTGGGCCAATTTCCTGCCCGAGCTGGCCGCGATATCGCTGCATGATCGACTGGCCAATGCCGCCATGCATTGCGGCCACTGGCCGCTGGCGCGCAAAGCGCTGTTGCGCGGCATTCGCCACCATGGCCCCCACGCAACTGACCTCGCCAACCTCGCCTGGTGTGAAATGCGGACCGGGCAACTGGCAGCAGGCCTGAGCCTGGTTCGGCGGGCACTCGCCAGCGACCCCGGCAACGCGCTCGCCAAGCAGGTGATGACACGCATGCAGGAGCGCTTGTCCCTGCGCGATAACGCGTGGCTGGTCGAACTGCGCGACGAGCATTTGTCGCTGACCTTGGAGCCACTTGACCTGAGCCATGCCGATGCCTATTTCATTCAATACCGCGACCCGCAGATCGCCATCATGACCGGCCTGCCGCAACTGAAGTCGGTCGAGGAAACGCGGCAATGGATCAAGGCGGCACCCGAAGAGCGCGGGCGCGTCAGCTTCGCCGTCATGCACCGCGACCATGGCTTCGTCGCGTACGTGAACCTCTCGGTATCCGGACATGCCTCGTTCTTCTGTTTCTGGACTGGGGTCGATTTCCAGGGGCTGGGCTTTGCGACGGCCGCGGCCAGATTGGTGTTCCGGCATGCCGCCGCCATGGGGGTGCCGTTGATGCTGACCTCGGCCTACAAGGACAACCGTCGCTCGATACGTGCGCTGGAGCGTCTGGGTTTCGAGCGCATCCCTTCACAAGCCTTGCCGCCGGACCAGGACCGGGTGTTCTTCATATTGGCCGATCCTGCTGCCGGAGAATTCGATGCGCACCAGGAGCTGGTCGACTATTACCGACGCGAGGGATTGCCGCTCAGATTCGCCGGGGACGAAAACGACACCGATACCGAACAAGGTCAGGAATCAGGCCCGGGCGCCCTCAATACCGACACGCCGTAAGGACAGATGCGATGAAGACGATCAATACCATGACCCTCACCAGCATGCCGGTCAGCAGCAATTACACGGGTGTCGATCGCACCGCTGACGAGGACGCACGCGTGCGTCGTGAGGCCGAGCGCGAAAAGCTGCGTCGCATGCAGGGGGATGCAAGACGCCATGCCGATGCCGAAGTGAGGCTGGCTGACGCGATGGCACGCGCGTCCGCACGGACGGCACAACTGGCGCGCCCATCACGAGTCGCGCCAGAGAGTGCGGCATTGTTGTCCGCAGCAAAAGCGGATGACATCGTGCCTTCGACAGCGGCTGTCGCGCAAAAGGCACAGTCCATGGCCATGAACGACGATGAGACACGGGCTGAACCGCTAGGCGCTGAATCGCGCGAAGCGCTTGCAGTCTTGCCCGACCCGGCGGGTTCACTGTTGCAAAGACTCAGCCAGGGGCAGTCGCGGGGCTTGATGCAGGATTGCGCCCCGATACTGGAATCCCTCGCCGCGCAATGGGCCAATCGCACGCGACAGCCGCCGGCTGCGGGAAGTCACGATAGTGAATCACTGGAGAGTGCGCTGGATTTCCTGCAAGGCTACGCCGACGCCAGTGCCGGGCGGCTGGCCGGTGCGGAGCGGCTGGCGAGACTGGTGATGCAACTGCGGCAGCAGTTACAGGCCTCGGGTATCGACTCGGCAGCGTCGACTGGCGTGATTGCCGCGGCCAGCCATCAGATGGTCGTACAAAGCCCCGGCAAGGGGCCGGTGGTACGCACCGCCAAGGAAAGGGAGCACGTCAATGCCGTGCGCAGAGTACGGCACGACTGCGACGATCAGGATTCAGACGATGAGGGAAAGCTGGAAGTGGCGGGGGCGGCTGCGGTCGCCGCGCATTCGGGAGCCGATCAAGGGAAAGTGGCGACGGTCTCCGAGTCCAGTCTGGACAAGGATCAGCGCAATCGCCGCGACGAAACCTTGCCCCTGCTGACGGTGCGTTCGATCTGAGGCTGCCAGGTGAGGCTGCCAGGCGGCTGCCAGCCCGGCATCCATCCCATCATTCAGAACTGCAGGCGTATGCCGGCCTGTTCGAAGTTTGCGCGCAGTACTGCCCGGGCGCGCGAGACACGGCTGCGTACCGTGCCCAGAGGAATGTCCAGGATATCGGCGGCATCCTGGTAGGAGATTTCATCGACAGCCACCAGTCCCAGCACTTCGCTCATTTCTTCGGGTAGGTCGGAGAAGGCTTTTTCCGCAAGGCAAAGAAGTTCCTTTTGCACCAGGCAATCGCTGGGATCAGGTTCGCAAGAAGCGATGGTGGTCAGGACTTCATCGGTCTCGAACTTGTGCACGCGATGCGGAGCGCGACTGAGGTAATTGCGCACCATGTTCATTGCAATCCCGAACAGCCAGGTCGATAATTTCGAATCGCCGCGGAAGCTGGCAATCGTCCTTGCTGCTTCGGCAAAGGCTTGCTGGGTAATGTCGGCAGCATCGTCCGGATGATCGATATACTTGATCACGAATCGATACAGGCGGCGCTGGTGTTGCTCGATCAGGGATTTGAACAGCTTTTCCTGGTCCAGCTGGAAAGGCGGGAGGTCATCCGGATTGTCGAGCACGGATAGCGTGCGGATGGGAACGAAGGCCGGGGCATTGCTGGCCTGGACTTCGATTTTCGCGCCATCTGCGCTGTCGTCACTGCCTTCGCTGTCATCATGGTCGACTGCAACGGAATCGTCATCCAGCAGGAGGACGGCGCTACCGTCTTCGCAAGCATCATCGGCGGCAATGTCGTCGAACGATTGGCGTTCGGATTCGATGACGAGGGTAGGGGCTTCGATCATGGATGACTCCTTCTCAGCGGCGGCACGGCGGTTGGACCAAGTGGTCATCCGACGAGGCTCCGGTACCGCTGAATGGAGCTTGGGAGTTCGCTGATCCGGTTGCTTCGATTGCTTGCCGAAGGGAATTTATTTCCTTGGCGAGCGTCGAATAACTAGCGAACTACCTAATTCGTGGGATTGACAAGCGGAGGGTAGGACTGGCTGAAAGACGTGCCTACAAGCATGCAAAAAGAACCACTTTTCATGCATAAAAGTCATCATGCCATTTAGGCAATATCGGTTTTCCAAAGCACGTTTTTCTTTGGGAAACTTGGGCGGCCGTATAATGAGCGCCGCTGATCTTCAACTATTTCCCGTATGCACTATTTGTCGACGCGCGGGCATGCGTCCAAGCCCTCGTTCTCCGAAATCCTGCTGGGCGGCCTCGCCCCTGATGGCGGTCTTTACCTTCCCGAGTCCTACCCCAAGGTCAGCTTCGAAGAGCTGGAGCGCTGGCGCGGCCTGAGCTATGCGGCACTGGCAACTGAAGTGCTGAAGAAGTTCGCGACCGACATTCCGGAAGCCGATATTGCCGCGCTGGCCGCGAAGACCTACACGGCCGAGGTCTATCGCAATGCGCGCCCCGGTGACGATGCGTCGGCGATCACGCCGCTGCGCACGTTGGAAGAAAGCGGCAACCGAAAACTGGTGCTGCAGGCGCTGTCGAATGGTCCGACGCTGGCCTTCAAGGACATGGCCATGCAGTTGCTGGGGAACCTGTTCGAATACACGCTGCAAAAGCAGGGCGCCGAGCTCAACATCCTCGGGGCGACCTCGGGCGATACCGGCAGTGCGGCTGAGTACGCCATGCGGGGGAAGAAAGGCATACGAGTGTTTATGCTGTCGCCGCACCAGAAGATGAGTGCGTTCCAGACGGCGCAGATGTTCAGCCTGCAGGACCCGAATATTTTCAACATCGCCGTCAAGGGCGTGTTCGACGATTGCCAGGACATGGTCAAGGGCGTCTCGAACGACCTCGACTTCAAGGCAACGCAAAAGATCGGTACCGTCAATTCGATCAACTGGGCGCGCGTGGTCGCGCAGGTGGTCTACTACTTCCGCGGTTACTTGTCCGCGACGATGCGCAGCGACCAGAAGGTGTCGTTCACTGTACCGTCCGGCAATTTTGGCAATATCTGCGCCGGGCATATCGCGCGCATGATGGGCCTGCCGATCAGCAAGCTGGTGGTGGCGACCAATGAAAACGATGTGCTGCACGAGTTCTTCCAGACCGGCGTCTATCGGGTTCGCAAGTCGGCCGAGACCCTGCATACCAGCAGCCCTAGCATGGACATCAGCAAGGCATCCAACTTCGAGCGTTTCGTATACGACCTGCTCGGTGGCGATGCGGCGCGCGTGAAGGCCTTGTTCACCAAGGTCGATACGCACGGCGGCTTCGACTTGTCCGGCAAGCCGGGCAGCGATGGCGACGAGTTCGCAAAAGTGCGTGACTATGGTTTCGCATCAGGCAAATCGGTGCATGCAGATCGCCTCGTGACCATCCGCGACGTCGCAGCGCGCCATGGATTGACGGTCGATACCCACACCGCAGATGGCATCAAGGTCGCGCGTGAACAGTGGGAAGAAGGCATTCCGATGATCGTGCTCGAGACGGCGCTGCCCGCCAAGTTCAACGAGACCATACGCGAAGCACTGGGCCATGACGCCGAGCGTCCGGCCGGATTCGAAAATATTGAATCGCTGCCGCAGCGCTTCGAAGTGATGGAAGCGGATGTGGATGCGATCAAGCGTTATGTCGCGTCGCACACCGGCCTCTGATTGCGACCACGCACGACAACGCAAGACACGCAGCGAATACAACAATAACAGCAGAGACAAGAGCAGCAAGATGACGAACAGAAAACCGATGCTCACCGCGCAGGAGGCGCTGGACAAGCTGCTTGCAGCGGCGCGTCCCGTCAGCGGGACCGAGACCATCAGCACGCTGGATGCAACCGGCCGCGTGCTGGCCGAAGACCAGCTATCGCAGCTGAATGTGCCGACGATGGACAACACGCAGATGGACGGTTATGCGGTTCGCGCCGCCGATTGCACAAGCGGCAATGCATCACTGCCGGTGTCACAACGCATCCCGGCCGGCCATGTCGGCCAGCCGCTGCAGGCCGGTACGGCGGCACGCATCTTCACTGGTGCGCTGATCCCGGAAGGCGCCGATGCAGTGGTGATGCAAGAGCTGTGCACCTTCGATGAGGCCAGCGGCAAGGTCACCGTCAACCATGCACCGAAGTCCGGCGAATGGATTCGTCGTGCCGGCGAAGACATCCGCGATGGCAGCACCATTCTTGCAGCCGGCACCCGTCTGCGCGCGCAGGAATTGGGGCTCGCGGCCTCGGTCGGCCTTGCGACGCTGCCGGTATTCCGTCGCCTGAAGGTGGCGGTGTTCTTCACCGGCGACGAACTCACGATGCCGGGCGAGCCATTGCGTCCGGGCGCAATCTACAACTCGAACCGCTTCACGCTGCGCGGCCTGCTGCAGCAACTGGGCTGCGAAGTCACCGACCTCGGCAATGTGCCGGACACGCTGGAAGCGACGCGCGACGCGCTGCGCCGTGCTGCAGCCGGGCATGACCTGATCGTCACCTCGGGCGGCGTATCGGTTGGCGAGGAAGACCACGTGAAACCCGCGGTCGAGGCCGAAGGCCGGCTCGACTTGTGGCAGATCGCGATCAAGCCGGGCAAGCCGCTGGCGTTCGGCGAGGTGAACCGTCCGGAAGAGGCCAGCAGCGCCTTCTTCGTCGGCCTGCCGGGCAACCCGGTGTCGAGCTTCGTGACTTTCCTGATGTTTGTGCGGCCCTTCATCCTGGCGCTGCAAGGCGCTCAGGCGACCGCTCCGAAGCGTTACCCGATGCGCGCCGACTTCAACTGGACCAAGGCGGATCGACGCAATGAATTCCTGCGCGTGAAGTTCAACGACAAGCAAGGCCTCGACCTTTTCCCTAACCAGGGCTCGGGCGTGCTGACCTCCACCGTCTGGGGCGATGGCCTGGTCGACAATCCGCCGGGGCAGGTGATCCAAGCCGGTGATACCGTACACTTCATTCCGTTTGGCGAGTTGCTGTACTGATGCGGATCGGTCGCCTGCGCGCCTGGTCGCGCGGGCCGGCCCCAGCTTGCAGACAGCCTTCCTGATTTTCGAGATTACGACATGCAGATCCAGCTGAAATTCTTTGCCAGCCTGCGCGAGGCCGTTGGCACCGCCAGCGAATCGCTGACCGTGCCGGCCGGTGTGGCCACTGCCGGTGACGTGCGCGCCTTGCTGCGCGCCCGCGGCGGCGCTTGGGAAGAAGCCCTTGCCGACAGCAAGGCGCTGCGTATCGCGCTCAACCAGCAGATGACCGATGCGTCGGCCAGGATTGCCGAGGGCTGCGAACTGGCCTTTTTCCCGCCGGTGACCGGCGGCTGAGCGGTCGCTGCCACACCTTGAACGTGCTTATTGCCTTACCTGTCGTCCTGTAACGAGAACCATCATGACCGTACGCGTCCAGACCGAAGACTTCGACCTCAGCACCGAGATAGCCACGCTGCGCAAGCAAGCGCCCAAGGTCGGCGCCGTCGTCACCTTCCTCGGTACCGTGCGCGATCTCAATGAAGGCGAGCACGTTGCCGAGATGGAGCTCGAGCACTATCCGGGCATGACCGAGAAATCGCTGGAAGCCATCGTCGCGCAGGCAAAGGCACGCTGGAACATCTTCGATGCGCTCGTCATCCATCGCGTCGGACCGCTGAAGCCGCTCGACCAGATTGTGCTGGTCGCAGTCACCTCGGCGCATCGCGGCGAGGCGTTCGACGCCTGCGAATTCATCATCGACTACCTGAAGACCGACGCGCCGTTCTGGAAGAAGGAGCAGACGCCGTCCGGGGCGCGCTGGGTCGACGCCCGCGTCACCGACGACGAGGCGATGCAGAAATGGGCGCAGCCTTGACGGGCATGGCGCCGCTGGGCTTCGCCGCCGTCGGCATCGGTGCCGCCGTCGGTGCCTGGCTGCGCTGGGCCTTGTCGCTGGCTTTCAATGCCCGCATCGAGACGCTTCCGCTGGGGACGCTGGCGGCGAATCTCGTGGGCGGCTACCTGATTGGTATCGCGGTGGCGCTGTTCAACGATATGCCGCAGTTGGCCCCCGAGTGGCGGCTGCTGCTGGTCACCGGCTTCCTCGGTGGCCTGACCACCTTTTCGACGTTCTCCGCCGAGGCCGTCGCGCTGCTGCAGCGGGGCGCCTACGGCTGGGCACTGCTGCATTCCGGCACCCACCTGCTGGGCTCGGTCGTGCTGTGCATCGCCGGTTTTGCGACCTGGCGCTGGCTGACGGCCTGAGCGCGCCGAAGCCCCGGAATTCCTGACCAATTTCCTTGCCTGAGCCTTGAATTCAGGCTTTCGGGCCCAATAATGGCTGCAAAGACAATCTTGCGGCCGGCTTCCTGAAGGGTTTCCCGGCCAATTTTCTGGAGCCATTCAATGCGTCTCGACAAATTCACGACCAAGCTGCAGGAAGCGCTGGCAGATGCGCAGAGCCTCGCCGTCGGAAATGACAACCAGTACATCGAGCCGGTTCACCTGCTGGCCGCGCTGTTGAACCAGGATGACGGCGGCAGTCGTTCGCTGCTGCAGCGCGCCGGGGTCAATATCGGTGGACTGGCCGCGGCGGTCAAGCATGCGGTCGAACACTTGCCCAAGGTCAGTGGCACCAATGGAGAGGTACAGGTCGGCCGCGAAACGGCGGCGATGTTGAACCTGGCTGACAAGGAAGCACAGAAGCATGGCGACCAGTTCATCGCCAGCGAGATGGTCCTGCTGGCACTGGCCGATGACAAATCGGAAGCCGGCCGCATTGCGCGCGATAACGGCCTGAACCGCAAGGCACTGGAAGCTGCGATACAGGCGGTGCGTGGCGGCCAGCATGTCGATTCGCAGGAAGCCGAAGGCCAGCGCGAAGCATTGAAAAAATACACGCTCGACCTGACCGAGCGTGCCCGCATGGGCAAGCTTGACCCCGTGATCGGACGCGACGATGAAATCCGCCGCGCCATCCAGGTCCTGCAGCGTCGCAGCAAGAACAATCCGGTACTGATCGGCGAGCCGGGCGTGGGCAAGACGGCCATCGTCGAGGGCCTCGCGCAGCGCATCATCAATGGCGAAGTGCCGGACAGCCTGAAGAACAAGCGCGTGCTGTCGCTCGACATGGCGGCACTGCTGGCCGGTGCGAAGTATCGCGGCGAATTCGAGGAGCGCCTGAAGACGGTGCTCAAGGAACTCGCGCAGGATGAAGGCCAGACCATCCTCTTCATCGACGAGATCCACACGATGGTCGGCGCCGGCAAGGCCGAGGGCGCGATGGACGCCGGCAACATGCTCAAGCCCGCGCTGGCGCGTGGCGAGCTGCACTGCGTGGGCGCGACCACGCTCGATGAATATCGCAAGTACATCGAGAAAGATGCCGCGCTCGAACGTCGCTTCCAGAAGATCCTGGTCGACGAACCCAGCGTTGAATCGACCATTGCCATCCTGCGCGGCCTGCAGGAAAAATACGAAGTTCACCATGGCGTCGACATCACCGACCCGGCCATCGTTGCCGCGGCTGAGCTGTCGCACCGCTATATCACCGACCGCTTCCTGCCGGACAAGGCGATCGACCTGATTGATGAAGCGGCATCGAAGATCAAGATCGAGATCGACTCCAAGCCGGAGGTGATGGACAAGCTCGATCGTCGTCTGATCCAGCTGAAAATCGAGCGCGAAGCGGTCAAGAAGGAGAAGGACGAAGCGTCGCAGAAGCGGCTGTCGCTGCTGGAAGATGAAATCAAGCGCCTCGAGCGCGAGTATGCGGATCTGGAAGAAGTCTGGAAGGCCGAGAAGTCGGCCGTGCACGGCAGCACACAGATCAAGGAAGAGATCGAGAAGGTGCGCCTGCAGATGGAAGAGGCACGCCGCAAGGGCGACTGGCAGAAAATGTCGGAGCTGCAGTACGGCCGCATGCCCGAGCTGGAAGCGAAACTGAAGCAGGCGGACAAGGGGGCTGCGGGCGAGGGCACTGATGGCGCGAAGAAGCCGCGCCTGCTGCGCACCCAGGTCGGCGCCGAAGAGATCGCCGAAGTTGTGTCGCGTGCCACCGGCATCCCTGTGTCGAAGATGATGCAGGGTGAGCGCGACAAGCTGTTGCACATGGAAGACGTGCTGCACAAGCGCGTGGTTGGACAGGACGAGGCGATCAATGCGGTGTCGGATGCGATTCGCCGCTCGCGCGCCGGTCTCGCCGATCCGAATCGCCCGTATGGTTCGTTCATGTTCCTCGGCCCGACCGGAGTCGGCAAGACCGAGCTGACCAAGGCGCTGGCAGCCTTCCTGTTCGATACCGAAGAAGCGCTGATCCGTCTCGACATGAGTGAGTTCATGGAGAAGCATTCGGTCGCGCGCCTGATCGGCGCGCCGCCCGGCTATGTCGGCTATGAAGAGGGCGGTTACCTGACCGAAGCGGTGCGTCGCAAGCCCTACAGTGTGATCCTGCTCGACGAAATCGAGAAGGCACATCCGGATGTGTTCAACGTGCTGCTGCAAGTGCTGGACGATGGCCGCATGACCGATGGCCAGGGACGTACGGTGGACTTCAAGAACACCGTGATCGTGATGACCTCCAACCTCGGCTCGCACAAGATACAGTCGATGGAAGACAGCGATCCGGCCCTGGTGAAGATGGCTGTGCTGGCGGAAGTGCGCGGACATTTCCGTCCGGAGTTCGTCAACCGCATCGATGAACTGGTGGTCTTCCACGGGCTGGACCGGAAGCACATCAGCTCGATCGCGAAGATACAGCTGCAGGTGCTCGAGCAGCGCCTCGCGAAGATGGAAATCGGCCTCGAAGTGTCGGACGCCGCCCTGCACAAGCTATCAGAAGCGGGATTCGATCCTGTCTATGGCGCGCGGCCGTTGAAGCGAGCGATACAGCAGGAGCTGGAGAATCCGCTGTCGAAGGCGATACTGAAAGGCGAGTTCGGTCCGAAGGATACGGTCATGGTGGACGTCGCCGGGTCGGAGCTGGGCTTCCGCAAGATCTGAGCGCACTTGGAAGCAGGCCCGCTGCGCATGCAGCGGGCCGTTATGCCTCACCCCTGTGTGTCGTTCACTTTGAGGCGCGCGCCGCTTCCATCGACTGCCAGTCGATCGCAATCCGGAATTCCGCAAACGGCGGCTCGATGAAGGTGGCATCGATGCGACCCGCCTTCATCAGTGACTCCGACAGCCGCAGCGCGCAATGGCAATGTTTGCCGAAATTGTCGGGGCCGGCCGGATCTTGCCAGCCTTCCCAGCGATTGACAGGCACGCTACGATTCGATGACACCAGCAACAACTTGTGCGGCCGGCTGTAGTAATCGCTGGTGACCAGGATGCTGCCATCATTCCTGCGTTCCATCCGATAGATGCAGACCTCGTTCGCCGTTGGCTTGTCCATTTTCACGCGCTCACTGACCGCATGGGGTTCGCCGGCCGGTGTCGGGAAATCGGTGTTGAGCTGGTTGTATACGCTCGCTAGCGCACGCTGGTTGACGAGCTTGGACAAGGTGCCGGCCAATGTCTGGTCGTGATTCGTAAAGCTTCGCAATGCATCCACCACCGCTTCGGTAGGCCCGCCGTCGAAAGACTGCTCCACACCCTTGTGATCGACGAAGACGAAGACCGCACGCTTCGCATCCTTCACGAATTGCTCCGATAGCCCGGTGCCTGGTTCGACCGCATCGTGCTCCAGCGATTCATAGGACTCGATGATCTGCGCCTGCGCCTCAACACTGAAATCGCGCTTCAGTTCCGAGACATGGCCATCGAGATTGCTCAGATCCAGCTCGACTGGGAAGCCTTGCTTGATGTCTTGCAGTTCAGCGCTGCGTCGCATCAGGTTCATCTCTTCCTGTCGGTTCGACAGTTCCTTCGCCAGTTTTGACCAACGATCTTCGATCGGTGCAAGGTCATGGTGGACGATCGCTTGTCGGATATCGGGCAGGGAGCCGACGCGCTTGTTGACGATATAGGCGGCACGATCGCCATCGATGTTCATCCGGTTCGATACCTCGCCCACCATCTTCTGGTGCAGGGCCTCGCCGGGGTCGGCGCGCTCGACAAACAGCCGCGTGAACATCAACCGGAAAGCCGTATGGCCGGCCGCCGTGCGGCCCGGTTGCAGCGTTCCCGATGAGTCTACGTCGATTTCCTTGTGCTCTCGGAAGGCGCTGGTCGCGGCCTGCAGTGCATCGTTGACAGTCTGCGGCGAAGGACGCCGCACAAGCGTGGGGGATTGCCGTTCCATGATGGTCTCCCGTTCATTGCCTGCGTAGATCGATATGCTGATGTTCAATGGGCGTGTTGCTCGCGTCAATCCGTCAAATGGATGATGCGGGAAGGCAAGCGTGATCCTGCACCTCGCTACAATCGCGGTTTTTCCCACCTCGACGAGAGACCTTCATGGAATTTGCGACCTGCGACCTGTGCGATGCCAACGAAGACAAGCTGGCAGACGGCTCCCTGGCGATCCTGCCTCCGGTATTCAGCTCCTTCGGCAACCGCCTGCGTTTTGCCGGCCCGGCACGGACGCTGAAGGTTTTCGAGGACAACGTGCTGGTGCGCGCAGCACTGGAGACGCCGGGCGAGGGCGCGGTGCTGGTGGTCGATGGCGGTGGCAGCCTGCGCTGCGCGCTGGTCGGCGGAAACCTCGGACAGCTGGCCGAGAAGAATGGCTGGGCCGGCATCATCGTCCATGGCTGCGTGCGCGACAGTGCTGAACTCAATGCCTGCGAAGTCGGCATTCGGGCCCTCGCCACGCACCCGCGCCGCAGCTTCCGCAAGGGCCTGGGTGAAAAGGACATCGCTGTCGATATTGCCGGCATCACCGTGCGGCCGGGGCAGTGGATCTATGCCGACGAAGATGGCGTGCTGGTTGCCGCCGCCCGTCTGGCGTAATGGCGGGTGACTTTTTCCGTTGCCGGCCCCGGTTGATCGCCGCTTTCAGAACGTGAAATCTGCGTTTCACATTGTGGAAAGCTTTCTGTGCGTTGCGGCGTTAGAATCTTTCGTTCTGAGAAATTCAATTTCGCATCGCAAAAAATAAAACGCAAGTACCTGATTTAAAACAAAAAACTTTATCTTATATGTCTTATATAAGACCTTGTTGCCTCGCAAAAAAGCGCCTACCATTTGAGCCATAGGTTTTCATCGTTGGTTTTATTTGTGGCGTAATCACTCGGAGGGAAGATCATGGCGACTCGCGAACAACAAGCTCAGGCACTGGCGAAAGAATGGGCAGAAAGCCCGCGCTGGAAGGGTATCAAGCGTAACTACACCGCAGAAGATGTCGTTCGTCTGCGCGGTTCCGTGCCGGTCGAGCACACCCTGGCCAAGCGTGGCTCGGAAAAGCTGTGGGACCTGCTGCACACCGAGCCGTTCGTCAACGCGCTGGGCGCGCTGACCGGCAACCAGGCCATGCAGCAAGTCAAGGCTGGCCTGAAGGCCATCTACCTGTCCGGCTGGCAGGTCGCCGGTGACGCCAACCTCGCTGGCGAAATGTATCCGGACCAGTCGCTGTACCCGGCCAACTCGGTGCCGATGGTCGTCAAGCGCATCAACAACACCCTGACCCGTGCCGACCAGATCCAGTGGTCGGAAGGCAAGGACGACATCGATTTCTTCGCGCCGATCGTCGCTGACGCAGAAGCCGGTTTCGGCGGCGTCCTGAACGCATTCGAACTGATGAAGGCCATGATCGAAGCCGGCGCATCGGGCGTCCACTTCGAAGACCAGCTGGCATCGGTGAAGAAGTGCGGTCACATGGGCGGCAAAGTGCTGGTCCCGACCCGCGAAGCCGTTGAAAAGCTGAACGCTGCCCGTCTGGCTGCAGACGTGTCCGGCACCCCGACCATCCTGGTTGCCCGTACCGACGCTGAAGCCGCTGACCTGCTGACCTCGGACGTGGACGACAACGACAAGCCGTTCTGCACCGGTGAGCGCACCGTCGAAGGCTTCTTCAAGACCCGCCCGGGCATCGACCAGGCGATCTCGCGTGGCCTCGCTTACGCACCGTACGCCGACCTGATCTGGTGCGAAACCGGCAAGCCGGACCTGGCCTTCGCGAAGAAATTCGCCGAAGCCATCCACGCCAAGTTCCCGGGCAAGCTGCTGTCGTACAACTGCTCGCCGTCGTTCAACTGGAAGAAGAACCTGGACGACGCGACCATCGCCAAGTTCCAGAAAGAGCTGGGCGCCATGGGCTACAAGTTCCAGTTCATCACCCTGGCGGGCTTCCACGCGCTGAACTACTCGATGTTCAACCTGGCCCACGGCTATGCTCGCAACCAGATGTCGGCATTCGTCGAACTGCAGGAAGCCGAGTTCAAGGCAGCCGAGCGCGGCTTCACCGCGGTCAAGCACCAGCGTGAAGTCGGTACCGGCTACTTCGACGCCGTGACCCAGACCATCCAGCAAGGCCAGTCGTCGACCACCGCTCTGCACGGTTCGACCGAAGACGAGCAATTCTTCGACGGCAAGAAGGTCGCCTAAGTCCTGAGTCTCGCCGGGGCCTGCACAGGGCCCGGCATGGACTGGAGGAGACCATAAGAACAAAGGCCGCGTCCGCAAGGGCGCGGCCTTTGTCTTTGTGCGCAACCGGATATTCCGCGCCGTTGCAAGGCAGGTCCCGGGCCGGGTCTCCGGGGCGGTACAATCCCCGCCTGTGAATCACCGGGCCCGTGCCCGCAACGACAAGGTCTTCCTCGATGTTCAGTTACCGCCACGCCTTCCATGCAGGGAATCACGCCGACGTGCTCAAGCACATGGTGCTGGTCCAGCTGCTGTCCTACCTGAACCAGAAGGACACGGCCTACATGGTGATCGACACCCATGCCGGCGCCGGTGTCTACCAGCTTGACGGCGAATATGCGTCCAAGAGCGGCGAAGCGAAGGAGGGCATCGCCCGTCTGTGGGACCGCAAGGACCTGCCGCCGCCGGTCAAGGAGTACGTCCAGCACATCAAGGCCATGAACCCGGCCGGCACGCTGCGCCATTACCCCGGCTCGCCTTTCCTCGCCGAGCGCGTGATGCGCGAGCAGGACCGGCTGCGCCTGTTCGAATTGCACCCGACCGAGGGCAAGATCCTCGACGAAAACATCCGCCGCCTCGAGGCGCATGCGGCTGCCAACGGCCAGCGTCCGCGCGGCAAGCGCATCCTCGCCGATCGCGCCGACGGATTCGCTGGACTGAAGTCCTTGCTGCCGCCGCCGTCGCGCCGCGGGCTGGTGCTGATCGACCCGCCGTACGAAGACAAGGATGACTACCGCAAGGTGAAGGCCGCGATCGACGATGCGCAGCGCCGCTTCGCCGGCGGCACCTACGCAGTCTGGTATCCGGTGCTGGGCCGCCTCGAATCGCAGCAATTGCCCGAGCGCCTCAAGCGTGTTGCGCAGTCTGACTGGCTGCACGTGACGCTGAGCATAGGCGCGCCGGGCGACGATGGCCGCGGGCTGATTGCCAGTGGCATGTTCATCATCAACCCGCCGTGGACGCTGGAGGCGACGCTGAAGGAGGCCATGCCCTGGCTGACTCAGGCGCTGGCGCGCGACAGCTCGGCGCGCTTCAGCTTGCAATCGGGCTCGGCGGCGAAACCGAAGGTCAGGACAGAGCGCGAATGAACAAGGCCTTCGTCAAGGAAAGCGACGGCGACGATGACGACGACCTCGGTGGTCTGCCACCGATACCGCCGGGCGCGAAGAACTACATTACGCCGCAGGGCTACCAGCGCATCCGCGATGAGCTGCTGCAGCTGATCGACGTCGAGCGGCCCGAAGTCGTGAAGGTCGTGCATTGGGCCGCTTCCAATGGCGATCGTTCCGAAAACGGCGACTACATCTATGGCAAGCGAAGGCTGCGCGAGATCGACCGCCGGATCCGCTTCCTCACCAAGCGCATGGATCTCGCCGAAGTGGTTGACCCCAGCGCGCACCATGGCAGCGACCAGGTGTTCTTCGGCGCGACCGTCACCTACATTAATGGCGCCGGCGACGAACATACCGTCACCATCGTCGGCATCGACGAGCTCGACCCACTGAAGGGCAAGATCAGCTGGGTATCGCCGGTGGCGCGCGCGCTGACCAAGGCGCGCGAGGGCGACGTGGTCACGCTGCGTACCCCGGGCGGCGAAGAAGAGCTCGAGATCATCAGCGTCAGTTATCCGAAATCCGGCGAAGTCTGAGCCATGGCCGGCCCCGGTGCCGGGATGCGTTTTCGGAAGACAAGCACAAGCCCGCAGTAACGTACAATCATTGTCATGCCCATTGTTTTCTCTACGCTGAACCATCCGTTGCGCGTGCCTCTGGCCGCCGAAGTCCACTCGCGGCCGCCGATGCGGCTCGAAGCACCCGAGCGCATCACCCATCTGGCCATCCACGGCCGCAATGAACCGCTGGCGCCGGCCGAGAAGCGCGGCATGCAGTCCGCCCTGCTGGCGGCGTTCTGCGTCCACTACGGGGTGACGCCGCCTTCGGGCAGCGCCAAATATTTTTTCCATGACTTCGGCCGCTTCCGGCTGAAGTGGGAATGCCATACCGAATTCGCCGGCTACACCTTCGTGTCCTCCGGTGCGCCGCTCGGCGGTATTGATGCCGCCGTCGACAACAAGCTGTTCTCGCACATGCCGTCGTCTGATGTGCCGCAGGACTGGCTGCTGTCCTTGCAGGGCAAGCTGCTGGTCGCAACCCATGTCGTGCTCGAGCGCGCCACCGGTGCCGCTGCCGACACGCTGCCGCAGATGCGCCGGGTCTTCGAGACCAATGCCGTGATCGGCTGCGAGGCGTCGCAGGCGGCCCAGGTATGGACCGACTTCCAGGTGCACGCCGACGGCTTCACCCGCTTCGTCGTGCTCGACGCCGGGCTGCAGGGCCAGCAGGCGGGACGACTGGTGCAGCGCCTGCTCGAGATCGAGACTTACCGGATGATGGCGCTGCTTGGCCTGCCGGTCGCGCAGTGGGCGGCGCCGGTGCTCAACGATATCGAGTCCGAGCTGGCGTCGGTCACGCGCGCGATGGTGGCCAGCCAGAAGCCGGGCATCAGCGAAGAAGCGGGCATGGCCGAAGAGCAGGCGCAGCTGCAGCAGATCACGTCGCTGGCAGCGCGGCTCGAGCAGATGGTGGTGGACAACAGCTATCGCTTCTCGGCGTCGAAAGCTTATTTCGGCCTCGTGCATTCGCGTATCGCGGAACTGCGTGAACGGCGGATCGAAGGTGTGCCGACCATTGAAGAATTCATGCAGCGCCGCCTGACACCGGCGATGAATACCTGCGAATCCACCGCGCGCCGGCAGGAAGTGCTGGCCGAGCGTATTTCCAACAGCAACTCGCTGCTGCGCACGCGCGTCGGCATTCGTCAGGAACAGCAGAACAGCAAGATCCTTGAATCGCTCAATGCGCGCGCGGCCCAGCAGCTGCGTCTGCAACAGGCCGTCGAAGGCCTGTCCGTGGTCGCGATTTCGTATTATCTCGTGGGCCTGGTCAGCTATGCGGCCAAGGGCGTGAAAGCAGCCGGCCTGCATCTGGACACCGATCTCGTGATCGGCGTTGCGGTACCGGTGCTCGCCGGTGCCGTGTGGCTGGGCCTGCGCTCCATGCACCGCAAGTTCAAGAGCACCGAGTCGGGCGCTGCCGGTAACGCACACTGACCACGGCCGACTGCTTCGCCACTGCAGCGGCAGCGCACCAGCTGGCTTACTGCTTGCGGCCTATCCGGCGTATCAGCGCGCGGGCTTCATCGGAGCCGAGATCCTCGTCGGCAAACAATGGCAGCGCCAGCGCTTCGGCGATGCTGGCACGTTCGTCCCCGTCCGGCGCAAGCAGCTTCATCAGCAAGTCTTGGATCTCGGCCTCGTCGTTGCGCAGGGCAGCGGGCAAAGGGTGATCTTCGAACAGCATGCGGCGGCGCTTCGACTCGCTGGCATTCTGGAATTTGACGATTTTGTCCACCGTTTCCGTGCCCGTACCTTCGACCAGGAACGGGTTGACGCCATACAGGATCTCGAACAGCGTGACGCCGACGGCATAGGCATCGTCCCGCTGGCTCATATTTACCTTGTTGTACACAAGATCGCGGTCGCTGCGCGCCTTGTTGATGATCTGCTTCCTCTCCAGTTTGTCAGTGGTCTTGCGCAAGTCCCCGGCTTCCTGCAGGTTGATCTGATTGATGGCATCCCGGTAGGCCGACACTTTGGCGAGTAGGGCCGGAGAAACGTACTGCGCAGTATCCGGAACATTCCGGATATCGTTGAGCACGTCCCCACCTTTCATTGAGCGATCGAAGTCGCCGATCTTGGCCTTGCCGTCGACGCCGATGAAAACATTCTGAGGCTTCATGTCGAGGTGCAGCACCACGGAAGATTCATGCAGGTGATGCATGCCCGACAGCACATCCCGCGCCAGCGTCAACAGGACAAGCCGATGATCTTCAGCATCGAGGTCGTCCCTCTTGATAGCGCCGGCAAGGCGCTTGGTGAGGAAACCATCCAGCGTTCCCAGGCTGCAGTCTTCCATCGCTATATGCAGTTGCATGCCCAGCCGTAGTACCCCCAGGACTTCCACTACGTTTTCATGCCCCATGCCCTGCGCCTGCAAATGCAGTTGCAGCTCGCTACGACACCGGTTCAGCACTTTGATGGAATCGTCTGCCGGGTCCACGGGTGATTTGACAGCGACGGAAAGCGCGGGCTCGCCGGTGCTGCGGTATATGTTGACGCTGCCGTGCGCGCCTTGGCCGGCAAAGTCACTGAAGCGGATTTTCCGATCGTCGAGGTACAGGGTTCGCAGTGGCCCGTCATTCGGGTTTTCGCTGGCGACGCGCTTGCCATCGGTGCTCACGTTGCCGATCGTCTCCTGCAAGCCCTGACTGAAGGCGGCGTAGACATCGTCTCGCAGCCGATGCGAGCATTTGTCGTCGAGCAAATCCTTCAGCGGTTGTTGCAAGGCCTTGTCGTCGAAGAAGGACATCCGGAACATCGCGAGTTCATGTTTGCCGCAATTCGGATTGTGGCTCAGGAATCCTTCGACCAGCGCCTCGGCGACCTCCTTGCCGATGGCCCAGGTCTTTGCCAGCAGCGGCCCGCGGTCATCGCCGTCGTCCAGCTTCGCGTCGAGCGAGCACATCGTATGCCAGCCCTTGAGCGATCCAGTCAGCGCGTTGTCGATGATCTGCTGTCGCTCCGCTCGCTGCTCTTGCGCAAGCGGGTCATGCTTGTGCGACAGCAAGCCGCTCAGCTGGCGGGTACCGACCGCCACGTAGTCGTTTTCCTTGCGCACTCCTGAATCATTTCTGCCCGGCTTCAGGGCCTTGGCGAACTTGCGGATGTCGAGGAAGACATCATTGATGTTCGTGCTCTGCGAAGACTTCTCAAGGCACTTCTTGATCATGCTTAGCATCTTGTCCGAGCGTTCGGGGCGGTTATTGAGGATGTCCTCATGGCTGCCGGTCACGAAGACGCGGCCCTCTTTTGCGTACAGAAACACTTCCTTCGAACCATGGCGAGCGACATCGTTGAGCAGGACGTTGAGGTCACGTGCCTTGAGTTCGGGCGAAATTTCGATGCTGGAACGGCTGGTGCCGCGCGATCCGGGCGAAGCTACGCTCATCCTTACCTCCGCAAGCGTTGGTCAGTATGGAAATTCTGATGATTAACGGACATCTGATTCGAACATCAGCAGTTAGCTTGAGAAGAATCAAGCAGCCACTAGTGCAGGGTTGTCAGTCGCCAGCAACATGATTACTGGCTGGGAAAAATGTATGGGGGGAGGGTCAGACAGGCGGGCGATGAGGAGCGGACAGGCGCGGACGTGCGGAGCAGGCTGAGCGGTCAGGAGCGGCGGACAGGAGAACAGACAGGAGAAGAGGCAGGAGAAGAGGCAGAAGCTACGGCCAGGCAGGGGAAGCGCGGTCAAGCAGGACCGTCACCCATTCCCTTTGTCGCGCAGGATGCGTTCGACGCCAGGGACACGGCGCACATTGCGCATCAGCCGGGCCAGATGCACCCGGTCTTCGACTTGTACGGTGAAGCGCAACTCGGTCAGCGGACCGTCGCGGCGGCCTTCGTCCATGCCGACATGGACGATGTTGGAGTCGGTTTCATTGATCTCGGCCGCCAATCGCGCCAGCAAGCCCTTTTCATCGGTCACCAGCACGCGTATGCGGCAGTTCGAACGGCTTGCATGGTCATGCGCCCAGTGCACGTCGATCCAGCGGCCCGGCTCCTTGGCGCGCATGCGCCGCATGTTCTCGCAATCGCTGGTGTGCACGACCAGAGTCTGGTCGCGTCGCAAGTTGCCGATGAGCGTGTCGCCGGGAATAGGCGAGCAACAATGGGACAACTGCACCGACGAGGCCGGTTCGTCGCCGCTGACCGTCATGGGTTTGACCTTGCTTTCCGCGGCTGCCGCAGCGTCCGTGGCTTGCGGCGCAGGCATGTCCATCAGGCCCTGGATATGGCGCGCCACCAGCGTTGCCAGGCGGCGTCCGGTGCCGATGTCGGCGTGGATGTCGGCCAGCGATTTCGCGCCGGTGTCGCCTACCAGCTTTTCGGTGACGTTCTGCGGCACATCCGGCGGCAGGTCGAGAGCCAGCAGCGCCTGCTCGAGCAGCATCTCGCCGAGGTCGATCGCTTCTTCACGATTGATCGAACGCAGGTGATGACGGATCGCCGAACGCGCGCGGCCGGTGCGCACGAAGGATAGCCAGTTCGGTGTGGGGCGCGCATCGTCCGACACATCGATGGCGACGATATCGCCGTTACGCAGCTCGGTCTTCAGGGCCGCCGGTTCATGGTTGATGCGCGCTGACACCGCATGGTCGCCAATGTCGGTGTGGATCATGTAGGCGAAGTCGAGCGCGGTCGCCCCGCGCGGCAGCGCGATGATGGTCGACTTCGGCGTGAACACATAGACCGAGTCCGGGAACAGGTCGACCTTCACATGTTCGAGGAATTCGACCGAGTCGCCGGTCTGGTGCTGGATGTCCAGCAGCGACTGCAGCCACGCATGCGTGCGCTGCTGCAGGTCGGTCAGTTCGGCGCCTTCGTTCTTGTACAGCCAGTGCGCGGCAACGCCGGCTTCGGCCACCTTGTGCATCTCGGCCGTGCGGATCTGGAACTCGACCGGCGTGCCATACGGGCCGATCAGGGTGGTGTGCAGCGACTGGTAGCCATTCAGCTTGGGAATGGCGATGTAGTCCTTGAACTTGCCCGGCATCGGTTTGAACAGCCGGTGCAGCACGCCCAGCGCGACATAGCAGTTGGCAAAGCTGTCGACCACGATGCGGAAGCCGTACACATCCAGCACCTGCGAGAAGCTCAGGTGCTTGCTGCGCATCTTGCGGTAGATGCCGTACAGCGTCTTTTCGCGGCCGAACACGCCGGCTTCGATACCGGCCGCGCCCAGTGCCTGCACTACCGAGTCCATGATCTTGCTGACCACTTCGCGGCGGTTACCGCGCGCGGCGCGCACGGCCTTGGCCAGCGTGCGGTGGCGTAGCGGATGCAGGTGCGAGAAAGCCAGCTCCTGCAACTCGCGGTAGATATTGTTGAGGCCGAGACGGTGCGCGATCGGCACATAGACTTCCATCGTCTCGCGCGCGATACGGCGGCGCTTTTCGTCCGACATGGCGCCCAGCGTGCGCATGTTGTGCAGGCGGTCGGCCAGCTTCACCAGGATCACGCGCACGTCGCGCGCCATCGCCAGCAGCATCTTGCGGAAGTTCTCGGCCTGTTGCTCGACCTGGGTCTGGAATTCGATCTTGTCCAGCTTGGACAGGCCATCGACGAGGGAGGCGACCGGCGCGCCGAAGCGTTCGATCAGCTCATCCTTCTTGACGTCCTGGTCTTCCATCACGTCATGCAGCAGCGCGGCCATGATGGCCTGCGCATCGAGCTTCCACTCGGCGCAGATTTCGGCCACCGCAATCGGATGGGAGATGTAAGGCTCGCCCGACTTGCGCACCTGACCCAGATGCATTTCATCAGAGAAGCGGTAGGCTTCCTTGACCTTCTTGAGTTCGGACGGGGTCAGGTACTCGGACAACCGCGTGGTCAGCTGCGTGACCGAGGCCACGCCGACGGCAGTCGGCGCGGGGCTGTTGCTGGTGTTGCCGGGGGTGTTCTGGTTGGAAGGCACAGCAGGAGGGGCCTTCCGGGCAGGGGAGGTGGAGGGGGCGTCAGCAGGTGTCGGATGCATTGCTAGGCCGACCCGGACTACGGGCCTCTCCCTGTCAGCTCGGGACTTTCTTCAGCATTTCGATCCCGACCTGGCCGGACGCGATCTCGCGCAGGGCGGTCACGGTGGCCTTGTCATTGCTCTCGACCTTGGGCGTATGGCCTTGCAGCAGTTGGCGTGCGCGGTAGGTCGCGGCCAGCGTCAGCTGGAAGCGGTTCGGGATCTTCTTGAGGCAATCCTCAACGGTGATACGTGCCATACGTTCTCCTGGAAATCTGGGCTGGTACTGAGCTAATTCTTTAGGGCTGAAACCGGGTGGCTTCAACGTGCTTACGTCCTGGGTTACTTCAAATGGGCCTGGATGCCGTATTCGGCAAAAAGCGGACTGTGCCGCGCCGCCTGTTGGCGGTACCTGCACCGCGCTGCGCACGTGATGGCAGCAAGCTGGGACAGGGCCGTCTCGAAGTTTTCATTGATAATAACATAGTCGAACTCTGGGGCATGCGCGATCTCGCCCGCTGCGGCGAACACCCGGCGCGCAATCACCTCGTCGCTGTCCTGACCGCGTTTGCGCAGACGTTGCTCGAGTGCCGCGATCGATGGCGGCAGGATGAAAATGCCGACCGCCGACGGGAATTGCTTGCGCACCTGCTGCGCGCCTTGCCAGTCGATTTCCAGCAGCACGTCCTTGCCGGCGCGAGTCTGCTCGTCGATGAAGAGGCGCGAGGTGCCATAGTAGTTGCCGTGCACACGCGCTGACTCCAGGAATTCATCATTGCGCTCGCGCTGCAGGAATTCGGCCTCGCTGGCAAAGAAGTATTCCTTGCCGTGTGTCTCGCCCGGACGCGGCGCGCGCGTGGTAGTCGACACGGACAGCACGATCGTCGGGTCCTGTGCCAGCAGGGCATTGACCAGCGTCGATTTGCCGGCGCCCGAAGGCGCAGCGACGATGAAGAGGCTGCCCGAGGCCTGGTCGCGGATTTCCGGGATGGTCATCGTCATCACTCCAGATTCTGTACTTGTTCGCGCATCTGCTCGATCAGCAGCTTCATCTGCATCGATGCATCCGACAATTCCTTCAGTGCTGCCTTGGAGCCCAGCGTGTTGGCCTCGCGGTTGAGCTCCTGCATCATGAAGTCCAGCCGCTTGCCGACCTGGCCGCCTTTTTTCAGGATCGCGCGCGTCTCCGACAGATGGCCGGACAGGCGCGTCAGTTCCTCGGCGACGTCGACGCGAATGCCGTACAGCGTGACTTCCTGACGGATGCGGTCCAGCGTCTCTTCGCGGCTGATCGAAGGGGCCGCCGCACCGGCAGCTGCCTGCGCGATGCCCAAGGCCTCGGACAGGCGTTCCACTGCCTTGTTGCGGAATTGTTCAATCGCCTGCGGCACCAGCGGCGTGATCGTTTTCACGATCTGCTCGATGTCAGTAATGCGCGATACCAGCATTGCTTCCAGCGATGCTCCTTCGCGCTGGCGCGATTCGATGAAGGCCGACAGCGTCGTCGCCAGCAGCGCCTGCACGTCGGACTTCAAGCTATCCTGGGAGAGCTCCGATTCTGCCAGCACACCCGGCCAGCGCAGCAGTTCATGCACCGACAGCGGTGTCGCCTGCGGGAAGTGCGCGGCGACATCCTGTTGCGCCTGCTGCAACGATGCCAGCAACTCCACATTCACCGCCAGGCCGGCGGCGGATTTTTCCTTGCGGCCGAACGACAGCCGGCATTCGACCTTGCCGCGTGCCACGCGCGCGGTGATGGCTTCGCGCAGTACCGGCTCGAGCGCGCGCAAGTCGTCGTTCATGCGGAACTGCAGGTCGAGGAAGCGCGAATTCACGCTGCGCAGTTCCAGCGTCAGGGTGCCGGACTCGCTTTCGCGGCTGCTGACCGCGTAACCCGTCATACTGCTGATGGTCAAGTTCTTTCCTTTATCACTTTACAAATGCTGGAGCGCTCCACACAATCCCGCACCGGGGAAAGGTAAAGGCACGACGAGAACATGGTGGCCGGTCTGAACAACGCAGCCTTGCCGGAAGGCCTGACGCTCGGCGAAAGCCGCGGCGGATACCGCATTGTAAAGAAGATTGCGGTGGGCGGCTCCAGCATCGTGTACCTCGCGCACGACGACCGGCAGCGCGCGGTGGCCATCAAGGAATACCTGCCAGCTGCGCTGGCGCAACGCGCCCCCGGCCAGCTGGTGCCTGTCGCGACGCCCGAGCACCTGGACTTGTATCGGCTCGGCATGCAGCACTTCATCGCCGAGGGCAGGGCACTGGCGGCCATCGACCACCCCAACGTGGTACGTGTGCGCGACGTGTTCGCCGAGCATGACACGGTCTATCTCGTCACCGATTACCTGCAAGGCCGTTCGTTGCAGGAGCATATTGCGCTGCGCCGCCGGCAGGGCGACAAGCCGCTGGTGTCCGAGCCCGCCTTGCGCGACCTGTTTGCGCAAGTGATGGATGCGCTGCGCGAGGTGCACACGCATCGGCTGCTGCACCTCGACCTCAAGCCCGCCAATATCTATCTGCGGCCTGACGGCACGCCCGTGCTGCTCGATTTCGGCGCCGCCCGCCAGATTCTGCATGCCGACCTGACACGGATGCACACCATGTACACGCCGGGCTTCGCTCCGCCGGAGATGTATACCCGGCAAGGGCTGGGGCCGTGGACCGACATCTATGGCATAGGCGCGGCCATTTTCACCTGCATGGTCGGCGTGCCGCCGCAATCGGCGATAGAGCGCAAGCGGGATGACCGCATGGACATGTACTACCGCGAACTGGGCACGCTGTATTCGACCGAACTGGTGGCGCTGGTACGCGACTGCCTGATGCTCGACCCGCTGGCACGGCCGCAGAGCGTGTATGCGCTGCAAAAGCTGATCCGGCAGCCAGCCTGAAGCCACTGCCTGAAACCAAGCCCGGAAGTGCGGGCCGACCCCGGCCAGTTCGGCGATAATGTTGGCCTTCCTTGCCCTTACATCCCCGACCGCATGTCCAACCAGAATACCCAGCGCCCCAGCGGGCGCGCCGCCAATGCCCTGCGCGAAGTCCGACTGACCCGCAACTTCACCCGCCATGCCGAAGGTTCGGTGCTGGTCGAGTTCGGCGACACCCGCGTGCTGTGCACCGCCAGCCTCGATGAAAAAGTGCCGCCTTTCCTGCGTGGCCAGGGCAAGGGTTGGCTGACCGCCGAATACGGCATGCTGCCGCGCTCGACCCATACCCGCATGGACCGTGAAGCTGCCAAGGGCAAGCAGTCGGGCCGTACGCAGGAAATCCAGCGCCTGATCGGCCGCTCGCTGCGCGCTGCATTCGATCTTGAGGCCTTCGGCGAGCGTACGCTGCAGCTGGACTGCGACGTGCTGCAGGCCGATGGCGGCACCCGTACCGCAGCCATCACCGGCGCGATGGTCGCGGCCTATGATGCCTTCGCCAAGCTGGTCGCTGCCGGCGCGATCCCGAAGGTGCCGGTCAAGCATTTCGTCGCCGCGATCTCGGTGGGCGTGTTTGGCGGCCAGCCGGTGCTCGACCTCGACTATCCGGAAGACTCGGGCTGCGACACCGACATGAATGTCGTGATGAACGAGGCTGGCCACTTCATCGAGCTGCAGGGCACCGCCGAAGGCGACGCCTTCGACCGCGCCACGATGAACCAGCTGCTTGACCTCGCCGATGCCGGCATCCGTGAACTGATTCGCCTGCAGAAGCAGGCACTCGGGATCTGAGCATGACGGATCTGAGCAAGAACATCAGCAAGCTGCAGCCGCTGGTGCTCGCATCGAATAACCGCGGCAAGCTGGCCGAGTTCTCGCAGCTGCTGGCGCCACTCGGTTTCGAACTGCGCACGCAGGGCGAGCTGGGCATTGTCGAGGCCGAGGAGCCGCATGCGACCTTCGTCGAGAATGCGCTGGCCAAGGCCCGCCATGCGGCACGCGCCAGCGGCCTGCCTGCGCTGGCCGACGATTCCGGCATTTGCGTGCCCGCGCTGGGCGGCGCGCCCGGCGTGCTGTCGGCGCGCTTTGCCGGTGAGCCCAAGTCCGATGCGGCCAACAACTGCAAGCTGGTCGACAGCCTTGCTTCACAGGCCGACAAGTCGGCCTACTACTACTGCGTGCTGGTTTACCTGCGCCATGCGGATGACCCGCAGCCGGTGATCGCCGAAGGGCGCTGGAACGGCCAGATCATCGCCGAGCCGCGCGGCAACGGCGGCTTTGGCTACGACCCGCACTTCCTGCTGCCCGAGCTGGGCAAGACGGCCGCCGAGCTGAGCGCCGAGGACAAGAACCGCCAGTCGCATCGCGGGCAGGCGCTGCAGGCGCTGATTCGCAAGCTGGCTTGAGCCTCCATCGCCTGCCGACCCGTTTGCCCTTGCCCTCGCGCTCAAACCCGCACTCGCTGATCCAATCATGATTCCCATCCGGCCCGAACTGCAGGCAGTGCCGCGCAAGGTCGTCGACAGCTACCTCAAGCCCGGGCTGCTGAACCTGTCCGCGCTGCCGCCGCTGTCGCTGTACGTGCACTTCCCGTGGTGCGTGCGCAAATGCCCGTACTGTGATTTCAATTCGCACGAGTTCGCCGCGCAAGGCGCTTCACAAGGCGCTGGACAAGGCGCTGGGCAGGGGCAGGGCGGTACGCTGCCCGAGCAGGCCTATCTCGACGCGCTGCGCGCCGACCTCGAGCAATCGCTGCCGCTGGTCTGGGGGCGCAAGATCCACACCATTTTCATCGGCGGCGGCACGCCCAGCCTGATGTCAGCCGAAGGGCTGGACCGTTTGCTGTCCGACGTGCGCAGCCTGCTGCCGCTGGAAGCCGATGCCGAGGTCACGATGGAAGCCAACCCGGGGACCTTCGAGGCCGGCAAGTTCAGGGAATTCGCGGCCAGCGGCGTCAACCGGCTGTCGATAGGCATACAGAGCTTCAATGCGCGGCACCTGCAGGCGCTGGGCCGCATCCACGACGATGGCGAGGCGCGACGCGCGGTCGAGATCGCGCAACAGAGCTTCGGCAACTTCAACCTCGACCTGATGTACGCGCTGCCCGGGCAGACGATGGACGAGGCGGTGCAAGACCTGCAGACGGCGCTGTCCTTCGCGCCGCCGCACCTGTCGCTATATCACCTGACGATGGAGCCGAACACGGTCTTCGCGAAGTACCCGCCCGAGCTGCCCGACGACGACGAAAGCGCAGCGATGCAGCAAATGCTGGTCGAGCGCACCGCCGCGGCTGGCTACCAGCATTACGAAGTGTCGGCCTATGCGCAGCCCGGTCGCCGCGCACGGCACAACCTGAACTACTGGGAATTCGGCGATTACCTTGGCATAGGCGCCGGTGCGCATTCCAAGCTGTCCTTCCCGCATCGCATCGTGCGCCAGGCGCGCTACAAGCAGCCGGCCAGCTACATGCAGCAGGCGCTGGCCGGCAACGCCGTGCATGAAGAAGCGGAAGTCGGTCGCGACGAGCTTGCGTTCGAGTTCATGCTCAATGCCTTGCGGCTGACCGAAGGCTTCGACTCGCGCCTGTTCAGCGAGCGCACCGGCTTGCCGATGCAGGCGATCGACGCCGGCCTGCAACGCGCCGAAGCCAGGGGCTTGCTGCAAGCCGACCATCAACGCATCTGGCCAACCGAACTCGGTCAGCGCTTCCTGAACGATTTGCAGGAGATCTTCCTGCCCGACGAATGACCCATGGCCCGAGTGCCGTTGCGCGTGCTGCGGGTATAATTCCGGTTTCATGCATCACCGGAGGCTTGGGTGAGCGGTTTAAACCAGCAGTCTTGAAAACTGCCGATGGGGTGACCCATCCGTGAGTTCGAATCTCACAGCCTCCGCCAGTTTTTCTCCCACGTTCGGGTCGCGATTGCGCCGACCACCGTAGCCCCCACTGCCGTAGCTCCCCAAAAAACTCTGTAGCGGGTCGCACCAGCAAGGATGGCAGATTGTTTTTTGCCTACTTGAAGGGGCACATCTGCGAACCGCATGCTCTCCGGGCTGAAAAGCGATCACATCTTGATGAGCACTTTTCCCTTCGCATGTCCCTGTGCGAGGTAGGCGAGCGCTTCTTTTGCCTGCTCAAACGAAAACACCCTGTCGACCACTGGCCGAATATGCTCTGCCTCTATCAGCTTGCTGATTGTATTGAGTTGAGCGCCATCGGGATGCACGAAGAGAAATGAGTAGCTCACATCCCTTTGCTTGGAAAGACGCATGATCTTGCGGCTCATCAGTCTGAAGACGAATGTCAGCAAGAAGTTCAGCTTCTTCGCACGAGCGAATGCAGCATCCAGCGGGCCGATGAGAGAGACGATCTTGCCTCCGGGCTTCAGGATGGCGATGGATTTTTCAATGGTGTCTCCCCTGACCGTGCCGAGGACGACATCATGGTCGCGTAGTGTGTCTTCGAATTCTTGCTTCTTGTAGTCGATCACCTCGTCGGCCCCCAGGCTGCGGACCAGATCTACATTGACCGTACTGGTGGTAGTCGCCACCTTGGCGCCGAGATGCTTTGCGAGCTGTATCGCAAACGTGCCGATACCGCCTGAACCGGCTGGGATGAACACTTTCTGGCCGACCTGTAGATTGACCCGTTCCTTCAGCGCTTGCCACGAAGTGAGTCCGACCATCGGTATCGACGCGGCTTGGACGAAGTCCAGATTATTGGGCTTCAGTGCGGCAGCGCTCTCCGGTACCGCTACGAATTCAGCGATCGCTCCCGTGCCAAGATCGAATACGCTGGCGAAGATGGCGTCACCTGGCTTGAAGCGGGTTACCTTGCTGCCGACTTCAATCACCACACCCGCCAAATCACTGCCCAGCGTTGCCGGAAGCTGGAAATGCAGGACTGGTTTGAACATGCCAGTCGGGATCATGTTGTCGATAGGGTTGACACTGGCAGCGCAGACCTGAACCAGCATTTCATCGGCTTTGATTGACGGGCGAGGGATGTCGACGAACCCGATCTCGGGGGACTTGCCATAGCGTTTGAAGGCGAGTGCTTTCATGGTTTGATTTTTCATTCCTGGTCTTTCATTCAGATCAAATCAGATGAGTCGGCAAGGCTATCCAGCTCAGCAGGCACAAATGCCCGAAGGTTCTTGCGGGCGCCGCCCTACCCGAATTCGCTTTCCATCGGCTGACGGGCATTCGGAAACGAGCTAGCCATGTTTGCCGCAAGATCGTGGGATATCCGGTGCCACAGTCGTCGCTGCGCCTTCGAACGGGGTGGATTGCTCCCCGCCGAAGTGTTACTATCAAATAAGTACTAACAATACTACCGATTCAATCGTAAGTCACTACCGAATTAGTATGGACGGCGAAAATATTCCTGATAACCCTTGCCCGATCGCGCGCAGCCTCGCCGTTGCCGGCGACGCATGGAGCCTGTTGATCCTGCGAGATGCCCATGCCGGACTGACACGCTTTGATCAATTCCGGAAAAGCCTGGGGATTGCGCCGACGATGCTGACTCGCCGGCTGGCAACCCTGACGGAAGAGGGCTTGCTGGAAAAGCGGCGCTATTCAGAGCACCCACCGCGTGAGGAGTACCTGCTGACCGCGGCCGGTCAGGATTTCCTGCCGGTCCTGTTCATGATCGGGGCGTGGGGACGCCAACACCGGGGTGGGGGCAAGTTGGTTCGCTTCCTTGACGCGGAATCAGGGACCGAAATCAAAGCAGTCGCTATCGACGAAGTGACCGGGGCAAAGATTGGGACACGTGCTATCCGGGCGGTGATGCCGGAATAAATCTCATCACCAGCGCGCTCGTCCACGCGCTCGTTCACTCATTCGTTCCTGCGCCCATGAGTAAGGCGCGTCGCTTTTGACAGCGAGCAGCCCAGGCAGTACCTGACGGGCAGGCATTGGAACAATTCCAACACGTCGCGGTCTGCTGTGAATTGTGTAGCAGCGTCCCGCGATGAAACCCAGTGCCGAACACATCATCCAGTCAAAACTTGCGCATCTGCAGGCAGATGTTGATGTTCTGCGCAACGGCTATATGGTCGTGAACAAGCGCTATGCCGAAACGCTCGAGTCGATGAAGCAACTCACCCAAAGCTCTCTGGAAGCCAGCTTGCGCTCAGCGTCGGCAGCAGAGAAAGCGGCGCTGGCCTGCAAGAATGCGACTGATGCGGCGGTGGCATCTGCGAATGCGTCCGTGATTGATGCGACGCATGCCGCCGTTGAAGCAGCCAGCTTTGCAGCAGTCGCTGCCGCGGAAGCCGCGGCCTCGGCATCGGCAGCTGCCGCAACGGCGACTGCTGCTGCGGCGGCGCAGGCGGAAGAGTCTGCAAGTCAGGCCTCGGCCGAGGCTGCGCGCGCCACCGTGCGCGCCACTGAAGCGGCGGCCGAAGCTGCACAAATGGCACATCACGCATCAAGGGTGGCGGAATCGCTGAAAAAGCCCTGAGGATTTCAGGTCGGATGGTGCCTCGGCGCCGTTTGTGTGAAGTCCGGACTTTTTCTGACGGATTCGCGAGAGCTGGCGTATCTGCTTTCTTGGAAAGTGGTCATGAGAAAAAAATCCCATGCCGGAAAGCTGAGCAGCCCTGAATCGTCACGACCTTCGCCGCCCGTTCCGCATCTGCTGAAAGCCCTGGAAGAGCTGGTCGATCATCTGTTCGAGGAAGCCACTTTTGGCACCTACCTGACCGATGATGCCGGCCGCTGCCTGAGCATCAATAACCAGGCGCTGAAGTGGATAGGCTGCTCGCGCGAATCCATCCTGGGCAGGCAATACCCTTTGGAGCGATCAGCAGCAGAGAATTGGGGGAAGCTGCGCGAGTGCAGCGATTATCTACATGCCCATCCGGCGACAGATATGGAACTGGAGCTGATCGATGCCAGAGGTGATCATCGCCATTTCAAATTCCTGTTTCAGCATGTCCCCGCTGCGGTCAACAAATCGCCTGCGCACAGGTCGGTGTTCTATGACGTCACGGAATACAAACGCGCGAAAGAGCGCCAGCGTATCGCTGCGATAGCATTCGAATCCCAGATGGGCATTTGCATCGCTGACCAAAATGAACGAGTTCTGGAGGCCAATAGCGCGTTCTCGACAATGACTGGTTACGCCACCAGGGAACTGCGGGGCAAGAAATATGATGTATTTTTTTCGAATGAAAAAAACGCCGACTTGCAATCGGCCGTCGCCAGGTCATTGGGAATACGGGGGGTATGGGAAGGAGAGATCCGGGCCAGGCGCAAGGATGGTTCCAGGTTCATCGGATGGGCGAATATTTCTTCCGTGCCTATCAGTGCTACTGCAGCTGAATACTATGTCATTTGCCTGTATGACATCACGACCAACAAGGCAATTCAGGAGGAAATCCATAACCTTGCCTACTATGACGCGCTGACACAGCTACCAAACCGGAGAAAGTTGAACGATCGCCTGTCGCGTGCGCTGAGCATTTTCCCGCGCAGCCATTTACATGGTGCCGTGCTGTTCATTGATCTGGATAACTTCAAGGCCATCAACGACACCAAGGGGCACGCTGTCGGCGATTTGCTGCTGGTTGAGGTCGGACAGCGGCTGCAGCGCGCCGTCCGGGAAGGGGACATGGTGGCCCGGGTCGGCGGCGATGAATTCGTCGTGCTGCTGGGGGATCTCAGCGCCAACGTCGAGGAAGCTTCCTACCAGGCGAGCCTGATCGGATCCAAGATTCAGAGCTCGCTGGCAGTGCCATTCAAGTTCGACGACGTTGAATTCAACAGCGGCGGGAGCATAGGCATTGCCATCTTTGGCCATGGCGATCTGGCAGAAGACGTCTTGCAGCAAGCCGATATGGCGATGTATCGGGCCAAGCGTGCGGGCCGAAATGCGGTGTGCTTTTTTGACCCGACGATGAAAAAGGCCGCTGCAGAATACCGGCGCCTCGAACATGAGCTCGGGCTTGTGATTGAACTGAACCAGCTGGAGCTGTTCTATCAGCCGCAATTCAGCCATGAAGGGGAAATCCGCTCCGCCGAGGCCTTGCTGCGCTGGCATCATCCGGTGCGGGGCCTGGTCAGCCCGGAGGCGTTCCTGCCACTTGCCGAGGAGTCCGGGCTGATCCTGCCGATCGGGCTTTGGGTGCTGGCGAAGGCCTGCGAGAAGCTCCGGCAATGGCAGTCCGATCCGGCTCTGTCAATGATGCAGATTGCGGTGAATGTCAGTTCCCGACAATTCAGGGACCAGAACTTCGTCAACAGTGTCGTTCGGATGATTGAAGACAGTGGCGTGAATGCCTCGCAACTCAGGATAGAGCTTGCCGAAAGCATGATGCTCGATGTCCATCAGGTACGGGAGAAGATGGAAAGCATCCGTCATCTTGGTGTGAAGTTTACTTTGGATGATTTCGGGACGGGATGCTCGCCGCTGTCCGGTCTGATCAAGCTGCCGCTCGATCAGCTGAAAATCGATCGATCCTTTGTCACCAACATGCTTTCGAATGGTGGCGATATTGTGATGGTGAGAATGATCGTTACGATGGCCAAGAATCTCGGTATGGAAGTCATCGCCGAAGGTCTCGAAACGGAAAGTGAAAGGGAATTTCTTCATTCGATAGGATGCTCCCTCTATCAGGGCTATCTGTTGAGTCCGCCTTTGCCCGGTGGACAGTTCGAGGATTTGATCCGGAATCTGGGCAAGCATGATGGCAGGGAGACTGTGCACGCATAGTGAACGCAAAAATATCGCTGGCTTCGCGTGGCAGGAAGCGTATAGTCAGTCAGGCATTGTCTGTTCCGATCCGACTCTTTCCCGTACGCCTGTTCCTGCAATCAGGCGTTCCTGCTGGACTCCTTTCGGCCCATTTCCTCCACAGGAGTCCATTCCATGATGAACCTATCGGACATCGACGTAACGGCCACGGGCATCAGCTTTTCCGTGCAACCTTCCTTTCGCTTCGGCACACGGCGCGACCTGTCAGCCCGTGTCTGCTTCGTAGCCAACCAGACGCTCGACGATCTGGCGGCCCGCCGGGCTTACAGCAGCTATCTGCCGGAGGAGATATTCCGTCGCTTTGAAACGGAAATCACCGGCGTTGCCATTCGACTCGCGCTGGCTGGCGTCGATGGCAAGCCGCTGGTAATTCGCGACGGGAATTTCAGTGTGACAGACGACTGACCACCTGCTGGCAAACTCCGGTCAGCGTCTGGTATCGGTGGCGCCGCTGTCGGGCGGGGCTTGGGTATGGGTTTGCGAATCCCTTTTCGCCTGTTCTTTCGCCTTGTCTCGGGTGGCTTTTGCGTTTCGTCGGCACGTATCTTTCGCTTCGCCTACCTGATCGTCGCATCTTGCCTTGGCCACCTCGAATTCGGCATCGGCCCGGGTCTCGGCCAGATTCAGCCGGTTCTTGGGTGAATCGCGCTCCGTGGCCCTGGCTTGCGCCTCGGCGATGGATTTCTGGCCATCCGCTTCCGCCTCGCAAATTTTCTTCGCATTGTTTTTCAGGACATCGCATTTTTTCATGGCACTGTCGTGCTGCTGTTGTATCTGTCTTTTCGTCAGGGCTGTTTGCTGCGCAGTGGCGGATGTTGGCGCAAGCAGGCAAGGGGAAATGACCACCGCCACGACGGTAAGCAGATGTTTGCACCAGGCATTCATGAAAATCTCCGGGAAAAGTAGGGCGCTCGCTACCGACGAGCAGCAAGGTCCTGATCCTCGATCCTGCAAAGCGACTGCATACTGCGCGTCCGCAGAATTCGTGCGCCTTCCTGCCTTCAAAGGACAAAGGATGGTTTCGTCAGGCTGATGGCAGCGCGGCAGCGGAAGGCCTCCCCCATGGGCATGTTGCGGTCCTGCCTGCTTCCTTTGCAAGGCGCCTTTCGGGGTGGCCGGCCGGACTGGGCATGCCAGCCTTGTCCCGGCGCGGTCGCAAGGCTTGAGAATGCAGTGCTGTTTCCCTGCGCTTGCTTATAATGGCGTGCCTTGGACAACAACAGTCCGCAATGACATAAAGACGCAATGAGTAATCAATTGAAGCAACGCCGCGCGCACTTCAGCGACGTGGAAATCGGCCAAAAGTTTTTCGACCTGATCAGCGCGGAATACTTCATCAAGACATCAGAAGATACTGCGGTCATGGTGACCGGCATAGGTGACGGCCAGACCGAAGACGAGTTTGAGCCGGACGATGTTGTCCGGATAGAGGAACAATAAGCCTGGACCTGACGGCAACTGCAGCGGGCAGGCGATCATGATTCAAGCCATGTATCGCCTGCAGCCCTGCACCGGGTCAGAGCGACCCAGGGAATCTATCTGCAAAAAAACCAGCCCTGCTACCCCGACTGGCAGCGCCGACAGTCAGACTGCGGTACTGGCCTGTGCCAACTCGGGCCATTTCCCTTTGTACTCGCCCAGCGCCTTCGGGCGCCCCAGCAGGAAACCCTGCACCCGGCTGATGCCCAGTTCACGCAAGGTCTTCAGTTCGGCACCAGTCTCGACGCCTTCGGCGATCACCTGACTGCCTGTGGCCTTCGCAAAGTTGACCAGTGCAGACGCCAGTGTCTTGCAGGCGATGTCGGTATCGATGTTCTTGATCAGGCTGATGTCGAGCTTGATGATGTCTGGCTTGAGCTTCAGGATGTGGCGGAAGCTCGCATAGCCTGCGCCGGCATCATCAACGGCCAGCCTGAGGCCTTGCTCGCGCAGTGATGCCAGCGCCATATCGATTTTTTCGTAATCGCCGATCGCCTGGTGTTCGGTGATTTCCAGCACCAGCCGATGCAGCTGATGACCTTGCAACAGGCTGCCGAGCTTGCCATTCAGGATGGTGGACGGCGTGACGTTCAGCGACAGGTAGGCGTGCTCGGGAATGTCGTGCAGGCTGTCCAGCGCATTCTTCAGCAATGCGACTTCCAGTTCTTCCTCAAGTCCGACGCTGGTAGCATCGGCGACCCAGACATCTGGGCCGCGGCGCGGCTCGGTCGGGAAGCGTGACAGCGCTTCAAAGCCGACCGTCTTGCCACTCGTGATATCGAAGATGGGCTGGAATTCGGAAGAATAATGATGTTCGTCGATGGTGTTGCGCAGGCGCTGCGTGGTGATGCGCTTCTCCTGCAGCGCGTTGTCGCGCTCTTCGAGCACGCTGCCGATGAAGCTCGCAAAGAGTTTCATCGTGCCGAGGTCGCGGTCGCCGAGCGTGTTATCGGCCTCCCGGCTGAAGCAGCAGAAAGTGCCGAACACGCGGCCCGAGCTGAAGCGGATCGGCACGCTGAGATGAGCGCCGATCGGTATGGCGAGGGTCGCGGCGAGGCTCAGTGCTTCTTCGTTTTTCGTCGCATCGGGCATCAGTTCCGGCAGCCGACCGTCAACCACGCGCTGGCAGTAGCTCTCGTTCAGCGGATCCGAGCTACCGACCTCGATGGGCTGGAAGCCCTGGTTGGCGTCGATGTAGCGAAACACCCGGCGTCCTTGATCGAACTCGGAGATGAAGGCCACCTCCATGCCCAGCAGGTTGCGCACGGAGGCGAGGGTGTCGGCCATCAGGGACTCGACTTGCTGCGGCGTTTCAGGCGTGTGGGATTCAAAAAGCATGTAGCGGCTATCTGCGTACAAGTCGCCCCGCCAGGAGCCAACGATGATGGCCGGGCCATCCATTGCGCTACGAGCGTTCGCTTGCGGGGTTTGTAATGTTTATTATTAAGTTGGTATGCAGTACTGCAAACTCATTGCCCATGATAAAACGAAACTTAAGAAAAAGTGAAATTGTCCCTTTCGCAGGCACAAACACAAAACGCCCTTCATAGGGCGTTTTGTGTTTGTGCCAGGTGAGTGTGGCTAGGGCTTGACCGGTTTCTCCTCGATCGGCGGCGCTTGCGTGCCGCCTGTCGACTTGCCGGTCGCGCTGCCTGACGAGACTTCAGACAGCGCTTGTTTCAATGCGTCCGAGTCGGGATTCTTCGCCTTGCCGCTGATGATTTCTGCCGTGGTTGTGGGCTTGCCGTAATACGCCGTGGTCAGTCGCTGGTTGAAACGCACATCGTTCGCGCCCAGCGTCGCGACATTGCCGAACAAGCCCTTGGTACCTGACCAAGCTACCGCATCGCCGCCGCCGGTCGAACCCTGAGCCAGTTTGGCCCAGTTGATGATGGTGATGCCGGCATCGGCGCTCAGCGAGAAATTGTTCTTCTCGGAGAATCGCTGCACGGCCTTGTCATTCATCAGCGCGAAGGCGATCGGTCCGCCTTCAGCGCCGGCTTGCGCACCGATGCTGATGCCGCCGATGTTGAAGAAGGCCGGATCGCTCCATGCACCGTCTGCCTGCTTGACCAGCAGCACGCCCGAGCCGCCCTGGCCACCGATACCGAACGCGACGCGTCCATAGGTGGGGACGATGAACACGCCTTTGGCTTCGGCCAGCACGTGCTGCATCGTTGTATCAGCCTCCATGCGCCTGACGACGGCGACCGCGTCTTGCACGTTTTTGCCGGCGTTGGCTTCCGGGCCGCGCGGGCTGTCACGTTTTTCTGTCGCTTGCGCGAAGGCGGGGGAGGGCGGCAGGCTGATGGACAGCAGCGCGAAAAGCAGGGCGAAAGGCAGAGCGACAGACAGAGCGACAGACAGCGCACAGCGAAGCAAAGAGGTGAGGCGAGCAGTATTCACGGGCGGATTCCTCGTCGGAGAACAGTCCATGGCCCCGGGGCGGGACCATCTACCCGTGATGCTGCGCCGCTGCGTGCAGCGCGGCTTGCGTGCGCTCAGCTTGCTGCGGCTGTCGCTTCGACTTGCTGCAAGGAGGGCGAGCTTTCCGAGAACATCGCGCGGTTCGCATCGCTTGCTATGCTGAGCGAACGCAGCCGCAACTCAGGATCGTAAACGTCCGAGACAAGAATGAATTCATCGGCAGCAGTCAGTTCGGCCAGGCGCTCGAAGCCGGCCCGCACTGTTTCCGGACCGCCGATGACGGCAGCGCCGAGAAAATCGTCGATCCCGTCTTGTGCACGCGGATCCAGACTGTCCATGAAGCCCGCCACCGGTGGCTGCAAGCGGCTGCGGTTGCCCGTGATGATGCCCAGCACGCGCCTTTGCAAGGTGCTGGCCAGGAATTCGGCTTCGTCATCGGTGGGTGCGGCGATCACGGGCACGCCGATGGCGACATACGGCTCCTTCAGGGTGGCGGACGGACGGAATTCATTGCGGTAGATCGCCACCGCCTGTAGCAAGAGGCGCGGCGCAAAGTGCGATGCGAACGCATACGGCAGGCCGCGCGCTGCGGCCAGCCTTGCAGCAAACAGGCTGGAGCCCAGCAGCCAGATCGGCACCTGGGTGCCAGCGCCCGGCATGGCGGTGACGCGCTGGCCTGGCTGGGCGGGAGCGAGGTAGCGCTGCAGCTCTTCGACTTCGCGCGGGAAGTCGTCCTCGGTCTCGATACGGTCGCGGCGCAGCGCGCGCATGGTCATGCCATCGGTGCCGGGCGCGCGGCCGAGGCCGAGGTCGATACGGCCCGGATACATTTCAGCCAGCGTGCCAAAGGCCTCGGCCACCACCAGCGGCGCATGGTTGGGCAGCATGATGCCGCCCGAACCGACACGAATGCTGGTCGTGCCGCCGGCAATATGCCCGACCAGTACCGCCGTCGCCGAACTGGCCACATCCACCATGTTGTGATGCTCGGCCAGCCAGTATCGAACGAAGCCGAGCGACTCGGCATGCTGCGCCGTTCGCAACGCAAGGGCGATGCTGCCGCCGACGCTCATGCCTTCGCGATTGGCGACCAGGTCCAGCATGGACAGGCGGGGTTTCTTCAAGGGGCTGGGCGTAGTCATCATCTGCTCGTCGCTGTGTTTCCGGATCTTGCTCTGGCATGCGGTCGCTTGCGTGCGGCGTGAATCGGGTGTCCGTTCGTTGCTTGCCTGTCTCAAGCCTTCCTTGCCATCAGTGGCATGGCCGCGAGCCCCAAGCGTTGCGCACGAACGGTCGTGCTGAAATCGCGGGGTTCACCACACTAAAACATATTGCAGCAGTCAGGATTGTCTTTTCAAGGCATGTTGCTTGCTAGTATACGGCGGGTTGTCTTTTTTCCATGTCCAGAACTGGCAGCGCCCTGAGCGACCAAGCCGGTCACTATCCCCCGGATTTTCACTGAATCATGCGTATTCAAAAACTCCTCGTCGCGAATCGCTCGGAAATCGCGATTCGTGTCATGCGCGCCGCTACCGAACTGGGCATCCGCACCGTCTCCATCTATGCGGCGGAAGACCGCTTTGCGCTGCATCGGTTCAAGGCAGATGAAAGCTATCTGGTCGGCGAGGGCAAGAAGCCGATTGCGGCCTATCTCGACATCGACGACATCATCCGCATCGCCAAAGAAGCCGGGGTCGATGCCATCCATCCGGGCTATGGTTTCCTGTCAGAGAATCCGGACTTTGCCGAAGCGTGCGCCAAAAACGGGATCCTGTTCATCGGCCCGCGCCCCGAAGTGATGCGCACGCTGGGCAATAAAGTGGCAGCGCGCAATGCCGCGATCGCTGCCGGTGTGCCCGTGGTGCCCGCGACCGCGGCGCTGCCGCACGATATCGACCAGGCCAAGGCGATGGCGGCCGAGATCGGCTACCCGCTGATGCTCAAGGCCAGCTGGGGCGGCGGTGGGCGCGGCATGCGCGTGATCGAATCCGAGGCCGAACTGCCGGGCCAGCTTGAAGTCGCACGACGCGAAGCGGCTGCTGCCTTCGGCAATGACGAGATGTACCTCGAAAAGCTGGTGCGCCGCGCGCGCCATGTGGAAGTGCAGATCCTCGGCGACACCCATGGCACGCTGATCCATCTGTTCGAGCGCGATTGCTCGGTCCAGCGCCGCAACCAGAAAGTGGTCGAGCGCGCGCCCGCGCCTTACCTCGATGACGCCACCCGCGCCGAGCTGTGCGAGTCGGCATTGAAGCTGGGTCGCGCCGTCAACTACACGCATGCGGGCACCGTCGAATTCCTGATGGATGCCGACACCGGCAAGTTCTACTTCATCGAAGTCAATCCGCGCATTCAGGTCGAGCACACCGTGACCGAGCAGGTTACCGGCGTCGATATCGTGAAGGCACAGATTCGCGTCACCGAAGGCCTGGCAATCGGCAAGCACGCGAAGGATGCCGAAGGCCTGGCCGCGTACATACCCAAGCAGGATGAGGTGAGGCTCAACGGCCATGCGCTGCAATGCCGTGTGACCACCGAAGACCCCGAGAACAACTTTACGCCCGACTACGGCCGCCTGACTGCCTATCGCAGCGCGTCCGGCTTCGGCATTCGCCTCGACGGCGGCACCGCTTATTCCGGCGCGGTCATCACGCCTTATTACGATTCGCTGCTGGTGAAGGTCACGGCGTGGGCGCCGACCGCCAATGAAGCGGCAACGCGCATGGATCGCGCGCTGCGCGAGTTCCGCATCCGCGGCGTGTCGACCAACCTGCAGTTCCTCGAGAACGTCATCAACCATCCGCTGTTCCTGTCCGGCGAATGCACGACGCGCTTCATCGACACCACGCCCGAGCTGTTCAAGTTTGCCAAGCGTGCCGACCGCGCGACCCGCCTGCTGCGCTTCATCGGTGATGTGGTCGTCAACGGCAATCCGGAGATGAAAGGGCGCAAGGGCTCGGACATCATCCTGCCGCATGCGCCGCTGCCCAAAACCGGCCGCGGCCTGCCGGTGCCGGCCGGTTCACGCGACAAGTTCCGCGAGCTCGGCCCGGAGAAGTTCTCGACGTGGATGCTGGAGCAGAAGCAGGTCCTGCTGACCGACACCACGATGCGCGACGCGCACCAGTCGCTGTTCGCCACCCGCATGCGCACGGCCGACATGACGGCGATCGCGCCTTACTATGCGCGCCTGCTGCCGCAGCTGTTCTCGATGGAATGCTGGGGCGGCGCGACCTTTGACGTATCGATGCGCTTCCTGAAGGAAGATCCGTGGGAGCGCCTCGCGCTGTTGCGCCAGGCCGTGCCGAATGTGCTGTTCCAGATGCTGCTGCGCGCGTCCAACGCGGTCGGCTATACCAACTATGCGGACAATGTGGTGCGCTATTTCGTGCAGCAGGCCGCAGCTGGCGGCGTGGACCTGTTCCGCGTGTTCGATTCGCTGAACTGGGTCGAGAACATGCGCGTCGCCATTGATGCGGTGCGCGAGTCCGGCATGCTGGCCGAGGGCGCGATCTGCTACACCGGCGATCCCTTCGACCCGAAGCGCAGCAAGTACAGCCTGCAGTACTACGTGAAGATGGCCAGGGAGCTGGAAAAGGCCGGCGTCAATATCATTGGCATCAAGGACATGGCCGGCGTCTGCAAGCCGGCTGCAGCGCGCGCGCTGGTGAAGGCACTGAAGGAAGAAGTGGGCCTGCCCATCCACTTCCATACCCATGACACCAGCGGCATCTCGGCCGCCAGCGTGCTGGCGGCGATCGAGGCTGGCTGCGATGCGGTTGATGGCGCGATGGACTCGATGAGCGGCCTGACTTCGCAGCCCAACCTGGGTTCGATCGCGGCCGCACTGGCGCACAGCGACAAGGACCCGGGGCTGGACAAGGATGCGATGTTCGCTGTTTCGCAGTACTGGGAAGGCGTGCGTCACTTCTACGCGCCGTTCGAGGCGGATATCCGTTCCGGTACCTCCGACGTCTACCGCCACGAAATGCCGGGTGGCCAGTACACCAACCTGCGCGAGCAGGCGCGCGCGATGGGCATCGAGCATCGCTGGAATGAAGTGTCGCAAGCCTATGCGGACGTCAACCAGCTGTTCGGCGATATCGTGAAAGTCACGCCGACCTCGAAAGTGGTGGGTGACATGGCGCTGTTCATGGTCGCCAATGACCTGACCCCGGCCGAGGTCGCGGACCCCGACAAGGAAGTCGCTTTCCCCGAGTCGGTGATCTCGCTGTTCAAGGGCGAGCTCGGCTTCCCGCCGGATGGCTTCCCGAAGGCGCTGGAGAAGAAAGTGCTCAAGGGCGGCAAGCCGCTCGAAGGCCGCTACGGCGCCAACGTGCCGCCGGTCGACCTCGACCTGGCGCGTGCCACGGCCGAGAAAGCCGTCGACCGCAAGCTCAGCGACCAGGACCTCGCGTCCTACCTGATGTACCCGAAGGTCTTCACCGAATACGCGCAGCATCGCCGCAGCCATGGCGACGTATCGGTGCTGCCGACCGACGTGTTCTTCGAAGGCCTGAAGGAAGGCCAGGAGATCTCGGTCAGCATCGACCAGGGCAAGACGCTGGTGATCCGACTGCTGGGCCGCACCGAAGTCGAGGACGAAGGCCAGAGCAAGCTCTTCTTCGAGCTCAACGGCCAGCCGCGCATGGTCCGCGTGCAGCATGCGGGCGTGGTATCCACAGTCACCCATCCGAAAGCGCAGGAAGGCAACCCGGCCCATGTCGGCGCGCCGATGCCGGGCATGGTGGTGACCGTCGCGGTGAAGGCCGGCCAGAAGGTTGCCAAGGGCGATCCGCTGGTGTCGATCGAGGCGATGAAGATGGAGACCATGATCCGTGCCGAAGTCGATGGCGTGGTGAAGGACGTGCACGTGAAGCCGGGCATGGTGGTCGCCGCGAAGGACTTGCTGCTCAATTACTGATGCGCCTGCATGTTGCCGGAAGCCCTGTCTCCGGCAGCATCTTCTCAGGCATGACTGCATCCCGGCCCGGATGCAGCGCCGCTGCATGTGCCCCGCCTTGGCGGGGCTTTTTTTTGTACTGTTTTTTGGCACGTTTTCAGGTGGGGGCGTCGGTCGCTTGTGGGCTGAAAGGCCTGTGTTATCGTTCGCCGTCGGCCCCGCGACAGGGGCACGGCACGCCCGGGCGACAAGACGGGCCGGCAGCCCTCGTGCTGACCAGGTCTGCGATGCCCGACATCCCTACAAGACAGAGCCGGCAGACAGCCGGCCGATGGAGGAGACATGACGGTGGCAGCAGCTTCCGCATCCCACGCCAGCTATGACGTGATGCATGCGATCGACGAGGCGAAGTTCTCGCCTTTCCAGAAAACGATCTATGTGCTGGCCGCGCTTGCGCTGGTGCTCGACGGCTTCGATGGCCAGATGATCGGCTATGCGATACCGATGATCATGAAGGAATGGGGCGTGACGCGCGCCGCCTTCTCGATAGCGGTCGCCACCGGCCTGGTGGGCATGGCCATAGGCAGCCTGCTGGCCGGCGTGATCGCCGACAAGGTCGGCCGCAAGCCCGTACTCATCGCGAGCATCTTCCTGTTCGGGATCGCCACCACCATGATAGGCAATGCGCCTGACGTCACGGCGATTGCGATCATCCGCTTCTTTGCCGGTCTCGGCATTGGTGCCGCGCTGCCGGCCGCCACCACGCTGACCGCCGAATTCACACCGGGCCGTTTCCGCACCATCGCCGTCACCACCGCGATCGTCTGCTATCCGGTGGGCGGCATGCTGGCCGGGCTGGTGGCCGGACAGGTGTTGCCGACACAGGGCTGGCGTGCCTTTTTCTACATCGGCGGCGCCATGCCCATCATCTATGCTGCCTTCCTGATGTTCGCGCTGAGCGAGTCGCCCAAGTACCTCGCGCGTCAGGCTTCGCGCTGGGAAGAATTGCGCACGCTATTGACACGCATGGCGCATGAGGTCGCGCATGTGGCCGAGTTCACCGATGGCGTAATCGACTCGGTCAAGCGCGGCAGCGTGGCCGAACTGTTCCGCGAAGGACGGGCGCGCGACACGCTGTGGCTGTGGCTGAGCTTCTTCATGACGCTGCTGTCGATCTACAGCGCCTTCAGCTGGCTGCCGACCATGCTCACCACCGAAGGCCTGTCGCCCGCACTGGCCGGCATGGGCCTGACCGCCTACAACTTCGGCGGCATCATCGGTGCCATTGCGTGTGCGCTGGCGATGACGCGCTTCGGCTCGCGCTGGCCCATGATCATCTGGGCGGCGATGTCGGCCATTACCGCGCTGGCGCTGAATGCAGTTAGCATCACGGCCGACCCGCAGACCTTCCTGCTCGGGCTCGGCGTGCACGGGCTGTTCATCACGGCGCTGCAGTGCGCGCTGTATGCGCTGTGCGCCCACATGTACACGACTTCGATCCGCGTCACCGGCACCGCATCGGCGCTGGCCTTCGGCCGCCTGGGCGCGATCCTCAGCTCGTTCGCCGGTGCTGCGATGATCACGGCCGGCGGCGCGACCGCTTACCTGAACCTGCTCGGCGGCTCGATGATCGTGACCGTGATCGGGCTGGCGATGATACGCAACCATATCAAACCGCATTGATCCGGCGGCACGGGGCCGGTCTCCGTGCCGGCCCGATGCATGGCCTGCACCAGACCGGGCAAGGCCAGTCAAGGTCGTTCAAGGTGATTCATGGCGAGTCAAGGCAGGGAACTGAACATGGCGAAGCCCGAAGGCGGACGCTGCCCGGTTGATCATGCCGCGCCAGCCGTCGCAGCCGCTGCTGCTGCTGCTGCTGCTGGGGCGGCCGCTGGATGCCCGCTCAGTGCCGGTGCGGCCGCATTCGACCCGTTCGGCGACGCCTACCTGCAAGACCCGCCGGGCCAGCTGCGCTGGTCGCGCGAGCAGGAGCCGGTGTTCTTCAGCCCGACGCTAGGCTACTGGGTCGTCACCCGGTATGACGACATTCGCGCGGTGTTCCGCGACCATGACAGCTTCAGTCCGTCGAACGCGCTGGAAAAGATCACGCCGCCGACAGACGCCGTATTGCAGGTGCTGGCCAGTTATGACTACGGTATGGCGCGCACACTGGTCAATGAAGACCAGCCCATGCATCTGGCGCGCCGGCGCTTGCTGATCGAGCCTTTCAGTCCCGCCGCCGTGCGTGAACATGAGCCTATGGCACGCGAGCTCGCGCGCGCCTATGTCGATCGCTTCATCGATGACGGCAAGGCCGACCTGGTCAACCAGATGTTGTGGGAAGTGCCGCTGACGATTGCGCTGCATTTCCTCGGCGTCGACGAGGACGACATGCCCTTGCTGCGGCAGTATTCGATCGCGCACACCGTCAACACCTGGGGCCGGCCGGACGAGGCCGAGCAGTTGAAGGTCGCGCATGCGGTCGGCAATTTCTGGCAGCTGTCCGGGCGCATCCTCGACAAGATGCGCCGCGATCCGTCCGGGCCGGGCTGGATGAAATTCGGCATACGCCTGCAGGCCGAACATCCCGACATCATCACCGACTCTTACCTGCATTCGATGATGATGGCCGGCATCGTCGCCGCGCACGAGACGACCGCGAACGCCACTGCCAATGCGCTGAAGCTGCTGCTCGAACATCCGACGGCATGGCGCGAGCTGGCCGCGGATCCTTCGCTGATTCCGAATGCGGTTGATGAGTGCCTGCGGCTGTCGGGCTCCATCATTGCGTGGCGCCGGGTCGCGCTATGCGATGTGACGGTCGGCGGCGTTGCGCTGCCCAAGGGCGCGAAGATCCTGATGGTGATGACCTCGGCGAATCACGATGAAGCGCATTTCAGCCGGGCCGACTTGCTGGACCTGCGCCGCGACAATGCGCGCGACCATCTGTCCTTCGGCTTTGGACGGCACCAGTGCATGGGCAAGAACCTGGCGCGGATGGAAATGCAGGTGTTCCTCGAAGAACTGGTGCGTCGCCTGCCGCACATGAAGCTGTCGGAGCAGCGCTTCAGCTACCTGCCAAATATTTCGTTCCGCGGACCCGAGCATCTGTGGGTCGAATGGGACCCGGCGCTCAATCCTCAGGCAACGATAAGGAACGGTAGCAATGGCTGAAGCAGGCAGCAGCGGGCAGGGGCGCGGCAGCCCGCCATCAATGACGTATCAGCGCAGGAAATGCGTGGCCGTCTGATAGAACGCATAGCTGGCCACCCAAGCCAGCGCCAGCGGCCAGACCACGGCCAGCGTGGTGAAGGCGGCGCTGCGCGACTCATTGCGGATGGTCGCGATGGTCGACAGGCAGGGGGTATAGATCAGCGCAAACAGCATGAAGCTGTAGGCCTCGATCCAGCCCACTTGCTGTGACACCAGTTGCACCAGCTGGTCGCCGTCGCTGCCATAAATGACGGCCAGCGAGCCGATCACGATTTCCTTGGCGACGAAGCCGAACAGCAGCGCAATCGTCAGCTTGGGATCGATGCCCAGCGGCCGCAGCACCGGCTCCATCCAGCCGCCGAGGATGCCGGCCAGGCTGTCTTCACCGCCGGTGGCCACGCCCGGTGGCAGGTTGGTCAGCAACCAGACCAGCACCACGCCGAGCACGATGAAACGGGTCGCGCGGTCCAGGAAATGGCGCACTTCCTGCCAGCCGCGCAGCAGGATCTGGCGTGCGGTCGGGAAGCGGAACGGCGGCATCTCGAGCACGAAGGGGTCGTGATTCACATAGCGGCGGCGGAACAGCAGCGCCGTGCCCATCGCCGTCACGATGCTGGCCATGTACAGGGAGAACAGCACCAGCGGTGCCTGTTCGGCGCTGAACAGCGCCGCCGTGAAGAAGACGAACACCTGCAGCCGCGCCGAGCACAGCGAGAACGGGATCACCAGCATGGTCAGCCAGCGCAGCCCGCGCGAACGGATCACGCGTGTGCCCATCAGCGCAGGCACATTGCAGCCGAAGCCCATCAGCAGCATCACGAAGCTGCGGCCATCGAGGCCGAAACGGGCCATCAGCGCATCCATCAGGAAGGCGGCGCGGGACAGGTAGCCGGTGTCCTCGACGATGCTCATGAACAGGAAGAACAGCACAATCAATGGCACGAAGCTGGCCACGGTCGCGAGGCCCGCAAAGACGCCGTCGAGCAGGAAACCATGCAGCAGCGGCGGCGCATGGGCCAGTGCTGGTTCCAGCGCACCTTCGCGCAGCGTCGTGAACAGCCAGGACATGCCATCCTGCAGCGGCTTGCCGATCGCGAACACACCTTCGAACAGCAACAGCATCACCCCAAAGAAGATGGGCAGGCCCAGCCACGGGTGCAGCAGCACCTTGTCCAGCCGCTCCGTCAGGCGGTGGTTGGCCTGCAACGGCATGTCGATGTGGCGCTGCAGCGCAGCCTCGATGTCGGGCGGCGCCAGCGGGTCTTGCGTCGGGTCCGGCGTTTGGCTGAGCGTCTTGCGCAACTGGGTGTGCAGGTCTTCCATGCCCTGGCCATGCTTGGCCGACAGCAGGCAGACGGGAATCCCGAGCGACGCCGAAAGCCCGGCAACGTCGATCGAAATGCCGAGCGCACGTGCTTCATCGGCCATGTTCAGCACCGCCAGCAGCGGGCGGCCGAGTTCGATCAACTGGCCCAGCAACAGCATCTGGCGGTCCAGCTGGCAGGCGTTCAGAACCACGACGATCAGGTCGGGCGACTGGTCTTGCAGGAAGGTGGTGACGACTTTTTCGTCTTCCGAATAGCCGTGCAGGTCGTAAATGCCGGGCAGATCGACCAGTTGCACCATGTCGCCGCCAATCAGCAGCTTGGCAGTCAGCAGTTCGACCGTGATGCCAGGCCAGTTGCCGACGCGGGCATGGGCGCCGGTCAGGCGGTTGAACAGGGTCGATTTGCCGGCGTTAGGCATGCCGAGCAGTGCCACTTGTTTCATGGGGCTGCTCTCAGGGGGTAACGGTGTTGGGCGTGACGCTGATCAGCGCGGCCTCGGCGGTGCGGAGAATGATCTCGGTGGTGCCGATCCGGACATGAATAGGCCCGCCGAAAGCGGCGCGGCGGATTACCTTGACTGCCTTGCCGACCCGCATGCCGAGCGCGACCAGTCGCTTTTGCAGCTCGTGGTCGACGTCCAGTCGGACGATGGTGGCGCTTTCGCCGGTGGCGAGCTGCCGCAACAGCAGAGGGGTTAGGGGCTTCACGCTGTCCGAAATGAGAACAAGTATTGTTCAGTCGATTCTACATCGAAACATCCCGGCCGCTTTGGTGCGGTACGGCGCTGTCCGGTGTCAGCACACGTGCAGCTCGCTCGAAAGTCTCGGCGCTCAGACCTTGCCGGAACGGCAGGCCGCCATTTCCAGCCGGACCAGGCCGGAGAAGATCGCCGGCCGGCAGCTCAGTTCGAAATCCTGCCGGTATTCCGAAGGCGGGCGCCAGCCGCGCTTGCGCCACAGGCTTTGCACGTCGGAGCGGGCGCGCGTGGGGGCCGGGACGTCGGGGCTGTAGTCATAGGCAAGTGCTGTGCTCATGGGGCGGACTCCTGATTGGAACGGGCTACCCGGGATGGGCGGCCTGGCTGGCATCAATACTGTATGGATGTACAGTAAAAGTCAAGCGCCCCGGCAACGCTTGTCAGTCCGGCAAGCTGGTGGTCAACGCTCAGCGCTCAGCGCTCAACGCTCAGCGCTCAACGCTCAACGCTCAACGCTCACCCGGCCCCGGACACGCCGTGTCAGCGCGCGCTTTGCGCACTACGCATGGCCCCATCCTGATCGTGGCGTCCACGCTCCCGATCCACGCATTCCAGCGTCATCCGCCAGAACTCCATGCCGTTGCCGCCATATTGATCCGGCAGGTTCATGATGCGCAGGTGAGCCGCCTCGATGTCCTTGAAGCGGATCGCATTCATCAACCCGCGATCCTGCATCTCGATATAGGCCGCACAGTTCGCGCCGATCTCGGACAAGCGCTTGTCCTTCGCGTGTGCGCATTCATGGAAGAAGATGAAGTCCCACATCGCTGCCATTACGCCCTTGCTCTGCTTGTAGGCAACGGCGTCAATCAGGATGGTCGGCCTGTCCTGCGGGTCGAACCGCACCACGGCCACTGCCTTGCCCAGTTCAGGGTCACGCTCTGACAGCGTCTTGTAATCCACCCAGCGCTCGGTCGCCGTCGCAGATGTATCGTCGCGGCTGAACTGGCATTGCACTTCGTTGCCGTCAGATAGCGTAAAGGCGTGGGAGGAGAAGGGTGCCAGCACGGCAGCTAACAGGACGGCCTGAAGGACGGCCTGCAACGAGGCCAGGAAAAAGAAGCGGGTGGCCCGACCCGGCACGAGGTCCGGCGCCGGCCGCCAGACTGCAGTCTGCGCCATGTGCAACTCCCGGTGCGCGCTGCGCACCTGCAAGATTGACAACCCGTATTGCGATCTTTTTCTGTTGTCCCGGCATCCTAAACGGAAATGCCGGCACTTGCAGAGGGGGCCGGTTTTGCCGAATTTGCCGATGTTTCGTTTGGCCTTGCAGGCCGGACCAAAACTTTAGCCGCAACAAGTGTAAAGGCTGCAAAGAAGAGAAAAAGGTGTAAAACGCGCTAAAGTTTTCGGAGCGGCTGTTTTGCTGCGTTAGCCTTCGTTACATCTGCAATAACGGAGACCGCCATGCTCATCGGAAGCAGCGCCAGCCCCTATGCATCTATCGCGGCGCTCAGGAGCGCCAACACCGACGTCGCCAGGGCAACCGAGCGCATCAGCACCACGCTGAGGATCAACCATGCGGGTGACGACCCGGGCGGTCTGGGCATGGCCAACCGCCTGAAGGCGCAACTGGGCTCGATGGTGAAGGCGGTCGACAACGTGAATGCCGGTATCGCCGTGCAGCAGCGCGTCGACAGCGCGCTGACCAGCATCAGCGACACGCTGCAGAGCATGCGTACGCTCGCCACCGCGTCTGCCAGCGGCACGGCATCGGCGGCGGACCGTACCGGCAACCAGCTGGCGATGGCGTCCTACATCAGTCAGATCGACGCGCTGTCGGCAGCCACCACCTGGAACGGCAGTTCGATACTGGACGGGACTTCATCGTCCATCACGGTGCAAAGCGGTACCGGGACCGCCGACACGACGACACTGAAGCTTTTTTCGACGCTGACTTCGGCGCTGGGTACCGGCGACGCGCTGACCGTGTCGGCTGCCGGCAGCTATGCATCGGGCACGGGCGCGCTGACGGCGATGTCGGCCGGCGACCTGACCATAGGCGGTGTTTCTGTCGGTGCGACGCGCACGACTGACGACACCTTGTCGAGCTCGTCAAAGACTGGCAGCGCGATAGCGAAGGTGGCCGCGATCAACCGCTTGACCTCGACCACCAATGTCGCGGCCACCGTCGGCACGACCACCGTGTCCGGTAGCACGATGACGACGGCAGCAGGCGGTAGCTCGACTATCACGATCAACGGCACCGATATCTCGCTGACGCTGAGCGCATCGAACCCGATCTCGACCAATCGCGCGGCGGTGGTTGCAGCGATCAACCTGAACCAGGGGGTGACGGGGGTGACCGCAACCGACAGCGGCGACAGCACGCGCGGCGTGATCCTGAACGCAGCCGACGGCCGCAACATCACGATTGCTTACACCGGCACGACGGATGCGGAGACCGGTCTGGGAGCCGCCGGCACTTACTCGGGCAGCTATACCTTGCGCAGCCTGTCGGGAAGTTCGGTGACCTTGGGCAGCGAGGTCGGCAAGAGCATTGCCAATGCCGGGCTGGTCGCAGGCACCTATTCGGCCAATGTCGCGCAGCTGGCCAGTACGGCGCGCGCCGGGTCGACGGCTGCGCCCACCACGCTGGCCAGCGGCGACATGCAGATCAATGGCTATGCGATCGGCGACGCGTACACCACCGACGATACGGCGTCGCCAGTGACGACCACGTCGTCTACGCGCGCCTCCAGCGCCATCGCGCTGGCCGCGGCCATCAACCGGAAATCGACGCAGACCAATGTCACGGCAACGGCCAATGCCAATACGCTGACCGGTTCGAGCTTCTCGGCGGGCACGGTGACGTCGATTTTCCTGAACGGCACGACGATTGCAGTCAATTTCAGCGCCAGCACGACGCTCGACGAGATCGTCACCGCGCTCAATCCCTACCAGGGCCAGACAGGGGTCACTGCGACCAACAATGGCAGCGGCCTGACCCTGACGGCCAGTGACGGCCGCAATATCGCGATTGGTGTATCGGACAGCAGCGGGGCAGTGTCCGGCTCGCTGATCGGCTTGGGCGGCACGGACCTCAGCAGTAACGCGCCCACGGCAGCGGCCACCACGGCGGCAGCGATGACGTTCATCAGTACCGTCACGCTGAGCTCGGATGCGGTGTTCACGGTGGCGGCGGGCAGCAATGGCGCGACCACGCTGTCCAATCTCGGCTTCCGCGCCGGTACCTACGGGGCCACGGATGAAGACGTGAAACTGTCGGCAGTCGATGTGTCGACGCAAACCGGCGCCAACAATGCGCTGGATGTGATCGACGATGCGATCGACATGATAGGCGAGTACCAGTCGCTGGTCGGGGCGCAGCAGAATCGCCTGGATTACCAGTCCACTTACCTCGACAGCGTGTACACGACCACCAGCGGCGCCTACGACAACATCATGAATGCGGACCTCGCCGAAGAAACGGCGAACCTGACCTCGGCGCAAATCCGGGTCAACGGGTCGACGGCGATGGTGGCGCAGGCAGCGACGATCACGAAGGAAATGGTGACCTACCTGCTGAAGCAGTTTGACTGACGGGGGAGACGGTGAATCAGAGCACGCGGATCAGCCGCCAGCCGCGATCCATCTTGCGGAACACGAACTTCCAGTCCAGGTTGCGGGACTTGATGTAGTAGTAGGACAGCGCGCGCAAGCTCTGGGCCTTGGCGAATTCCGAGCAGAAAATGCTTTCGCCAACCTCAAGCGAACTCAAGGCCACGATGCCATTCTGATATTTGATCTTGTCCAGATCGATGCGCTCGATAATCATGGTCGTACCTGCAATCTCACATGATGGATATCGGTACGGTCAGGAAAAGCTTGAGCGCAGCAGGGTTCAGCGTTTCAGCGCCCGGATGCGCTGGCCCTCCTTCAGGCTGGCCGGCGGGTAGGCCACCACGGAGGTGCCGGGACGCAGGGTGGTGGTGCGTATCCAGGCGTCGCTGGCATTGCGGGCGACAAGTTCGACTTCTACCTGCCGCGCGCGGCCACCGTCGGCGACGAACAGCGCCGAACGGCTGCCAACCGGGAACACCGCGCTGACCGGCACCAGCCAGGCCTGCGCCTCGGCCTGCAGCGGTATCTGCACATCGACCCGGAACTGGTCGCCGAGGGCGCGCCATTGGTCGGGCGGCGACACGATGTCCAGCAGCACGTGCACGCGCTGTTCTTCCACGCCCAGCGCCGACACCTTCGTGAAGGCAGAGGGTTCGACCAGTCGCACCCGGGCCTCCAGCAATGCATCGCCGCCCCAGTGCGACAGGCGGGCCGGCGCGCCCGGTTTGACCTGCGCCGCATCCTCGGTCAGCAAGTCGACCAGCACTTCCATCATCGCCGGGTCGCCCAGCTCCAGCAGCGGCGTGCCGGCTGCGACCACGGCCTCGCTTTCCTGGCGCAAGCGCAGCACGCGGCCGGCGACCGGTGCCTGCACCGACGATGGCTCGCGCGCCAGCGGATCGGGCTGGCTGCTGCGCCTGAGCGCGATCCGCAATTGCTCCAGCTGGTGGCGCGCGCCATGCTGGTCTTGCTGCGCCACTTCCAGCTCGCGCCGGCGCAGCTCGGTGGTGGTGCGCGCCGTGTCCACATGGCTTTTGGAAACGAAGCCGCGCGCTGCCAGCGATTCGCTGCGTTGCTGGTCGATTTCGGCCTGCGACAGCGCGGCCTCGGCGCGCGCTACCGAGGCATTGGCGCGCTGAACGCTGGCTTCCATCGCCGCGACCTGTTCACGCTGCTCCTGCAGGCGCCGTTCGTCGAGCAGCGCCGGTTCGGCCGGCCACAATTGCGCGATCACCTGGCCGCGTTCAACGACGTCGCCTTCGCGCAGGCTGATGCGGCCAAGCTTGCCGGCGACCGGGGCCGACACCACGTAGCGTTCACGCAGCCGGGTCTTGCCGTCTTCCTCGACGCTGCGCTCGAAGCGGCCGACCCGCAGCGGCGCCAGCTCCACGTCAAGCGGGCGCGGCGCCAGCAGCCAGGCCAGCAGCGCGGCAGCCACCAGCAAGCCGGCCAGCCACAGCCAGCGTTTGCGCTGCGGATGGTTCGGGTGGCTCTGGTGGACCTGGTGGCGCATTCCGCCATGGCTGCCAGCGTCGGCTTGCGCGGTTTGCCCGGCCGCTTGTGCAGGGTCTTCGGGTTTGGGTGTCGGGGCGGTGCTCATCTCGTCCGGGTTCTCCGTGTTGTTCATTCTCGCGTCTTCAGCACACCGACCAGGTCGAGCGCGGCAATCTTGCGGTTGACCACCAGCGCGCTGACGATGCCGGCGATGACCACGCACATCACCGCATATGCATAGGTCGGCGCGCGTATCACGACCGGGAAGACGAATTCATCATTGCGGATCATCGCCATCACGCCGTGCGCCAGCCCGTAGCCGGCGGCCATGCCCAGCGGGATGGCCAGCGCGATCGCGATCGCCAGTTCGCCCAGCAGCAGCCGCGACACTTCGTGGCGGGTGAAGCCCAGCACGCGCAGGCTGGCCAGCTCCCACGCGCGCTCGGTGAGCGCAATCCGCACCTGGTTGTACACCACGCCCACGGCAATGATGGTGGCGAACACGGTCAGTACGCTGCTGATGATGCGGATATTACGGGCCGTGACCGACTGTACATTGCGCAGCAGCGCTGCCTTGCTGAAAGCGGCAGCCACCAGCGGCAAGCCGCGCAGCCGCTGCAGCAGTTCGGTTTCGCCGCCACGGTCGATGGCCAACGTCAGTTCGTTGACCAGGTCGCCTTCCTGCAGCAGCCGGTTCAGGCTGCGCCGCTCGATGTAGGCGGACAGGCCCATCATTTCATTGACGGTGCCGGCCACCGGCAGCATCAGCACGGGCCGTTCGCCTTCTTCGACCTCGACGCGCACCAGGTCACCGACCCTCAGGCCCAGCTTGCTCGCCAGACGGTCGGTCAGCAGCAGCGCATCGGCGGGCGCTTCCATGCTGCGCCGGTCCATCGTGACGATGCGGCGCAGGTCGCCACGGGCCGGCCGCCCCTGCAGCGAGCCGCGCCAGGCATGGTTGCCGTGCACGAGGCGCGCCCGCACGCTGCGCGCGCCTTCGACGGCACTCACCAGCGGCAATGCTTCGAACTCGTGCCGAACCCGCGCCGCGCGCGGCTCGACCAGGCCGACGGTCACGTCGCCGCGCAGCGCCAGCCGGAACTGCGTGTCGAGCATCATGTCGATCGAATCCCCCCAGAAGGTGCCGCAGACCAGCACCGAGATCGCCGCCGCGATGCCGGCCACGGTGACGGCGGTGCGAAAGCCATGCCGCTGCATGTTGCGAAGGATCATGCGGCTGGCGGGGGATAGCCAGCGGCGGGCCCCGAGCGCTTCGATGAACGACGGCCGGTAGCGGCCCGGCGCGCGCGGGCGCATCGCCTCGGCCGGCGCCAGCTTCACGGTGTCGCGGATCGCCTGCCAGGTGGCCAGCAGCGCCGCCGTGCTTGTGACGGCGATCGCCAGCAGCATCAGTTCCGGCCGCACACGGTGCTGCAGCGCCGGAAAACGGAAGGCGGTCTCGTACAGCAGCATCATCTTCGAGCCCAGCCAGCTGCCCGCCAGCAGCCCGATCAGCACGCCGATGGCGACCACCAGCAAGGCGAACTTCAGGTAATGCTGCGCAATGGCCGCATTGCCGTAGCCGAGCGCCTTCAGCGCGGCGATCTGCTCGCGCTGCACACTGATCTGCCGCCCCAGCACGACATTGAGCAGGAAGGCCGCAATCGCCAGGAAAATGCCGGGCAGGACCGTGCCCATCACCCGCTGTTCCTGGATTTCGGAATTGAGCATCATGTGCGACATCTGTTCCGAGCGCCCGTAGGCCGACAAGCCACCCCAAGGGCGCAGCACGCGGTCGAGGCCGGCGATCACCTGCGCTTCGTCGGCATGCGGCGCGACGCGCGCGACCACGTGATTGAAGGCGCCTTGCATGTCATAGGCGCTGCCCAGCGCCTGCTGGTCGACCCAGAACACGCCATAGCCCTTCAGGTCGGGGGCGCCGGTGGCGCCGGCGAAGATGGTGTCGGGCGTGAGCGCGATGCCGACGATCAGCAAGGACTCGCGTTTGCCATTCATCAGTGCGTTGACGGTGTCGCCCGGACGCAGCTGGCGCGTGATCGCGAAGGCTTCCGAGACCAGTGCCTCGAGCTGACGCCCGCTGCGGCCTGCGATCATGCGTCCCGAGCGCAGGTAGAGGCGATTGACCTGCGGCAGTTGTCGCCAGTCGATGCCATTCAGCCGCCCGATGATGGGGTCGTCCACGCCGGGGATCGCAATTTGCACCTGCTGCGTGATCGACGTCTCGACCTGCGCCACGCCGGGCAGCTCGCGCAGGCGCGTGGCGATGGTGTCGGGCGCGCGCCGCAGGTCGGCAAAGACGTCGGCGAAGTTCGCGGCTTCGTAATAGCGCTGGCGCGACCAGTCCAGCGAATCATAGGCGCTGTAAGTGGTGATGAAGCCGGCAACGGCGGCGCCGACCACCAGCGCCAGCGTCAGCGCCTGGCTCCACAGCGTGCGCAGGTCGCGCAACAGCTTGCGGTCGAGTGCCTTCAGCGCGCGCCAGCTGCGTAGCCAGCGCAATGCGTGCAAGCTGCGCAAGCTGTTTGCCATGCTTACCAAGACAGCTCCGATGGCGACAGCTTGTGTGCATTGGTGTCGATGCGCTGGATACGGCCGTCGCCCAGGTGCAGCACGCGGTCGGCCATGGCCGAGATCGCGGCATTGTGGGTGATGACGATGGTGGTAGTGCCCAGTTCGCGGTTGATGCGCTCGATAACTTCGAGCACGCGCTTGCCGGTCTGGTAGTCGAGTGCGCCGGTCGGCTCGTCGCACAGCAGCACGTCGGGCCGCTTGACGATGGCGCGCGCAATCGCCACGCGCTGTTGTTCGCCGCCGGACAGCTGCGAAGGAAAATGGTCGAGCCGCTCGCCCAGGCCGACCAGTCGCAGGGCTTCATCGGCCGGCATCGGGTGGTCGACGATGTCGGTCACCAGTTCAACGTTCTCGCGCACCGTCAGGCTGGGGATCAGGTTGTAGAACTGGAAGACGAAGCCCACATGCTCACGCCGGTACTCGGTCAGCGCATCGTCGTCGGCTTCCGACAAGTCATGGTCATCGAAGCGCGCCAGGCCTGCGCTCGGCCGGTCGAGGCCGCCCAGGATGTTGAGCAGCGTCGACTTGCCGCTGCCGGAAGGGCCGAGCAGCACGATGAATTCGCCACGATGGATGTCGAGGTCCACATCGCGCAGCGCGACCACCTCGCCCGCGCCGGTGGCATAGGATTTCCGTAGTCCCCGCGTGATGAAGACAGTGCTGTCGTCGCTCGCCGCTGAGGTTCCTGCCGGGACGCTGGCCGGCTCCGGTACGGGTTCGTTCGGTGGCGGGTTCGGCGGCATCTTCGGCGGCAGGTTCGGCAGATCGTCGTGCATCACTCAGATGGCGTTGACGAAGGCCAGCAGGGCCTCGCGCTCTTCACGGCTGAAGCCGGCGAAGCGGTCGCGCGCGTCCTGCGCCTCGCCGCCGTGCCAGAGGATGGCTTCGGTCACGTTGCGTGCGCGGCCGTCGTGCAGCAGGTTGCTGCTGCCATTGACTTGCTGGCGCAATCCTATGCCCCACAGCGGCGGCGTACGCCAGTCGCGCGGGCCGGCGCGGAAATCCGGGCGGCCGTCGGCGAGGGCCTCGCCCATGTCATGCAACAGCAGGTCGGTGTAAGGGTGGAAGCTGCGGTTGGCCAGCGCGGGGAAGGGCGCATTGCGTGAAGTCTTCATGTCCGGCACATGGCACAGCGCGCAGCGGGCGGCGGCGAACAGCTGCGCGCCGCGCTGCACCTCGGCACGCGCCAGCTGGCGCGGCTCGGGCGCCTCGAGCGCCTGGGCCCAGAAGCTGATCGCATCGAAATCGGCCGCGCGCAGTTCGGGCTTGTAGTCGCCGGGCGGCATCGCGCGGCAGTCGGTCTGCGCGGGCGGGCAGTTCTGCTTCGTGTACAGCGGCGACGTGATGCCCATGTCGCCGAGGAAGGCGGCGGCCACCTGCTGGCGCACGCCGGGCTGGTTGGCCTTCCAGCCGAAGCGGCCAAGGCTGGTTTTGTCGTTGATATCGTCGCGCACATAGTTCGGGCGGCCGTTCAGGCCCCAGGCCTTCTGCGCTTCGGCCAGAGCGAGGATGTCTTCTTCGCTGACTGACTCCAGATAACCAAGGCCGAAGATGGCCGGCGTATTGCGCAGCGAGGTCATCACCTCCGGGCCGAGCGGGCCGAAGGACAGGCTGGTGACGCGGATGCGCGGCCGGCGCAGTTCGACGCGGCTGCCATCGGGCAGTGTCACCATTTCGGCCTGCCAGTCGACCAGCACATCGGCTTCGCCTTCGCGCACCTGCCGGCGGTCGGCCGAGATGACGTCGAACACCTGCAGCTGATCGCCATAGATCGGGTGCGGGTTGGGGCCGCCATGCGGATTGGTGCCGGGGATAGAGATGCGCAGCAGTTGCTGGAAAACCGTGGCGCCGGGCTTGTCGCTGGTTTTGCCGCTGCCGGCCTGTACGTGGCAGCCCATGCAGGCGTTGGCGATATAAGTCGGGCCCAGCCCCCAGCCGAACATCGCGGGCGGACGCACCACGTCCCAATTCGGTATCTGCAATGCGGGGAACACGATCCACGACGTGCGGAACAGGGTCTCGCCGGCGCGGAATGTCGCCAGCTCTGGCGCGTCGAGGCCGTCGACCGGTTGCATGTAGACCGCATTCGGCTCGGGCGCGGCCGAGCGCTTGCCTTCGCCGGCAGCACCTCCGCCCAGGGTCAGCGCCGTCACCAGCGCAAGCAGGGCGCCGACGATGGCACCCTGGCGGCGCAGGCCTGGCTGGTGTCGGGATCGCGGGATGGTGGGCGGCAAATCGGCGGCCATGGCTTCTTCCTTGTGGTGGCTCCGATGCGTCAAGACACAGGAGCCCTCAGGTTGAATCTAGGCAATTTGCTGCCGAATTTACATGATGAGGATCAAAATTCCGCGGATTGCGGGCGGGGCAGGGCAAACCTGCGCGGCGCGGCTATCGCTGGCGCCGAATAACGCCACCCGCAAGACAGCCGGGCCAAAGACCCGGCAATGTCGCGCGCATTTCAGCACCGATGCATGTACCGGCCGTTAGCGGCATTTTGCGTGCACGATTTCCGGCAGCGGGATGGCCTTGACGATGCCGGTGCCGGGGTCGCGGGTGCAGAAGGCGCGCACCTCGGTGCCTTCGCAAATCAGGGTATCGCCGCGTTGGACGACATGGCGGTGGGTGAAAGTCTTGCGCGAGAACTCGGTGATCTCGGTATGCACAGTCAGGGTCTCGCCATAGGTCGCGGGCTTGTGGAATTGTGTGCGTATCTCGATCAGGGGCGTGCCTATCATGTGCGCCGGCTCGGTCCAGGCGCGCCAGGGCGGTAATCCGCATTGCATGAAGAAGTTCAGCGACGATGCATCCATCCACTTCAGGAAGTTGGGGAAGAACACAATGCCGGCCGGATCGCAGTCGCCGAACAGCACATCGATATCATAGGAAATGACCTTGCTCATGGACGCGATCATAGCAGCGCCCTCGTGTCGGCTTCTCTTTTGATGCACGCGACGGTGCGTGTCGGCTGCAATTATTCTTGTGAACCCTGTAATCAATTCTGATAAATTACTGCCATGCCGGGCCGACATGAAAATCAGAATGCGGTAAAAATACATAACAATTAAATTCATTCTCTTTCAATGAGTGCAGCATCCTTGGGGTCGCTGTTCGACAAGTACGGCGGCATTCCCACTCTTCAGCGGCTGGTGCGTGATTTTCACCACCGTATGGCCTCCCGGCCCATGTTCACGCGCTATTTCGAAGGCACGGACCCGCGTCGCATGGCCGAGCATCAGGTCGAACTGATGGCATACGCACTGGGCAAGCCGGCCAAGATCTACAACTTCGAACAGCTGGCGGTCGGGCACCATAATCTGGGCATCACGCTCGATGCGTACGAGGACATGATCCGCATCCTGCGGCAGGTTTTGCTGGATGCGCGGATCGAAGGCGGCGATATCAATACCATCATTAATACGCTCGACCAGCACCGCCATCGCATCGTGCGCGACGTGTCGCCCAAGGGCGGCCTGCAGACCGTCCATGTCGACAAGGTGACCGGTCTCGGCAGCCAGGTCGCGCTGTTCGAAGCGCTGGAGATTGCGCTCGAGCGCCAGCGCGCATCGCTGGCGCCGCTGACCCTGATGATGGTTGGCCTCGACCAGCCTGACCAGGCGTTCGCGCTGGCCGGGGAGCATGGCCGCGATGCACTGGTCAAGCACATGGCCTTGCTGTTGGTGCGCTCCGTGCGGGATGATGACCTGGTGTTTCGGGTCGGTCAGGGTGAGTTTGCGGTCATGCTGTCAGCAGCGTCGATAGAGATCGCGCACAAGGTGGCCGCGCGCATGACCGGCAGCCTGGCGAAGGACCCGCTGATCCACGACACCCGCCTGATCCGCTACACGCTGGGCATGGGCATTGCGGGCGCGACGCCCAATACCAGTCATGGCGAAAGCCTGCTGCAGGCGGCGCGCAATGCGCTGTCGGTTGCGCAGGAACGCGGGCCGGGCAAGGTCGTTGACGCCTGAAAAATTTTCAACTGTCTCACCATGGGCCTCTGCTGCGATGCACCATTCTGCCGCAGCCGGTAGGCCATCCTGTCCCCCGATATTGCCGCTGTTTCAAGGAACGCTGTGCTGTTTCCGGCCTTGATGCGGCGCGCGATGAGGCAAGGCAATCTTGCCGCATGGCTGCATAACTAAGTTCGCCTTTTCGATTTCCGAACGCCAAGCCGTTGACGGGCTGCATTGTCAAATCTAAGCTCTGCTGCATTCCGAACTCTGAATTCAGAATTCAAAAGATTCTGGATCCGACTCAGGCAACCAGCCCGGACCGACGAGCATGTCATCACCAGCGACCATGATGCCGATACTGCGCCCCCAGCAAACGCTGGTGGAGCAGGTCTATGAGGCCATCCTGTCGCGGATCAGCTCCGGTGCCTACGGGATGGATTCGCGTCTGATTCAGGAAGAAGTCGCGGAATCACTGGGCGTGTCGCGTCAGCCGGTGCAGCAGGCACTGCTCCTGTTGCGCAACGAAGGCATCCTGACCAGCGCGCCGGGCCGCGGCCTGATGATTGCGCCGCTGGGCGCCGACAAGGCGCGCGACCTGTACGAAATCCGTGAAATCCTCGACCGGCTGGCCTGCATGAAAGCGGCCGAACGCGGCAGCGAGCGCGCGCGCGTCGAAGGCCAGGCCTACATCGACCGTGGCTGGCAAGCCGTCAGGAACAACTCCATCCAGGAGCTGGTCAAGGCCGACATCGATTTCCACCATTTTATCTATGAGCTGTCCGGCAACCCGATGATTGCCGAGACCAGTTCACCCCACTGGGCCTACCTGCGCTGCGTGATGGGCGCGGTGCTGATGAGTGGCGGCACGCCGTCCAGCATCTGGGAACAGCACGAAGAGATCATGCAGGCCGTGAAGGATGGCGACGCCGAGCGCGCCGGCCAGCTCGCCAGCACGCACATCAGTTATGCGTCCTTCGCGGTGCAGCGCAAGATCGCCGATGAAGAAACCAACGCCCAGCAAGCGCAAGGACAGCCAGGACCGCAGGTAAAGCGGGCGTAAGACCGGATCCGCACGAAGACGTGGAGTGAGACCAGCTGCACACAGAGCCCACAAGGCCGGCAGCTGACAAAAGCAACAAGGCGCGCCAGACAACAATACCCCATGGTGCGCATGGAAGGAGACAAGAAGATGGCGACCAGCCTGAGTGCCGGCGTACAGGACGCAATTGCGCCCGAAGCAATCTATAAGAAAGTAGCGCTCAGGCTGGTGCCTTTCCTGTGCATCTGCTATCTCGCGGCCTACCTCGATCGCGTGAACGTCGGCTTTGCCAAGCTGCAGATGCTCAACGATCTGTCGTTCAGCAATACCATTTACGGCATCGGCGCCGGCATCTTCTTCCTCGGCTATGTGCTGTTCGAAGTGCCGAGCAATATCCTGATGCACAAGGTGGGCGCCAAGCTGTGGATCGCCCGCATCATGATCAGCTGGGGCGTCATCGGCGCGGCGATGGCCTTCGTCAAGACGCCGACCCAGTTCTACATCCTGCGCTTCCTGCTCGGCGTGGCCGAGGCCGGCTTCATCCCGGGCGTGCTGCTGTACCTGACTTACTGGTTCCCGGCGGCCTGGCGCGGCCGCATCATCGCGCTCTTCCTCGCCGCAATCCCGATGTCGAACATCATCGGCGGTCCGCTGTCGGGCTGGATCCTGTCCACCTTCGCCGATGCCGGCGGCCTGCGCGGCTGGCAGTGGCTGTTCATCGTCGAAACCGTGCCGTCCATCCTGCTCGGCTTCCTGGTGCTGATGTTCCTCGACAACCGCGTTGCCGACGCGCGCTGGCTGGACGAGCATGAAAAGCAGTTCATTGAAGCGCAGGTCAAGGCCGAAGCCGAGCAAAGCGCCGAGCATTCGGGGGCAATGGATGCATTGAAAAACGGCCGCGTCTGGTGGCTGGGCATCGCCTACTTCGGCATCGCCAGCTCGATCTACGTGACCAGCTTCTGGATGCCGACCCTGATCAAGCAGCTCGGCGTGACCGATACGCTGCAGATCGGCTGGCTGGTCACCATTCCGTATTCGGTGGCCATCATCGCCATGATCTGGTGCAACGTCAGTGCCGACCGTCACGGCGAGCGCCGCTGGCACACCGCGATTCCCTGCCTGCTGACAGCCGCCGGCCTGGCTTTCAGCGCCGTGCCACAGCTCGGCCTGGTACCGGCCATGATCGGTCTGACCCTGGCCGCTGCCGGCGCATCGACCACGCAAGCCTCGTTCTGGAGCCTGCCGCCATCCTTCCTGACTGGCGCGGCTGCCGCCGCCGGCATCGCCCTGATCAACTCGCTGGGCAATATCGCCGGTATGGCATCGACCTCGCTGGTCGGCTGGATGACCGACGTGACGGGCAGCCCCAATAGCAGCCTGTACCTGTTTGCCGGACTGGCCGTGGTCGCAGCACTGATGGTGCTGAAGCTGCCCAAGCAGGTCGTCAACAAATAAGCACTACCAAGTTCAATCACCACAGTAACACTCAGAATCAAGAAGAGATCGTCAGCACCATGGACGCCAGCCATTACGGAACCCTGTACCAATCCCTGCTGAAAGCCGTCAAGCGCTTTCCGGACAATGCCGCTTATTCGGTGCCGCCCTCGGCGGGCCGCAGCTACCATCCCGATGGATGGGAAGTGACCTGGAGCCAGACCCTGGCCGAAGTCGAGCGCATGAAGGCGATTTACGCGAAAGCCGGCTACGGCCTCGGCCATCGCGTGTCCATCCTGTTCGAGCAGCGTCCGGAGTTCGTGTTCCATTACTACGCGCTCAATGCGCTGGGCGTGTCGGTGGTGCCGATCAACCCGGATTACCGCCGCGAAGAAATTCACTATGTGGTCGAGCATTCGGAATCGAGCCTGCTGGTCGGCGTCGACCGTCGTGCCGATGACCTGAAGGCGATCGAAGCCGACTTGGGCGGCGCCTGCCGCCATGTGTCCTTCGATGTTTTCCCCGAGGTGCTGCCGCCGGCGCAACAGCCGGCACAGGCCGGCACGCCCGACCATGAAACCGAGGCCGCGCTGTTGTACACGTCCGGTACCACCGGCAAGCCCAAGGGCTGCATCCTCACCAATGAATATTTCCACACCTTCGGCGAGTGCTACCTGCAGGTCGGCGGCGCGCTGACCATGCACGAAGGCGTCGAGCGCCTGTTCAACCCGCTGCCGCTGCACCATGCGAACTGCCTGTCGATCTCGATGCCGGCCATGCTGATGTCGGGTGGCTGCCTGATCTTCCCGGATCGCTTCCACGCCAGCACCTGGTGGAAAGACCTGGTCGCCTCGCGCGCCACGGTTGCGCAGTTCCAGGGCGTGATCCCGAACATCCTGCTCAAGCTCGCCGAGTGCCCGGAAGAAAAGCAGCACAAGGTGCGCTTCGCGCTGTGCGCCGGCGTCGAGCCCAGCCTGCACGAAGTTTTCGAGAAACGTTTCAACCTGCCCGTGGTCGAGATGTGGTCGATGACGGAAGCAGGGCGCATCATCACCGACAACGTCGAGCCGCGTTCCATCCACACCCGCGCCTTCGGCCGCTCGAACAATTGGGTCGAGGCCCGCGTGATCGATGACGACGGCAACGAGCAACCCGCCAATGTGCCGGGCGAACTGGTGGTGCGCCACAGCGCCGCGACGCCGCGCAAGGGCTTCTTCTCCGGCTACCTGAAGAACGAGCGTGCGACCGAAGAAGCCTGGCAGGGCGGCTGGTTCCACACCGGCGACGCCGCTGTGCGCGACGAGTCGGGCATGCTGTTCTTCATGGATCGCAAGAAGAACATCATCCGCCGTGCCGGTGAAAACATCGCTGCTGCCGAAATCGAAGCCTGCCTGAACGCGCACGAGAAGTGCAAGCAAGTCGCCGTGCTGGCCGCGCCCGATGAAGTGCGCGAAGAAGAAGTGATGGCCTGCGTCGTCGCGCGCCATCCGGAAGACATCGCTGACGAAGGCAAGCGCGCTGCGCTGGCCCAGGAACTGTTCGACTGGTGCTACGAGCGCATGGCCTATTTCAAGGCGCCGGGCTGGGTGCTGTTCGTCGACAGCCTGCCGATGGGCACCTCGGCCAAGGTGCAGAAGATCCACATCTTCCCGGCGGGTGTCGACCCGCGTGCCCAGCCGGGCACCATCGACCTGCGCGCGCAGAAGAAGCAAAAGAAAGTGACTCACTGAGATGCTGCAACCACCTGAACTCCATCCCGACATGGCCGCGGGCCTGATCGCGCGCTTCCTCAAGGCGCGCGGCGTCGACCGCGTGTTTGCGCTGTGCGGCGGCCACATCATGCCGATCTGGATGCGCTGCGATGCCGAAGGCATACGCATCATCGATGTGCGCGACGAGCGCGCGGCCGTCTACATGGCCCATGCGCACAGCGAGCTGACCGGCAAGCTGGGCGTGGCACTGGTGACCGCCGGTCCCGGCATGACCAACGCAATGACCGGCATCGCCAATGCGCATACCTCGCGCGCATCGGTGCTGGTGCTGTCCGGCGGACCGCCGCGCCCGCAAGAAAATCGCGGCGCGCTGCAGGACATGCCGCACATCGACATGGTGAAACCCATCACGCGCTATGCGCGCACCGTGCGCGAGCCGTCGCTGGTGCTGCAGGAACTGGATGAAGCCGTGTCACGCGCGCTGGGCGAGGGCGGCGATCCGGGCCCGGTGTACATCGACTTCCCGGTCGACACCCAGCGCGGCATGGTGCCGAAGGCACTGCAGCTTACTGAACATTTCCGTCCCAAGGTCGCGCCGGCCACGGTGCCCGACGAGGCCAGCATTGCCGCCGCCGTCGAACTGCTGTGGAACGCGAAGCGACCGTTGGTGATCACTGGCCGTGGCGCGCGCAGCGCGCAGGGCTCGCTGGTCGACCTGCTGGACAAGACCGGCGCCGTTTATCTGGATACCGGCGAGAGCCGTGGTCTGGTGCCCGACAATCATCCGTCGGTCGTCGGCGCGATGCGCGGCAGCGTGCTGACGCAAGCCGACGTGGTCGTGACCATCGGCCGCAAGCTGGACTTCCAGCTGGCCTATGGTTCGCCGGCCGTGTTCGGCAACGCGCGCTTCCTGCGCATCTCCGATACTGCGAGCGAAATTCGCGACAACCGCCGCGGCGATGTCGAGTTGCTGGCGCCGACTGCAGCCACGCTGAATGCGATGCTGCGCCATGCGAATGGCCGCAAGCCGGCGGTGGATACCGCGTGGTCGCAAGGCCTGCGCAAGCAGCATGAAGAGCGCGCCGCCAAGCTGAAGGCATCGATGGCGACTGCGCAATCGGCCACTGAGGGCTGCATCCATCCGAACCGCGTGCTGCATGAACTGCAGCAGCGCATGAGCCCGGATGCGGTGCTGGTCGCCGATGGCGGCGACTTCCTGAGCTTCGCGCGCGTGGGCCTGTCGTCCGGCCGTTACCTCGATCCGGGTTCGCTCGGTTGCATCGGCATCGGCACTGCTTTCGGCAATGCCGCCAGCCTGGCTTATCCGGGCCGGCAGGTGGTGGTCGCGACGGGTGATGGCGCGTTCGGCTTCAATGCGATGGAAATCGATACCGCAGTGCGCCACGGCGCGACGCCTTTGATCGTGGTCGCCAACAACGGCGCCTGGCAGATCGAAGTGCATGATCAGCAGGACACGCATGGCAAGGTGGTGGGCACCAAGCTGCAGAAGTCTGACTATGCGGCGATGGCACGCGCCTTCGGCATGCATGGCGAGCGCGTCGAACGCGCCGAAGACCTCGGCCCGGCAATCGAGCGTGCGATGAAGAACCTGCCTGCGCTGCTCGATGTGCTGGTCGACCCGGCCGCAAAATCGTCCGATGGCAAATCGGGACTGGCCTGGGTGCCGGACCTGCAGCCGCTGGGCGCGTGGGAAGAGGCCGAGCGCAAGTGGCGCGACGGCGTTTGAAGAATGATGGAGCAACAATGAGCAAGCAAGACAAGACCATGGACAGCAACGCAGCAGGCATGAACGCCGTTGATCTCAAGCGCCGCCAGATCCTGAAGGCCACCGGCGCTGCCGCCGTGGCCGGCTGCGCGCTGAATGCCGCGCCCGTGCAGGCAGACGATGTCGAGGGCATGGTCAAGGGCGACCTGCTGGTGCCGTCCAAGGGTGATGCGACTGCGCCGCTGAAGGCCGATGACATCAAGGTCGGCGCCAAGCCGGTGCTGGTGTGGCCGTTCGACCTCAAGGAAAAGAAGGCCAAGAGCGATTCGCGGCTGAACAAGCTGATGCTGGTGCGCGTCGATCCGGCTGAACTGAGCGAAGAAATGAAGCCGCATTCGGTCAATGGCGTGATCGCGTATTCGGCCATTTGCACGCACCAGGGTTGCGACGTGACCGAATTCGTTGCGGCAGACAAGCTGCTGATGTGCTTCTGCCATTTCTCGAAATTCAACCCGGGCGACGGTTCGGTCGCCAAAGGCCCGGCCGCCAGAGGCCTGCCTTATGTGCCGCTGGCGGAAAAGGATGGCCTGCTGGTTGTCGCCGGTGGATTCTCGAACAAGCCGGGCGTGTAAACGACCGGCGAGAGCATGGATGCTGCAAGGTAGCCATGCATTGCAAGGAATTTGCTGGCATGTCGGCCGGCAAATAGTGAAGGTCGCGAAGGCGGCCGTATTAGACAAACTAGGGAGACAAGCAATGACAATTCGAATGAAGCATCTCGCACTGGCACTGGCACTGCTGCCGGCGGCTGCAATGGCCGAAGGCCCCGCAGCTGGCAAAGGCACCCCGGCATACAACCCGGTGACGGATGCCCGCCTGCAGAACCCGGAAGCCCGCAACTGGCTGAGCATCCGCGGCAACTACGGCAGCTGGACTTACAGCCCGCTGGACAAGATCAATGACAAGAACGTCGGCAAGATGCAGCTGGCATGGCAGTATGCCACCGGCGTCTCCGAAGGCCACCAGTCGCCTCCGATCGTCAACGATGGCTACATGTTCATTACGACCCCGCAGAATCAGGTCATCGCGCTGAACGCAAAGACCGGCCAGGAACTGTGGCGCTTCAAGAAGGAAATCCCGGCTGAGCTGTTCCAGCTGCACCCGACCAACCGTGGCGTCGCACTGTATGGCGACAAGGTCTATGTGGCCACCACCGACTGCTACCTGATCGCGCTGGACGCGAAGACCGGCAAGCAGCTGTGGTCGACCCAGATCGAAAACTGGAAAACCGGCTACTACATGACCCTGGCACCGCTGGCTGCCAAGGGCAAGATCATGGTCGGCGTGTCGGGCGGCGAATACGGCGTGCGCGGCTTCGTCGCTGCTGTCGATTCCGAGTCGGGCAAGATGGCATGGCGTCGTCACACCATTCCGGCACCGAACGAGCCGGGCGGCGATACCTGGCCGAACAATGGTTCGTACAAAACTGGTGGCGGCTCGGTCTGGGTCACGGGTTCGTATGACGCCGCTTCCAACACCGCTTACTGGGGCACCGGCAACCCGGGTCCGTGGACGCCGGACCTGCGCCAGGGCGACAACCTGTTCGCAAGCTCGACGCTGGCACTGGATGTGAACACCGGCGAAATCAAGGGCTACCACCAGTACGCACAGAACGATTCGTGGGACTGGGATGAAGTCACCCCGCCGATGCTGTTCGACACCACCATCAAGGGCAAGAAGACTCCGGTCGCTGTCCGTGCTGGCCGTAACGGCTACATGTGGGTGCTCGAGCGCACCTCCTCCGGCGCGCTGAAGTACGTCAACGCATGGCCGTACGTTGGCAACAACGTGTTCAAGGCACTGGATCCGAAGACGGGCCGTCCTGACTATGACATGTCGAAGAAGCCGTCGATGGCACAGGGCGCTGCATTCTGCCCGTCGCTGTGGGGTGGCAAGGATTGGCTGCCTGAAGCCTACAACCCGAAGACCGGCCTGGTCTACACGATGGCTAACGAGAACATGTGCTCGGAGCTGCCGAAGGGTGAATCGACCACCTACAAGGCAGGCGACCTGTTCATCGGCTTCCCGCTGGAAGGCGTGCTGACCAACGTCCGCCTGACCGAAGGCGCGAAGGACCACATCGGCGAAATCCAGGCATGGGATCCGGCGACCGGCAAGAAAGTCTGGACCCAGACCTTCAAGGATCAGATCTGGACTCCGACCTTCACCACCGCAGGTAACCTGGTGTTCGCAGGCGGTACCCCGGACCGCAAGTGGCGTGCATTCGACGCCAAGACCGGCAAGCAGCTGTGGGAATACAACGCTGCTTCGGGCGTGATCGGCGTGCCGTCGTCGTATGAAGTCGATGGCGAGCAGTACATCGCCGTTGTCTCCGGCTGGGGCGTGGATGCACAGCGCCTGGCTGGTGCGATCGACCACGTGAAGGGTACCAACACCATCGTTCCGCAGGGCGGCACGCTGATGGTGTTCAAAGTGCCGAAGTAATACGCGGTAGCAGTAGCAACATCGTAGTAGCAACGCAGTAGAAGCAATGCAGTAACACTGTGTCCCGGACAGGCCTGTCCGGGACACAGGCTGTCAATTTTTTCTCTCGTGTTGGGATTCTCCGGCTCTCTTCTTCCCCGAGAGGGTCGGATTTTTTCTGACGTGCCGTATGGCGAGAGATGGCCACGACGTTTTTGTATTTTCCGAATTCATTTCTCATTGCGACAACCGCCATGGATTTTTCCGTTACCCCCGAAACCGAAGCGCTACGTGAACGCACGCGCGAGTTCATTGCCGAGCAGGTGATCCCGCTCGAGAACGACCCTCGACAGGACAGTCACGGCCCGCATGCCGAGCTGCGTCAGGAATTGATCGAGCGCGCACGCAAGGCCGGTTTGCTGACACCGCATGCGTCGAAGGAATTCGGCGGCATGGGCCTGACCCATGTGCAGAAGGCCGTGGTGTTTGAAGAAGCCGGCTATTCATGGCTCGGCCCGACCGCGATGAATATTCATGCGCCGGACGAAGGCAATATCCACCTGATGGAAGAAGTGGCCACGCCCGAGCAGAAGGAGCGCTGGCTGCGTCCGCAGGTGCAGGGCTATACCCGTTCCTGCTTCTCGATGACGGAACCGGCACCGGGTGCCGGCGCCGATCCGTCGATGATGCTGACGACGGCCGTGAAAGACGGCGACGACTACATCATCAATGGCCGCAAGTGGCTCATCACCGGTGCCGAAGGTTCGTCGTACACCATCATCATGGCGCGCATGGAAGACGGCAGCGCCACCATGTTCCTGTCCGACATGGACCGCGAAGGCATCACGCTGGTACGCAACCTCGACGCGATGGATGCCTGCTTCTCCGGCGGCCATGGCGTGGTCGAGTTCAAGAACCTGCGCGTGCCGGCCAAGGACATCCTTGGCGAGCCGGGCAAGGGCTTCCGTTATGCGCAGGTGCGACTGGCGCCGGCGCGACTGACGCACTGCATGCGCTGGCTCGGACAAGCGCGTCGCGCGCATGATGTCGCGCTCGACTATGTGCGCGAGCGACATGCATTCGGCAAGCCGCTGGTTGAGCATGAAGGCGTTGGCTTCCAGCTCGCCGACAATGACATGGACCTGATGACGGCGCGTCTGCACATCATGCATACCGCATGGCTGCTGGACAAGGGCGAGAAGGGCAACTACGAATCGAGCCGCGCGAAAGTGGTGTGCTCGGAAGCGGCCTGGCGCATCGTCGATCGCAGCATCCAGATTCTCGGTGGCCGTGGCGTCACCAACGAGACGCCGGTGATGCGCATCTTCACCGACATGCGCGCCTTCCGCATCTATGACGGCCCCAGCGAAGTGCATCGCTGGAGCATGGCGAAGAAGCTGGCGCAGGGTTCGCACCGCAGCTGATCTTCCGTCCTATACCGGCGTTGCCGGAGCAGAGCGGCCGCGGGCAGGGCCGCTCTGCGATAATCATGCGCAAAGAACTTATTGGCCTGCGACCCTGAGCGCAGGCGCCCTCTCATGCGCAGCTTTCGTCATTGCCTGTTCCTCTGTTTCGCTTTCCTGCAGCTGATGCTGTGTCTGGCTGGCGCCGGTGCACACGCTGAAACACAGAGTCAATCGCAGGTCCGGTCCCGGGTCCAGACGTCGACCTCGGACTACATCGTCGCGCGCAGCTATGTCGACGATCCCGACGGCACACTCGATATCGACGCCGTTCGCCAGAAACCGGCGCTGCCTTATCACGGCGTGCTCGGTCGTGGCTTCACGCGCTCTGCCACCTGGCTCAAGCTGACCGTGGCGCCGGTGCCCGAAGCCGGCCCCGACAATCGTCTGATGCTGCGCATCCGCCCCAGTTATCTGGACGAGATACGTTTGTTCGATCCGCTGGATGACCCGGGCCGCCTGCGCCTGACCGGCGACCACACCGACTGGCAATCGGGGGAAGTGAAGTCGCTGAACCACGGCTTCGTGATACCGACCAGCGACAAGCCGCGCGATATCTGGCTGCGCTTGAAGACCTCCAGCTCCAGCCTGATTCATGTCGATGCGTTGACACTGGATGAAGCGCTGCACGCCGACCGCATGCAAGAGATGTGGTACGGACTGATGATGGGCATCCTGGTGTTGTTCTTCCTGTGGGCGCTGCTGCAGTGGACACTGCAGCGCGAGCCTTTGATGATTGCCTTTTTGTTCAGCCAGCTGGTGGCCGTCATCTACGCAGCATCCTATGTGGGTTACACCCGGCTGTTCAGCGCCGGACTGCTGCCGCCGCTGGTCGTCGAGCGCTTCAACAATGTGATCTTCTGCCTGTATGTGGCGACGGGCTTGCTGTTCCACTATCGCTTCCTGTCGGAATACCAGGCCTCGCGCATCGGCTTGCGGGTATTGGCTGTGATTGGGTCGCTGGCCCTCGCCGCCGAGATGGCGCTGCTGGGCACGTCGAATGTGCAGGCAGCAATGCGACTGAACATCACGATTGTGAGTTTGCTGCCCATACTGACGCTGGCGCTGGCGTTTTCCTGTCGTGCATGGAAGAACGTCGACGAAGACGAACGGCCGGCCTTGCCAAAATGGACACTGATCGGATTCTACGGGCTGCTCGGCAGTTCGCTGGTGCTGGCCGCGATGCCCTCGCATGGTCTGGCCAAGGCGCCGGAGCTGAACCTGCACATGTACCTGATCCACGGCCTGATGACGGGCGTGATTTTGCTGGTGCTGTTGCAGGTGCGCGCGATCCGGGTCGAGCACTCGCGCAATCTCGCCCATTTGCGCGCCCACACCGCCGCGCAACAAGTCGAGGTCGAAAAACAGAAAGCGCAACTGCAGGGCCGCTTCATGGAAATGCTCGCGCATGAACTGAAGACCTCGCTGTCGGTGCTGCACATGGTGTTCGGCGCGCCGAAGCCCAGTCCGGTCATGTTCGAACACGGCCGGCGCACGGTGAACAATATCAATCAGCTGATCGAGCGCTGCCTGCAGGCCGAGAAATTCGAGGATGACGAAATCATTTCCCATCTCGAGCGCTTCAGTATCGATGCCGTACTCAATGATGTCATTTCGAAAATTCCCGATGCCGAGCGCCTCGCGGTGCAGAAAAGCCCGGGCATGGAAGTGCACAGCGACTGGCAGATTTTCAAGTCGGTAGTTTCCAACCTGATCGACAATGCATTAAAGTACTCGGCCCCGGGCAGCATTGTGCAAGTGCGCGCGCTGCAGTCCGAACGCGACGGCAAAGCCGGTTGTGAAATCCTGGTCGAGAACGAGGTGGCGCAAGGCCCGGGCTCGGCCGGCTTCCCCGATCGCGAAGAGTTATTCAAAAAGTATTATCGCGCCGACAGCGCGCGCAAGCATTCAGGCTCGGGCCTCGGTCTCTACCTGGTCGCCAATTTCATGCGGCTGCTGGGAGGCGAGGTCCGGTATGAACCGCTGGAGAACAGTGTCAGGTTTAGCTTATGGCTTCCAAATTGAACATCACCGTCGTTGAAGATCATGACGCGCTGCGCGCCGTGACCATCGAGGCCCTGCGTCAGCAAGGCCATCATGTGCAAGGCATCGCCTGCGCGGAAGCGCTGGATGACGAAGCGGCCGCATCGCCGTCCGACCTTTTCATCATCGACCTCAACTTGCCGGGCGAAGATGGTCTGTCGCTGTCGCGCCGCATCCGGCGCGGCAATCCGCGTGCGGGCATCATCATGGCGACCGGCCGCGTGAACCTCGATGACCGTATTGCCGGATATGAAAGTGGTGCCGACGTCTACCTGTCCAAGCCGGTGGAAATGGAAGAACTGCTGGCGGCAGTGACGGCGGTCAGCCGTCGGGTCGACATGTGGCAGTCCCGGCCAGAAGCCAACGGGCAAGAGGGCTTTGCGGTCGATTCGCGTTCGCTGACCCTCAGCGGACCGAAAGGATCCACCGTGATTTCTGCCAGCGAGTTGAAAATGCTGACTGCGTTCTCGACCAGCCAGGGTCAGCAACTCGAATACTGGCAACTGATGGAATTGCTCGGCCATTCGCCGGATGACTTCCGTAAGGCCAGCCTCGAAGTGAAGGTGGTCCGGCTGCGCAAGAAGCTGGTGCAGGTCGGTGCCGAACAAGGCTGCCTGCGCTCGATACGGCTGGTGGGTTATCAGCTTTGCATTCCACTGACGATCAACTGATCGCCTGCTTCTCGAAATGACAAGCCCCGGCATGCCGGGGCTTTTCTTTTGGTCGCGACGTTTGATCGCGACCTTTGAGCGAGACACACTCTATATATAGAGAGGACTTGATGGCCCTCTATATATAGAGCGATGCCGGATGGACCAGCGCGGACAGACCGCGCGGTGGGATCAGCGCGGTTGGTACCAGACGCCGGCACCCATGCCGTGACGCTGCAACTGACCCTGGTGCACCAGTTTTCGGAAGTGCAACTTCAAGGTATTGCGGCTGCTGCCGGTCAGCTTGATCGCATCGGCCATGGTCACGCGGCCATGCTCGCGCGCGAGGTCGACGATCGCCGATGACAATTTTGGCAAGGCCGAGAAGATCTGCTTTTCACGTTCGAGCTTGGAATACAAACGGCGGACTTGTTCAGCGAGCGACGACAGGAAGAAGGCGAGCCACGGTTCCCAATGCGGGTTGCCCTGGTCCATGCCGATCAGCGTGCGGTTCAGCGCGCGGATGAAACTGTCCTTGTCATTTTCCAGCACGGCTTCCAGCGAACCATAAGCGACATGCGAGTAACCAGCTTGCAGCAACAGCAGGCGGGTCAGCAGGCGGGACATGCGGCTGTTGCCATCTTGATAGGGGCGGATCGCCAGGAAGCTGGCGGTGAACACGGCCACGGTCAGCAGCGGATGCAGCGTCGGTTCATTGCGTTCGCGCGCCAGCCAGGCCAGCAGTGCGGCGACCTGGTCGCCGACGTTGGCCGGGGCGGTGGTCTGCAAGACAGTGGCGGCCCCGGTTTCGGGGTGGGTGATCATCGGGTTGTTGGCCGACACCTTGTATTTACCCGCATGCCAGGCATCCTTGGTCGAATGGCCGAGCAGGGTGCGGTGCAGGTCGTTTAAGTCATCTTCGGTCAGGCGGCCGGTGGCGACTAGGGCCAGCACACGGTTGAGGCCATCGTAATAACCGGCGGCTTGCTGCTCGCCGGAATTGAGCACGTCGGCTTCGCCCTGATGGGCCAGCAACAATTCTTCGACTTCATAATCAGCCAGAGGCTCGGCCATCAATTCGTCGGCAGGCAGCGACCGCTGCGGCAAACCCTTGCCACCCAGTGCCGGCAGTCCGTGGCCGCCGGCGACCAGTTCCTGGCCGGAGAGTTCGCCATCGGCTTCGGCGTTGGCATCGGTGTCGAGTTCATCGCCGGCTTGCCCGGCCTCGAGTTCCGGCAGTGCCTTTGAATGGCTGGCCGGATGCAGGCGCGCCAGCATGCGGCGGACCTCGGTATCTGAAAGGACGACATTTCCCAGACGAACGCCGGAGGCGACGCTTTCCAGCGTGGCGACCTGGCGCAAGGCCAGCATGCGTTCAGGCGCCATATGGCTGGCAGCACGCAGGGCGCCCTTGAGCTCGTGGATACCCGAGATCAGGGACAGGGTCAGCGGGGAAATAGGAATTTGGGTCGGAATGATCATTTTTGTTGTCGCTATCCAATGGCACCCGATCAGCTGAACTTCCTCGGACCGGAATGGGCGAGTCGGTTCAACCACCGTGGCCAGACTAAATCAGTTTTCCTGAATCAAGCTTTCATATGCCTACGCGTGTGCTAAAGCAAACTTTAAGCCAGATAATGGGTGTCGGAAACACCCACACATTTCGGACTTAATCAAACGGCAATCACCGATCGGGTGTCTCTGCCATCCGTTTTGAAAATGATAAGCTGCCTTTGGGAAAATGGGCTTGAATGGGTGTGTGAGTAATGGATGCTGCAACGGCATCCATTCGCCAGGTAATCCGGGCGAACGCACGTGCTAATTATGGTGCTTTTGGGTAGGAGAGGGCGTCTGATTAAATACCCATTTACACCCAATAATTTCTGTCAATCCCTGCAAAAAACCTGCAAAAAATCGATCCAAACGCCTACATAAAACCTACGTAAACAAGTTGGTAACAGGGTGTCGGGTGTCGGAAAAATGGGCATGGAAGCAGGATCACAATAACACCCGAAATCACCCGATTTTTCGGGCCGGAAAAAGGGTCAAAAAATCGGGTGAAATGGGCGGAAGAATATTTCACCCGATTTCACCCGTTTTTTCGGGGCCTGGAGGGGGCAAAAAAATGGATCAAAAAAACGACCCGATCACACGCCCGTTATGACCTGATTCTTTTTGATAACTTCGGCGCTGGAGAAATAGGCTATACAACGTGCCCGATACCACGCCCGAAAACACCCGATCGGTGTCTCTAAAACCTACACCAAACCTACGCCGACTTCGTCGAAATAATCCTTCCTTCTCGCGAGCCAATTCCACACCCATTCCGGCCCGCTTTCATTTTTTCCCTACCCGAAAACGCCGAATACTCAAATAGGCAATCAATTGTCAAGTAGGCAATGCAAATTTGCTCAAATGACATCAGTTGCCGCAAAAATAAGTAATTAGTCTTTCGGTAATTGCCTGATTTGTAAAAATCAAGGATGTCAATCAGGCAATTAGCAGAACAGAAAATCAATGGGTTGGTTCGGGTGTTTCAGTCCCCTCGAATGGCCATTATTGGGTGCGTAAAAACGGAAGTGAGATGGCGTTTTGCGTAGGAAAAAGTAGGGAAAAACTGGGCGAATTTATCTAAAATTTCGTCCGTAAATTCCGACTAAAAGCTAGGTTTTCCAATGCTTTTCAGCCGGTCCGGGTTACCGCCAACTGGCCCGGATCGAAGCACCCAATTCCACCCGATTTGGATGCGAATGCACTACCCGGAAAAGCCCCGGAAAACCGTAGAGTCCTCCGCTTCGGAGTTTGAGCCGCCTGGCGGCCGATGGCCCCAAAACCGTTTTGCTGATGCCCCAAAATCGATTGCCGTCTGCAGGTTTTTCCAAGGTCCTTCCGCGTGCCGCGGCGGGCCTTTTGCTGCTGTCGCTGCTGGCGTTTGCCGGTTCGGCCGCCCATGCCCAGGCCACAGGCGCCGATGGCGGCGCGCTGCGCAACAGCCTCGAGCGCAACCTGCCGCAGCCGGCATTGCCCGAGCTGACGCCCAAATCCGGCCCCGAAACCCTGAAAACCCCGGCCCTGACTGGCGATACGGTGATCGTGTCGCGCTTCCAATTCGTTGGAAACACGCTGCTTTCGGACCGAGCGCTGGCCCGTTCGGTCGAGCTCTACGTCAACCGTTCCATCGATTTCGCGGAGCTGCAAAACGCTGCAGCCATGGCCGCTTTGGCCTATCGGGACAAGGGCTACGTGGCCACCGTGAGCATCCCGCGCCAGGAAATCGTTGACGGCGTCGTGACCCTGAAAGTGGCCGAAGCGAAGTACGCCGGCGCCAGCATCGACGGCAGCTCCACCGGCCGCATCAACTCCGAGCTGATCCTGGCACGTGTCGAAAAGGCAATGCAGATCGAAAAAGCGGTCAACGTGAACGTGCTGGACCGCACGCTGCTGCTGCTCAACGATCTGCCGGGCGCATCGGTGCAGGGTGGTCTGGCTGAAGGCAACGCCGAAGGCGAGACCAAGGTCGTGCTGCAAACCCAGGAAAAACCGCTGGTTTCCGGTGCCGTCAACAACGACAGCTACGGCTCGCGCTCGACCGGTCCCGAGCGCTACATGGTTGATTTTGCGATCAATTCTCCGTCCGGCAAGGGCGAGCAGTACACGCTGGGCCTGCTGGCCACGACCGGTACCCGTTATGGCCGCGGCGGCCTGTCGTTCCCGGTCGGCCTGAATGGGGCGCGAATGGGCATGAACACCAGCTTCATGGAATACCGCGTCATTGCTGGCGACAACGTGGCCTCCAACATCTGGGGCACTTCCAGCACGGTCGGCGTTGACCTGTCGTACCCGCTGATCCGCTCGCGGCAAGCCAACCTGTTCCTGACCGGCGGCATCACCGGTAAATGGTTTGACAACTATTCGGGCGGCAGCCTGGCGCGCAGCTACAAGAGCTCGGTCTTTACCGCGGCCGCCAACGGCAACTGGTTCGACGGCTACCTCGGCGGCGCCAGCAACCAGGCTTCGTTGTCGGTGACCTCGGGCTTGTTGACCATCAAGGACAACAACAGCCTGCTGAGCGACCAGGCCGCGGCCAATACCAACGGCGGTTTCAACAAGCTCAACGCCGCGATCAGCCGCAACCAGGCACTGCTGGACTGGATGAGTTTGCTGCTCAGCTTCTCGGGCCAGTACGCGTGGAAGAACCTGGATTCGTCCGAAAAGTTCTACCTCGGCGGCCCGACCGGCGTGCGCGCTTATCCGGTCAGCGAAGGCGGGGGCAGCAATGGCCAGCTGGCCACGGTCGAGCTGCGCATGAAGTTGCCAAAAAACTTCGAATTCCGTCTGTTCCATGATGACGGCCGCGTGAAGCAAAGCGTGGACTGGTACGCCGCGATGGGCAATACGCCCAATATCCTCAGCTATCGCGGCGCCGGCGCCAGCCTGGTCTGGCAAGGTCCGCGCAACTTTACGTTCACCGCGACCTGGGCCCGCCGCATCGGCGTCAACCCCAACCCGTATCCGGGTTCCACCAACGATCAGGACGGCACGAAAAATATCGACCGCCTGTGGCTGGCTGCCAGCTTGCCGTTCTGATCTGTTAACGAACCCATAACACGCAGCGATGTTCGAGCGCCTCCAACCCAAGCACCTGATCCGCGGCCACGCCATGGCTTTCGCGGTAGTGGCTGCTTGGGTCGCGCTCTCGCTGCAACCGGCCTGCGCACAAGTTGCGCCGGCCACCCATGCACTGCCGACCGGCGCGAATGTTGTCGCCGGCAGTGCCCAAGTCGTCACCGGCGGAACTGCGGCCGCACCGGTGATGACGGTGAACCAGGGCAGCGATCGGGCGATCGTGAACTGGAACACCTTCAATATCGGCCGCGATGCAAGTGTGGTGTTCCAGCAGCCGGACTCGAGTTCGGTGATCCTCAACCGCGTGCTCGACATGAGCCCGAGCCAGATCTACGGCAACATGCAGGCCAACGGCCAGGTTTTCCTGCTGAATCCTGCCGGCGTCTGGTTCGGACCGAGCTCGAGCGTGGATGTGGGCGCGCTGGTGGCCACCACCCATTCGATGTCCAATGCGGACTTCATGGCCGGCAATTACCGCTTCGAGCGCAATGGCGCCACCGGTTTGGTCGTGAACGAAGGCAGCATCGAAGCAAAGCTCGGCGGTTACATCGCGTTGCTCGCACCGGAAGTGCGCAACGAAGGTGTGCTGCTGGCGAAGTCCGGCACCATCGCGCTCGCGGCCGGCGAGACGGTGACGATGAATGTCAATCCGGCCAACAGCCAGGTCGACCTGCTGGTCACCCCATCCACCGTTGATGCCCTGATCGAAAACAAGAAGATCGTGAGGGCGCCGGAAGGCCGCGTGATCGTGTCGGCCCAGGCCTACAACACGCTGGCAGCGGGTGTTATCAAAAATAGCGGCGAGATCAGCGCGGCCGGCATCACCACGGTCGGCGGCCGCATCCTCCTGGGTGCAAGCACCGAGCTGGCCAACAGCGGCACGATCGATGCGAGCTCGGCCGTCGCCGATGGCGGCAGCGTCAGCATCGAAGCCGACAAGGTCACGCACAGCGGCGTTATCAATGTCGCAAGCGTGGCGGCTGACCCGGCGGACGCAGCAGCCACTTCGGCCAAGGGCGGCGACGTGAAGATCGCGGGCAACTATATATATATAGAGGGCGCCGCAAAAATCGATGCGACCGGTGCAACCGGCGGCGGCAATGTGCTGGTCGGCGGTGAATGGCAAGGTGGCCAAGTTGGCAACAGCATGCGCCAGGCGATCCAGACCGTGATGGACAAGGATGCCGTCATCGATGCGAGCGCGATCGTCAACGGTAACGGCGGCAAGATCGTGCTGTGGTCCGATGTGAACAATCTGGCATCGGTGACTCTGGCCAACGGCAGCTTGATTGCGCGCGCGGGTGTGCAGGGTGGCGACGGTGGCCAGATCGAAACTTCCGGCCACAAACTGGATGTCGAAGGCATCCGGGTCACTACGGAGAGTGCGAATGGCCAAGCCGGCTTGTGGTTACTCGATCCTTATGACATCAGCATCGGCACCACCACGTCCGGCACCGGTTTCAGTGCATCCGGCACCGACTATCTGTACACATCGTCGGCAGCCAGCTACATCACCGCTGCCAGCATTGCCAGCGCGCTGGCATCGAGCAACGTCACCATACAAACCGGATCGGGCGGCACCGGCTACGGTGACATCCTGCTGAACACGGCGATCAGTTACAGCGGTGGCACCGATCGCACCCTCACGCTCAAAGCATCGCGCAATGTATTTTTGAATGAGGCGATCACATCGAGCGGCGGACGATTGAGTCTCAGCGTCATCTCCGATCATGACGCGAACTCGTCGGGCGACCAGATTCGTGTCGGCAGTAACATCACGACAGCAGGCGGCAACATCACGCTCACTGGCGAGAACATCGTATTCCAGGGGGCGAACGGGCAGACCATCGACACCACGCGCAGTGGTGTGACCGGCGGCGGACTGACTGTCAATGGATCGACCTTCCTCGCTGTATACACGGACTCGAATCCGTCCACCTTGAACATCAACACCGGTGGCGGCAATGTCGCATTCAACGGCACTGTTGACAGTGCAACCGAAGTGCTGTTCCAGCGCATTTTCGATGTGTCATCCGACAGTAACTTTGATGCGCTCGCAACGACCTATGGTTTCAATCAGATTTCCGGAGCATCGACCAATCCTTTCTATGAAAGCCAAAGGACGTTTGGCTTGTTCTCGAATCAATCGATTGATCTGGCGTTCAACAACCTGAACAACAGCTCTGTCGGACTGAAATTCAATTTCTTCGCGATCGATTCATGGGATGGCGCAGCGGCTGAATATTTCAATGTGAAAATCAGCAGCAATGGTGGAGCTTCGTTCACTGATCTGTTTACTCTGAAACCGAATTGGAATCTCGCATTCAGTAACCAGAGCGGAACGGTGAATGGCTATAGCTACACCGTGACATTGAAGCAGGAAGGTAACCTGGTCGGATCCAACCGCGGCAATTTCGATCAATTCGATCGTCGCATCGGCATTGCGATCACGACGCCTGCAGTGTCTTCGATCCTGCTGCGAATGGCGGGTGCACTGGACGGTACAGTCGAGGATGAGTCATGGGCTATCAACGGATTTACCCTGACCAACAGCCAGACTGCGTACTCTGGTAACAGCGGATTGAGCGTCAATGCCGGCAGCGGCAATGTCACGTTCGGCGGCGCCTTGGGCATGACCAAGGCCTTGACGAATTTGTCGGTCACGGCCGGCAACATGATCGCCAATCAAACCAATACACTGAATGTATCGAATGACATCCTGATCAATTCGAACATCACCAAAGATGCAGGCACTGATTCAACGCTCACCATCAAGGCGGCACGACATCTTTCATTTGGTGCCGACAAAAACATTTCTTCGAGCAGCGGAAAACTCAACCTGGTGCTCAACGCCGACACCGACAAATCAGGTGATGGCTTCATCAAGTTCAGCAGCAACATCAACACCACCAATGGTGGCTCGATTCAATTCGGCGTCGGTGATCAGGCAACGCTGAATGGTTCGACAGTGTATGTGGGTGGCGACGTTTATTTCGATGGCAGCAACGCGCAGACCATCGACAGCGGCGGTGGCGCCATCACAGTGTTTGGTGAAACCCTGATCGCCAATACCGCTGGTCTCACAATCAAATCCGGTGGTGCCGGCATGACCTTCAAGGGCAGCATCAACTCATCCAACCAGTATGTTGGCGTGAATGCGACCGGATTGAGCTGGCTACAGGCAGACACGGCTGCTGCCAACGCTGGCGGCTATCTGGCGACGATCACATCCCGGCTTGAAAACTCCGTGGCGGCGCTGGCCGGCAGCTATAACACCGCGTGGATTGGCGGTCGACGCCTGAGCAATGGTACCTGGCGCTGGGAGCGTGGGCCTGAAGCCGGACAAACCTTTACCTATACCAACTGGGCCAGCGGGGAGCCCAACAACTGTTGTGCTAACGCCGCCAACGGCTTGGGCTATGGTGGTGAAAACGCAGTCCAATTCACCGGTAGCAACGGCAACTGGAACGACCTCTTCGATAACGGAGCGCTTGGCCAGGTACTGAATTACTACATTCGTGAAACCACGATCAACAGTGCACCGCTGACGCTGAACGCAGGTTCCGGAACCATTACGTTCAATAGCGCGGTCGGTGCATCGAAAGAAATTTCGACGCTCACCCTCACTGCCGGATCCGTCACCGGCGGCTCGATCAAGACAACCTCGGCTGTCAAGGCAGTGAATACGTCGCCGATGTCGATGTCGACGCCAATCACGGGCGCAGGTGGTTTGACGAAGGAAGGCAGCGGCACGCTGACGCTGACGGGCATCAGCTCCTATACCGGCCCCACCAATGTCAATGCCGGCACACTGAAAATCCCCAGTGGCGCCGCGATCTACTGCGATTCCACCTGCGGCAGCGGCGCTCAATTCGGGGACGTTGCGACAGCCATAACGACCATCAATTCGGGCGCAACGCTCGACATCGCCAACTGGAACTGGGCGGGCGCTATGGGTGAGCGCTTCTACGATGCCTATGGATTCGTCATCAATGGCGGCACGCTGCGTTACTCCGGTGGCACCGCCGGCAGCGCCAACTACGGAGGACGCGGGCTGACCGTCGGCGCACTGGGCGCAACGTTCGAGTCGGCGACCATTGGCGCGACCTGGTATCTGCAGGATGGGGGCGGTAGCAACGCGTTGTACCGATCAGTTTTCAACGGCAATGTCACATTTACCGGCGTCGGCGACATTCATTTCGCACATGCGATTACAGGTAGCAACTCCCTGACAAAGACAGGCAGCGGCAAGCTGACCCTGGCGGGGGCGAACACCTATAGCGGTGGCACCACCATCACGACCGGCACGCTGGAAGTCGGTACCGCCGAGACCGGCATCGCGGGCACCAACGGCACACTGGGTACCGGCAACGTGGTCAACAACGCTACGCTCACCTTCAATCGCAGCAATACCTTTGCGGTATCGAACCTGATTTCCGGCACAGGCGGCGTGGTCAAGCTCGGTGCCGGCACCACTGGCCTGACTAACGAAAACACCTACAGCGGCGGTACCACGCTGACCGCGGGCACGCTAGGCGTCTATAACAACTCGGCGCTGGGCACTGCAGCAGTTGTGGCCGCAGCCAATACCTCTTTGCTGTTCGGTCGCACGGTCACCAGCTTCGGAAACAATGTCACGCTGAATGGCAATGTCACGTTCGATCTCGATGCCTCGATCGATTATCTGATCGTTGGCGGTGGTGGCGGCGGCGGCGCGCACGTCGGTGGCGGTGGCGGTGGTGGCGGCGTGCTAGCCGGTACGGTCGACAGCGGTAGCAGCGTGAACGTCACCGTGGGCGGGGGCGGCACGGGAACGACCAATAGCTATGGAACATTCACGCTCGGAACGAACGGAGATGCATCCAGCCTGAGCTCGTCGCTGTTTAACGTTGTGGCGTTAGGCGGTGGTGTCGGCTCATCGTGGACCACGGCAACCGCGAACGCAGGTTTGACCAACGTCGCGTCGGGTGGTGGTGGCACCTATAACCCAGCCGGCGCTGGAACGCCAGGTCAAGGCTATGCCGGTGGTACCGGCTACAACTCGTCGCCCTACGCCGCCGGCGGCGGCGGTGGCGCCGGTGGCATCGGTGGCAATGGCGTAGTACCGACCGCGGACTCCAATATCAATGCCGTCGGTGGCGCAGGTGGTATTGGTCTCGCATCCTCCATCACCGGCACAACGCAATATTATGGCGGCGGCGGCGGCGGTGGTATCCACGGCAATTCAAACTATTTTCTGGGTGCGCTTGGCGGCGCCGGCGGTCTGGGCGGCGGCGGCCAGGGCTCACCGTTGACCACGACTGTATCAACTCAAAGCGGTACCACTATTGCCGGCAATGCCGGCACAGCCAATACCGGTGGCGGCGGCGGTGGTAGTGGTGGTCATTTGAGCGCCACGGTCAGCCGTGGTGGCAATGGCGGTTCCGGTATCGCGATCGCGCGTTACATCGGCAGCACCGCCGGCACCGGCGGCACCATCAGCAGCGGCACGGGCACAGCCAGCGGTTATACGCTGCATACCTTCACCGCCACTGGCAGCAGCACGCTGACCTTGAACCCGATTGCTGTCACGCTGACTGGCGCGATCAATGGCACAGGCGCGGTGACAGCGAATGCAACCGGGGGCACCCTGACTTTCAGCGGCAACAGCAGCTACACGGGTGCTACGGCAATTACTGGCGGTCTCGTACAGACCAACCATCAGAATGCACTCGGCAACAACTCGGCACTGACGATGAGTAATGTGGTCGGTGCGCAGATGCAGTTGCTGAACAGCCTGAACATCGGCTCGCTCGCCGGCGGGGGTGCGAACGGCGGATACGTCGTGATCGGTAGCGGATTCGCGCTGAATACGGGTGCCAACAACACCTCGACCAGCTACGCCGGCGTGATTTCCGGTGCAGGCGGCCTCACCAAGAGTGGCACAGGCACGCTGACGCTGACCGGCGCTAATACGTATAGCGGCACGACCACGATCAGTGCAGGCAGCCTGCAGATTGGCAGCGGCAGCACGTCTGGTACGCTGGGTAGCGGCAATGTGGTCGACAACAGTTCGTTGATCTTCAATCGTAGTAATAACTACCTGTTGCAGAACACGCTTTCCGGCACGGGCAACCTGATCAAGTTGGGTGCCGGCACGCTATCGCTGTTGAAAGCGAATACGTATTCGGGCGGGACGATACTCTCCGTTGGCACGATCGGCGTGTATGACAAAAGTGCCCTCGGTACCGGCACCGTATCTGCATCGGGTGGCACCTCCTTGCTGGCCGGTCGTGCTGTGTCCGCTATCAGCAACAACATGACCCTGAACGGCAATGTGACGCTGGCCTTCGACACGGCGGTGGATTACCTCGTTGTTGCCGGCGGCGGTGGCGGCGGTGGCGACAATGGCGGTGGTGGTGGTGCGGGTGGCGTGCTGTCGGGCTCGACTAATTTTGTCGACACGTCCTATGTGGTGACGGTGGGTGCCGGTGGCACCGCCGGTACCAGCGGTGTGGTCGCAACCGATCTTCGTGGCGGCAATGGTGGCAATTCATCGATTGGCACGGCACTGGTGGCGATCGGTGGCGGTGCCGGCGCTGCTGGCACCGCAGACTCCGCCCAGCGCGCGCAAATCGGCGGCTCCGGTGGTGGCGGCTCCGGCGAGGGTCAGGCGACCGGTGCGGCCGGAACCAGCGGTCAGGGTACGGCGGGCGGTAACGGCGGCGGCACCAGCGGTGGTGGTGGCGGCGGCGCGGGTGGCGCGGGCGGGGTTGGCTCGTCAAGCAACCGTCCGGGCAATGGCGGCCCGGGTATCGCCAGCGACATCAGGGGCACGACGGCTTATTTCGGCGGCGGCGGTGGCGGTGCGTCGGACAACGCGATCGCAATCGCGAGTGGTTTCGGTCTCGGTGGTATTGGTGGCGGCGGTAATGGCGGGCTGGGGACCGCAGGTGATGGCGCCGCGAACACGGGCGGCGGCGGCGGCGGGGTTGCATACAACAATGCCGCGTCAACGGCGGGTGCTGGTGGCTCCGGTGTCGTCGTTATTCGTTACCTCGGTGGTATCGCCGCGACCGGCGGCACCGTAAGCACCGGCTCTGGAAGCGCAACAGGCTACACCTTGCATGAGTTCACCACGACCGGGAACACGACGCTGAGTTTCAACCCGGCCATTACCTTTGGCGGCGCGTTGAGCGGAAGCGGTGGCCTGACCGCGAATGCCACCGGCGGCACGATGACCTTCAGCGGAAACAACAGATACACCGGCGCCACTGCTATCACCGGTGGCATCGTCCAAGCCAACAACCTGAGCGCACTGGGCAACAACTCGGCGCTCACAATGAGTAACCTCGCCGGTACCCAGCTGCAGCTATTGAACCACTTGACCCTCGGCTCGCTCGCCGGCAGCGGCACGACCGGCGGCAATATTGCGCTGGGCATCTATGCACTGAACGCCGGCGGCAACAACACGACGACCAGCTATGACGGCGTGATGTCAGGCACCGGAGCTTTCACGAAGAGCGGCAGCGGTACACTGACGCTGACCAGCGCGCAAACCTACACCGGTGACACGACGATCAGCGGCGGCACACTACAACTGGGTAGCGGCAACAGCGTGGTGTCGCTGGCCGGCACGAACATCATCAACAATGGCAACCTGGTGTTGAACTACGGTGCCGATGCGACCGTTTCCAACAATATCGGCGGCACCGGCAACCTGCAGATTACAGGGGCACCGACCACACTGTTCAGTGCCAACCTGACGACGACTCCGCAGGTCGTCGCCAGCAACACGACGGTCGCCGAGGTGCTCTATCGCCTGTCCGGAGGAAGAATGTCGGGTAGCGCCGCCCTCGCTGGCGGAGCAGCAAAAGAAACGGGCACCGTGGCCAAGAGCTTCGATGCGTTGACCAATACGGCAACGCTTCAGATGCAGTTCTATGACGGTACCTTTACGAAGACCATGTTCGTGCGGCTCACGCAGTCGGGCAGCAACGTGCTGGCAGCGATTGATACGACTTCGCCGTATACGGTCGGCACGGGCTATGCAACGGGTAATGTTCTCGGCACCAACATGGCGTCGGGATATTCGTACGGCATGCCGCTGGCGACTACGTATTCGGGAGATGGTTACGGCCTCGACCGCCTGTACAGCTCATCCAAGATCACACTGACCGGCAACAACAGCTATACTGGTACCACCACGATCAACAACACGACGACGACTGTATCGTCAGGTTTCAACCAGTACAGCGCGACGGCCAACGGAACATTGCAGCTCAATGGTACCGTGCCCGGCAGCGGCAGCATCGTCAACAACGGCGTGCTGATCTTCAATGGCAGCAGCGCGCAAAGTTCAGGCGTGGTGGTGTCCGGTCCCGGCGTCCTCATCAAGAATGGCAGCAATACGCTGACGTTCACAGGCAGCCAGACCTACACCGGCCCCACCATCGTCAATGCCGGCACGCTGCAGTTCGGCACCGGCGGCACGACCGGTCTGATGGCGTCGTCCAGCAATCTGTGGCTGCCCTATGCGTCGGCTAAGCTGACGATAAATCGCAGCGATAACCTGACGATGTCCAATATCGTCAAAGGTGTCGGCACCTTCGAGAAGGCGATCGCCAATACGCTGACCCTGACCGGCACCTTGAACGCCGTTTTCAAAATAGGCGGCGGCAATCTGATCGCTCAGAGCAACGCGCCGGCCATCGCTGGCAGCACCTTCAATGGCCCGGGAGCATTGAGTATCCTGTCGACGGCCACCAGCTTCAGTTCCGCCTACACCATGTCAGGTGTCACGCTCGGTAGCGACCTGGGTGGCCTGACCATCGGCAATGCCGCCAACGCCGTCGACGTGACCTTGGGCAGCGCGATCAGCATTACCGGTCCGGTCTCGGTGTATGGCGCGAATATCGCAGCAAACTACAACGTGGCCAGCACCGGGGCCGGGCAGGGCATTTTGCTGAAGGCAAGCGGTGGTGTCACGCAAGCGGCCAGCACCACCGTGCAGACCAATGGTGGCGACATCACGTATTGGTCCAACAGCGGGGTCGACACCAGCACCAGCACGGCGGTCGGCGGCGTGTATGTGAAGGATGGCGCCATCATCGACAGCCGTCGCGCGGTTGATCGTAGTGCAGCAAAAATCTCCACCGCAACAGCCGGTGGCACTATTACGATGGGCGGCGGCACGTCGTCGTCGACGACGACACTCGGCACCACGGTGCCAACCGGTTACGCATTGAACGTGTCGAGCGCACCGGCCGGGCTGGTGTTGGGCAACAACTCGGCAGTCGGGCACGATTCCGGTATCAAGATCTATTCGGGGGGCGGTGATATCTCGCTCAGCGGCCGTTCGACGCAAACCGTCAACAGCGTGACGATCGGTTTCGAGCCTTACGAAGGGCTGACCGTTGACGCTGGCACGAACGGCAACCTGACTGTACGTGGTATCGCGGCTGGCGCTGCAGCCAGCGCTGGCATCGATTTCCAGAGCTATCGCGCGGGTACGACGTCCAGCAGCGCGACCCTGCTTCAGACTTCCGGCACCGGCAACCTCGTCGTCTACGGCGCCAACACAACCACTGGTGCGGGCCTACAGAGTGGTGTCACGACGGCAGCAGCCGGCGTGACGATGGCGGCCAACGGCAGCGGCGCCATCACCATTACCGGCATTTCCGCTGCCGGTGGAACGTACGATCTCATCATTCAGGGTATGAGTGTGTTGGCAGGCAGCGGCACGATCACGTTCAATGGCAACCGCAGCGGCAGCTACCTGGCCTCGTCCGGCGCAGCCAGCACCATCGGTTTCAAAGCGGGTACGAGCGTGACCTCGTCGACCAGCAATGTCATCTTCAATTTCGATAACTATTCGCTCAGCTCTGCAGTGACTGTGAATACCACCGGCGCAGTGTCGGTACAGCCGTACGGGACAAGTTTTGGCAGCACACTCAGCTGGCCCAGTGCCAACCTGAGCATCAACAGCGCGGCGACGGGCCTGACGATCGGTAAGGCAAGTAATACTGCAGATATCGCGTTGGCGGCGGCCACAACGATATCCGGTCCGCTGAAAGTCTATGGCCGCAATATCGATGTCAACGCCAACATCAACACCACCGCCGGCGGTGCGAACGGCGATGTGCTGCTGAAAGCCAGTGGCAACATCACCACCGCCCTCGGTAAATCCATCACGACCAGCGGCGGCGACGTCATCCTGTGGGCGAACTCGGATGGCGAGCTGGCCAATGGTGGTGTGTTCTTCGATCAGGCCAGCTCGATCACCACGGCGGGCGGGCACATCTGGATCGGCGGCAGCAGTACGGTGAATGGGTCGGTCATCTGGAATGGCCTCACCGTCGGTGACGGCTCGGCCACCAGCGGCAAGAGCGTCAGTAGCTTCGGCAAGCGCGGCGCGAGCATCATTGACTGGCAGGCAGGTGTGCTGCTGGATGAAACCACGCTCAGCTCGGGCGGCGGCAATATCTACATTTCAGGCAAGCGCAACAGCGGTACGACGTATGGCGCCGGCTTCATCAATTACAGCGGCAACGGTACCCTGGTCAACGCGGGCAGCGGCACGATCACCATCAAGGGTGAATCGGTGGATACTGCCTATAACGACTGGGGTTTGATGACTGGTCTTCATCCAAACGATTACAGCGGCAAGCTGACGCTGAAATCGTCGAACACGACTGCCGCGAACGCAATCTCGCTCTGGGGCTCCACGGCATCGGCCGAAGACGGCATCCTGATTGAGAACGCGACTCGCCTCCTGTCGACCGCAAGCGCCAATGGTGGCGGTATCTCGATCACGGGTTACAGCGCAGCCCGCAACGCGTTGTCGGTGGGTGTCGGAAGCAATGCGGGCACGCTGGAAGCACTCAGTGCGTCCGGCACCATCACGGTCGATGTCGGCGCCAAGCCTTTGCTGGTGGCATCGCAAGGCATCTTCCGTCTGGGTTCTGTGGCAGCTGATGCCGATGTCGCGAGCAGCACGGCCAACGTGATCTTCACGTCCAATACGCCGACCTGGTCCGGCCAGGTGCCGGTGCGGACTACCGGTACCCTGACGGTGCAGCCATCGGCGAATAGCGCGTTCTCAGCCGCCTTCAGCACGAGCGCACTGAATTACACCGGTATCACCGGCCTGACGATCGGCAGCGCCACCAACACCAGCACCGTGACGATCGACAGCGCGACCGCCATCGCCGGACCGGTCACGGTGATGGCGGGCGATATCAATATCAATGCCGCTATCAATACGAGCAGCGGCGGCGCCAACGGTGATGTGCTGCTCAAGGCGCGCGGCAACATCAAGCAGGCTAACAATATCGCCATCACTACCAATGGCGGCGACGTGACCTACTGGTCCGACGTCGATGGCGTCAGTGGCGGTTATGTGTGGCTGACCTCGGGCAGCAGTGCATCGACAACCACGGCGGCCAACATCACGATTTCGGGTGGCAATGTGGCGGCCAATGCGCTGACGACGACAGGCGCGGCGCAGGGCGCTAGCAGCGTCAACGGCAATGGCATCACGCTTGATGGGGTGACGCTGCGCTCCTTTGGCGGCGATATCGTAATGCGCGGTCGCAGCGCCACCACGGTGTCGAACTACCTGTCGTCGGATGTTGGCGCCAACACCGGCCGCGTGAATGGCATCAGCGTTCATGGCAGCAATACGGTGGATAGCGGCGCTGGCAAACTGGTGATGTGGGGCTATGGCCAATCGTCGACGGGTTCGAGCAATGGCATTGAACTGAGCATGGGCACTGGTACGACGTCGGTATACAAGTCCGCATCGACAGCGGCCGACGCCATCACGCTGACCGGTACCGCCGCCAATGGTGCTGCCAATGATTCATGGGGCATCTATGTCTGGAATAATTCCAGCATTCTCGCGACCAATGGCGGTGGCATCACGCTGACCGGTAGTGCCGCCAAACATTCTGCCGTGGTGGTCCCGACAGGGGGTGCGGTGCTCTCTACCGGCGGCAAGATCACGCTGACCGGCACGGCCTATGGCGCGCAGGGTAGTGCCGTCGACATCGCCGGTTATGTCGGTCTGAAGTCCGGCTCGACCATTACCGCATCCACGTCCGACATCGAGATCGTCGGTGACAACTTGTCGTTGACGGGTAACGTTGCCTCGACTGGACAACTGACGATCCGTCCCTATACGTCCGGCACCAGTATTGGTCTGGGTTCGGGTACTGGCAGCTTGACGCTGGCCGCAAGTCTGTTCAGTGGCACGTCGGTTTTCAAAGACGGATTCGCAGGCATCACGCTGGGCAGTACCAGCGCCGGCGCAATGACCGTTGGCGGTGCGCTTGCCTTTGCCGACAGCGCGACCCTGCTCAGTAGCGGCAACATCACGCTGAACTCGGGCGCATCGGTCAGCAGCTCGCAGGCTTCCGGCACGCTGGTGCTGGCTGCCGGCGGCAACTTCATCAACAACGCCGGCTCGACGGCCGTCAGCACGACGGATGCCGGCGCGAACGATCGCTGGATCGTCTATAGCAGCAACGCCGGTAACGCGACCTTCGGCCCGACCAGCAGCAATGTGCTGGCCAGCGGCAATGACGCGATCTGGAACAAGACCTACGCAACGCTCGCGCCTGCCAGCGTCGCGAGCGGCAACCGCTATGTGTTCGGCAACCTGCCATCGGTGTCGGTGGTGACCACGAACGCCACCAAGACCTATGGCGATACCGCGAACCTGTCGGCTCAGATCGCCTTCAGCAGCGCGTCCCGCGGCAACGGCGCGTTCTCGATCGCGATGGCCGACGTGTTCTCGACCGCGCCGACCGTGACGTCGAGCGGCAGCGTGGCCACCGCCACGGTCGCCGGCGGTCCGTATGCGATCACGGCCAGCAGCGGCGTGACCAATGCAGGCGTCAACGCCACTTACGCGAATGGCGGCTCGCTGACCGTGACGCCGAAGGCGCTGACGATCAGCAGCGCCACCGCAGCCAACAAGGTGTATGACGGTACCAATGTCGCCACGCTGTCGGGCCTGTTGTCCGGCATTCTGTTCAATGATGCGGTTGACGTTTCACTATCGGGCACCTTCGCGACCGCGAATGCCGGCAATGGCATCGCGGTCACTTCGACCAGCACGCTGACCGGTACCAAGGCAAGCAACTATTCGCTGACCCAACCGACCGGCCTGACCGCCAACATCACGAAGAAGGCGCTGACCGTCACCGCGACGAATGACGCGAAATTCGCTGGCCAGAGCGATACGGCCGGCTATGCGGGCGTCAGCTACAGCGGCTTCGTCGGCAACGAATCGGCCGCGTCGCTTAGCACCGCGCCGACCGTCACGCGCAGCAACAGCATCGCGAATTTTGCCGGCGCCTACAGCAGCGTGCTGGTGCCGTCCGGTGGCGTTTCCACCAACTATGAATTCAGCTATGTGAATGGCGACTACACCATCGTGGCAGCCAACCAGATGCTGGTGCGCCTGGGCGCAGTCACCAATGTGTATGGCAGCGCGCCGGTCTACAGCGTGACCGAGGCCAAGTACATGCTGCCCAACAACAGCATTGTTGACCTGCTGCTGACCGGCAGCGCGACCGTCACCGGCAGCCAGATCGTGGTGCGCGATGCAGCAAATGCGTCGGCGACCTTCACGGTGGCGGCTACCAATGGCAGCACCAGCACCTCGGGCTGGCTGAACGCCGGCAGCTACCAGCTCGGCGCGACCGACATCAGCACCAGCAACGGCGCAAACTTCAGCAACACCATCACGCTGCTGGGCAGCCAGCAGGTGACGGCCAAGCCGCTGACGCCGGCACCGACCATCGCCAAGGTTTACGACGGCAGCAATGCAATTGCAGCCTTCTCGGTTACGCCGACTGGCATCGTGAACGGTGATGCCGTGCTGCTGGGCGGCTCGGGCACGTACGCGAACAAGAACGTCGGCACCAACAAGAGCTATACGCTGACCGGCCTCGCACTGACGGGAGCTGATGCCGCCAACTACAGCCTGACCACAGGCAGCACGCTGACGGCGGCCAACGGCAGCATCACCGCCAAGGCTCTGACTGTTTCCGGCATCGCCGCCAATGACAAGGTCTATGACGGCAGCACGGCCGCCACGCTGAACTACGCGGGCGCGACCTACACGGGCCTGGTGGCGGGCGATGCCTTTGCAGCGACGGCAACCGGCACCTTCAGCAGCGCCAATGCCGGCCAGCGCACGGTCACCCTCAGCAACCCGGTCTATACCGGCGCCGACGTCAACAACTACACGATCACTGCGCAGACCAGCACGACGGCCACCATTACCCAGAAGGCGCTGACCCTGAGCGGCCTGACTGCCGCCAACAAGGTGTATGACGGCAGTGTCAGCGCCGCGATCTCCAGCTATGGCACGCTGACGGGCGTGGTTGGCGCCGATGCGGTCAGCCTGGTGACCAGCAGCGCATCGTCCAGCTTCGCGAACAAGAACGTCGGCACCGGCAAGACTGTCACGCTGCTGGCGTCGAGCCTGAGCCTGTCGGGCGCGGCCGCTGCCAACTACCAGATCGCCGCCGACCAGACGACGACCGCCAACATCACTGCCAAGCCGATCACGGTGTCCGGCATCACTGCTGCTGACAAAGTCTATGACGGCACGACGGCCGCTACCGTCAGCGTTGCCGGCGCTACCTTCAACGGTATGGTCAACGGCGATGCGCTGACCATTGCGGCCACCGGTACCTTCGCCGACAAGTCGGTAAGCTGGCTGAACGGCGTGATCAACGGCACCACGACCGCCAAGACCGTCACTCTGAGCTCGACCTATGGCGGCGCCGACCTCGGCAACTACACGATCACCAGTCAGGCCAACACCACTGCGAAGATCACGCCCAAGGCACTGACCGTCAGCGGACTGGTGGCCGACAGCCGCGTGTATGACGGCGGCACGGCAGCCACCATCACCACCAGCAATGCCCTGATGCTCGGCCTGCTCGCAAACGATGTGGTCAACGTGGCAGCCACCGGTACCTTCGCTGACAAGCATGTCGGTACTGCCAAGAGCGTGACGCTGTCCAGCACCTATAGCGGCGCGGACCTCGGCAACTATGCGATCACCAGCCAGACCACCAGCAGCGCCGACATCACGCCGAAGGCCCTGACGATTGCTGGTATCACCGTCGCCAACAAGACCTATGACGGTGGTACCACGGCCACCGTCAACACCGGCGCCGTCACGAAGACAGGCCTGGTGAATGGCGATGTAGTGACATTGGCCGTTACCGGTACCTTCAGCGATGAAAACGTCGCCGATGGCAAAACGGTGACGCTGGCCAGCAGCTATGCCGGCGCGGACCGCAACAACTACACGATCACCAGCCAGGCCAGCACCACCGCCAACATCACGCCGCTGGATGTGACGCTGGCCGGCAGCACCGGGCTGACCAAGGTGTACGACACCACGACCGCACTGGCGGCGGGCGTCACCGGCTATGGCAATCTGGCCAGCGCCTCGTCCAGCGTGCTGGCGAGCGACATGGCGCTCAACAATGGCCTGGGCCTGACTGGCGCGCCGGTCTTCGACAGCGCCAACGCCGGTGCTCGGGTGGTACAGCAAGGCTCGGTCGCACTGTCCGGCACGCGCGCCGGCAACTACCGCCTGGTCTGGAGCGATGGCAGCGGCACGATCACGAAAGCGCCGCTGACGATCACGGCCAACGATGATGCGAAGTTCTATTCCGAGGCCGACACCGCTGGCTACAACGGCGTTCGCTACAGCGGCTTTGTCGGCGGCCAGACCGAGGCCACGGCTGGCGTGCTCGGCGGAACGCTGGCGGTTACGCGCGACCGTTCCGGCCTGACCGGTACTGCCGCGCAGGATTCGGCAGGCAGCTACACGGGTGCGCTGGTGCCCTCGGGGGTGACTGCGTCCAACTACGCAATCACTTTCGTGCCGGGCAATTACACCATCGTGCCGGTCGGCGAGCTGCTGGTGAAGGTGCAGAACATCACGACCACCTATGGCGACACGCCGAACTTCGTCGTGACCTCGGCGCGTTACATGGCGGACGACCCGGACAATGCCGGCTCGTTCGCCGTGACCGATTTGCTGACTTCGGGCTATGTGAGCGTCGCAGGCAATGCGGTGACGGTGACTGACGGCACGATGCCGAAGGCGCAGTTCAATCTGGGCGCGGCAAATGGCCAGTTCAGTTCGGCCGGTCACCTGAAGGCGGGTTCATACCAGATGGATGCGACGACGGTCTTCAGCGCCAGCTCGGACTTCAGCAGCACGATCAACGTCGTCGGTGGATGGCAAGTGAACCAGAAGGGTGTCACCGTCAATCCGACTGGCGTCACCAAGGTGTATGACGGTAGCACGCTGATGACCAACCTCGCGCTCAGCCCGATCGGGTTGGTGACGCCGGTGGCTGGCAGCAGCGCCGACCAGGTCAGCGTGACCGGTACGGGCAATTTCGCGAACAAGAACGTCAGCGTGGCCGCTGACAAGGCTTACACGCTGTCGAGCCTGACGCTGGCTGGCGTGACCGTCAACAATACGACCACCGATGATTCGGCCAACTACTACCTGAGCGGCGGCGCGACTTACATCGGCAGCAATGGCCAGATTACGCCGCGCACGCTGAACGTCACCTACGGCGGCGTCAACAAGGTGTATGACGGCGACACCACTGCCACCGTCACCACCAGCGACGATCGCGTTGTCGGCGATACCTTGTCGGTCGTGCGCACGGCTGCCTTCGGCGACAAGAACGTTGCCACCGGCAAGACCGTCAGCGTTTCCGGTGTCAGCCTGACCGGCACCGATGCCGCCAACTATGAGGTTGCTGCGATCGGCAGCACCACGGCCGACATCACGCAGCGCACGCTGAATGTGGCTTATACCGGCGTGAACAAGGTGTATGACGGCGGCATGACTGCGCTTGTCACCACCAGCGATGACCGCGTGGCTGGCGATGTGCTCTCCGTCGTGCGTACGGCAGCGTTCGGCGACAAGAACGTCGGTGGTGGCAAGACGGTGAGCGTGACCGGGGTCAGCCTGACCGGCACCGACGCCGACAACTACTCGGTCGCAGCCACTGGCAGCACCACCGCCAACATCACCCAGCGCGTGCTCACCGTGACTTACGCCGGTGTCGACCGCGTTTACGATGGCGGTACCGTTGCGACCGTTACCACCAACGATGACCGCGTCGCCGGCGACGTGCTGACGATCGCGCGTACCGCTGGCTTCGCTGACAAGAACGTTGCTACAGGCAAGGTAGTGTCGGTGTCGGGCGTGTCCCTGTCAGGCACGGACGCGGGCAACTACTCGGTCTCGGCGACCGGAACGACCACGGCCGACATCACAGCCAAGCTGCTGACCGTCACCTATGGCGGCGTCGACAAGGTGTATGACGGCTCGCAGTCTGCCACCGTCACCACCAGCGATGACCGCGTGAGCGGCGATGTGCTGAGCGTAGTTCGCACAGCCACCTTCAGCGACAAGAACGCGGCCACCGGCAAGACAGTGAGCGTGGCGGGCGTGAGCCTGACCGGCCTCGATGCCGGCAACTACTCGGTGGCGTCCACCGGTAGCACCACCGCCGACATTACCCAGCGCCTGCTGACCGTCGGCTATAGCGGGGTGAGCAAGGTGTATGACGGTGGCACTGTCGCCACCGTGACCACGACGGATGACCGCGTGGCCGGCGACGTGCTGACGATCAACCGTAGCGCCTCGTATGCCGACAAGAACGTCGCCAACGGCAAGGCCGTGACCGTGTCCGGCGTCAGCCTGTCGGGTACCGACGCCGGCAACTACTCGGTCGCCGCAGGCGGCGCCACGACCGCCGACATTACCCCGCGCACGCTGATCGTGACCTGGAGCGGCGTGAATAAGGTGTACGACGGCGGCATCGTCGCCACCGTCACTACCAGTGACGATCGCGTCGCCAATGATGTGCTGAGCATTGCGCGCAGCGCTGCCTTCAGCGACAAGAACGCTGCCACCGGCAAGACCGTGACCGTGACCAGCGTCAGCCTGTCGGGCACCGATGCCGACAACTACGTGGTGTCGCCGTCGGGACAGACCACGGCCGACATCACCGCGCGTGCGCTGACCCCGAGCTTCGGTGGCATTTCGAAGATCTATGACGGCTCGGCAGTCGCGCAGGTGACCAGCACCGACGACCGTCTGGCCAATGACGTGCTGACCGTGGTGCGCACTGCAAGCTTTGACGACCGCCATGTCGGCACCGGCAAGACCGTGACCATCAACGGTCTGTCGCTGACGGGTGCCGATGCGACCAACTACGCGCTGACTATCAACAGCGCAACCGTGACTGCGCGCATCGATCAGGCCGCATCCACCACCTGGACCGGTGCCGGCGCCACCAGCGACTGGATGGATGCCGGTAACTGGGCGGGTGGCGTGCTGCCGGACCGCGCCAACGTGGCGCGCGTGATCGTCAACGCCGATGCATCGGTGAGCTTCGGGGCTTCGGCCGGCACGGTGTCGTTGAGCTCGCTGGAAGCGCCCAACCTGTCGCTGACGCAGACTGGCGGCTCGCTGTCGACCAGCGGCGCGATGGAGGTCGGTGAGCTGCGTCAATCCGGGGGTACCGTGTCCGTGGGCGAACTGTTGACCGTGAACCGCGGCTTTGGCCAGACCGACAGCGGCAGCATCTCGGCCGCCTACGGCGCGAACATCACCAACAGCGCCGGCAACCTGAGCCTGGGCAATTTCACCAGCAACGGCCCGCTGAGCATCACCAACAATGACGGCAGCGTGGCGCAGGCAGCATCCACCACGCTGATCGCGCGCGAAGGCCTGACGGTCACGGCACAGCAGGGTGATTTCCTGCGTCCTATCGTGCTGTCGAACGCCGGCAACCTGATCTCGGGCGACGTCAGTCTGACTGGCAGCAGCACCGCACTGCGTTCCAGCGGCCCGATGAACACCACGCTGAGCGGCAATGAAGGCGGCACGCTGCAATCCGACGGTACGCTGACGGTGCGCGGCACGCTGACCGGCAATACCAGCAACCTGAGCCTGGTCGCGCCGGACGTGCAGATCGGCGTGTTGTCGGTCGGCGGCAATCTGGCGGTCAGCGGCGCAGCGACTACCTCCGGCGCGGTCGTTGTGGGCGGCAACATGAGCGTGACTGGCGATACGACAGCCGGCAGCACACTGGACGTGACGGGCAACCTGACGCTGGGCGGCAGCGCCGTGCTGAACGGCGCAGTGACCGTGGGCGGCAGTATCGATGTGGTCGGTCCGGCGACTCTGGGCGCATCGATCACCAGCAATGGCGCGCAACAATGGCATGGCGCGGTCGCCATCACCGGCGATGTCGGCATCAGCGGCAATGGCCTGACTTTCGACAGCAACCTGAACGGCCCGCACCGCCTGGTGCTGACCGATAGCGGCGATACCCTCATCAGCGGCTCGGTGGGTAATTCGTCGGCACCGCTACACTTCGAGACCAATGGCGCGGGCACCACCACGATCAGCGGCGGCCTGGTGCGCTCTAGCGGTACAGCATCGTTGCTGTTCAATACCGACGTGGTGGTGACGGCCGACACGGTGTTTGACACCACCAACAATGGCGCGCTGCCAGGCGGTGCCGCAATCACCTTCGCCAAGACCCTGAACGGCACGACCAGCGGCATGGAATCGGTCACGCTGAACGCCGGCACCGGCGGCGTGGTCACTCTCGCCACAACCGGTGCGATCGGTAACAGCGTGCCGCTGGCAACACTGACCTTGGTCAACAGCGGTAGCGCAAGCTTCGGCGGCCCGGTGACGACGGGCACCAGTGTTGTCATCGACGCCACGGCGGCCGGCCAGTGGGTCACGTTTGCTGGCGGCCTTCAGACACCTCAGCTGTTGGCGAATGCCGGCGGCTATCACCTGTCGATCACGGGCGCATCGAACTCGGTCACCGCGCCGATGGTGTTCCAGAACACGGGTCAGCTGGTCATTGGCGATGCGGCGAATGACAGTAGCCTGTTCGCCGGTGGCCTGGTGGCCACAGCACCGTCCTCGGTCAAACTTGGCGGCAGCGTGACGACCACCAATGCGGCAATGACGCTCGGCGATGCGAATACGCCGGTGACGCTGCAGGCGAACACGACGCTCGCAACGCAGGGCGGGGCGCTCACGATCGGCGGCAGCGTCAATGGTGATGGCGTATCCGCGCACACCCTGGCGGCCAATGCAGGTACGGGCACGGTGTCGGTGGCGAAGGCCATCGGTGCCACCACGCCGCTGGCATCGCTGTCGCTGCAGGGTAGTGCGATCGCGATCGATGGCGGCTCGGTGGCGACCAGCGGCGCCCAGCAATTCACTGGCCCGGTCACCTTCGGTGCTGATGCCGCGTTGAGCGGTAATGCGATTGCCTTCTCGTCCACGCTGGATGGCGCGCATGCGGTGTCCATCACGGATGCGGGCGCGACGACGCTGGGTGGCGCGGTGGGCGGCACCACCGCATTGACCAGCGTCGCCATCAGCTCGACGGGCGGTACCGCGATCAACGGCGGCGCGGTCACGACCAGCGGCAGCCAAACCTTCAACAATGCCGTCACGCTGGGTGCGAACACGACGCTGACGGGTAGCGATATCACCTTGGGTTCGACCGTCAATGGCGCGAAGTCGCTGACCATCGTGGATAGCGGTGCGACGGTGCTGGGTGGCGCAATTGGCGGCACCACGGCGCTGACCAGCGTCACCGTGGGTTCGACGAATGGCACTTCGATCAATGGGGGCGCCGTCACCACGACCGGTAGCCAGACCTGGAGCGATGCCGTCACGCTGGGTGCGAACACGACCTTGACGGGTCACGGTATCAACCTCGGTTCGACGGTCAATGGCGCGAAGTCGCTGACGATCGTGGATAGCGGCGCAAGCGTCATTGGCGGTGCGATCGGCGGCACCACGGCGCTGACCAGCGTGACCGTCGGTTCGACGAACGGCACCACGATCAATGGCGGCGCGGTTACGACCAGCGGCAGCCAAACCTTCAGCAATGCCGTCACGCTCGGTGCGAACACCACGCTGACGGGTAGCGATATCACCTTGGGTTCGACCGTCAATGGCGCGAAATCGCTGACCATCGCGGATAGCGGCGCAACGGTGCTGGGTGGCGCGATTGGCGGTACCACGGCGCTGACCAGCGTGACCGTCGGTTCGACGAACGGCACCACGATCAATGGCGGCGCCGTCACCACGACCGGTAGCCAGACCTGGAGCGATGCTGTCACGCTGGGTGCGAACACCACGCTGACCGGTAACGGCATTAACCTCGGTTCGACGGTCAATGGCGCGAAGTCGCTGACGATCGCGGACGATGGCGCGACCGTGCTGGGTGGCACGATCGGCGGCACCACGGCGCTGACCAGCGTGACCGTTGGTTCGACGAGCGGCACCACGATCAATGGCGGCGCGGTCACGACCAGCGGCAGCCAAACCTTCAGCAATGCCGTCACGCTGGGTGCGAACACCACGCTGACGGGTAGCGATATCACCTTGGGTTCGACCGTCAATGGCGCGAAATCGCTGACCATCGCGGATAGCGGCGCAACGGTGCTGGGTGGCGCGATTGGCGGTACCACGGCGCTGACCAGCGTCGCCATCAGCTCGACGGGCGGTACCGCGATCAACGGCGGCGCGGT